>CAZPVT010000022.1:0-80436 GCA_964590395.1 uncultured bacterium
GCCCGGCTTATGGCAGATTATAAAGAAAAAGCCATACGCAAGCGGATAAAGGCGGGTGGAAAAATTGTCGATATGCAGGAAATACATGCCCGATTATCAATGCCCCTTATCAATGAAATTGACCGCTTGCTTGCACCGCACTACGACCTTAACGAAGAGGAACTTCAGTTTTTGACGACCTATGACCTTGAATTCCGTTCTTCGGGCGATTAAGGTGAAAGTGCGGTGCATAGTAAAGTTAAAGTATTTTTTAAGCAAATTATTAAGAAAAAGAAAAATAGCAATACAAAGGCAGATTCCAACTCCGTTGCCCTCGTTTAGTGATTATGAAGCAAAAATTATTGAAATATATCAGAACGAGTGGCGCACAATTATCCAAACACAGATGCATTTTAATGATCTCTTAGTTAGACTCCGCACCGTTACAATCACCGCATTGGCGACACTGGTAGGTGCAGCCGTTGCTATTATCCAAATTGCCAAATTGCGTGATGGTGCGGCAATTGTTGTGTTCTGGGCGCCATGGTTTATCTGGTTGATAGTCTTTGTTCTGGACTTCTTTTATTATCATAGATTACTAATCGGCTCGGTGAAAGCGGCATTGAAGTTTGATGACAATAAATTCTTCCAAAAGCAGGGTTTATTTGGTATGACTCAAGTAATTACTGATACGGTAACTCCTCCTACCTCTCGGTGGATGATAGGAATATATTACTTTGCTCCATTTATGGTTGCTATTATAGTATTTGTTTTATTATGGAGAACAAACATAATTAAAATTGCATTTTAAGTGGCACCAGATTTCTAAAATTGGCAAAATAGTAGAAATACCGTTAAGACCATAACCATCGGCGGATTAAGAGCCTCGGTTCGCCAATTCTTTTCTGCCGACCTCGCTGAAATTGGCGAACCGGTAAAAAGTTACCTTGGTAGGTAAAATCTATAAGGTCAGAATTTGCCGCCGGAAAATATTATAGCAGGAGGAAGAATCCCGCGGATGTTTGAGTATGGAACTTTCCTATCAAACCATTCCCTGATCAATACATGAGCGCCTACCGGTTAAGGTGGGTACTGAGTTAATACAGAACCGCGCGTCTCCCTTATCTTGTGATAACGACCCTGCGTAACACCGATTGCTTGCCAGTGTCTGCTGACCGCACAAAATAGACCCCGGGCGCAAGGCGCGAAACATCATTTGCACCGGGTTGCAACTCCATCACCCTCCGACCGGAAATGTCAATCAACTCCGCCCTGTATGCTGAATGCGGTCTGCTGTCTACCTGCAGGTTGAGCACGCCGCGGATGACGGTCGGGACGGTGTTCAGCTTCGGGTGGCCCGCGCCCGGCGTCTCCGCGATTCCCAATGTCTGGTCATATTTGATGGTCACGCAGTCCCAGAACCGACCAGGGTACTGTCCTGCTCCAACAACATAGACGTAACTCGTTCCTGACAGCGCGATTCCGCAGACGTCCGTCCCATCCTGTTCTGGTGTGTAGAGGGTGTGCCAGACCTCGCTGCCGTCCGGCGCATACTTGACCGTCAGAATGCTGTTACCATCCCGACTGCTTACACTGTGCGCACAGACATAACAGTTGCCCTGCTCATCAGTCACAATGCCATAGGGCCAGTCGTTACGGTAGTCGAGCGTGTCGCCGTATCTGACCACCCATTCCCGAGTTCCGTCAGCCAGATACTTAGCAACCACCATGTAGTTGTTGTTGCCTTCGTGATTGACCACTCCGGCGACGTACGAACTTCCGTTCGGACCGCTTGCAACCCGCAAACCCGCGTCGCTGTTCTGCCAGCCGCCATCAAAGACATCGGCCCAGAGCGAATCGCCATCCGGGCTGTACTTGATGACTGCGATGTCGATGTTGTAACTTGCGTCGTACCGGTATCCACACACCACCACGCCGGTCCGATCAAGCGCGAGACGATACGCATCGGCACCAATCCCAGCCCAGTAGTTCCTTCTCACCCAGGCGGTATCGCCGTTCGGACGGTATTTGATACAGAGAAAATCCCAGCCGGTCCCCTGACCGATTCGGAACCCGGCCAGATAGACATTGCCGGCTTCGTCCACTTTCATATCATAGGGTCGGTCCTCGCCAAGGTGGTTGTAGGTTCGAACTCAGACGGTATCAACCGCCTGCACAAAAGAAACGCTGGTTCCGAACGCCAACAACACACACAGAAGACGGTTCATGGTTCCTCCTTATCTTGTTACCATAACCTTGCGGACACTGGTCGCCTTTATTATCCAATTAATTATGATTTCTGTCAAGTAAAAACAACCACCCCTTTGTCAAAACAAACCGAATAATGTCAGCAGGTATCGGGCTCGTTGGGTTTAAAGTTGGGAGATCTCATCTATTTATTTAATTTATCTTGACAGATTATTATAACTTGTTATAATTTAGTAAGATTAATACGATTTTTAATTCCCAAAATTATCATCCCCATAGTCGGAGGGGGGGGGATTAAAATATTGATCGCTAAACATACCCGCCATCGCGGGCAAAAAGGAGGTAAAGTGCAGAGGATTGTTGGAAAATGGCTGATAACATTTATCGCTATCCTCGCGATAAAGACACAGGCTCAACAATGGGTTGCAAGATATGACGACTTTCAGGGTGATGATTATGCCCAGGCAATCGCGGTAGACAGGTCGGGTAATGTTTATGTCACGGGCAGTGTCCGGGATTCAAGCCGAGGTGAGGACTACTTTACAATCAAGTATAATTCTTCCGGTAACGCAGTTTGGGTAGCGAGATATGAAAACGACAGTTTAGATCCCCAAAATAGAGACAAGGCGTTTGCACTTGCTCTCGACGGTTCTGGAAATGTCTATGTTACCGGAACCAGTCGTATGACCGGTCAGGCTGAAGACTGTGTTACCATCAAGTACAACTCCAATGGTGAGCAGGTTTGGGTTGCAAGACACGATGGCTCAGTCCATAACTCTGATGAGGCATTTGCCATCGCGGTAGATGACCAGGGAAATGTCTATATCACCGGTTGGAGTTCTGACCCCACCTTTCTTTCCTGTCTTACGGTCAAGTATAACTCCTCTGGGGTAGAACAATGGCATGCAATATTTGATGATGACCCTAACTGGGAGGATAGGCCGTTTGCCATTACGGTAGACGAAGCGGGCAATGTCTATGTTGCCGGGTACAGCAGAAATATCTATGGTCCCAATTTTTTAACGATAAAGTATGACCCGCATGGCACAGCGTTGTGGGTTAGAATATATAATGGTCCGGCTGAGGACGATGATGTGGCGAGAGCAATTGTGCTAGATCAAGAAGGCAATGTCTATGTTACCGGGTACAGTTATTACTCATCTCAACCTAACTATTCCTCTTATACAACGATCAAATACAGTCCGATAGGCGAACAACTCTGGCTGAGAAGATATGATGGTCCGGTTAGTGCTCTGAATGAAGCGTACGCAATGGCGCTGGATGGTGAGGGTAATGTTTATGTTACCGGGAGAACCATGGGCTCGGGTAATTCCAGTTGGGACTATACAACGCTAAAATATAACTCTGCTGGTGATTTGATTTGGGAGGCAAGATATGATAATGGGGATGAGGATATCGCAACGTCAATCGCAGTTGATAGTGCTGGCAATGTTTATGTTACCGGGGGAAGCGAGGGAATCTCTAATTATGATTATGCGACCGTGAAGTATAATCCTGCCGGTGGGCAAGAATGGGTAATAAGATACAACAACAACCCTGGCTATGGCGATGATTGGGCATCGGCAATTGCGGTCGATAACTTCGGCAATGCCTATGTCACAGGATGGAGCACCGGGTATGGCACTTTTCGTGACTATGCGACTATGAAGTGTTCGGATGTGGGAGTAGCCGAAAAACCAGAAATCAAAAACCGATATGTCGGATTAGAAGTAGAACCCAATCTCCTTGTCAAGTCTGCAACGATCCGATATTACCTGCCTACCAAAGCAAACATCTCGTTGGGTGTTTATGATATAGCAGGCAAATTGGTCAAAAGTATTAGATCCGGGGTTGAAGAGCCGGGTTATCACCAGGTCGAACTGAACAATACCCATCTCGGTTCACCTCTTCAGACGGGCATTTACTTCGTAAAACTTGAGACATCAGCATCTAAACTTGTTAGAAAGATATTAGTACCCCGCTGAGTTATAGAAGGTTACTGGACTACTTTTAAGGAACCGCAATACTAAAAATAACGGCGCCCGATTTTTCTCGGACGCCATTAGGAGGTACGATGGTTTCTTTTTCTCTCGACTGCTGAATTTTAATCTGCACACCCCTACAGCCTGTTAATGCCGGCACAATAAATGGTATTGGTATAAAAGACCGCTGTCAAGCAAATTTTTTTAATTAGTTAAAACATTGAAAAATAAATACTTATCATACCAACACCCGAAAAACGGAGATGCCCAAAAAATCCCTGTTTTTTAGGTTCTTGATTTATGGTGTGTTAGCGAATTATACCCCCTAAAAACGAAAACCACCGGAAATTAAAACCATCTACGAACCAAAAAGACTAAACTTTACGAGTTCCTGATGTTTAAGATATTGATATTAAGTTAGTTGGTAAAAATCTACCTTTTTCTTGCCCGAATGAAAAACCTTCTGCCCAAATTGGATTTGGCTTAACAACTCCTAGTTGACAGGAGGTAGTCGGTAAGTATAATTTGACAGTAAGTAAGGAAAGGAGTTTTATGAAAAGACTTTTTAGCCTTATTACTATCTCTTTTATTTTTTTTGCCCTCTGTCACAAACCACCCTCAACCGTTTATGACTACCTGTTGAGCGACTATAATGACTGTATATCTCCCCCTTCTGGCGAGGAGAATAACTGGATAACAATTATCGGCGGTAACCACACCGGACAATTTTATGTCTCGCCCAATGGCAATGACCAGAACCCGGGCAGTTTTGAGAAACCATTTAGAACTATCGCCAATGCGGTTACCCGTCTATCACCAGGAGATACATTGGTTGTCCTTGCCCGGGACCCTAACCAGAGACCGGTTATTGCCGGTGAGAAAAACCTGCTTTCCGCTTTTGACATCTCTAACTGTCGTTATCTAAGAATTGAAAACCTGGAGATTACGAGTGCGAATAAGGCGCATTTCCGTGAGGCAATTTCTGGTACCGGTGGACCGGTTGAGTATGTGATACTAAAAGACCTAAACATCCATCATCTTGATGAGTTTGGGATTGATATCGGTGATGCCAACCACCTCCAGATTGTCAACTGCCAGATAACCTATTGTGGATTCGGCGCGATCGGCGGTCCTGCCGGTGAGCAGGGTGGCTGGCGTAACATCCTGATTGATAACTGTAATCTCTCCTACAGTGGCCATTATTATCAGGGTGGTGATGGCTCGAATCGGCCCTATGACCGGCCAGATGGATTTGGCATTGAGACCTCAGCCGGCCCGATCGAGATTCGCAACACCACCGCCACTCATAATTATGGTGATGGACTTGATTCTAAGGCACAGCGCACCTATATCCATGAGTGCTTAATAGCCAATAACTCCTGCGATGGGGTAAAACTCTGGGGCGACTCATCGCGAGTGGAGAATACCTTAATCTACGGCCGCGGTGATGGTAATGCCACTACCACGCCGTGGTCACCGCTGGTCATCAGTACCGAGAACCCCAATGCCCATTTTGAACTTATCAACTGCACGGTTGACGATTCGGTCGGCGAAAATTACCTGATGCATGTCCAGTATGACAGCCCGACAATCCCGGTTAACCTGAAGATAGTCAACACCATCTTTTCCAGCCGGGGAAATAACGCACCGGTAATCTGGCTTGCTGAGGCGGTCAGTTACGAAATCACCCATAACCTTTTCTATGCCCCAAAGGATAACCGGCTTTTGATTCAGGGTAACACCACCTATACCGCAGGGGAAGTTGAGCAGATCGGCACCGGCAATATCTACGGTAACCCGCAATTTATTGCGGTTGGCTGGGGCAATGAAGGCAACTATCATCTGAATCCTGCCAGCCCGGCGATCGATGCCGGCGATGCCCGCGCCGCGCCCGGTATTGACCTTGACAAAGTGTCAAGACCACGGGGTAACGGCGTCGATATCGGCTGTTACGAGCAGTAGCACCAAGAAAGGACGGACACTGTTAAAGCAGAAAGGAGGTAACCTTGAAAAGGCCGTTTTTGGCCCTGTGCCTGTCCTTAGTGATACTGGGTTGGTTAAAACCGCTTGATAGCGGTCAGACGCCCAATTCTTCCCAGAAACTGTGGGAAAATGATGTCCGCATCGGCGAGGATATCGACTCCATCTATGCCATATCTTTTGATGTCTGCCGTCAGAATGGCAACCTCTTTCTTGCCCTGTTGTTTCAAGATGGAGATGCCACTCGTCTGAAATCGGCTTTCTCCTCTGACGGCGGTGAAAACTGGTGGATCGATCGTTCCCTTCTTAAATCTGGTGTGTACAAGATGAATGCGGTCAGCGGCACCGTCCTGGGAAATTACTTTTTTTTCGCCCATACCTACGGTGCAGCCAATACCGGCATTGATATTTACCGGGCGCGAATTTCTGACGGCAGGCGCGTGAGGTTTCCTAACGACTCCGAGTTTGTCCGACTTACACCCCAGGCGGTCGGTGATTCAATCAAAGAAATCGTGTTAGTAAGTGACCAGGATTTTCTTGGCAGATATCTCAACCTGTTTTTTATCACCAGCTCCTGCACACTTAAATACTTTTACAGCGATACCGCCGGTTATCGCTGGTTTCAGATACCAACCGGGGTAACAGATGCCAAGCGCGGGCTTGATGCCTGCACCAATGAGGGCTATGATACTAATTACGCCTTTGTCTCCTATATCACCACAACTGACAGTCTTGAGGTGGACGGGTTTACCTATAACGGCGCCCGAGACCGGCTTATCCGCAGCTGGGTTGGACCGCTTGCCCGGTTTACCTCGGTTGGCGCCTATCACGATACGGTAATAGCCGTTTACGAACGAAGCGGTTATAACGCACCCTATTATTGCCTTTCCCAGACCTCATTTAACGGCGGACGCAGCTGGTATCTGGGAATCCCTGGCGGCGAAGATACCACCTATACCATCTGCGCCCCTGATGTTGCCTGTCGAGCCCGTGGTGGTCAGGGTGTGGTCTATTTCTATGGAACCGGTGGCGGTCGGCGTCCCCGTTATACCTGGCGCAACTATCGTGGTCCCTGGTCAACGCCGGTGGAATTTGGCGATTACCAGCCCAGAAATGATGCTCGACCGGCAATTGAGTATTTAGGTGATAATGTTTATGGCTGTGTCTACCTTTCCGCCAACCCGGTTTATGGCGCCGCCTATTTTGACCGCACCGTTTGGACCGGGGTTGAAGAGAGTGAATTAACCCGTTCTTACCCGATTCCACTCACAATTACCCCCAACCCGGGCAGAACCAAAATCAAACTCAACTACTCCTGCAGTCGAGCGGGCAAAGTGCGCATCGCCATCTATGACCCGTCGGGTAGACTGGTTCTCACACCCGTTGTTGGAATACAGCCTGCCGGTGACCACGCCCTGAATCTTGACACGCACTCCCTAACCGCGGGTGTTTATTTGGTCAGGATTGCAACCCCGGACGGCTTGACAACCGCACCATTAACCATCAGCCGGTAAGGGTTTGAAACTCTTTTTCAGGCTTCCGGAAACTTGACATCACCACAACTATTGCTAATCTGTTAAATAAAAGGAGCAAAGGTGAAAAAGATGAGGTTTGGACTGTTTTTGCTTTTATTCTCCGCCCTCTCCATTAAGGCAGATGACCTGCTGGTTAAAGTTAAACTGTCAAGTGATGATGTTAGGCACCATATCGACCGGAAAAGTTTTCAGGTGGTTGCTGAACTGGAGGAGTTCTATCTGATTCGGGCTGATAGCGCGGATTTTGCCCGGCTAAACCGGCTTGGAGTCTCTTTACAGGTGCTTGAAATCCCGGAAGGCAAAATGCTTTTTTATGTCTATTTTCCCCATGGTTTTGACAGCCGACCTTTACACCGTTTTGGCACCGTGCTATCAGAAGATAAAAACGGGGTCCTTTTGGCAACCGATGGGTCCAGCCTGCTGGAACTTAACCGGTTGCCGGTGGAACTGGTGCATATCTCCCTGACACCTCGGCAGATTTATCCTGAACTCTCTCCACCACCCGCACCCGCGGTCTCAGAAAGTCTGGTTATCGAACTGGTTAGCCGGGTTAATGCGGACTCGGTCCTTGCCCATATCCGGCGCCTGCAGGATTTCTATACCCGTTTTTCAACTACTGAGTCCTGCCGTGCCGCGGTGGAATGGATGCGGGATAAACTGCTTTCTTACGGCTGTGACTCGATCGTGCTGGAGGATTACCTTCCCGGCTATGTACCCAATCTCATCGGAGTAAAAGGGGGGAGGGTCAACCCGAACCTGATCTATGTCATCTGTGGCCATATTGACAACACCTCAGACTTCGCGCCGGACCGCTGTCCCGGCTCGGATGACAATGCGAGTGGCACCGCCGCGGTGATTGAGGCGGCGCGGGCGTTTCAGGAGATTGATTTTGACTATTCAGTATACTTTATCGGCTTTACCGGTGAGGAGCAGGGATTGTGGGGTTCAGACAGCTTTGCGAACCGGGCACGGCGCCGTGGTGACTCCATTATCGCGGTGTTAAACTTTGATATGATCTCCTATGGCCGGCAGAACCGGGATACGTTGAATGTCATCGGCAGAAACAGTAGCCCCAACTGTGCCTGGCTGGTGGACTCATTTATTGCCAATGCCCGAGCCTATACCGGATTGAAGACCCGGCGCCGGCTGGTAAATCCGGGTCAGGCAGGGTACTCAGACCATGCCTCATTCTGGAAATATGGTTATGTTGCCTTATGCGGAATTGAGAATGACTTTACCCCTGAGTATCACACCATCGGTGATACCATTGGTCCGCTCTATTATGTCAACTGCGGCACGAACAACTGGCTGATGGCAACCGAAGCGATAAAAGCCGCGGTAGCAACAATTGCCAAACTTGCCGGTGCCGGAATCAGAACCGGAGTTGCGCAAGAGGAACCTAAACATATTGGGCCGGCCGTTCGAACCGTGGGCAAACCACCATTTAGACTGCCATTTAATCAAATCGGCGCCAGTGACATTTTTACCATCTACGACGCCCAGGGAAGAAAGGTGCGCTCGTTAAGCGGCAACATCTGGAATGGTAAAGACACTAAAGGAAGAGGCGCACGACCCGGGATTTATCTTGTCATTCCGAACAAAGGAACACCAACTTACCGGACGGCTGTCAAACTGGTTGTCACCTATTGACAAAACATAAAACTTATGGAAAATTAAATTGCAATGCCCGGGTGGCGACGCAGATTTTTCCTGGAGCGGCGATATCCATTGCCGTCGCGTTGGATCTTCTGGTTACTATGGGCAGGCGCACTTCTCTTTCTCTTCTGGTTTGTCAAAAACTACTTAAGTAAAATTTGAATGGAGGAGTTGATATGAGTGAATTGCATTTTAATTACAAGGACATTTTCCGGGCGCTAAGGCTCGGATTTTCCGCAAAAAAGGTGGGTATGGCGATGCTTGGCTTGCTATTTGGACTGGCTGGCTATTGCCTGATTACCTATCTTGCCCATCTCGCTGCTGGTAATGACTGGATTACAATTTGGGAGACTTACCGGTTGGTGCCATTTCCCAATCCCAATTTACCTTTTCCGTGGTTTGGGTGGTTGCTCTACACGGTAGGCATCATCTGGCTCGTTCTTACGGTAATGGTAACCGGTTGTGCAATCGCCAAGGTTACTTATGAACAACTGCGGGGTAATGAGTTCTATGAGGCCTCTGAGGCGTTCAGGTTTTCATTTAAAAACCTCAGCGCAGTAATTGGCAGTCCGCTGCTGTTGATCGCCTTCATCCTGGTCTTAATTATCGGCGGATTGATATTAAGTGCTTTAGGTTCCATACCTTACATTGGCCCGGTTTTGGTTGGGGTTTTTGCTATACCCGCGTTTTTTGTTTCGCTTTTCATTGTTTATCTACTCTTTGTGCTATTTTTCACTCTGTATGTTGGGCCAAGCATCGTGGGCGCGATGGGTAACGACACCTTTGACACCCTATTTGAAGTCTTTTCCTGTATCAATGAGCAACCGGCTCGGCTGATCTGGTACTCATTACTGCTCGGTTTTCTCTCCAGGCTGGGTTCGTTTCTGCTCGGTTTTGCTTCAAGCCTTGCAGGCAGACTGGGCTCATTTATCCTTACGCTATTTATGGGCGAAACATACCAAGAGATACTTAACGGAGCAAGTTTTATTTTTAAAATTGCTATCCCGAACTGGGGTGTTTTCATCCCTCTTCACAAACTTACGGTCTGGGCCGCAGACATCTACGGTTTACCCCAGATTTATGCCCCGGGTTACTGGGTAATTCCAAACTGGAGTGTCTATTTAGGAGCGGTGCTTTTAGCGGTCTGTGGTTATGCAATTGCCTTAATGGTAATTGGGTATGGGGTGTCAGTGTGGTTTTCCGGCAATGTGATTTCCGTAGCAATCCTGATCAAGAAAAAGGATGATAAGAATATCCTGCAGACCCCTGAAGAGGAGATCGAACTGATTGAGCCACCGACAAAGGAAAGGGATACAGAAAACAAGATAACCACTTGATTAAGTTAGTCTTACGCCATTAAAAAGGTTCTCACCGCCCAGATTCGATTAGCTGGCCAGTTGCAGGGCTTGGGTTTTCGCCCTTTTGTCTTTCGTCTGGCTAATCAGTTGGGAATAAAAGGCGGTGTTGCCAATACGCCGGGTGGCGTGGTTATCTATGCCCAAGGCAAAAAATTAAAACAGTTTTTACACTCCCTGCTTACCAATCCCCCACCTTACGCATCAATTGTCGATCAGCATATCTCCTACACCCAGCGCATACCTTTCAAAGATTTCTCTATTCAAAAAAGCAGGCTTAATGAGTATAACCGGGCCGTTTTTGTCCTGCCCGATTTAAGCATCTGCCCGGAATGCCGTGCTGAACTGTTCTCCTCCAGTAACCGTAGATTCCATTACCCCTTTATCAACTGTACCCAGTGTGGTCCCCGCTATACCATAATTCTGACCCTGCCTTATGACCGCCCACGAACAACGATGCGCCAGTTTGTGATGTGTGCAGAATGTAAAATAGAGTACACCGAGCCCACAAATCGCCGATTTCACGCTGAACCGATCGCCTGCCCAAAATGCGGGCCCCGGATCCGCCTGCTGAACAAAAAAGGACAGTCTATCACCGGCAACATTATAAAAAAAGCTTGCTGTGCCCTTCAGCGCGGTAATATCTTAGCAATAAAAGGGTTAGGTGGCTTTCACCTTGCCTGCGACGCCACAAATGACCGGGCGGTGCAAAGGCTACGAAGCCTGAAGGAACGTGGTGCCAAACCATTTGCCCTGATGGCACAAGATTTTGATACAATTAAACTTATCTGTGAAACCCCAAAAGGCGCATTTGAAATCCTATCTGCGCATCAAGCGCCGATACTTTTATTGCCCAAGAAGATCAAACCGCTTTTGCATCTTTCGCCCGCTATTGCACCCAATAACGGTTATCTTGGCGTTATGCTCCCTTATACCCCACTCCACCTACTGGTTTTTGATACTCTAAAACGGTTAATGAAGCGACCGGTGGTGCTGGTGATGACCAGCGCTAACCCAAGTGACGAACCCATCGCAATTGAGGACCGGGAACTATTACAACGGTCACCAACCATGCGAGGCACCTCCCCTTCTGTCATTGCGAGGCACGCAGTGCCAAAGCAATCTACAAGCGATAATACCCGGACTACCCGCAAAGAGATTCCTTCGCCGGACAAGCCGGCTCGGAATGACATAAAAAGGAAAACCATCTTTGATTTGATGCTCACCCATAACCGTCCGATTGCCAACCGGTGTGATGACTCAGTAGTGGCGCTTGATGGTAAAAAAACAGTGCTGGTCAGAAGAGCCCGGGGCTATGCTCCTCAACCCATAGGTTTAGGTCCAATGTTTCACGTGAAACATCCCACTTTAGCGATGGGTGGCGATGGTAGAAATGTATTTGGTTTGGCGGTCCGGGACCGCGTCCATTTGAGTCCGCACATCGGCAGTTTAGAGTCAGCGAGCGCGGAGCAGACGTTTCTTCAGACGCTGGAGCGAATGATGATGTGGACTGGTATCGTGCCCAAGCGGGTCGTCTGCGACCTGCACCCTGATTACACCTCGGTTAGATTGGCAGAGCAACTGGCAAGCAAATTCCATGCTCGGTTAGTCAGAGTTCAACACCATTTTGCCCATCTGCTCGGCGTAATGGCAGAACATAGTCTCCAAGGACCTGTGATCGGGATCGCGGCTGACGGCACCGGTTACGGCGTCGATGGGACAATCTGGGGTTGTGAGTTGATTCTGATCAACAAAGACCTTACCTGGGAACGGGTTGGGCATCTTGGTTATCTTCGGCACAATGCAGGTGCGGGTATGATTGCTGACCCGGAAAAACTTGCCACCCAGTATCTAACTGCCTGTGGCATCGGGCGGGAGGGCCTGCGCCGGTTAAAATTAAACCCGGATTTGGTACCCAAAGAACTGCCGGTAGTTACCTCCAGTTTAGGTCGGCTGTTTGATGCGGTTGCGACAATAACCGGTATCTGCCAGCAGGCGACATTTGAGGGTGAACCCGCCATAGCGCTGGAGAGCGCTGCCCGGAAGGCAACCGGTTCTTTGGGTATCAGTAGTAAAAACCCGGAGTTTTTACGTTGTTATAACCGGCAGTTGATCATTGAGCCAATTCCTATTTTAAAAACCGTGGCGGACCTCACTGTTAAAGGGGAAAAACCTGCTGCAATTGCGCTTTGGTTTCATAAGGTCATGATCAATGCCCTTGCCAGTGCGGCGCTTAATCTCTGCAAACAGCATAACACCAAACAGGTTTTGCTTGCTGGTGGTAGTTTTCAAAATCACCTGTTAAGGACCGGCATCGCACATTCTCTATCAAAATCCGGTCTTGTGGTTTATTACAACCAAAAGGTACCACTAAATGACGGCGGACTGGCATTAGGCCAGGCGGTAGTCTCCTGACGAAAATAACCACGATTTTTTGTGTCAATATACCAAAGATTGCTTGACAGGTGGATTATCAATTTTAATATTAATTTAATCTAAAAATAACCAGGAGAATCGGTGTGGACAGGAATTCAAGCTGTGTCGTATCTGTTTTTGTATCTGATATTTACGCCGCTGGTTTATGTGGATATTTGTGTGGATAAGTTTGAATAAAGTTATGTGTAAAGTGGTTAACCTATGGACAAAAACGATGTTTGGTCAGCAGTTCTTGAGGTCATCAAATTAAGTATTGAACCGCAGGCTTTTGCTACCTGGTTTCAGCCTACCAAGCAGGTTGAGTATACCAATGGAACTATCAAGGTTGTGGTACCCAACCTTTTCTTTAGCGATTGGATAAGACATCACTATATGGGCGAAATCCTTAGTGCGCTCAAGGGTATTACAGGCAGGGAGTTACAGGTAGAATTTGTGGTTCAAAATACCCGGCAAGAAGGAAAGACTCCGCGGGTTGAACCTACTCCCCATGCCATTACTGGAACTCAGTTCCATTTGCGCAGTCGCTACACCTTTAATACCTTTATTATTGGTGAAGGCAACCGCCTGGCTTGTGCTGCAGCTAAAAATGTTGCCAGTAATCTGGGTCGGGCATATAATCCCCTCTTTATTTACGGTGGGGTCGGGCTGGGAAAGACCCATCTTATCCAGGCAATTGGCAATGCGGCGCTCAAGATCTATCCGGGCTTAAAGCTATACTACACTCCAGCAGAGGCGCTCTTTCTGGAACTGATTCAGGCGATAGGTAAAAATACCCGGATTGAGTTTAAAAACAAATACCGCTGCTTAGACCTTTTACTACTTGATGACATCCATTATCTGGTCGGTAAAGAGAGTTTACAGGAAGAGATCTTTTATACCTTCAATGCCCTGCAGGATGCGGGCAGTCAGGTGGTATTTACAAGTGACCGTCCGCCCAAAGATATCCCAACCCTACAGGAGAGGCTCATCTCCCGGCTGGGAAGTGGTTTAGTGGTTGATATTCAACCCCCTGACTTAGAAACCAGAATAGCAATACTTCTTCAGAAGGCAAAACAAGAGCAATTTAAACTTCCTGAGGATATTGCGGCTTATATCGCAACTAGGGTTCGTTCCAACATCAGAACATTAGAAGCTTCGCTTCTGCGCCTGATCGCCTTACATTCGTTAACTGGTAGACCACTGACCACCCAGTTGGCAGACGAGGCATTAAAAGACTTGGTTTCACCCAGCCAGCCCCTTGATGCCAACCGGGTAATTACTATGGTCGCTGACCACTTTCAGATCTCGGTTCAGGATCTAAAAGGACGTCTACGCACAAAACGGGTGGCACTTGCCCGACAGACCGCTATGTATCTATTAAGACAACAACTCAACCTCTCATTAAAAGACATTGGCTACCTCTTGGGGGGCAAGGATCATACCACGGTTATGCACGCCATTAATAAAATCCAGCAATTAAAAATTAAAGATCCAAAACTCGCCACTACATTACAAAACTTATTACAACAGTTCAACCCTCAATAAACCAAACAAACTATCCACAAAAGCCGGGTAAAAACCGGTGGAAAACCTGTTAACAGCCAAAACCGGCCAAATTGCATCCCCATTACCGGACCAACAATACACCTCCAATTAACATAAACATACAGCACAAGATATTGTAAAATTAATCACTAAAAAAACCTCGTGACTAATCCCCATACACAACATAAACAGCAGTTATAATATATTTATATATTCTGTAGTTGTAATTTTAAACAACACAATACAATGGGTGTTTTTAATGATATATATGTATAGTTATAAATAGTTATAATTAGTAATATTTGAGATGGGTTATTGTAATGAAATCCTTTGATGACGAAATGGTGGGCATTGTTGCTAATATACTGTTCTTGACCAAAAGAAAAAAAATATTATTCTTTATCCAAATGAAAATTATGGTGATCAATTGGCGGTGTATCAAAAATCCGCTTGCCGGTGGTGCTGAAATATATTTGCAGGAGGTCGCGAAAAGGCTAACAGCAAGAGGTTATGATATCACCCAACTATCAGAAAGATTTTCTGGCTCTTTATCAGAAGAGATAATAGATGGTATTCGTATCCAACGTATGGGTGGCAAGTGGACATTCAACTTTACTGTTTACCGGCACATCCGGCAGATTGTCCAAAAGAACAACTACGACCTAATCATTGACGATCTCAACAAGGTTCCATTTTATTCGCCTTGGTTTATTAATAAACCTGTTCTGGTAATGCTAATGCATCTTTTCCGAAAGAGCATCTTTCGCGAGGTCCCGGCACCACTTGCCGGTTATGTTTATCTGGCAGAGAGTTTAATACCGTTTGCCTACCGTCACTGTCGTTTTGCGGTTCTTTCAGAAAGTTCAAAAAAGGATGTAGTTAAACTGGGTATCAGACCAGAGCAGGTTACAGCTGTGCCACCGGGCACTGATTTCTCCCGGTATCAGCCTGATCCCCTGGTGAAACGGGAACAGGTGATTTTGCATGTCGGCAGGCTGAAGCGGTATAAGTCAACTGAGCATCTGTTGTTTGCGGCAAGAAAACTGAAGGAGATGGGAAGAAATTTTCGAGTGGTGATTGTTGGCACCGGTGATGACCAACCTCGTTTGGTTAAACTAACCCAAAAACTCCAACTCAGCGATCTGGTGGAGTTTACCGGTTTCATACCAGAAACAGAAAAGGTCCGGTGGTATCAGCGGAGTGCGTTGTTGGTAGAAAGTTCTATTAAGGAGGGCTGGGGACTGATTGTGATGGAGGCAAACGCCTGTGGTACTCCGGTGGTGGTTGCCCGTTCCCCTGGCTTGGTGGATTCTTCACAGGACGGTGTTAACGGTCTTTTCTACAACTACGGTGATATTGACGACTTGACCGAAAAGATTGACCTGCTTTTAACCAACGAAGCGCTCAGAGAGAAACTGGGCAAACAGGCGATCACTTGGGCACAGCAGTGGACTTGGGATGGGGCAGCAGATAAAATTGATAATTTAATCCGGGAGATAGTTGATGAGCGAAAGAGTAGATAATACCAATTCGGTAGTGCCCGCACTGGACTGCCAGCAGGTAGTTAAACTGTTCCGCCGGGGTCGAGGCTTGAAGAAAAAGGTCATTCGGGCACTGGCTGGGGCAACGCTGGTGGTGTCGCACGGTGAACTGTTTGGCTTGTTGGGTCCGAACGGTGCAGGTAAAACCACGCTGGTGCGCTGTATTGCCACGCTTTTGATTCCAGACCAAGGGACGATCAAACTCTTTGGCCGAGATGTTTTTAAGGAATCACTTTTCTGCCGGCAACGGATTGGGCTTTTAACTTCAGGTGAGCGGACCCTTTACTGGAAACTTTCCGCCCGGGACAATCTCCGCTTTTTTGCCGCCCTTTACGGTTTAAACGGGAAAAAAAGGGATCAGCGAATTGATTATCTTCTGGAGCTTCTGGGTCTGCGTGAGGTGGCAAATGAGCGGTTGGAGCGCTACTCCTCCGGGATGAAGCAGAAGGTAAGTCTGGCACGGGCGATGCTACACGACCCGGATATTTTACTTCTGGACGAGCCGACACTTGGGCTTGACCCGCAGTTTGCCCGCTTCATCCGGCGGTTCATAAAGGAGGAGTTAAACCGCGAGCAGGGCAAGACGATCATTTTGACCACCCATTATATGGATGAGGCAGATGAGTTGTGCGACCGGATTGCGTTTATTGACAGGGGGAAAATCGTGGACATCAAAACCCCGCAGGAATACAAGCGGGAGATCCCGCACCAGGAGGTAATTGAGGTGCGGTGTCTGGGTCAGCCGGATATCTCCAGCCTGAAAAACCTCACCGGGGTTGAACAGACTCAGAGCGAATTTAATAACGGCGTAACTGTTTTGCGGATCGTGGTACCGAGGGCAGAGACGGTGTTAAGCGAGGTGATTGAACGATTGCGATTGGAGGCAAAGATTCTGGAGATTGATGTCAAAGAGCCAACCCTGGAGGATGTTTTTATCTATATGACCGGCACTTCGCTTGCCGCGGAAACTGGGCAGACAGCTGAAACAGCATCTCTTGAGGAGTAATGATGATGTCCAAAAGACCAATCCGTCAGGAACTGCGGGTGATCGGTGCGGAGTTTTTAAAGACGATGAAAATCTGGTTTTCCTATCCGATTATGATTGTCTTCTGGGCGATATTTCCCCTGCTCTGGGTACTGCCGTTCGTTTTTCAGGGACGGGCACTCGTCGGCAGTGCCACAAGTGAGGCTTTCCGGCTGTTAACCGGCTCGGGTAATTATTTAGCGTTTGTCCTGATAGGCGCAATGATCTCCATATTTGTCTTTTCTGCCTTATGGGGTGTCGGCAATTCGTTACGTGAAGAGACCTACTGGGGCACAATGGAGTATATCATTGCTTCGCCAACCCATCCGCTGGTAATTCTGATCGGTAAGACGCTGGCAGAATGGACCTGGTCAAGCGTAATGGTTTTTTTTCAGGCGTTGATCATTTCACTTTTCTTTGGGGTCCAGTTTACGCTGGCAAAAATCCTGCCAGTCCTTTTACTGGTAGTTTTGCTGATGATCGGTTTTTACGGGTTTGCCATCGCGTTTGCGGGTTTTACCCTTTTGATCAAAGAGGTGCACGGCTGGGTCCATACACTGGAGTGGGTCTTCTTTCTGTTTTCACCGATCCGTTATCCGGTCCAGGTGAATCCGATTACCGCTTTGGTATCAACTCTGATCCCGTTGACCTGGGCGTTGGTTGCCATCCGTGGTATAATCCTGTTGAATAGGACCGAGGTGAGCCTATATCAGACGGTTGCGATTCTGGTAGTGATGGACATTATTCTGTTGTTCGCCGGTTATTTCCTTTTCGTCTATTTAGAGAAAAAGACCCGGCGGGATGGCACGGTTGGAATGCACTAAAATGGCATCAGGATTAAAAAACTGCTGGGCAAGATTACGGCATTATGCGGAAGCGGTCTGGGCAGAAAACATTAAGGAGTGGCAACTGGAGTTAACTTATAAGGCGGATTTTGCCCGCAGTCTGATTGATCCAGTGGTGTATCTTTTGCCCTATCTTTTATATGGAGTGGCGTTGGTCGGCGGTCGGGAGTCAGCGAACCTTAAGCGGCTGGTCGGGACATCAGATATCATTACCTTTATCACCTTAGGTTATCTCTTCATCGGGTTTCTGAATATGGCACTCTGGGCGATGGGGTTCAGTCTGCGCAAGGAGCAGTTCTATGGCACCTTAGAGTCGGTGTTTGCCGCACCGGTCCCGCGCTGGGTTTTTACGATGGGAATGTCAATGCACTCAATTCTGCACCAGTTGCTGATGATCGCGGTGCAGATGCTGTTTATCCTCTTGGTTTTCAGCCTGAAGATCAATCCACTGGGACTTTTGCCTTCTTTACTGGTGATCGGGCTGATGATGGTTGCCCTTTACGGTATCGGGATGTTTATGGCAAGTTTTACTCTCATTTTCAAACAGGGCTGGCTGGTCAGCGAGGCACTAGCGAGCATCCTGATGATTTTGACGCCGATTGCGTATCCGCTCGCGGTCCTGCCAGTGTTTATGCAGAAACTGGCGCTATTTATTCCCACCACTTACGGGATTCTCACCACCCGTCATTTTTTGATGGGTGAGCAGATTGATTTTTCCCTAAGAGATGCGTTACTCCGTTTGGGTCTGCTTTCGTTTTTATGGGTAGCATTTGGCTTGGCAGTGTTTATGTTGATCGAGCGCTATACTCGGCGTTCTGGGACACTGAGCCATTACTAAAATGGGCCGAGCGATTGGCATAACTTTAGGCGATCCCGCGGGTATCGGACCGGAGATCACCGCCAAGGCGCTGAAAAGGATCGGTATCAGCCGGGCGGTTTTAATCGGTCCGCAAACTGTCTGGGAGCAGGTGGCGAAAGATGTGGGGCTAAACGTCCCCAAAATTACCGTAATTGATACCGGTAGCCCGGGCAAATTTGTCTATGGCAAGGCGCAGAAAAACTGCGGTGCTACCGCTTATCAGGCTTTACGGATTGGTGTTCAACTGTTAAAAACCGGGGAGATTTCTGCGCTGGTAACCGCGCCAGTAGCCAAAGCCGCGCTTCGGCTTGCTGGTTTTCCTTATCCGGGTCAAACCGAGTTTCTTGCTCATAACCTTGGGAAAACGGATTATGCGATGCTTGCCTGGTCACCCACTTTTCGAGTGATATTTGTTACGATCCACCTGCCGCTGGCCAGGGTGTCAGCCGCAATTACCACCAAAGCAGTGCTTAAAAAAATCCGGTTGCTCTGGGATTTTCTTTTACAGGAGGGGTTTAAAAACCCGCTAGTTGGTGTTTTCGCATTTAATCCGCATGGTGAGGAGTTCAGTCTGGGCGAGGAGGCACGAATTCGCCGGGCAGTGAAACGGGCACAGGCGATGGACATCAATGTTAAAGGGCCATTTCCTGCGGACGCCATCTTTGCCCAACTACAACAGTGCCACGGTTTTGTCGCGATGTATCATGACCAGGCGATGATTCCGGCAAAACTACTTGCCCGGGGTAAAGGGGTAAATGTTAGCCTCGGCTTAGGCAGGATCCGCACCTCGCCTTTGCACGGCGTTGCCTTTGACATCGCGGGCAAAGGGGTAGCAGACCCCTCGTCAATGATTGCCGCGCTCCAACTTGCCCGCAAACTCGCCATGCGTCAACAGTAGTCTCAACCTGAACATTTTATGTCATTCCGAGCCGGCTTGTCCGGCGAAGGAATCTCTTTGCGGGTAGTCCGGGTATTATCGCTTGTAGATTGCTTCGGCACTGCGTGCCTCGCAATGACAAATAGTGAGGCAGAGGCAGCCAGGGCTGGTTTCAGGCGAGGCTGTTTTGGTGGGATTGGAATGCGAGGGCATTCCATCTGGGCTTTTTGAGGAGGTTGAGATGCCGTACCGTCGCCTGAAACAACCGCCTCCACCTCACCAAATTTGATATATTATAATAAATTCAATGCCTGTTGTCAACTACAAACAACCGTTGCAGTAGCTTTTAATTTCTGGCCAGCGGTCAGCGTTGACAATCAGGACGCATTAAATAATATCAATGGCAATGAGATTTGTAATGCCGCAAGGTTTTCCTTTTTATGTCATTCCGAGCCGGCTTGTCCGGCGAAGGAATCTCTTTGCGGGTAGTCCGGGTATTATCGCTTGTAGATTGCTTCGGCACTGCGTGCCTCGCAATGACAAAAGAGGAAGATTTGACTTAAAGGTTATCGCAACCTGTTCTCAGGGCTTCGGGTCTAATTGACAATGCCAGGTGTTTTTTTGCTGTCGATTTTCACAATTAGCCAGATAATAGATACCACTGGTCCTAAGGCTAACAACCTATCCGGTCATAAGGTTATCTTCACTATTGATGATGGTTACCGTTCGGTTTACGACAATGTATATCCCCTGCTTAAAAAATATCAGATGAGCGCCACCTTAGGTTTGATAGTTAATTATGTCGGCAGGGGAAAGGCGGGTTATGGCAACCCATCCGCTTTTCTTACCAGTGGTCAAATAAAGGAGATGATGGAGTCGGTGAACATCGAAATAGCCAGTCATACCCTTTCCCATCCCTGGCTTACCCGGTTAGATGATGAGACTGCTTACCGTGAGATATTCCTTTCCAAAGTTATCTTAGAGTCGCTTTTCAATGTGCCGGTGATCACATTTATTTACCCTTACGGAGATATGGATCAGCGGATCAGAAAACTGGTTCGTAAGGCGGGCTACAGGATGGCACGCGCGGTGCGGGCTGGCGAGATAAACCTTTGGGTTGACCCTTACCGGTTACCAGAGTTTGAACTGCGCCGGGAGACGAGCCTGGAGGCGGTTAAGACGCATATCAAAAACAACCCGATTACTATTCTTCTGGTGCACCGGATAGTAGAAAAACCGCAAAGGTTTACCGAATGGTCGGTTGTTGATTTTACCGCCCTGGTGGAATGGCTATACCAGAATCGGATTAAGACCCTGACTTTGGCAGATTTGTATTACGAATGGCAAAAAGAGTTGATTAAGAAAATGCTCCTTGAACATGGGAGCCGTCAACTTGAGCCGTTATTCAAGGAGGTAGACATCGATGCTACCAGAACTTACAATCCCCGCTGAAGCCAGAATCTTCATATAATCCCTATCACCGAGAAATAGATCAATATGGCGCCCCTTTACCGCACTGCCGATGTCATGGGCATAAAACACGCCACTTAATTGCTGGTTGTTAACCGTAACACCTTCAAATTGTGGAATATAAACCTTTGAGCCCAGCGGTATTATACTGGGGTCAACCGCGATGGATTTAAGTTCTGATAACTTATACCCGCCATGTCCCAGGAATCGGTCAACAACCTGCACCCGGTTCTGTTTTTTCAGATAACTCAGACATAACCCATTCCTTAACCGGGCAGCAGACTCAACCTTGAAATCTTTGACGAATGATGGGCAAAATTTACCTACCAGTTTACCATCAACCGAATACAACGGGACCACCTTCCTCTGGGGATAATCATTTTCTTCGACCACCCAATAAAATGTCAGTTTGAATTTACCCAGATACCGGGCAGTGGTGATTTTTTTATCTGACTCGATACCGGCAAAAAGCCAGGCAGGGGGCGATTGCCTGTCTGCCCTGACCGGGGTGATCTGAACTCTTGGACTAAGACAACCAGACACCAGAAAGAAGATGAAGAAGACTGCCCATTTGTGCATAGGATATAATTATCTAACAGGTGAAATTTAAGTCAAGAAAATCAGTTCAGCATCGTAAGATCTTAAACTGTAATAAGTTATGTATAGAAAAAAATTAGAGAAACAGTCGGGACTGCCCGGGTTCTGGTGGTTTTTTGCCAAAATGGTGATAGGCGATAGGTGTGGCTACTCTGCCCCTTTGTGTCCTTTGGATAAACCCCTCCTGCACCAGAAACGGCTCATAGACCTCTTCAATTGTTCCTTCGTCTTCGCTCACCGCGACGGCGATTGAACCGATGCCCACCGGTCCGCCGTTAAACTTCTCAATTATGGTGAGCACAATCTTTTTGTCCATCTCATCCAAGCCCCGGGCATCAACATCAAGTTGGGCAAGGGCAAACTGGACGATCTCCATATCAATCCGGTCTTTGCCCTTGACCTGGGCAAAGTCTCTTACCCGGCGCAGGAGCCGGTTCGCTATTCTGGGCGTTCCGCGGGAACGGGTGGCGATCTCGGAGGCGCCGTCATCGTCAATGTTGATATTGAGTATCTTAGCACTCCGCTGAACAATACACCTCAACTCCTCAGCCGGGTAATAATCAAGTCGGAGAAAGATGCCGAATCTGGACCTTAACGGTGCGGTTAAAAGACCGGTGCGGGTGGTGGCGCCCACCAGGGTAAATGACGACAAAGCAATACGTTCGGAACGGGCACCCGGACCCTTATCCAGCAACACATCAATGGCAAAATTCTCAAGTGCGGGATAGAGGAACTCTTCAACCGCCTTATTGGTCCGATGAATCTCATCTATAAAAAAGATGTCGCCGTCATTCAAACCGGTAAGTATTCCGGCTAAATCAGCCGGCCTTTCGAGAATCGGGCCAGCCGAACAACGGATCGTACCACCCATCTCATTGGCAAGAATATGGGCAAGGGTGGTTTTTCCCAGCCCGGGCGGTCCGGAAAGCAATACATGCTCCAGCGGTTCACAGCGCAGTTTTGCCGCCTCAATAAAAACCCGCAGGTTTTCCTTAATTTTGGTCTGGCCAACGAACTCAGACAAAAACCTTGGCCTTACCGTCTCATCAAAACTCTCTTCACCCCGCAACCTTTGCGGTGAAGAAAGCCTATCCACAACTGTGCGCCTCATTTTTATTTCTGGGCAAGCGCCTTTTTAAGTAACTCGGTCAAACTCAAACCCGGTTCAAACTTAATCCGGGAGAGCCTTTCCTGTGCCTCTTTTCTGCTTAAGCCAAGCGAAATCAAGGCGTTAACCGCTGATTGGTAAATCTCGGAAGATTGGGATTGATTAGCCGGTCCAGGCGTCTCTTTAATCCTGGTGTCCACAAGGTTCAGAATCGCCTGTGCCTTTTTCTCGCCAATGCCCGGGATAGAACGAATCAGTTTCAAATCCTTGCGTTCAATTGCGGACACAACCTCATCTGGCTGATACCGGGAAAGAAGGTTCAGCGCTACTCTTGGTCCAACTCCTTTCATCCCGGTTATCATTCTGAAAATCGCCAACTCCTGCTGGGTAAGAAAACCAAAAAGTTCGATCCCGGCTTTACTTATCTCCATCTGGATCAAAAGGTTAACCTCGGCATTGATGTCCGGCAACCTTTCCGATGTGGAGATGGGCACCTTAACCTCAAAACCAATGCTGTTTACATCCAATACCAGTCTGGTCGGCTCCTTAACCAGCAGTTTACCTTTCAGACAACAGATCATTTTGTTATCCGGTAACGCAGACAATAGGCGACTGCAAGCGCATCTGCGGCATGCTCGGTTACCCTGCTGTCCAGTTTGAGAATCTTCCGGATCATATAATTCAACTGGTGCTTGGATGCCCTTCCTGAGCCGGTAACCGCCAGTTTTATGGTGGCAGGTGTCAATTCAAATACCGGTAACCTTTTCCTGCCCAGCACGGTAAGGATCGCTCCCCTTGATTCTGCAGAAAGGATTACGCTTTTTGCCCCACCCCCCTTAAAAAAAAGTGTTTCGATCGCACAACAGTCTGGCTGGTAGTTCTTTATCAACCCGGAGATGCCACGAGCTAAACTGCTCAGCCGATTGGGCAGATTGTGCTGTGCATCGGTCGTTATAACGCCGTAACCAAGCACGGTGCCCTTTTCAGACAGGACACCAAATCCGGTAGCACTGAGCCCTGGGTCAATGCCAAGAACGCGCAAACCAGGGTTATTTCCCGGCGGCGCTAACCCTTTCCAGCACCTCGTCCGGGATATCAAAGTTGGCATAAACCTGCTGGACCTCTTCCAGTTCCTCCAGCATCTCGATCAGTTTCAGCACCTTGGGTGCATCTGCCTCAGAAACCGGCACGGTGTTGGTAGCGACCTGGGTCAGTTCTGCACTTTCCCATTCAATTCCTGCGGATTTCAACTGCTGTTTTACCGCCTCAAAATTATCAATCGCGGTGATCACTGTATAGCCACTACTTTCAGACTGGACATCATCTGCACCTGCCTCCATTGCCAGGGTTAAGATGGTGTCCTCATCGGTCTTTGCCCGGTCAATGACAATGAGCCCTTTAGGCTTAAACTGCCAGGCAACACAGCCTGCTGCCCCCATTGAACCACCATATTTATCAAAGACATGTCGTACCTCAGCGGTCGTGCGATTCTTATTGTCGGTCAATGTTCTTACCAGTAATGCCACACCACCCGGGGCATATCCTTCATAAAGAACCTCTTCGTAAAAGACGCCGGGCAGTTCGCCGGTTCCCCGCTTGATCGCCCGCTCAATATTTTCCTGGGGCATATTTATTGCCCGGGCAGCCTCAACGGCACTCCGCAGGCGCGGATTTGCCTCGATATCGCCGCCACCGGTTCTGGCAGCGGTGGTGATCTCCCGGATTAACTTGGAAAATGCCCGACCGCGCGCCGCATCCATCTTACTCTTCTTATGCTTAATTGTTGCCCACTTAGAATGTCCGGACATAAAATCCTCCTAATAAAACAACATTCTTTTCGAAATTACCAGTTTATTTTACGCAACCAGTCTTAAATGTCAACACATAATTTAATCTTTGTGGAGTTGGTGCGGCACGGTGCCCCTATTTTGTTATTAGCAAAACCTTGGTTACGGCTGTGTAAGTATTTCTTCCAAAGGTAAAAATAATTTCGTCTCTCTTGGAAACTGTCTCTTTATCAAAGAAGCGGTCAATTCTTCCAAACACGAGAGCAAAATCTCTTTTTAATTCCCAGCTTCTCTCCGGGCTATCTTTATCCAATAATACAACAAACAAGCGATTGTCAGCACCAAATCGCTGTGCACCTTGATTTTCATACAGCCAAACAGCCAACTTTTCAGGTTCGGCTATTGCTGCGGTTGGACTGTAGCCACGGGGCAAATAAGTTACCTTTAAGTCAAAAGGTTGTCCATCAAAGAAAATGTCAATCCCCTTTATGTTTTTGAGCGTGGGAATTACTTTGGGATGAGTGCTGATATGCTCCTCAATCAATACCGTCGTCCAGTGGTTAAACCAGGTGCAGATGACATAATTTGTTACATCACGGTGCAGTCTGGCTTTAACATTATTTACCAAGTCTTCATAGCGCACGAATCTTCGGACATATTCAGCTTGGATTTTCTGGTCTAATTGCCCCTGAACCACACCCCAGGCAAAATTCTGGACTTTCTTTAATTCCTGCTTCAAATCCTCGTCAGAAATAACCCCCCTCCTTTTCTGAATACTCTCAACGTATCTCTGTTTGATAAAATCGTTGACGGTTTTTTCATTTACTCCTTTTGTGAAATTTTTTAATAATCTCGGTTGCCGAACCGGTGTTATCCACGCCTAAATTTTGAGCAAGCATTTTTAAGTGGATTAAAGGAATGCAGTTAAGATTCAAATTCAAAACCTCTTTTGGGCTGAAGAGTGGCATATTTTTACCCTCCTATTTCTTCTTGAAAAGCATAATATATTCATGTTTAAATACATAAAGCCCGCCCACCAATGCCCGGTAGCGCCACAGTTCCCGCTGATTTCTTTTGCCCCTCGTCTCCTCAATGTTTTTGACAATTATGCTTTTCAATAAATAGTTTCTTTTCAACACCTCCTGCAGACAATAAAACCCCAGTGGTATCCATTCACCCTTAGAGTACTTATCTCCAATCACCAGGGCAAAATAGCGTCCTTTTTCTAAATATGGTGTTGCATTATCCACCACCGCGCCAAACATCTTTAAAAACTCCTCGGTATTTCGGGCATTGGAGAAGTCTGACTTGTTTTGGGAAAACTTGATAATGTCGTGATAGGGCGGATGCATAATAAGCAGTTGGACCTTGGTTATGCCATATTTATTTAGAATCTGTTTTATATCGATTGTTCTGCTATCACCAACCACTACCTCGGTAAATACATTATCTTTATTTTGCTCTTTCTCAATTAACCATTTTGCCCGCTGTGCCACTTCAGGATTTAACTCGATTCCAACTCCGTTTCTACCCAATCTCCGGCACTCAATCAAGGTTGTTCCACTGCCGACAAAGGCATCCAGAACCCAATCACCCTTTTTGGTATATCTCAGCATCATTTGCCGGGGAATCTGGGGAATAAAATTACCCCAATACCAGCCCAGGTGGGCACCAGAAGAGTCCCGCTTATCCAATATCCAGAGGCTATCAGTAATAATCTCCTCATATTCTTTCCACCGGAGAAGATTTATATCATTAACTTTGCTCGTTTTTACCCTCTGGGCACCATCTTTTAATCGCCTTAAATAATACCTTGCCCTTTCCAGTGTCTGCGACGCTAAAATCTGATCCAGTTACGATTTAAGGGCAGCCCGGCGCAGGGTTATGGTTTCGCCGTTGGCGGTAATGTTTAAGATGCCATCGGTGTCCTTTTGGCAAAAGGTTATGATAGATCGCAGGTTAAGGACGCGGTTTTTTATTTCCGCAAGACCGCCGGTATTAGCAATGTTTTCTATTGCTTGAACAAAACGGTCTTTGTTCAAGATGACCACACCATTATCCGCGGTTGGTGGATTTAGCAAAAACAAGGAATCGCTGGATTTTTCTCGGGCGCTATTTAACCTTTTCATAAATCTCGGTTGTTATGCGGGCTAAAACAGGCAAAAGGTGCTAAAGGTTGTCTCACACCGTATTATAAAGCGGACAAACGGAACGGTCAAGTTGTAATCAATTAAAGATTAATTGTTAGGGTAAAACTAAGGTTTATGGTTAAACAACCAAAGCAGGTTGGCAAGGGCACGGATTAAGTGGGTGCCGTTAGGCATAAAAGGCGAACAATAGAGGGAGCAAAAGGATTGCAACCTTTATTCTTGTGGTATATACTGTTGGTTAGAACTCAATAAAATGTTCCAACTCATCCTCTATTTTCTCCAAATTTAATAATACCTTCGCCCGTCGTGGACTTCCATCGGCATTTCTGAAGTCCTCTTGAAACGAACCGCATTTAATCAGGGTCTCATCGGTGATTTTAATAAACGAAATTTGCTGTAAATTGAAAGAAACCTTTCTCAATCTTGACCATGCGCCCCTTCTTATCCTTTCAATAGAGTAATCTGATAAGCCACCTTTCAATGCTTCATGCCATTTCTGAAATGTCCTATCCTCGTCATTATACAATACCTTTCCCAAGGCAAGAATTAAGCCGACTGCACCATAATCTTTAATCCCGTTGGCGGTTGCTTCACTGTCATTAACAATAATCTGGTGACTGCTTGTATTCATCGCATGTGCTTTGAAATCCCAAGGAATGTTCTTAAAAGCATCGAACCTAACATTTCCATATTTCGGGCCCGGCATTTGCATAATATTTGATAAGTGTCTTTCACATAAGAATTGAAAATAAAATCCAATCCATTCCATCTGCTTCCATTGAGGATAACCGGCATCTTTCATTTCTAAAATAGATTTTCTACCATCCCAAATTTTGGGGATATACTCTAATTTTTCGCCAATTTGTTTAGCGGTTCTTAAAAAAGTCATTTTCTTCCCTTCTTATCAAATAGAGTTAATCGCTGGTGTTTTTTTATTTCTTCTTCGTCTTTTATTCTATAAATGTTTCCCTCTAACCTCTTATTTGCAAATTCATAATACTCTTTAACAATTTCAAACCCAATATATTGCCTGTTTAATAATTTACTAACAACCGCCACCTGTCCAGAACCTAAAAAGGGGTCTAAAACAACATCACCTTTCTCGCTGGAATATTGCAAAATCTTCTTTATCAATTCCGCAGGCAATTTTGTGGGGGTCTTTTGGTCGCCTGTCCAATATTCTCTTTTTATTATCCAGACATCCTCCTTATCTTTATAATGCAAACTTTTGCCTTCCGCATCATCTTCTTCTTTTCCATATCTTGCATAAGGGAAGAATTTTCTCTTTTTGTCATTTTTACAGACATAAAGGCAATGATAGTGTGAAGTAACGAATCTCCTTTTTGTTACTAATCCAAACTGGTATTTCCAGATAATGTGGTTTACTGTGATAAAACGCAATTCATCAATCGCGGTTAGAATATCTTTAAGATTATTCCACCCGGAGAAAACATACATACTGCCCGAATCCTTGAGGACCCGATACACCTCTTTCATCCATTTTATTGTAAAACCGTAGTATTCTTCTTTTGGTATTTCATTATAGCCTTCTAAAACCCGAGAATGTGTTCGATGGTAATTATTTCTTTTTGCCTTGAAATCGATCGCAAACGGCGGGTCGGTGATAACAAGGTCAATGGTATTATCTGGAATATGCTTCATCCCAACGATGCAATCCATATTATAAATTTTATTAAATTCTAATTTTTCTGTCTCTTCTACCTTATCAACAATATTGCTTAACTCAGTCATATCTACCTGCCTTTTTTCTGTCCATACTTTTGTCTTATGTTAAGATATAAAAACCATTATTTACTGTCAAGCAGTCTGTTTTTGGGTGTGGGGCCAAGTTTTTCCGGCAGAATTTTTTGGAGGATTTCCGAGCGGGTGGTGTATTCGGGGTAGCGGAGGTAGACATAGCGGAGGAGAGAGGACAGGGGAAGTGAGCCGAACTGGGCTTTGATGATTTTTAAGCCCGGGGCAAGGTTTTTCTGTTTGCGCTGCGCCTTTTCAAACAGGACCCGGGCAAATCTTTTGCCTTTGGGTGTTAAGGTGATTAAAAGTTGGGCAGAGTCCAGCCTTTCGGTTTTGCCGATGCCGGAGTTGAGGAGAATCAGTTGACGGACGGTCTCAAGTTCGGCTTGAATAAAAGGGGGAGCACCGGGTTTGAGTTCTTCTGCCCGGATAAGTCCGGTATGAAGGAGGAGGTCTAAGTCGTCGTAGAGTTGCGGGGCAAATGGTCCGAGTTTGTAGGGGACAAACCGGTAGGGGTTGCGCACCAGTTGGTCAATTCCCAGTTCCTGGCAGGCAAGAAACAGGAGTTTGGTTATCCGGGTCATTCCGAGCAGGGGTTCAGCGGTCTGGCCGGTTCTGCCCTGGGCAAAGAGAAGTAAAAGGATGAGGTCTTTGCGGTCGCTGAGCCGGATTTTTTGAGGTGGTCTGGAGAGGCGTAGAAGGAGACGCCGGTATGCCGGCAGGTTGAGTTGGTGTCTTACCCGCGCGTAGAGGGTTTTCTCGTCAAGTCTGGTTATCTGGCGGTCAAGGTGCTGTTTTAGTTGCTCAAAAAGTTTTTTGATCTCAAGTTCATTCATCTTTACCTCCCAGATATAGCCGGCGGAGCCGGTCTTTTGCCCTTTTCAGGCGCATCGCCACCGCGTTTTTGGTTTTGCCCAGTGTTTTTGCGATCTCCTCCAGGGTGAGTTCGTTTATGTAGTAAAGGATGAGGATGTTGCGATCGGATACCGGGAGAAGTTCGAGATAGTTGCGGAGTTTGATTATTCCCGGTGGGGTTGATTCAGGTTCGGTTTGGGCGCTGTTTTCAGGGCAGTTTTCAATCGGCACCGTTGCCAGTTGCCGTTTTCTTTTGCGGTGGTGCCGGGCGATGCGGTTTAAGGCAATCCGGATAAGCCAGGTGGAGAGCCGGCAGGTGCCGCGAAATTTTTTTATGCCCTGGCAGGCATCAGCAAAGGTCTCAATTGCTGCATCCTCTGCCTCTGCAGGGTCTGTGAGCCGGGCAAGACAGAGGCGGAGAATTATCTGCCAGTACCGGTTGAAGAGTTTTTCAAACGCACCCGGGGCGCCGGTTTTGAGTTCAAGAAGGAGTTTTTTCTCCTCATCCGGCAGTTTTCCGGGCATATCGTTATCATAATCTTTGCTTTCCATCGGTCAAACCCTTTCGCCTCTATATAATAAGATGCAAAAACGGGTGTAAAATTAACAGGTATTTTATAAGTCTTTAATTATCAGCTGCTTGTCAATCTGGGGACTGGTGTTGCCTGCCCGGGGAGCAGTTATGGGGACGGTTATGAGCAGGGCTGTTATGTCCGTAATCAGCAGGATATGGGTCGGGGTTGGGATCAGGGTTCTGTCAGTGGTTTGGGTGCTGGTAATTGGGATGGTTGGTTTGATGGTTTTGGTTTGGGCTGATGGTTTGGTTGGTGATATGGTAAATGGTGTGGTGTAGTTGATGATGATGGGCAGGGTGAGGATGGTGATATAAGCAGGGGTTTTGGGTGTGGTGGATAGGGGGATGGTGTAATGGTTAAGACGGTTATTTTTGACCCGAGGATTTTGCCGGCTAAAATAGACAGTTAGCAATTTAACCAAGGAGTGAATATGCGGATATTTTTAAGTGTGATTTTGATCTTTCTGCCGGTTTGGGCGCTTAATCTGCCTGAACCCGGCGAGAGACCACCGAACGCGGTGGATTTTGCTACGGTGCAGATGCTGGCGCGGAAAAAGGCAGAGGCAGAATGGGGCAAGTGTCAGCCTGGTCCGGTGGTGCCTTATGTTGATGAGCAGGGTCAGACCGTTGCTTATATGTTTCATTTCCGGGTGGATGGTAAGCAATTTCCGGATTATGAGCAGGTGGTTAAGGATATTCATCTGGAGCGGGCAGGGTTGACAGCCAATACTAACCTTGTCAACTGGCGGTCAAAGTATGCGCATATTTTAATCTCTGCCCGTTATGATCGGACACCGATTGTGTGTTACGGTTACGGCACGAGCGCCTATTATGCGGTGGGGCCTGAGGGTTTGCGCCGGGCAAGGGCAATTTTAGGTGATGATGCGTATCTGAGTAGAATTTATTTTATTTTGCCGGTAACATTTCTGGAGTTCAGTAATCCGGCAGGGGAGCGGGTGATCTTCTCCTGCCATTTTGAGCAGGTCTGGTATTCAAGGGAGGATTTTGCCTTTTATGTTGCTAAGCAGAGGGCAGAGGCGGGTCTGGTTGCCGAGGATCCGGTGGCAGTTGCCCATTATCAGCGGGAGTGGGATGAGGCGTTAAGCCGGGATTTTTCCAGGTGGAATGCGGTCTATGTGCCAGATGCGGACCGGGCGCCTTTTTATGATTGGAGTTATGGTTGCACACCTTCCGCCTCAGCGATGGTGATGGGCTATCTGGACCGGGCAAGGGGTTATGGTCGGCTGGTTGACTGGTTCTGGCAGAGATGGGATATGGTTGAAGGGGAGTGGGACAAGCAGATTCCAAATGTCCAGCGGGAGTGTGCGCTGTGGATGTTTACCGATACCACGAGGGGTGGGACGATGATTGGGGCAATCGGTCAGGGGTTGTATCTGGTGGCTTACGAGAATGGCTATCCCGATTTTGAGGTGGTTGAGGAGTTGGGGCATAGTGGTAATGACTGGGCATGGGAGAGGATTGTGCAGGAGATTGATTCAGGTTATGCTATGGTCTGGTCTGCAATCTGGGCGGTTCATTCCCTTGCCGCTTACGGTTATCGGACCCCGGATAAGGATATCTATGTCCACAATACCTGGTGGCAGCCTGCAGAGTGGTGGCACTACTCTGGACCGGAGCGCTCCCATGTGGCATCACCGCATCCGGCTGGTAATGACCCGCACCAGTTGCAACTGGTTTATCCGCTGGGTGACACCTTTTATAACTCAATTGGCAGGGGCGAGACTCTGCAGATCGGTGATACGGTTCGGGTCAGGTGGAATAACTTTAGCAATCCTGCAGACTGGGTAACGATTGAGATTTCTTTTGATGCGGGCAGGAGCTGGACCCAGTTGGACAGTGTGCGGGATCTGGGTTATTATGACTGGGTAATTTCCCCAAACTATCCGGCACAGGAGTCGGTGCGGTTGCGGTTGCGGCAGTATTATCAGGGTGAGTTGACCGCGGCAGATGGTAGTTTTGGCTGTTTCCGTTTGGTGCGGGAGCCGTTGCCCCCGAAGTATCTTGCACCACCGAGCGGTCTACCGGTTGCCTCATCACCGGTGGTTTTGCTTGTTGATACCCTAAGGACCGACTTTGACTCCACCTATTTTGTCGTTTGGCGCGGGACAACCGACACGGTCTGGCGTCAGGCAGGTGTTGCCCGTGCCTGCACGGTGCCCGAGCGGGTGCTTGGCTATAACCAGACATATAAGTGGATGTGCCGGGCGCATAACCGGTTTGGCTGGGGTGATTTTGGGCCGATCTGGACCTTCCGGGTGGCGTTTAATCCTGGAGTTGAGGAGGGACAGAATGGTGGTTGGCGCGGTTTAGCCGGAAGTACGGTCTGGCGGTTGAATCGGGGACCGGTCAGGATCGGCACCGGCGAAGAGGTGATAGTTTACAGCATCGCGGGTGAGAGGGTGCGGGTGTTGAAGCCGAACGGTCAGGGGCAAATTTTCTGGGATTTGCGGGATGAGAATGGTAACCGTCTGCAGGCAGGCATGTATTTTCTCCGTTACAAGGCTAAAAGTCGGTCCGGCGTTAGAAAACTGGTTATTCTGAACTGACGTTAAATTTAATAACTATCCTGCTGGGTTAGCTCCTTTTCCATTCTGTCCGCGGCGAACGCCACCGCCTTAATTATGTTGTCAATGTGAAGGGCTTTTTCGTCTGCGCTGATTTTTGCACAAAACCGGACGATTCTTGTTGCGCCATCAGAACTCACCAGGACATCAAACGACCCGATTTTCTTTTCGTAACTGGATTCGAGCAGTCGGTTAGCAATCTCCACGGGTATCAGCCCGGTGCACTTATAGACCGGAGCCCAGATCTCTCGAATTTCCGTAATATTCATCCGTTGTGTGCCGGAATTAATGAAGCATACCTGAGTGCGGTCTCCTTCAGTTGGAAAGAGCAGTTTGAAGTCATTGTCGCTGTCAATCTCGTAACTATAGCCCAGTTCTTCGAGGGCTGCTTTCACCCGGGCATCAGCCTCTTCAGCGGCTGCCACAAACTGGACCAGCCCGAGCAGAATGATGATGCCCAAAGCCATGGTTATAAAGTTATGGCGTTGCATAGTTAACTCCTTTTTGTGTTAAGTGTTATCTCCCTCCATGGAAGCGAGAAAGTTCAACAGGGGGAGACAGCAGAATTTTAAGCGAACAACTTTCTTTGTCAAGTTTGCCTTGAGCTGTTTTTTCGGGATAATAATGAGCCTATGGAGAACATATTGATTGGAAACTGTTCTGAGTTGTTGACGATGGCGGGTGATGGGCTGGGTATTATTAAAAATGGTGCGGTGCGAATTAGCGGTGGGAAAGTTACGGAGGTGGGAACCTGCCTTGAATTAAACTCTGATGAGCAGTTTATTGACTGCCAGAATTCGGTTGTTCTGCCCGGTTTTGTTGACCCGCACACCCATCTGGTTTTTGCCGGCTGGCGCGCAGATGAGTTTGAGTTGCGGCTTTCGGGTAAGACCTATAAGGAGATCGCAGAGGCAGGCGGTGGTATTCTTTCCACTGTTGTTCACACCCGGCAGGCGAGTGAAGAGATGTTGTACCTTTCCGCACTGGAACGGCTGTGGGAGATGGTTAGTTGGGGAACAACCACGGTTGAGATAAAGTCTGGTTATGGGCTGGATACCGAGAATGAGTTGAAACTGCTTAGGGTAATCAAGCGGCTGGCGGAGGCCGGTCCGATCCGGGTGGTGCCGACATTTTTGGGTGCCCACTCAGTTCCGCCCGGAATCGAGAAACAGAACTACATCCGTTTGCTGTGTGAGGAGATGATTACGCTGGTTGCGGAAAAGGGGCTGGCAAGATTCTGTGATGTGTTTTGCGAAAACTTTGTGTTTAACGCCCAAGAGAGTCGGTTGATCCTTGAGGCGGGAAAGTCCGCAGGTCTGATGCCCCTAATCCATGCGGATGAGATTGAGAGTTCGGGCGGTGCCGAGGTGGCAGCGGAGGTTGGTGCGGTGGCTGCCAGTCATCTCCTGCAACCTTCAGAAAGGGGGATGATGATGATGGCGGAGAAAGGGGTGTTGGCGGTGCTTTTGCCCGGAACCTGTTTTTTTCTCCAGGAGAGACACAGACCACCAATAGGTAAGATGCGGGAGTTGGGAATAACCATTGCCCTGGGCAGTGATTTTAATCCGGGTTCATCTACCCTGCTCGCCCAGCCTTTGACTTTACAATTCGGCTGTCTCTATTACGGTTTAACCGTTGTTGAATCTCTGCGCGGTGTTACCATCAATGCCGCGCGTGCGCTCGGGTTAGGAGATGAAACCGGTAGTATTGAACCGGGGAAATGGGCAGATATTGTGGTAACGGATCTGCCTGATTACCGCCATTTTGCCTATCGGTTTGGCCATAATCCGGTACAGCTGGTTATCAGTCGGGGTCAGGTAATTTACCAGCGGGCGCGGTTTCAGTCGCCCTCATCCTTTGCCGGCTGATAGTCAATTCCCGGAACCCAGAGGTTTTGGCCTGGGGGCTTTTCTTCAACCGGCGCAGTGGTCTGTCGCTGGCACTGGTAATACCGGATGCCAAGAAATACCAAGAGCGCCAGAAAGATGATAATCATAAAGATACTGCCGATGTTGCGATACCGGCGCTGAGTGCGATAAAGGTCCTCAAACTCGGTTTTTCCCAGTTCCTCGTCAAATTTAACGATCGGCTCATTTTGTTTTTTCGCCATCAGCTATAATAATAGTTATCAGCGGTTTTTTGTCAATTAAGGGCAGTTCGGGATGAACCTGAAATCTAAACTTGACATTGACGTTGGATTGTTTATCCTTGTCCGATGATGCAAAAGAGATTTAGTGCCAGTAAGAAAACCTGTCTGTTCTGTGAGCAGGGTGTTGCCCATGTTGATTACAAAGACCCCCGGTTGAAGGATTTCCTTACCGAACGGGGAAAAATCGTCTCCTCCCGGATTTCAGGATTGTGTGCGCGGCATCAGCGCCGGCTGGCAAAGGCGATCAAGGCCGCGCGTAGTCTTTCACTGCTTCCCCACACTGAGCACCGATGAAGGTAATCCTTTTGACCGATATTGCCCGGTTGGGCAAGCGGGGTGAGGTGGTAACGGTTCGGGACGGATTTGCCCGCAACTATCTGATTCCCAAAAAGTTGGTACTGGTTGCGGATGAGAACAACCTGCGCCAACTGGCAAGCATCAAAAAACAGATCGCTTTGCGGGAGACAAAGGTCACCCAGCGACTGCTGGATATGGCACAGCGGCTTGGGCTGGTTACAATCAAGACCGGTATTAAGATGGGTGCAACCGGTGCGTTTGGAGCGATTACCAATGCGGATATTGCTCGACTCTTAGAACAGAACGGACATAAGGTTGATAAGCATATGATTATTCTGGAGGAGCCGATCAAGGCGCCGGGGGTTTACGAGATACCGATCAAGTTGGGACCGGAGATTACCGCCACGGTCAAGCTCTGGGTTGTGGAAGAGGCAGTAGGGTGAGCACTGCCCGGCTACGGGCAGAAAAACCAAATGGTCAACATCAGCGGATAACAGGATGATCGAAGTAATGGTTGAGGCGGTGCTGATTGATAAGAGTACTAATTCGCCGGTAATGCTGTTGCGGGAAGTTGGTGGTACCAGGGTCCTGCCCGTTTTTATCGGTCCAGCAGAAGCTTCCGCAATTATTTATGCGCTGGAACGCACCCAGTATCCCCGACCGTTGACCCTGGATATGATGAGAAATCTGATCCTGGGCTTGAACGGCAAGGTGCGACGGGTGATCATAAACCGACTTGCTGAAGAGACTTTTTTTGCGGAGGTAGTGCTGGAAAGTCAGGAAAAGGTGGTGGCGATTGATGCCCGACCCTCGGATTCGGTGGGCTTGGCACTGCGGGTCGGGGCACCGATTTATGTTGAAGAGGAGGTTATGGAGCAGGCGGGTCAGTGGTTGAGCGCGGAGGATGAGGAGCATCTGCGCGAACTACGGGAAAAACTGCGGGGTGTCAACCCGGAAGATTTTGGTTCTTACGATATTATTTAGGGAAGTGTGAGTAGTCCGATAATTGAGAAACTGAAGAGCGGGGTTGAGCGGCTGGAAACCGAAGCGGACCTGGTAGAGCGGCTGGCAAACTCAATGGCAACCGGCAAGCCTCTGCGGGTGAAATTAGGGATTGATGCTTCAGGGCCAGATATCCATCTCGGTTTTGCGGTGGTGTTACGCAAACTACGGCAGTTTCAGGACTTGGGCCATATCGCGGTGCTGATCGTCGGCGATTTCACCGGGAGAATCGGTGATCCGACTGGCAGGTCAAAGACCAGACCCCAACTGTCTGACGAGCAGATTAAGGAGAATATGGCACGGTATCGGGAACAGGTGTTTAAAATCCTTAACCCGGAGCGGTGCGAGTTTCGGTATAATTCAGAATGGCTGGACAAACTGCAGGCGCTGGATATGGTTAATTTGTCTGCCCGTTATACGGTTGCCCGGTTGATCGAACGGGAGGATTTTAAAAAACGGTTGGAAACCGGCGCACCGCTTTTTGTCCACGAACTGCTTTATCCGTTGTTTCAGGGTTATGATTCGGTGATGGTGCAGGCGGATGTGGAGTTGGGTGGTGCTGACCAGTATTGGAATCTATTAGTTGGAAGGGAACTGCAGGCACGATTCGGACAAGCGCCGCAGGTGATTATGACCGTGCCACTATTGGTTGGCACTGACGGCAAGCAGAAGATGTCAAAATCCTACGGTAATTACATCGGCATCAGTGAATCGGCAGAGGAGATGTTTGGAAAACTGATGTCCATACCGGACGAGTTGATTCTCGACTACTTTCGGCTGGCCACGGATAAAACCGCTACAGAGATCGCTGACTATGCTCGCCGGCTCCAGAGTGGTGAGAATCCGCGTTACATCAAGGCGGAGCTGGCAAAGGCGGTGGTGGTGCTTTATCATTCACCATCAGCAGCGGAAAGAGCTAATGCGGAATTTGACCGCATCTTCCGGGAGAAGCAGGTGCCTTCAGAGATACGGGAATATCAGGTTCCAGTATCGGGGATGAACATCGTTGACATCATTGTTAATGCTGGGTTGTTGCCATCAAAGAGCGAGACCCGGCGGAAAATGCAGGAGGGTGCGGTGTATCTGGATGGTGCACGGATTACCGATCCAGAACAGGTGTTCAAGCCGTCAACACTGCCCGCAGTTTTGAAGGTCGGTAAGAGGAAATTCATCCGGCTGGTCGCCGGTGGATAGTTATGGAAAGGAGGATGGATGATTGAAGAAAAACAGCCACCCCCGGGACAACCGGTTCAGGTGGAGATCGGGGAGAAGGAGTCTGAGGGTATTTATTCCAATTTTGTTTTGATTGCTCATTCCGCATCAGAGTTCATCATCGACTTTGCCAGGATTCTGCCCGGTTTATCCAAAGCCAAGGTATTCTCACGGATTGTAATGACCCCCCAACATGCGGCGCTGTTGCACGAGGCGCTGGCAGAAAACATCCGGAAGTATGAGGCACGGTTTGGTAAGATTAAGGTTTACGGGCAGAAAGAGGATACCACCAAGACTCTCGGTTTTTAGGGTCAGCGCTAATTGTGGCAAGCTGCGGGTGTTTAGATCGGCGGCGCGTTGCAAACTGTGCGGCGATGTCGATGCAGGAAACCGATTTTCTCCAACAGATTCCCAAACCCTGCTTTTTAACCGTTCAACTGGTTCAGCACTGGGGTGGGCAGGCATTTCTAGTTGGCGGATTGGTGCGCGACTGGTTGTTGGGTAACCGGTCGCGGCTTGACAGTAGGCCAGACTGGGATTTAGCGGTTGATCTGCGTGGTACCGGCTATACTCTTACCCAACTTTTACAAAAGTTAAGCCAAGAGAACAACGGCAGATATGTTTCGCATCAACAGTTTCTCACCGGCACAGTTACCCTGCCGAATTTAAGGATTGACATTTCCCATACCCGGAACGAGCGCTATCCAGAACCCGCGGTTTTACCAAGGGTGAAGCCGGACGGAATTGAGGCGGATTTGCTGCGCCGGGATTTCACGGTCAATGCCCTAGCGGTAACGCTCACCGGTGATAAACCGGGCACAGTTATTGACCCAACCGGTGGTGGTGCGGATCTGGAAGCCCGGTTGATCCGAATTATTCATCCAAACAGTTTCATAGATGACCCGACCAGGATATTCCGGGCGATCCGGTTTGCGGCGAGGCTGAATTTTGCTATTGAGTCAGGCACGCTATTTCTTTTACGCACAGCGGTCCGCGAGGGTTATCTAAGGCGGTTGACACCGGAACGGGTTCTGTATGAGCTGCGCTGCGTCTGTGCGGAGGCAACCGCGTTTAAGATCTTAGAGGCGGCGCTCAAGGAGGGTGTGCTGGCAGGATGTTTTGAGTGGTCAAAGCCGAAATTTTTACAGGCAGAATTAGATAAGCTGAGCCGGGCGGGAATCAGCGGGGAGTTGCTATTTATGTATCTTTTAAGCCGGCTGCCGGTTGACAGCAGTTTTCCAATTAGCCGGGCTGAACAGCAGGTCCGGTTGGCGATAAGGGACTTTCGCCGGACAGCAAATCGGTTGCGCCGGGCAAAACGGCGGTCAACCGTTTACCAACTGCTGATGAGGCTGCCGGCTCCGGCGCTGGAGATTTTGGCGGCGTTAAATACGGGGGTGATCAAGAGAAGGCTGAAATTGTATTTAGCTGAGGTTAGTAAAATTCAGCCGGAATTGACCGCGGCAGAGTTGCTGGCTGCTGGGGTCAAACCCGGACCAAAATTAGGTAAGATGCTTAAGAAACTGCTTTGGGCAAAACTTGATCGCCAGGTGAAGACCCGGGAAGATGAAATGGTTCTGATCAACAGAATACGGGGCAGAAGTGGTTGACCTACAGCAGATTTTCATTTCCTTGCCGGCGATCCTCTTCGGTTTGACAATTCACGAATTCAGTCATGGCTATGTTGCCCTGATGCTCGGTGATCCGACCGCGCGCGAACAGGGTAGGTTGACTTTAAATCCACTGAAACATCTTGATCCGATAGGCACTTTGCTTTTGCTTTTACCCTGGACTCGGTTCGGCTGGGCAAAGCCGGTACCGATTAATCCAAGTAACTTTCGCCATCCGGTAAGGGACCTGGCGATCTCATCACTTGCAGGCCCAGCTGCTAACTTTTTTGTCGCGGTGGTGGCGGGGTTACTTGTGCGGTTGCTGATCTGGACCAGCACCGCCGGTTTCTGGTTACATCTCGCAAACAATTTTGTCATTTACAATCTGATTCTGGGTTTTTTCAATCTCATGCCGATTCCACCACTTGACGGCTCAAGGCTGGTTTATTATCTTTTACCAGCACATTACGCGGCGTGGTTGAACAGACTGGAGCAGTTCGGGTTTTTAAGTCTCGTGCTGCTTTTTGCGTTCGGTCTGCCGATATTTAGGTATCTGCTAATACCCGTGGTCTTTTTGACCGTGCGGTTGTTGACCGGACAGTTGTTAATCTGGTAAGGATAGAAGATGGCAAAAAGAGGTAAGAACCGGTTTCGGCTGGTGCGATTTATAATTCAACTGGTGTTTAGCGCACTGGTGCTTTTTGTTACTGCCAGTATGCTCGCTTTACTTTTCGGCAGGCACAGTGGCGTAATCGGAAACTTTTTAGCCCAAATGGTCTTCTCGTTTTTTGGCGGCTTGGGCTTTCTGGTGTTGGCCATTGCAGGCACCGCGGTAGTGCTATGGTTCGTTCAGTTGGATGGTTGGCGCCGATTCTGGAGTTTTGTCCTGTTGGCAACCGGGGTGTTTTTGGGGACGGCCGTTTTGTCATTTTATGCGGGTGTGGGGAATCCGGTGGATGCTGACAGCGTCTTTCCAGTTGCCGGACAGGACAGTTTTACTGGTTTTCTGGGTGAGAGATTTACCCGTTTTTGCATGCCGTTGTTTGGCATCGGCACGCTGGCAACAGTTGCACTCTGTCTTTACTGGGGGTTTGTCCTTTGGTTTAGACGGGGCAAGGGTAAAGACCTGATCCCGAGTCTACTCATCCCATTGTACGGACTCATTTTACAGTTCTGGTTTGCCTATTTTAACTCGCCGGTTACTGTCGCAGGTAGTTGGGGTTATCTGGTAGTTGATTATCTGGTTGAGCTGTTTGGAGGTTTCGGAACATTACTGGTGCTGCTCGTCGCGCTGGTGAGCACCATCTCGGTTACTGGCTTGAACATCCCCGTGGTCAATAGGTTTTTAGGGCAGGGCAGGTTGCTTTGTCTTGGGTTGATCAAAAAGATAAGGGCGTGTTTATTGCGGCCAGCCAGACCGGTCATTCAGATTACAACCACACCACCACCAGTAACACCAGCCCCACCTCAGGCCGAGCTCTTCCCAGTGGCAACCGAGCCTGCTGAGCCAGAGCCGGCACGACCGATGAAGCCACCGTCCGTGATCAGGAGCGAGGTGAAGTTCGACCAGCCGCAATTTCAGCAGGAGTTTCTGGAGTGTTTAGACCAGCCTGGTGCCCGGGACAAGGTTTTCAAAGACCAAAAGGAAGCAGAGGTAGAGGGTGAACTTTTACTCAACAAACTGCATGAGTTTGGGGTTGACGGCAAGCTGACCGCGATCCTCTCTGGTCCAATGATTACCAGGTTTGAATTGGAGCCTGCGCCCGGGGTCCGTTGTAGTGGTATTGAAAGTTTGGCAGATGATATTGCCTTGGCGCTTTCCGCAGAAAGGGTGCGGATTTTGGCCCCGATCCCTGGCAAAAGTGCGGTCGGGGTGGAGATTCCGAACAAGAGCCGGCGCACGGTCTATCTCAGGGAGGTTTTGACGAGCGAACAGTTCCAGCAGTTGGATTCACCATTAGGATTTGCACTAGGAACGACCATCACTGGTGAGCCCTACTGTGCGGATCTGCGGGCAATGCCCCATATTCTAATCGCAGGAACCACCGGTTCGGGTAAATCGGTCTGCATCAATTCAATAATTATGTCTATCATCTACCGGGCAACACCCAGTGAGGTCCGTTTTCTCACTATCGACCCGAAACAACTGGAACTGCCAATCTACAACCCGATACCGCATCTGCTCTCCCGGACTACAATTGATCCAGAAAAGGTGGTCAACGAGCTCACCCGGATTGTGGCGATAATGGAAGCACGGTACAGTGAGTTTGCCGAACTGGGTGTGCGGGACATCACCAGCTTTAATGCCCGGTGTGAGGAGGTGGGTAGGAAAAAGAAGCCTTACATTGTGGTGGTGATTGACGAGCTGGCGGATTTAATGCAGCGGGCACCGACGGAGATTGAAGCGCGCATTATTCGGCTGGCGCAGATGTCACGGGCGGTTGGTATTCATCTGGTGCTGGCAACACAGCGGCCATCAGTGGATGTGATTACCGGATTAATCAAGGCAAACTTCCCCTGCCGGATTGCATTTCAGGTCGCGACCAAAGTTGACTCACGCACAATTCTAGATGCTAACGGTGCGGAATCACTCTTGGGTCGCGGCGATATGCTCTTTCTGCCCCCGGGCAAGGGCGAACCAGTGCGTCTGCATGGCTGTTTTGTTTCGGAACGAGCAGCGAAAAAGGTGGTGGAACTGTGGGCACACCGTTATCTCACCGGACTTTTAAGCGAACTGGTTGATGATCCGATAGCCAAATCCCGGGCGTTGATTCAGGCGGATGTGGTGGATGTTCTCTATGACTCCCGGCACTCCGCGAAGGGTAGAAAACTGGAAAGAGTTCGGGAGTTCCTTTCGCCAGAAATAGTTGACAGCCTGCTGGCGCGTCATTATTATGAACCGCTGGACGAGGAGATTGATGGAAATGAAGGAATCAGCACCGGTGAAGGTAATGGCGGTGAGAGTTACGACCAGTTCTTTACAGATGCGGCAAGGCTGGTGGTTCTATACCGCGAGGCATCGGTCTCAATGCTCCAGCGCCGGCTGGATGTTGGCTGGGCGCGTGCCGGCAGGATCATTGACCAACTGGAACGGGCGGGTATTGTCGGACCGCACGCCGGCTCCAAGCCGCGCAAGGTTTTGATCGATAATGAAACGGAGTTGCAGCAGAAGTTGAACGAAATTTTTAATAAGGAAAATGGTTAGTCCAAAGGTTTATCGCAACTGGATAAAGGTCTTGGTTGACCAGATTCCTGCGGAGACCGATGAGTCAATTAAGAGTTATATAATCTCTAGGCCAGAGGCAAAGCAGGTTGTTCCTAAGCCAGAAATTACAGTTGGTGACCACTGGTTCGCAATCCGTAGGTACCACGACCTGGTTTCCGCTGAAGACCTGCTTGAAGTTTATATTAGCAACAGCCGCTCGGGTGCGGAATGGATGGGTTATGACCGAATTGACCCGCGCTGGATTGATGCGGAAGGCAGAGATATGGACCGCTGGGAGCTCACCCGGGCATATATGCGGCCGAAATACCGCGGTGCCAATTACTCACCGTTTATGGTGGAACTGGTGCTCGCCCTTTGTAAGAAAAACCGTGGGTATTCAGTTGTTGCCTATCCCCGGCATGTGGCGATGCTGGTCACGCTGATTAAGATGGGGTTTAAGACGTTGGATGGTAAATACGATGCCACGCTGAAGAGAATTCTCTCGCAGGGAGCGCGCTGGTATCCGCACAATACTACTCAGCGCCGGCTATACTATGCCCAGGAGTTTCGTCCCTTCATCATTGAGGGCAGTTTCATTATGGAAAAACGGGTTAGGGGAATGACCGTTTGGGAGTTCCTCTGGCAGAAGATCTAACCGTTATTTAATTTTAGTTTCGGCAACTGGCTCGCACCTAAAATTCCGGCATCATCACCCAGCCGGGAAAGAACAATTTTTACCTGCCGGTTTGTACCGTAAATACGGTTTAAAACCGCCCGTTCTACTGCCCGTAAAAGCGGCTTTCCCATCCGGCTGACACCACCACCGAGCACAACGATTTCCGGGTCAAGGAGCATCAACGCATTATAAATTCCCAGTCCAAGAATTGTGCCGGTCTCCTCAGTAATCTGCCGGGCAATTTTATCACCCTTTACCGCTGCCCTGCCGATTTCCTTGGTGGTCAGCCGGCGCAGGTTATACTTGACCAGGTCAAAGATCATGCTTAACCGCTCGCCACCATCACCGAAAATCGTCAACTGATTACGGGAGGCATTAATCCTTTTCTGCTGTTGACGTAGGGCACGCCGGCACCGGGTAATAATCCCCTCGGCTCCCACATACCGTTCCAGACATCCCTGTTTGCCACAACTGCAGCGCGGTCCGTTAGGATTGATAATGGTATGTCCCAGTTCTCCTGCGAAGTGATTTGCGCCCAACAGTAGCCGGCTGTCAGCAATTACCCCGGTGCCGATACCGGTTCCCAGTGTGATACAGAGTGCATGCTGATAGTTTCTGGCAGCACCAAAGAGCCACTCGCCCAGCGCTACCGCATTGGCGTCATTACCGACTGCCACATTCATCCTGGTCAGTTTGGTAAGGACCTCCTTTACCGGCGCCTTATGCCAGTTCGGTAGATTGGGTGAAGTGAAAACAAATCCGGATTGGTGGTCAACCAGGCCGGCAACACCAACCCCCAGACTTTCCACCTGCCGGTCTCTGACTAAACTCTGCACCGTCCGCGCCACCTTTTCCAAAACATTGCCTACGGTCTCAATGGGATCGGTAGAAAACCGGCGCCGGGTTAAAACCCGGCCGGTTTCGTCAACCAGCCCGATTTTGATGTTGGTGCCCCCGATGTCAACGCCGACGGAGAGGCTCATCGCTTAAACTGCGTTCATATAAACTTAAAAGTAAATTCTCGTAACACCTTGATGGTTCAACACCGCGGCGTGCCATCACCCGCCGGCAGAAATCAACAACCGTATCTTTTCGCCACCGCTCCGTTTTACCCCAGGCAAAAGCCGGAAGTGATTTTGGCACAACCCCGGGTTCGTACCAGTTTGCTCCGGTTCCCAATACCGCACCGGTTGGAATCATTGAGCCGATGGCGGTCTTGCAGTGATCACCGATAAAACAGCCCAGTTTAATCTGACCGGTATCGAGCTCCTTTTCCTTTAATTGGATCCTCACCGGCTGGTAGTTGTTCTTTAAATCGGAGCAGGTGGTCAGGGCGCCAAGGTTCACCCACTCACCGATATAACTGTGGCCAATAAACCCCTCGTGATGCTTGTTGCTGTAACCCTGAAAGATAGAACACTCCACCTCACCACCTATCCGGCACTCCGGACCAAATGAACAGCCATGACGGACAGTTGCCTGGTCAATTACTGTCCGCTTACCGATGTACGCCGGGCCTTCAATATAACTCAGCGGTCCGATTATACACCCCTCATCGAGTAATACCGGGCCATTGGCAACTGAAATCACCGCTGATCTATGCACCTGCACATTTTTACTCCGAATTATACTCCCATCCTCGCCCTTTGCCATCTGCCGGATCTCGCGCTTCAACTCTATCGGGTTGTTAACCACCAACTCGTAGAGGTGGTGATAGACCATTGCCTTTATCTTCCGTTCCTTCAAGCCAAGTTGAAATTTACCCAACGAGCCCGGCTTCCAAGAGCATGGCTTGTTCAACCTGAATCCCACGGCGCGGTTGTTGACCACAAACAGCTCCTCCTCGCCTTTTACCGGCACCATCTCTGCCAGAACCGCACTGGCAGAGAAAAACAGCGTCGGCGTTATTACCGGTTGATTGACCGCATAATCCGGATGCCTCTCCTTTACCAGGTCCGCAATCTCGTCCCGCACCCAGAGGTTGAATTTCTCTTTTGGGTACCGACGCCGGAATTTCTCTAAAAAATTGCCACAGCCAAAACGCAACTCAAAAACTGCGCGCAGATCAATCAGCGGATAAAAATTACCCCAGTTCTCATCTTCAAAAATGCAGAGCATACTTTAAGATACCCGCAACCTGCAAACTGTCAAGCACAGCACATGGGACGATATATGTTGAAAACAACATCACATCCTATCTGAATACGGTTGGCGTGATGGTTGGTGGGTGTTATTGATTCTGGATTTACCGGCGAAGGAGTCTCTGTGCGGGTTTTCCATTTACCCGCGTATAGATTGCTTCGGCACTGCGTGCCTCGCAATGACAAAAGAGGAAGATTTGACTTATTTGGGAGATGGGATAAAATATTTTCTTAGTGGAGCAGAGTTTATTGGTGATCAAACCGGATGCGGTTAAGGAGGGGCATATTGGCGAGATTATCACAATGGTAGAAAGATCAGGGCTGAAAATCACCGGGCTGTTGCTGCGACATCTTACCAGAACGGAAGCCGAACGGTTTTATTCGGTTCATCAGAGGAAGGAGTTTTTTGAGGGTCTGGTGGAGTTTATCACCTCTGGACCAGTGGTTGCGGTGCGGGTGGCAGGTGAAAATGCCCGGGAGAGATTGCGGCAACTGGTTGGTGCCACGGATCCGCAAAAGGCAGAGAAAGGCACGATTAGAGAACGGTTTGGTAGTTCGGCCCGGATGAATGCGGTCCACGCATCCAATCCGGAAGAGGATGTCAGCCGCGAACTGGCATTTTTCTTTAAAAACGAAAGAGAGGAAGCAATATGAAAAAGTGGCTCGTATTTACCTTAATGCCGGTTTTGGCGTTTGCCGGCGTAGTCACAAAAACGCTTCATTTTAATGCCGATGATCTCATATTTACAAAGGCTAACGGTTTTGATGTTGTTCAGTTAAGGAGTGGAGGTTCAATCATTGATGCGGGTAAACCCGGTCTACCGATAGCGGTTTTTAATGCGGTTGTCCCACCAACCGCAACCGTAACTCGGGTTGAAGCGGTTCCGGTTGCAACTGAGGAGCTCGGGGGCAGCTACCGGATTCATCCAGCACAGGAGCCGGTTGTTCTCTCTGCAAAGAGCACACCATCGTTTGTGCCACCGGACCCGGCGGTCTATGGCAGTGACCAGCCATTTCCGGGTAAAATCTTGGACTGGAATAACTATACCGCAACCAAGTCCGGTTGGCGTATCTGTCCGTTCGGTATCTATCCATTAAGTTACCAGCCATTATCAGGAAAGTTGACTGTTTACAAGGAGATTCAGGTCAGGATTTATTATGATGAAGGCACGGTTACGCCACCACGACTTACTGAAAAGCAGTGGCAGGCTTTTGCTCCGGATGTGAAAAGTCTGGTAATCAATCCGGAGGCGGTGGAGCGTTTTAGCCCGTCCCGCCGGCTAACTGACAATATGGACTGCGATTATGCAATTATTACCAGTTCTTCTTTAGTAAGCAGTTTCCAGCCGTTAGCGGACTGGCGGACCAGAAAGGGGTTCTACACCCGGATATTCAGGACCGACTCCATTAACAGCGCTTATCCGGGTAGAGACCTACAGGAGAAGGTTAGAAATTTTATCATTGATTACTGGAATAATCACGGGCTGATTTATGTGCTTTTAGCTGGTGATAACTCGGTTGTTCCGGCACGCCGAGCACGTTGTGTAGTGGGCAGTGAGACCGGCAATATTCCGGCAGACCTGTATTATGCGGATTTGCAGTGGTCCTGGGATGGCAATCGGAATAATATCTTTGGCGAGATGAATAGCGATACGGTGGATCTGTTCTATGACCTGTATATTGGTAGGGCTTCGGTTGATAATGCCACCCAGGTTAACACCTTTATCAGCAAGACCATGTTTTATGAGAAGACCCCGACCACCGACTATCTGCAGTCAATGCTTTTGCCCTATGTGATGCTCTGGTCTTCATCCGGGTATTCGGGTAGAGTGGTTTCCGAGACGATTGCTGCCAAGACGCCGTCCGGCTGGCGCGACGCTTATATCGCTGACCCGACCACTACCGTTCCGATGCGCGACTCCATCAATCGTGGTTATCACTTTTGCCATGTGGCGGCACACGGTGATGACTACGGTTTTTATACCGAATACGGGTTGACTATTTACAGCACCACCACCGCTTCAGGTCAGACCAACGCCACCAGGCCGGTGATTCTTAACTCCATTGCCTGCATCTCGGGCAACTTTGAGGCTGAGGACTGTCTGGCTGAGGCGCTGATGAATAATCCGAATGGTGGTGCGGTGGCAACGATAATGAACTCCCGTTATGGCTGGGGCACACCACCGACTATGGGTCCAAGTGAAAAACTGGACTGTATGTTTTATGATTACTACTTTATCGGGGATACGGTTGAGATCGGTAGAAACCACTGCTCAAGTAAAAATGTTTATGGCTATATCGCGCAGAATCAGGCAGTCTGGCGCTGGTGTTATTATGAACTTAATCTTTTCGGTGATCCAGCATTACCGCTCTGGTATAGCGCGCCCGGCACAATGAGTGCACAGAATGCGGATACGATTCGCACCGGTGCGCAGACATTTTCGGTTACCGTAACCAGTGGTGGTTCACCAGTGGTTGGTGCCCGGGTTTGCTGTTATAAATCCGGCGAATTTCACGAGGTGGGCTATACCAATAGCAGTGGTGTTGCTCAGATCACCATCAATCCGCTGACCGCTGGCACAATGTATCTGACTATTACCAGAAAGCAGTATCTACCTTTGGAGAAGACGGTAACCGTGATTCCAGGCACGCCCCAGCCGTATATTACCATTATACGCACCTTTGTTAACGATAACGGCAACAATCAGCTTGACCCGGGTGAAACCGCAGACCTGTATGTTACCGTGAAGAATATCGGCAATGCGGTTGCGACCGGAGTTAACGGCAAACTGCGCACCGTTTCTTCCTACATCACAACGAGCGACTCCACAGCAAGTTACGGTAATTTAAACCCCAATGATACCGCGCGGGGTGATCGGTACCGATTGAGTGCAAGCAGTTCAACACCACCCGGGATGCAGGTTCAGTTTACCCTGTTCGTAACCAGTAATGAGGGCAGCTGGAGCCCGACTTTCACCCTGACCATCGGTACACCTGCCCAGCCCGGTCAACTCTGGGCAAACCATGACACTGGCTACTGTAAACTTTCAGTTACCGCTTTGGGTTCAATTGGCTTTACCGAGCCACCCGGATTGCTGGACCCTGGTGCGGGTTTCTGTTATCCAAAGAGCAGTGCCAGCCAGTTGTATTATGCCAGTTTCCTCATCGGCAGTAGCACCAGTTATGTTGCGGACCGCTTCTATGGACAGCCCGCATCCAGTGGACCAAACACCGACTTTCGACTTCTGGACAGCGTGCGCGCGGTTGTTCCGCCGCAGTATGGTGATGAACATTTCCGGGCAGTAATCACCGATGGCAACCATCCCACGCCGAAAAACCTCAGAGTCACCCAGAATACCTATATGAGCGCCCGGTCAGGTTATGATGACTTTGTAGTGCTCGTGTATGACATTCAGAATCAGGGCGGTAGTGTGGTCAACGACCTTTATGCGGGAATCTTCGCGGACTTTGATATTGGTTCGGACCCGACCCAGAATACGGTGACGAGCAATGAAGCCAAGCGGTTCAGTTATATGCGCACTGCTACCAGTGCCAACCCCTGTGTGGGTGTTAAGATTCTGGCACCAGAGTCGTTTGCCAACCTGTGTGCGATTGACCATGCCCGCTATGTTTACCCTGATTCGGCAATGACTGACGGAATGAAATATCGCATTCTTAATGGCACAATTGTCCAGCGCAACTCTAATCGTAATTATGACTGGTCGGTGGGGGTTTCGGTTGGTCCGTTCAATCTTAACCCGAGCCAGATTTACCGGGTGGCGTTTGCGTTTGTTGGTGGTACCTCTGCTGCTGATTTTGAAGTCAATGCGGACAGTGCCCAGTCCTGGTATGATAATTATATGGGCATCGCCGGTGATGAGGGAACACCAGGTCCTCGTGAGTTTGCCGGTATCCGGGTGATTCCAAATCCTTTCTCCAGCGCAGTGCTTTTAAGTTATCACCTGCAACAAGCGGGCAGAGTGAAAGTTGACCTGTTTGACATCACCGGCAGACAGGTTGCCACTCTGCTGGACCGGGAGTTAGAAGCCGGCCGGGTTGATCTGCGCTACGATGCCAGCCGGATACCATCTGGTGTTTACTTGGTGCGGATCAAGACCCCGGTCACCACCGAGACGCAGAAACTGGTTATCAAGCGCTGATTTCAGGAAAAGTTAACGGGGCGTGCAGACCGCACGCCCTTTTTATTTTATAAGGCGTCTTACTCGGTGATCAGCAGTTTATTCTTTACCGGGTTGTTGTCAAACCGGATAAAGTAGATGCCGGTTTTTAACTCTTTTGGTAATGTGAACTGTCCGTTAAGTATCACCCCTTCACCAGCCAGGCTACCGTTGTGGCTGTAGATCCTTAAGCGCGTAGCCGGCAATAACGGTTGAACAATTAAATTGGCGCCCTTTCTTGCGACCGTCGGGAAAATCTGCCAGCGGTAATGGAAACGGTTTTTTTCTCTTTCCTCTGTGCCGGTAGTTGCCCGCTGGTAAAGTCCGGTCCGTGCCATATCAAACTGGTAGGTTTGCCATTGCCAGCGTTCCCGGCTAAATGGGACATCGGTCTCCCAGATGTAAACCGACATCGTACTGCCGTTGTCATAGGTCACCGCAACGATGTCCATTGTATCATCACCATCAACATCCGCAACCGTGGCACCGTTCATATAGGTCCAGCCATGGGGTCTGAGTGGCCAGCCTGTGACCGGTGTGCCATCGTGGTGCACCGCATATAAGAAGCCGAGGGTGTCGTTAGAGGTCATCAGGTTGCTGGTGAAGATGATTTCCATATCACTGTCGCCATCAACGTCCGCAACGGTAATATTCCCTTCCGCCGCATCGCCATTTGGCTGGTAGACCGGGAAACCGTTGAGCGCCGACCCGTCATCATCAAATCCGTAAAGCACCGCGGCACCACCGCTCACCACTCCGGATAACCCGCACAGAACCTTCAAATCGTTGTTGAGATAGAGGTCGGCAACTGTGGGCGGGCAGTAGGACCAGCGTGGGAACGAATAGGGCCAACCGTTCATAATTGTGCCGTCATGCCGGAAGACATAGACACCCTGAGTGCCCTGATGCATTGCCACAACAACTTCCAGAGTGCCATCACCATCAATATCCGCAAGGGCGGGCGACTGATAGGAAAATTTAGCACCGTTCAAGCCGGTTACAGGCCAGCCAGGTAAAATTGTGCCATCGTGCCGGAAGAGGTAGAGTGAATTGTAAGAGGCATATACAATTTCCTGCTGGCCATCACGATTAATGTCCCCAACCGCTGCCCCCAATGCGGGCACATGGTCAAGGGAACAGGGCCAGGCGCCGGGCTGTTCAATACCGTTGTGACGCAGGACATGAAGATGCCCGATAGGCCAGTTACGTTCGCCGACAATGATTTCTAAGGTGTCATCGCCGTCAATGTCAGCAAGGGTCGGACTGTCCGCAAAGTTGCCATTGACTAAACCGTTAAAGGGCCAGCCGGGCTTGACATTGCCGTTGCGGTCAAACACATAGACCGCACCGCCAGTGGTCATTCCCCGTGTACAGATGGCAATTTCAATCTGCCCGTCGCGATCAATATCCGCTACTGCGGCAGCATACTGACCCATATAAGAGAAGTTTTTGGGCCAGTTCGGATAATAACTGCCATCATAGCGCCAGACATGGAGTTGACCGGCAGTTGAGGGCATTATGACCTCAAGCCGGTGGTCGTTATCAAGATCGGCAAGGGTTATGCCCCGTGCCGGAGCGAAGTTGCTATTGTAAGTTACCCTTTTGGGCCAACCGGGCATCAATCTGAGTTCATCGGTTTGTTCTGGTGAAAATGGCACCGTTACAGTTTCCCGGTAAGTTGCGCCAGGAATACTGTCAGCCGGACCGGTTAGGTACACACGCCAGCCAAGAGTCGAAATAGTTAAAATTAAAAAGGTGAGTAACATTTTGCCTCCTACTCTATATCTATGGTTTCAATTAGGAGTTCATCACCGCCAATGATGTCCGCGCCGGCGTTGCAGGTGCACATTTTTTCAAGATCAGCGAACTCCTGTCCGCATTTCGGACAGCGGAGTTTTAGTGGGATACGGACAAATTCCAGTTTGGTGTTTTCTAACAGGGGATCATTACGGAGGTGGTCGAAGTAAAACCTGACACATTCCGGGACAACTGAGGAATGCTCGCCGATAAGTAGACGGACCCGGCTTACTTTGCTGGCGTTAGCCTTTTTTGCCTCGGTTAGGACTTGATTGATCAGGGTTCGGGTAATAGCCAACTCATGCATAGCTAAGGCAGTTCTCGTAGCAGGCGTGCCGCATTGGAATCGGCAGGATAACGGCGCAACCAGTCCTGTAAGAGCGCACGGGCACGGTTGTAATCGCGCAGTTCGTCGGTGTAGAAGCGGTAAAGCAGGTTGACGATCTGCCACTCATTGGGCTGGATCGCCAGGACCTGTAGAAACATTTTCTCCGCTCCCTGGTAATCACCCATTTCGCGCAATACCAGTCCGCGCTGTAAAAATAGTTCCAGACGCAGGCGTGGATCCTGTTCAGCATAGGCGAGTGCAGAGTCAAGAGCGTTCAGTGCTATTGGATAATCCTGATTTAATGTTGCGAAGCGGGAGAGATGATAAAAGAGCAGCATCTTTTGCGGTTTGTCCAGTTCAAACTTAAGTGCCGGACCGAGTGCCCATTGTGCCTGCCGGTAGTCACCGTGTCTGGCATATTCCATTGCCAGCATCAGATAGGAATGGGCGTAGTTGATCAACAGTCCCCGGGTGTTGTCATCCTTTTCTACTCGGGGGTCAAGCATTGAGTTCATCTTAAACTCTTCAAAGAGTAGTTTTCTTGTTCGGGCGGTATCAACCATTCCTTCCCCCGGTAATCGCTCCCGTTCACCTACCACTCGTCGCACCAGTCCTTCCAGTTGCAGGTAGGGCTCACAGTCTTGCGTATTCTCCGGGGAAACCGTAGTGGCGAAATAGACCGGGCTTTTGGGCTGATAGCCGGCACCGAAGACCTTAGCCATAAACTCCTGGGGCGAAGATTCGTAATCATCAGGCCATTTCAGTTTGATGCCCCCCACGGTAGCGATGATATTTCGGATCATTATGTCTTTAAGCAGAACCACACGGTTGTTTTTTGCGATATAACCCTGGGGCAGACGGTCAATTTCATTCTCAGTGAAGGAGATTGGGGCACCCCAACGCTTGAGTTGCTTGCAGAACCAGGGGGTGTTCAGGAGCGAAAGGTTGGCAACCGCCACATTCTTACCGAAGTTCGGGTCGTTGTCCGCAACCACCGATGGGACAGTCTGCATAAACCAGAGCGGGAAGGTGTCGTTATCACCGTTGGTAAACACTACCGCCTTCTCTCCCTCGCAACAGATGAGCATATTGTAGCCATATTCGGCTGGGATCCAGTTATAGCGGCGGGTGACGGTTTTGTAGTTTAATAGCATCGGGACGAAGCCGAAGGCAATAACCAGGCCACTTAAAACCGGCATCGGGATAAGTTTCCGGCTCTTTTTCATTTCCCGTTCTACCCAGTTCAGGAAGGCATAGACACCGGCGCCGATGAAAATGGTATAAAACACAAACGAGAATGCAAAGAAGTAGTCTCGTTCGCGCACCTCCCGGAACCTCAGTACGGACCTTGGGTCCGATGGCGAATATTTGAGATTGAGATAAGTCAGAAGACCAATTGAAGCGATGATAAAGGCAACAAGGATCAGAATAAAAGATTTCTTATCCCTTTTGAACTGATGAATCATACCCCAGATACCCAAAAGTGGCGGGATGAGACCAAAAATGCCCTGCCAGCCCAAACGCAGAAAGATCCGCGGAAAGTTGGTAAACAGGATATCCAGGAAGCGTTCATTTCCCCACTGCCAGAGGAAATACCGGACATAGAATGCGATCTGCTCAATATATGCCCGGAAGATATCAAATGCGGGATTGCGGTTTGCCCGCCAATCGTCCTCGGTTAGAAACTGGGTCTTGCGCGGGAAAATCCGCATCGGATCATACTGCTCCCGTTTTAGTACGCTGACGAAGTCCCGCCATCTTGAGGGTTCAACTTCATTGATGGCTGGTGAATGGCGGGCGCGGGTCATCATGATGAACTGGACGGTGCCGGCAAGCAGGACTAAGCCTAAAAGCAACCCGACATAAGCCCCCCGGAGTTTACGCTTGGTATGGAGCCAGTAGAGATAACTGCCATAGCCAAGAAAAAAGGCAATCACCAGCCATTTTGATTGGAACCATCTTTCGATAAACGCCACGGTGGGTGAGGCGAGAAACAGCACGACATCATCCATCAATCCCTGCCCGGCGCCGATATAGGCAACGAGAAATACCCCGGCGAGTAATGCCAGTCCGTAGATTAAAGAGAGATTCCTTTCCGAGCGTTCGATTATCGCAATTGCGTAATAGGTCCCGGCAAGCATCAACGGCACAACAAAAAATGTTCCGGCAGAAAGTCCCATTTCCTTGATAGTCAGGATCAACAGATACCCGACCATAAACTCAATAAACCGCAGATTAATTACCGAATGCCGGTCAACGATCAGGGCAAACACCAGCACCGCAAAAACCACCAGCATCGGCGTAAAATGAATGCCGGTGGAAACGAAAAGTAGAAATATGGCAGCAAGAATCTGTCGGTTGTCACCGGTGCCCTTCTCTCTGCCTTCGCGCCAAACCAGTGCCAAGTAAAGCACGGTCAGGGCAATGACGACGCAGGGGCCGTAAACTTCAGCCTCAACACAGTTGTCCCAGTAGGAGTAAGCAAAACCGCACATCAGCGCGGCAAAAGCCCCGGCGATGTGGGGAAGCCACCAACGTCTTTCCCGTTCTCGTTCCGCATAGATTGAGAGCAGTTTTACGACAATCAGATAAAGCAGACCACAGGAAAATGCGCCGAAAAGAGTCGGGATCAAATTCACCCGGAAGGCGATCTCTTTACCGATCGGCAGGAGAGAAAAAAGCCTGCCCAGCATAACGAACAATGGGGTGCCCGGCGGGTGGGGAACACCGGCAATGTAGGAGACCGCGATCAGTTCTGCGCAATCCCAGAACGAAGCAGTGGGGGCGACGCTATAAAAATAAACGCCAAATACCGTCAAACAGACCAAAATGAAGATTATCAACCGCCATTTTGATTCATTCATCTGGCTTAACTCCTTTACCTTACTGGTTTAACAATGCCTGCATTAAATTATACTTTAATTGAGATGGTGTCAAATTGATTAACAGTTTGCCGCGCTGAGCAAAACTGATGTTGCCGGTTGTCTCCGAGACAACAATTGCTATTGCGTCGGTAACCGTGGTGATACCTGCGGCAGCGCGGTGGCGCATTCCGGTGCCGGGAACAGTTTCTCCTAAAGGCAGGGTGCATCCGGCAGCGATGATCTGATTACCGCTGATGATTACCGCGCCGTCATGCAACGGTGATGTAGGGGTAAAGATGGAGACAAGTAATGGCGCGGATGCCTTGGCTTCTATTTTGGTGCCGGTCTCGGTGTATTCACGTAGGCCAATTTCCCGTTCCAGCACGACAAGGGCACCGATCTTCCGTTCCTTCATCAGTGCAGCAGCAGCGACCAGTTCGTCAATTAGCGTTGAATCCGCAGTTGGACGAAACAGGAAGCGAATCGGTCGGGCGCGACCAAAACGGGAGAGGAGATTTCTTATTTCCGGCTGAAACAGGATAACAAAGGCAACCAGCCAGACCGTGGTTAAGGAGTTGACGATGAGTCCCAGCGCCTTGAAGTCCAGCCAGCGGGCAACGGTTCCAACCACCACCAGAAACAACAGGGCGTAAAGCATTCGTATTGCCCGGGTGCCACGGATGAAACGCAGGAAGTAGTAGACCAGCACCGCAACCAAGAGGATGTCGATGATGTCTAAAGCCCGGATCTGGATAAAACCAAGTATTTTCATCCCGCAATTTCCCCGGTGCGGATGGCATCGGTCAATCTTAACGCCCTTTTCACCGGGCCGACATCATGCACCCGCACGATGTCCGCGCCGTTGAGTGCCGCCAGAACCGCGGCGGCAATTGTTCCCTCCAACCTTTCTTCTGCCGGCAGGTTTAGAACCATGCCGATAAATGACTTGCGTGAAGGACCAACTACCACTGGTAAACCAAGGGTGCGCAGTTCATCGAGCCGGCGTAATATCTCAAGGTTGTGTTCAAGTTTTTTGCCGAAGCCGATGCCCGGGTCAATAAAAAGTTGTTCCCGCTTCATTCCCGCGGCAACCGCCCGCGCTACCGTGCTGTTCAGATAGTCAATAACCTCCTGCATCAGGTCCTGGTAAACCGGATTTTTATGCATCGTCTTCGGTTTACCCTTGATGTGCATCAGGACTGCGTAGCAGTTAAATCGGGCACAGGTTTCTGCCATCTTTCTGTCAAAAGTAAAACCGGAGATGTCGTTGATAATGTTGGCTCCTTCCTTTAACGCCACCTCAGCAACCCGAGCACTGGTGGTGTCAACAGAAATCGGCACCTTAACTTTTTTGCGGAGACTTTTCAGTACCGGCAGCAGTCTTTTCAGTTGCTCGTCAGCAGGGACCGGATTAGCACCGGGCCGGGTTGACTCCGCACCGATATCTAAAATATCTGCTCCATCCGCCACCAGTTTTAATCCATACTCTATCGCCTTTTCCGGTTTTAGGTACCTGCCGCCATTGTAGAAGGAGTCCGGGGTAACATTTAAAATCCCCATCAGATAAGCCTTTTTGCCAAACTCAAAAATAAGGGTGCCGATCTTTACTGGTGCCGGTCTGTTCAGTGCGTTTTTTACAGTGGTCAGTAATTCAGGAACGAGTTTGTTGGCACAGCCCGGCTGGTGTTTAAGTCTGTTGGCTATCTCTTCAACTTGGCGCGGCGTGGCAAACAGGATGGCGGAACTTTTCCGCACCCGACCGGAGATCACCTGGCGATGAATTGCGCAGTCCGCACCAACGATCAGCGCGGTCTGTTTTAAGATATTGGCGCCGGCAGTAGAAAGTTCATCAACTTTAATCCGTAAAACCCGATTTTTTGTCTGAAATATTTGCCAGGCTTTCGGGTCAACTCCAACCCGTGCCAACTCCCGGTTTAAGTCTTCTTTATTCTCCAAAGAGAGCAGGCGCATCATCAGTCCCTTAATACCTCGGCAATTCGGGGTAGTGCCCAGTCGATATCCTCCTTTTTAATCACCAGTGGCGGGGCAAACCGGATTACCATTTCGTGGGTGTCTTTGCAGAGGATGCCCTTTCCCAGCAGTTTTTCGCAGTAAATCCGTGCCGGACCTGCCTCAGGCTTTAACTCCACACCCACAAGAAGACCTTTACCCCTTACCTCTTTTACCTTATCGGTAAGGATCTTTTTAAGTTCGGAGCGGAAATACTCGCCCAGTTCAAAAGTCCTCTCCGGCAGCTTTTCGTCCAGGATTATCTGAACTGCGGTCTTTGCCACCGCGCAAGCCAGCGGATTACCGCCGAAAGTTGACCCGTGATTGCCCGGGACAAATACGCTCATAATCTCCTTTGAAGAGAGAATCGCCGAGATCGGCACACAGCCCCCCCCCAGCGCCTTGCCCAGAATCAGAATATCAGGCTTAACATTCTCATACTCATAACAGAACATCTTTCCAGTTCTGCCCAGACCAGTTTGGATCTCATCAAGGATCAGAAGCAGGTTATTTTTCTGGCAGATCTCTTTTGCTTCCTTCAGGTAATTAGGGTCAGGAATAATTATTCCTCCTTCACCCTGAATCGGTTCCACCAGGAAGCCAACGGTATTTTCGGTGATCGCCGATGCCAGCACTTTAAGGTCGTTATACGGAATCACTCTAAATCCCGGGGTAAAAGGTCCGAATCCATCACGGTATAACTCCTCGGTGGAAAAACTGATGATGCTTATTGTCCGGCCATGAAAGTTGTTTTTACAGGCGATGATCTCGGCACGGTCCTTTTCCACGCCCTTTCGGGTATAACCCCAGCGCCGGGCACATTTAATTGCGGTTTCAACCGCTTCGGCGCCGGTATTCATCAGCAGTACCTGCTCCTGTCCGGTGAGTTCACACAGCAACTGGCAAAGAGGACCTAACTGGTCGTTGTGGAAAGCCCGGGAGGTGAGCGTCAATCGGTTTGCCTGTTCGATCAGCGTTTGAATGATGCGGGGATGACGGTGTCCCTGATTCAGCGCGGAATATGCGGAAAGCATATCCAGATATTTTTTCCCTTCCACATCTTCAACCCAGACCCCTTCGCCCCGGCAGATTACTACCGGTAACGGGTGATAATTATGAGCGGAGAAGCGGCCTTCTATTTTGATAAAGTCCATCGTCTTCAATGGCTACTCCTTTCGATGATGGTTAACTCTTCATTTTAATCTGAATCCAGTCTGAGTCAAAAACAGACTTACAGGCCGATAAAACACATTGGGGTTGATTTTAGTGATGTCTCAAGTATATTTTATTTATGGACAAAAAAGAAGAGTTACTCGCGGGACTGAAAGAGGCAATGATTGCGGAAAGAACGGGTATTGAGTTCTACACAACAGCCGCGGAGAAGACCGCAGACCCTAAGGGTAAGGAGGTTTTTCAGCGACTTGCGGAAGAGGAGAGAAAACACCTGGAGTATCTTCATCAGCAGTTTGGCTATTTGACAGGGAATAACGCCGAACCACAGCTTGATATCCAGAGTGGATTAGATCAGAACCAAGCCAGTCCGATCTTTTCTCCTGAGTTAAGGCAGAGGATTAAAACCGCTCACTGGGAGATGACCGCATTAGCGGTTGGTGTGGCACTGGAGCAGGCTTCAATTAACCATTATCAACAGCTCGCCCGTCAGGCAGAGACAGAAGAGGTGCGCCGGTTTTTTGACTCACTGGTCAGATGGGAACAGAGTCATGCCACGGCGCTGCAGAAGCAGTATAACTATCTCCGCGAGTCCTACTGGTATGAAGCCGGTTTTGCCCCTTTTTAACGGCTCTTCGGCGCGCGGGAGAACTGAGAGAGTAGGTTATTAATTTTTCGTTCCGCGTCGCTTAGTTCGCGTTGGAGTTGCTTTTTTTTCTCCAGAGTGATGCTACCGCTCATTTCCATAATTTTGGCATTCATAACACTCATCTCCCGCTGAATCTGGGTCATCAGTTCCCGTTGTTCAGGAGTTGGTGTTTCGCCGATTACCTGACTTTTCACCTTTTCAAACCGGGCATAAATTTTTTCTAATTTTCCCCTTGCACGTTGAATTTCTCCTTTCCGCCCAGCGATGGTGGCTACGGAGTCAACCCTTTTTACCGGTCGGACAGTTTTTTCCAACTGCACCCGCGGTCTTTTCGGTGTTGATCTGGTGTGCTGTTGCCGGGCACCAAAGATGATTACCAAGGCACCCACGACACCGAGGAGTGCCAGTAACCCGCCGACAATGAAGATCCGGTAGTCAACAGTTGACTCATGACGCAGACCACGTGCACGAATCTTTTCCCCGCAGGCAAAACAGCGTTCCTGTCCGGGCTTTACCGGTTCACCACAGTGGGGACAGCGCATAATTTTATAAAAAACTGCTGAGATTGAGCTCAGCCATTACCACCGGTACGGTCAGTCCGAACCGTTCGAGTACCTGAGGGTGGGTTTCACCACAGTAGCCAACCGGCTGTTGTTCGTGATTTACAAGCATGGCACATCTGCCGGATAGAAAAGGCATCCTTTGTGCCCGGACAAAGCCGATTTTTAGGTCCAACTCCCTTGTCAGCGCCTCCACTCCTGCTTTAACATCAGCAAAACTGGCTTTAGCATCCGCAATACCAAGCGCAAGATGGCGCTGGGGTTGTGCTCCGGTTTCAGCCTGGCGGTCAATGACAAATACATCACCGAGTTCAAAGATACTCTGGGGTAATGGCTGGGTGGAGTTCGAACCGAGGGTTTCGACAATTCCGGCCAGCAGATGACGTCGGAGGATACGCTGTTCAACACTTATCGGATTTTCTACCACCACAGTTTTACCGTCATCACTCAACCCCAGTTTTTCAAACTGCGCTTCCGGGCTGGTCAGGATCAGGCTCAGCACCTCAATGAAGCCCATTCCGGTTAATGCGGTTCGGCATAAACAGCAGAACTCTTCAATTCGGGCGGGTTTACTTTGGGTGGCGGTCGGAATCAGTTTCGGTTCTAAATTGTGATAGCCGTAGGCGATCGCAATGTCTTCAATAATGTCCCAGGGGTGCATCACATCGGTCCGGTATGCCGGGATAAATACCTTAAGTAGGTTTTCATCAGCGGTTTTTCCCGCGGTAAACCGCATCCGGTGTAAAAGTTCAATCAGATGTTCAAACCTCAACTCCACGCCGATAACTTTTTTTACCTCGTTGAGGTCTAATTCCATTATCTCGGGCGTCATTTTTGGGGTGGACAGTTTTTTGCCGTCAGGATAGATGATTTCAATCTGCTGAACCTGGGCAGTGAGGTCGGCAAAAACTGCGGAGATGACATTTAATGTTCTGATGATCGCCTGCTCGTCTGATCCGGTGACATCGATGAACAGGTTCTGGGTACCGGGTTTAACTTTTGTCGCTTCACTGTTGATGATCGGGGGCATGGAAAGCACCACACCGTTTTTGTCGGTAAGGAGGGGATATGCGGGATAACCTGTTAGCAGGTGTTGATACATTAACCCTTTCGGATGGGTGGTGAGGATTTCCGTCGGGGTCTTGGGAGTGGTTTCACCCAGCGGGACAAAACTAATTCCTTGGGGCGTAACCGGTTGATAAACAAAATCCGGTTCAACCGTGTCCAAGTCATAAATTCCGATTGATGCCTTGTGCCGGTTACGACCTAGTCCCCAGTGCAGATTTTCTTGCAGGTCCATCAGGACTTGAAGCCACTGTTGATTCAGCTGTAGGTTGCGCACAACCATACCGACGATGTATTGCCGGATATTTTCCAACCCTGGTTTCACATAAATCCGCACACCAGAGTTTTCAAACCGATATTCGGGCATACCGGTCTCAAGCGCTAGGTATCCCTTGATACTCCGTGCCAATCCACAGACATCAAACATATCTGGCCTTGCGGGCAGTAGGTTGAGTTTTAAACTCCGGTTTATGTTATCGATATCCTCAACATCACAACCCATCTCGGTTAGAACACGGAGCAACTCTTCGTCGGCGAGTTTTTTACCCACAAGGCTAGTGAGTAGATCGATCGGGACGGTAACTACCGGCAAAGTTTTGCCTCCCGGAGCCAGTTGATATCTGCCCAGTAAAGTTTGCGGATATCGCTGATGCCGAAGCGCATCATCGCCAGTCTTTCCAGTCCCAGTCCCCAGGCAAGCACTCTTGTAGTACAGCCGAGTGGTTTTGTTACCTCTTCGCGAAAGATGCCAGCACCGCCCATCTCCACCCAGCCCAGTTTACCGAGATGGACAAAAACTTCAACACTGGGTTCGGTATAAGGGAAATAAGAGGGGCGAAACTGAACCTCATTTGCTCCCATTTTCTGGTAGAACTCATTCAGCGTTCCAAACAGAGTTGCTAAGGTGGCGTGTTCATCAATGACGATGCCGTCAATCTGAATAAACTCGGGTAGATGGGTGGCGTCAATGTTCTCCCGGCGGAAGACCTTACCGATGCAGAAGACCTTGCGCGGTGGCTTAGGGTTTGCCGCGAGGGCGCGGATGGTTGCTGCGGTGGTATGGGTGCGTAAGAGCAGTCTTTCTGCCTTAATTCGCTCCCAACGGTAACGCCAGCCTCTGGAGCGGGTGTCACCACCATTCTCATGGGTCATTGCTATGGCCATTACCAGTTTTTCATCCGGCAGATTACCGGTTTTCGGTATTGCCAGATAAAATGTGTCCTGCAGCTCCCGGGCAGGATGGTCCTGGGGTTGAAACAGGGCATCAAAATCCCAGAAAGCGGTTTCCACCACAGGTGAGGCGGTTTCTTCAAATCCCATCTCCAGAAAAGCCCGGCGTGCTTCGGCAATTATCCGTTGCAATGGATGTTCCTTACCCGGGTAGCGTGCCTTCACCGGTAGAGTAACATCATACTCCTTAAATTTCACCTCGCGCCACTTTCCGGTGGTAAGCAGTTGAGGAGTTAAAAGTGTCTGGGTTGGTTCGGTAGCCTCTACTGGGGATGTTTCAAACCTTTGGGCTGTTAAGCGTCCATTTTTGGTTAATCGGAATGTCCGTACCACCCGTTTTTTGATCCGTACCAGTTCCTCTCTAACATGGAGCATTTGTACGCCTTCTTGGACATCAATGCCCGGGAGATTTCTTATTAGATCCGGCAGAGCAATCGCTTCAATTGATTTTAGATGGGCACAGATCATTTCATCCGGTTCTAATGTACCGGACAGTGCGCCTCGTCCCTTTTCGGTCATCACTAGGCGGTTCTGCTTGCGAATAAACCAGCCTCTTCCGGTCAACCATTTAACGATCGACCGGACATCTTCCAGACCAAGCATCGCCGGCAGTTGTGCAATTTCAAACTCGGACACCAGACCGATTTTTTCCAGTGCCAGTCGTTCCGGTAACTTCTCCTGCCAGTTTCGGCCTCGACGCAACTCCGGTATCTCCTCCTCTTCAATTATCAGCAGGTCCGCTTCCTTCATTTTAACTCCGGCAGCCATTACCAGCGATTGGTCGATCCCCAATATCGTTACGAGTTCAGCAACACTCAGCCGTTGCTCTGGGGCTTTTGTCAGGGCTAATAACAACCGGGACTCAATATCCATCGGCTAAAAATTCACCCGCGCCTTAATGATTTCAGTTAGATCTGGTTTAGACTTCTCTTCAAGACAGTATCTGACCCTGATCACCGGTTTATTGGTCTGAATCAGCCGTCCTAAGTCAATCGGCGTGCCGCTGACTACCACATCACATGCTGCTTGGTCAATCGTCTGCTTTAACTCCACCAACTGCTCATTAGAGTAACCCATTGCCGGCAGAACTCGATCAAGGTGTGTCCAGCGATGGAGTTCCTGCGCTAAGGCACCTTGGGCGTAAGGTCTGGGGTCAACGATCTCTCGCGCTCCGAACTTCTCAGCGGCAATCCTGCCCGCACCATAGGCCATTTCACCGTGGGTAACAGTTGGGCCATCTTCGACCACCAATACCCGTTTACCTTTAATTTGATCCGGTTTATCCACGCTTAAAGTGGAGACCGCATCAACCAATATTGCACGGGGATTTACCCTTCGAACCGTCGCCTTTAATCGGGAGATCTGTTCTGGTGTTGCTGAGTCCTCTTTATTTATTACGACCACATCAGCCATTCGCAGATTGACCTCTCCGGGATGGTAACAGTCGGTATGCTCGTAGCGCAGGGGGTCGGCAACGACAAACAAGAGGTCTGGTACATAAAAAGCGATTTCATTATTGCCGCCATCCCAGACGATCACATCTGCCTCGGCTTCAGCCCGGCGGAGAATCTCCTGATAGTCACACCCAGCATAGATTACCATCTGGTTGTCGATATACGGCTCGTACTCCTCCCGTTCCTCAATGGTTACCCCGGCATCATCTAAATCCTGGTAACTGGCAAACCGTTGCCAGATCTGCTGTTCCAGGTTGCCATAGGGCATCGGCTCCCGAATTGCCACAACCCTTTTCCCCATACTCTTTAGTATTGCATAAATCCTTCTTGAGGTCTGGGATTTACCACAGCCGGTTCTGACCGCACAGACCGCGATCACCGGCTTTGTTGCCTTAATCTGCAGGAGTTTTGGCGGCAAAAGTCCGAATTTGGCACCCGCCGTGAGCACCTCACTTGCCCGGTGCATCACAAATTCATGTTTGACATCAGAATAGGCAAAATAGACCTCATCAACATTTAACCTTTTGATCAAATCCGACAGTTCGTGCTCATAGTAGGTAGGTATGCCATTCGGGTAGAGTTTGCCTGCCAGGACCGGCGGATAGGTCCGCAACTTACCAACCGTGCCCAGGTTCTGCTCCGCTGCCATCGTAAAACCGACCACCTCATACTCTGCTTTGTCTCGGAAGCACATATTGAACAGGTGGTAGTCCATACCTGCGGCGCCCATTATGATGACCCGTTTACGCATAGACCGCTCCTTGCTTTCCACAACCGATGCCGGCTAAAATCTTTCGGTCATTGACTTTGCCTGTAGGAACAGCAGGAGATAGTCCCTTCCCCCGGCTTTGGAATCGGTGCCAGACATATTGAACCCGCCGAACGGCTGGACATCAACTAACGCGCCGGTGCATTTCCGATTGAAGTAGAGGTTACCGCAATGAAACTCCCGCTTTGCCCGCATAATTTTCTCCCGGTTTCTGGTAAAGACCGCACCGGTTAAGCCGTATTCGGTGCTGTTGGCAATCTTTAGCGCATCGTCAAAATCCCTTGCCTTAATCACCGCCAGTACCGGACCGAAAATCTCCTCTTGGGCAATTCGGGCATTCCGGTCGACATCGGCAAACGCCGTCGGCTGAACGAAGTAGCCGTTGCGGTCATCACCGATACCACCGCAGATCAACCTGCCCTCTTGTTTTCCGATCTCAATATACTGCATTATTTTTTTAAAGGCACCGCCGTTGATCACCGGACCCATCCAGTTCTCCTGTTCTTCCACCGGACCTACCTTAATCTTCTTTATCCTCGCGATGAGCATCTCAACAAACTCCTCGTAAATCTCCTCATCTAACACCAGCCGGGAGCAGGCAGAACATTTCTGTCCCTGGAAGCCGTAGGCGGAGATAACTACTCCATCAACGGCACTGGCCAAATCCGCCTCGCGGTCAACGATAATACAGTCCTTGCCCCCCATCTCCGCTACCACGCGTTTGATCCAAATCTGTCCCGGCGCGGTTTTCCCTGCCCTTTCAATTATCCCCAGTCCAACATCCTTGGAACCGGTGAACGAGATAAATCGCGTCTTCGGATGCTCTACCAGGTAGTTGCCAGCGGTTGAACCCGGACCGGTTACCAGATTCACCACACCAGCAGGCAGACCTGCTTCCTCAAGACACTCTATAAACATCGTGGCGATTAAGGGGGAATCGGATGCCGGTTTTAACACCACCGTGTTGCCACTTACCGCGGCTGCAGTGGTCATTCCTGCCATAATCGCACAAGGAAAATTCCAGGGCGGGATAATCACGCCGATGCCCAGCGGAATATACCTTACTTCCTGAATCTCGCCTTGATACGGTGTTACGCCGCAGGGCTGTTCATATCTGATTGCCTCGCGGGCATAAAACTCCAGAAAATCAACCGCTTCAGCAAAGTCCGCATCCGCCTCCAGCCAGTTCTTGCCGACTTCAAGTATCATTGCGGCATCAAACTCAAACCGTCTTTCGCGCATTATCCGGGCAGCACGTAGAAAGATGCTTGCCCGCTCAATTGCGGGTACAAATCGCCACCGTTCAAAGGCCTGCCAGGCAGCGTTGAGTGCAGATTCTGCCTCCTTGATTGTGCCTTGCTGGAATGTTCCAACCGGGGTTTTATCTGATGGGTTGATGGACTGAAATTTCTCTACGGTTTTTACCTTTTTGCCCGCGATTATCAGGTCATACTCCTTATCTTTTTTTTCTTTGAGTTGTGCTATCGCCTGTTTTAGTCGCTGTCTGTTTTCGGGCAAAGAGAAGTCCAGATAACGTTCATTGGTAAATGCTGGTAACATAATTGCCTCCTGATCTTTTATAATTATTTTAACGTTAAATTTATTTTAACCAAATCCTCCAAAACTCCCACCATTACTTAAAATAAAAATACTATTTTAACGACCAAAGTCAACTCTACCCAGTGCCGTTTTTGTCGCAGCTGTGGAATATACTGTTAGCCCCGATACAGTAATTTAGCAATTTTGATTAAGGTCTTATAAATCAATATGTTACAATTTGGTCGCAGATTAACCACTGCCCACCCCCCAGTTGCCGGGACCGTGTTAAGGAGTCTGTAGTTAAGCCTGTCGATTTCGCTATCAACTGGGGTATGGAGAATGATGCCTTGGTTCATAAAAAGGAGCGTAAAGTTAATCTTTACGGCTGGAGTGGGCAAGGGTTTTCCGTTTTTGATTGTATTTATAGTCGGAGAGGTGGTAAAGATCATCGTACTGAATATTATAATTTCACCGGTGTCTGTGCGGCTCAGTTAGATGGTGGTTAACAGGCTGGGTGCCATGCGGGGAGTTGACTCTAATGGTTTTTGTGGTAAAATATAAAGGAGAGGCGAGCAGATCTGGTTTTGTAAGATTAAAAGGAGGCGGTTATGGTAAGCGGTGTATTAGTCAGTCTGGTTGGTAAGTGCGCTAAGATTTCTCCTCCGGAAAAGATTTTGCCGGTTCAAAAAGGGGTGTTAGTGTTTGTCTTTATCGGTCTTTTCTGTGGTTCGGTTTTTGCTCAGGTTGATACCGGTTGGGTCAGAACATGGCGTGGACCAGGTCCCGCGAATGATGGAATCATCGCAATGACCGTGGATAGGCAGGGGGATGTCTGTGCGGTGGGTTATACTGTTAATGCCGCAACCGGGCAGGATATAGTGGTGTTGAAATACGCTACTGACGGGGTTTTGCAGTGGGCAGTCAGTTATGATCAACAGGCGCTGGCAGATTATCCTTATGGCATTGCGGTCGACCGGCATGGCAATGTGTATGTCTGCGGCTATGTTACCACCAGCCAGACCGGGATGGATTTCATTACCATTAAGTTCAACAGTAACGGCGTATTGCAGTGGGCGAACCGTTATAACGGGACCGCTAATACCGGCGATGTCGCTTATGCTATTGCCTTGGATACTCTGGGCAATGTTTATGTAACCGGTTATGCTAATAATATCAGCACCGGAGAGGATTTTACCACTATTAAATACAACTCCAGCGGTAGCCAGCAATGGGTTGCCGCCTCTTCGCGCCCCAATATTGACCGTGCCCAGTTTTTAACTATTGATAACCAAGGCAATGCCTATGTGCTTGGCTATGTTCTGCCCGGACCTGATCTTTACCTAATCAAATACAGTGCTACCGGTAGCCAGCAGTGGTCGGTTAGTTACAATGGCACTGGTAACGGGGCTGATTACCCGAGCGCAATCGGGCTTGATCGGGACGGAAACTGCTATGTAACCGGTTACAGTTGGGGTGCAGGTTCAGCAAGAATGGACTATGTGACGATTAAGTATTCAGCCAGCGGGTCACAGCAATGGGTGGCGCGGTACAATGGTAGCGGTAACGATTACGATTATCCATACGGGATGGCTGTTACCGAGAATGGACAGGTATATGTCACCGGCTATAGCCGAGGGGCAGGCAGTTTTTATGACTTTGTAACCATAAAATACAGTTCCTCTGGCACCCAACTGTGGGTAGAGCGTTATGATGCAGGCAACAACGAGTATGCCCGCGCGCTGTCGCTGGACAGTAGTGGCAATATCTATGTAACAGGCTATTGCGACGCGCCCAATTACGACTATCTTACCATCTCCTACGCACCGGACGGTAACCAGCGCTGGGCAACGACTTACAACGGCGCGGGAAATGGTAACGATATGGCAAATGCAGTAAAGAATGACCGATGGGGAAATGTCTATATTGGTGGTGTCAGTTACGGTGGAAACGCTAATGGTAACGACGGCGTGGTCATCAAATACATTCAGCCAGATGTGGTAGCGCAAAGGGTGCTTAGACCGCAAGGGTTTTTGGATACTTCAGCCGCAATTTACCCTCTGGCGATGGTTGCGAATAAAGGCACGGCTCCGGTTGATTTCTGGGCATTCTGCAGAATAGGTCGGCCCGGTGGAGCGGTTGTATATACTGACAGCGTTTTCGTTGCAGGCTTGGGTGTTGGTGAGTCAACCACTGTGGATTTTGCGGAATGGCGTAAGCCCCATTTTTTAGGTCCGTATTTTGCCCGCTGTTCAACCTACCGGCTGAATGATGCCGATTGGGCTAATAATGTAACCCAAGTTGAATTTTTCATTGTCTCCGGTCCTTACGGCTGGATTGAAGCAACATCGCTACCCGATTTACCTTCGGGTAAAGCGCCCAGGGATGGCGCAGCACTGACTTACTGTCCGTCACTTAACCGAATTTATGCGATCAAGGGGAACAAGACATCGGATTTCTATTACTATAACCCCACGCAACGCAACTGGGTGATTATGCCCGCTGTGCCGGCGGGTTCTTCGGGTAAAGCCCCAGGAAAAGGTGCCTGTCTGGCCAGCGACGAACAGGGAAATGTATATCTGGTTCGGGGAAACAGCACTCTTGAGTTTTGGCGTTACAACAGCGACAGCGGTTGGACTGAATTATACCCGATTCAGAGTGGTAGTAGTGGTAAGACGGTTAAGGGCGGCTCAGATGCAGTCTATGTCCCCAATGATGGCTGTATCTATTTTCTCAAGGGGTACAGGAACGAATTTTACCGGTACCGGCTCGGCACTGGTGGCTGGGAAAACCTTCCACCTGCGCCGATGACCAAATGGGACAAAGGCTCATTTATCGTGTTTGATGATGACTCACTGTGTATTTATGCCTGCCGTGCCAAGTATAATGAGTTGTGGCGTTTTGACTTGCTTGCCGGCACTTGGGATACCCTGCGGGTTCTGCAGAAGATGCCGTTCAGTAGTAAGAGTGGTCAAAGAGCCAAATTAAAAGAAGGAGGCTGTGGCGCCTATTTTCACCGGAGTATCTACGCGCTGAAAGGGGCAAATACCAACCAATTCTGGCGCTACGACATTGACGGCGATTCTTGGGTGGAGATTGATACTATGCCCTCCTGGGGGAGTACACAGAAGAACAAAAGGGTCAAGGCTGGTGCGGATTTGGTGTATGCGGGTGATGCTTTTTACGCATTGAAGGGCAATAAAACCCGGGAATTCTGGCGTTACGCAATTCCTCTGGCACCGACGAGTTTTTCTAATCAGTTGCTATCGGAAAAGACGACAATCCAGTCGCACCGTTTGATTGAGCCGACAGGTAAAGACAACTGCCTGATTGGGAAAGGATTAGTTCGTATTGCACTGCCCAAGACCAAGGCTCAGTACGTTCTGGGTGTAGTTTATGACCCGGCAGGCAGGAGGCGGATGAGTGGGATATACCGGGTGAGGGGTGGTTTTGCAGAGATGGACCTTAACCAACTGCAATCCGGCGTATATTTTATCTGTATCAGATGTGAAGATAAGGAGTTGAACCGGCGCATAGTTTTGACCTGGTAACCTTAAGCCCGTTTATCAGGCGTTTCCCTTGTATATTGTTTTTGCCCGAGTAGAGCAGAAGGTTTTGACATCCGCAGTGTTAATGCTAAATTGAAAGGTAATATATGAAAATACTGGTTGTTGGTAGTGGTGGTCGGGAGCATGCGATCGTCTGGAGTTTGGTCCGAAAAGGACATCAGGTTTACTGTGCCCCAGGAAACGGGGGTATTTTCCAGCAGGCGGAGTGTGTTGATATTGAACCGCTGAATATCCGCGAACTGGTCAGGTTTGTTAAAAAACAGCGATTTGACTTGACGATTGTTGGACCAGAGGCACCTTTGGTTGCTGGACTTGCGGATGAGATGAGACAGCACCGGTTGGCGGTATTTGGACCAAGTGCCCAAGCAGCGACTCTTGAGGGGGATAAAGCATTTGCCAAAAATTTGATGCGCCGTTATAGGATTCCCACGGCAGATTTTGAGGTCTTTAGTGATTTTGAATCCGCGGTGGCGTTTGTCAAGAATAGACCACTGCCCGTGGTAATTAAGGCGTGTGGGCTGGCAGCGGGTAAAGGGGTAGCGGTGATTAATGATTATTCGGCCGCGAACCGGGTGCTGCAGGAGTATTTGGTAGATGGTAAATTGGGCCCCGCGGGTAGAAAGGTGGTCATCGAGGAGTGTCTTTTTGGGGAGGAGCTGTCAATCATCGGGCTTTGTGATGGTGAGCGGATCCGGTTTATGGTTCCTTCCCAAGACCACAAGCGTTTGCTGGATAATAATGAGGGGCCTAACACCGGTGGAATGGGAGCGTATGCGCCGGTGCCGGCAGTAACTCCGGGGGTCTTTAATCAAATAGTGGAGAAGATTTTCTTACCATTGTTAGCCGGTTTGCGAGCGGAGGAAATTGAGTATCGCGGTGCTATCTATGCGGGCCTGATGCTGACGGCTGATGGTCCGATGGTGCTGGAGTTTAACTGCCGGTTGGGTGACCCTGAGGCGCAGGTAATTTTACCCCTGTTTAGCGATGACTTTGCTGAGGTTTGTCTTCAATGTGCCACCGGTTCGTTGGAGGATGTTGAGCCGGTCCTGCCGACACCAAAGGAGTGGGCGCTGTGTGTTGTTGCTGCGGTGAAGGGTTATCCAGGCACCTACGAAAAAGGACTACCGATTTCCGGGCATTTGGCAAATGGCGAGCATACCCTGGTGTTTCATGCCGGAACAAAGATTATCGATGAAAGGTTTTTCACTGATGGCGGCAGAGTTCTAGGGGTAACCGGGTTGGGCAGCAGTTTGGTTGAAGCCAGGGACCGAGCTTATTACGGAATGGGGCTGATTTATTTTCCGGGTATGCACTATCGCCGGGATATCGGCAACCAAGGTTTGCGCCGTCTGAGCAAGGAGACAGGTTGAGTAAGCGTGTTGTACGGGCAAAGGTAAAAGTTAGCGAGTTGATTTCCGCCCTAAACAAAGGTGGTGTTATTCTGCCGATAGAAGAGGGTTATGTAGTGCTGGCGAAAACAGCGGCGGAGATTGGGGCGCGGTTGGGCAGTCCGTTCCGGCTAATTGACGGTCGAGAGGCTGACCACCTCAATGATAGACTGGCCCAGAGTTTGCTGGAGAGGGGCACGGTGGTGATCCTAAGTAATGGTAATGGCTACGCCCTAAACAGAGATGGTCTGGTGAAAAATTTAATGAAGGAGATGCCTGAGCTGTGGTTCGGGTTGCCCGAGCCCGGGCAGGAGATAGAGTTGTTTGCGTCAGAGTTGGGGGATTGGGTGAAACTGGTGGTTACTGATGGCAAAAATAAGCTGGGACCGAGCGTAGTTGATTTACGCACCGAGCCATTTACGGTTCAGCGGAAAGGGGAGCCGGGTATAATGGCACTGGAGTCAATAATTGGTAGTTTAGTCCGTTTGGCGCCCGGGGTGATTTTTTCCGTGACTATGGTGTGTACGGGTAATTCCTGCCGTAGTCCACTGGCTGCAGCGCTTCTGAACAGAGCGGTCAGTGGTTTGCCGGTGCTAGTTAATTCTGCGGGTATCGCAGCACCGGTTGGTGCCACTCCCCCCAACTTTGCGATCCTCACGGCTAAAGAGTTAGGATTGGATTTAACCACTCATCGGGCAAGACAATTGGATAGTAGTATGGTCGAGTGGGCGGATCTGATTTTGGTAATGGAGACGGGGCAGAAGAGATGGCTCTTATCGCATATGCCCGGTGCCACATTTAAGGTAAAATTGCTCGGTGGTTATCCGGATGATGAGTTTGACATTCCGGATCCGATTGGTCGGTCAATTGAACTTTACCGCCACACCGCGGCACTGATTCAAGAGAGCGTTGATACGGTGGCGCAAACCATCAGGGCGCGCTATGTTTAGTCATCTCCTCCGGTCATTGCGTTCTACCTTTTTCCCTGTCATTGCGAGCGTTCTGCCGCAGGCAGAAGCGCGGACAATCTCACGCGTACAGATTCCTTCACCGGACAATCAGACTCGGAATGACAGGAAGAGAACATCATTAAACTGTCTACAGAGTTAAAAAGGAGAGTATATGGAATATTTTTTTACTGAAACCCAGAAGGAGGTTAAAGATTTAGCCAGAAAGTTTGCGGTGGAGAAGATTAAGCCGGCCCGGGCAGAACTGGACCGCACCGGTGAGTTCCCTTGTCAGTTGATGAAAGGAATGGCAGAATTGGGGTTTACGGGGATATATATCCCAGAGGAGTATGGCGGATTCGGTGGAGGGATACTCGAGATGTGCCTGGTGGTAGAGGAGCTTTCAAGAATTGATGGCGCGGTGGCACTATGTTATGCCGCGTGCGGTCTGGGGACATTTCCGATTATCCTTGCTGGGACCGAGGAACAGAAGAAAAGATATCTACCCCGACTGGCAGCCGGTGAACTGGCAGCGTTTGCTATCACTGAATCGCAAGCCGGTTCTGATGCCAGCAATGTCAAGACCAGGGCCCGACGGGAAGGGGATTATTATATTCTGAACGGCACCAAGCAGTTTATCACTAATGGCAGTGTGGCGAAGATCTATACTGTTATCGCCTCAACTGACCCGAACCGGGGAGCGCGCGGACTATCGGCTTTTATCGTTGAGGATGGCACGCCCGGCTTTACATTTGGCAAGATCGAAGATAAGATGGGCATCCGTTGTTCAAAGACTGCAGAACTGGTATTTCAGGATTGCCGGGTACCCGCGGAAAATCTCTTGGGGGGCAAAGAGGGGTTAGGTTTTATCCAGACGATGCGGACTTTTGATCGCACCCGGCCCGGTGTGGGTGCTCAGGCGGTAGGCATTGCCCAAGGCGCGCTGGATGAGGCGCTGGAGTATGCCAAGACCCGCATCCAATTCGGCCAGCCGATCGTCAGTTTTCAGGCGGTACAGATGATGCTGGCGGATATGGCGATTCAGATTGAGGCGTCAAGGGCGCTGGTTTATGAGGCGGCACGCGCCGCGGATGCGGGGATGAAGAATATCGCCGGGCTGGCAGCGATGGCAAAGGTGATGGCATCAGATACCGCGATGCGGGTAACAACCGATGCGGTTCAGATCTTCGGCGGCTACGGATATATGAAGGATTATCCGGTTGAAAAGATGATGCGGGATGCAAAAATCACCCAGATTTATGAGGGGACAAACCAGATTCAGCGGCTGGTGATCGCTTCCGAGTTGATCAAAGGCACATTGTGGTAGAAACCGGCTGGACCCAGAAGATGAATAAAAAGGCAAATACGGTTGTTCTTGGGGCTGGTCCAGCCGGTTATGTCACTGCCATCCGGTTGGCACAGTTGGGGCAGAAGGTGGTGGTGGTAGAGCAGGCAAGGGTGGGCGGTGTCTGTCTGAATCGAGGATGCATTCCGGTGAAGGCGTTGCTCCATTCTGCCAGTATTGTTCGTAATGCCACTGAGGCACGGATGATGGGCATCGGTTTTGAACGTCCGAATCTGGATCTGGTCAGTCTTGGTTCTTGGAAGGCAAGAATTATTGAACGGTTGGTAAGGGGGATTGAGTTCTTATTCAAAAATAGCGGCGTGGAGCTGATCCGGGGCAGAGCCCGGTTTTTAAGCCCGAATCAGGTGGTGGTGAATGGCGAAACAGAGCTTACAGTTGAGGCAAATAATATTGTGGTTGCCACCGGTTCAGAGCCGGCAACCATGCCGGATTTACCGGTTGATCACCGGATGGTGATTGATTCCAACAGCGCCTTAAATCTTGTTGAACTGCCGAAGAGGATGGTGATCGTTGGTGCGGGAGCGGTTGGCCTGGAGTTTGCGACGATATTTAACCGGTTTGGGGTGAAGGTTACGGTGCTCGAGGTTTGCGGCCAGATCCTGCCCGGAACCGATGGTGAGGTTGCGGCCTTGCTTCAGCGTCAGATGGCGCGGGAGGGTATAGATTTCAAACTGGGGGTAAAAGGGGTCAGCTGTCAGATTTCAGCACCCACGGTTGAGCCGAGGATCTGTTGGGATGGAGATCAGGGGCAACAGGCGCTGGATACGGATAAGGTGCTGGTGGCAGTGGGAAGAAAGCCGCTCAGTGATAACATCGGACTGGTTGAAGTCGGTGTAAAAATCAATGAGCGGGGTTTTGTCGTTACCGATAACAGGTTTGCCACCGCGGTTAAAGGAATATATGCGATTGGTGATGTGCGAGGTGGTCCGCTTTTAGCACACAAGGCAATGCACGAGGGGGTAATACTGGCAGAGATGCTGGCAGGTAATTATCAGGGCAAATCGCGACAGGCAATACCGATGGTGGTATATACTGATCCGGAACTGGCAACTGTCGGTTTGACTGCCGAGCAGGCGCAAAGCCAAGGATTGAGGGTAAGGGTTGGCAAGGTTCCGGCAAGTGCGATTGGCAGGTCTTTAACTTTGGGTAGAACTGAAGGGCTGTGTAAGGTGGTAGCAGAGGAGGATACCGGCAGGATTTTAGGAGTAACCGTTTTAGCACCGCAGGCAGATGTTTTGATTGCCGAAGCAGCGGTAGCGGTGGAACTGGGTTTGACCGCAGAGCAACTTGAGCAGGTGGCACACCCCCATCCAACGATGAGTGAGCTACTTTTTGAGGCCAGTGAGGCGGTTTTAGGTCGGGCGGTTCATATCCTGAACCGTTAATCAGTTCAGTCGGAATGACAGAAATGGAACGTCATTGCGAGGAGCGATAGCGACGTGGCAATCTCCATACGAGCAAAACAGGGATTATACGCGAAGAGATCCCTTCCCGCCTGCAGTAGAGTGGAATGAAGGAGGGGCATGGCAGTGCTGATTGAGACCGGTCTTGTTGATTACGAGGCCGGACTGGCGTTACAGCGGTTGGTCTGGGGAAAAAGGGTAAAAAGAGAGGTTGAGGATACGCTGATTCTCTTGGAGCACCCGCCAGTAATTACCATTGGCAGGAGGGCGGATAAAAGGCACCTGCTGGTTGTGGAAACGACACTGGAACAGCGAGGCATCCGGGTTTACCAGATAGAGCGGGGCGGTGATATTACCTATCATGGTCCGGGACAACTGATCGGGTATCTGATTTTCCATTTGAAAGAGGGATTGGTGGGGGTACGGCGGTTTATTGAAAATATTGAACAGGCACTGATTAAGGCGTTAGGTGAGTTTAATATCCGGGCACACACTAAAGAGCGGTTGATCGGCGTCTGGGTGAAAGACAAGAAAATCGCTTCCATCGGTGTGGCTTTTAAAGATGGCGTCAGTATGCACGGTTTTGCTTTAAATGTCAAGAGGGATTTGAGTGGTTTCCAGTTGATTAATCCGTGCGGCTTGAGTGCGGAGCAGATGACCTCAATGGAGATGGTGCTGAATAGGGAGGTTGACCCGAATGCGGTGAGGAGCGCGGTGCGGATCGGGTTGGAGGCGGTATTTGGGTTTGTCTTTCAGAAGAACTTACCCCTCAGTTTGACTTCGCTGACAAACTTTTTAAGTTCCGCGCACATCAGTTCTACATCCTTGAGGGAGTAAGGGGTTTTCTGTCGAAAAGATGGCGCGCGGGCATTTTCCGGGACAAACTGTTGCAGTACCACAGATTGAGCGTTTTGGAGCAGTTTACCGATCACTGGGATATCTGGAGGGTTGACCAATCCAGGGACTAAAGTAATCCGGAACTCGTGCGGGACTCCGGACTCCAGCAAAAGCCGGATCGTCCGGCGCAGGTGGGCAAGGCTGGGCATCGGTCTGCCTGCTGCGAGGGCATACCGTTCATCAAAAGGTGCCTTGATGTCCATCGCCACAAAGTCCACCAGTTGCAGGGCGATTGTCTGTTTAAGCGGATAGGGAAATGAGCCATTCGTATCAACCTTGATCTTTAAGTTCATCTTTTTTAACTCGGCAAAGAGCTCAAAGGTCTCTGGATGCATCAGCGGCTCACCGCCGGTGATTACCACCCCATCAATCCAGCCCAGTTTTCGTTCCAGACTCTGTTTGATTTCGGTAAACGGTATCGTCGGTAGTGCCGGTGCGTCATCTGCGACCGGTCCGTTATGACAGAACGGGCAGATAAAATTACAACCCCCGATAAAGATCACTGAGGTGATTTTACCGTCCCAGTCAACAAGTGAGGTGGGGATGAAACCGACGATGCGCATCGGGCTATGATATAGGTTTTAAACGGCCAGTCAACTGTCGGTTTGTGCGAGGAGGTTATTTATGCAGGCAAAAGTGATGGGCGTTCATTGCAGCAATTGCTCCATCTCCAACCGCGGTGGCAATCTGACGCAACTCCTTTTTACGGACATCACCTGCGGAAAAGACACCCGGGATGTTGGTTTGCAGTTTTTCGTCGGTGAGTATGAACCCCTGCTCATCTAACTGGATAACATTCGAGCACCATTCGGTGTTTGGTAATAGGCCGATGTAAATAAACAGCCCGGCAACTGGCAGGATTTTTGTCTCTCCGGTTGCCAGGTTTTTAAGTTCTAAATCCTCCAGCCGTTCTTTGCCGTTGATTCTGGTGGCGATATGGGAAAGATGGAGGGTAATTTGGGGGTTGTTACGCACCCGTTCCTCAAGCATCTTTACCGCCCGAAACTGATCCCGGCGGTGAATCAGGTGGACCCGGGAGCAGAAACGGGTCAGATAGTCCGCCTCCTGCAGTGCGGAGTCACCGCCGCCGATCACCGCGACTTCTTTATCTTTGTAAAGTGGCCCATCACACACCGCACAATAGGAGACACCCCTGCCTGCCAGTTCCTTCTCGCCGGGAATGTCAAGACTTCGGGATTTTGTGCCGGTGCAGATGATTATCGTCCGAGGATAATATTTGCCGGTTGTTGCCTCCACCTCAATGCCTGACGGGGTTAGTATTAATGCGGTTGCGGCACTGAACTCAATCTGACAGCCAAACCTCCTTGCCTGGTTTTCCATCTGCTGGACCAGTTCAAAACCGTTAACCGGCTGGGCAAATCCCGGGTAGTTTTCGATGAGTGTAGTTTTAGTCATCTGACCACCAGTAATCTCCTTCTCCAGCAAAAGGGTTGAATGGCCAGCACGGCTCGCATAGATTCCAGCGGTTAAACCGGCAGGACCGCCACCGATGATCAGAATCTCGGGATCAGCCATTTTTCAGCAGTCGGGCAAGGATCGCGCGCTGAATGTGAAGTCGGTTTTCTGCCTGGTTGAGCACCACTGACTGCGGTCCATCCAGCACATCATCGGTAATCTCTTCACCCCGGTGTGCGGGCAGGCAGTGCATAACTTTAATATTTGGCTTTGTCCGGTTCAGTAGTTGGCGGTTGACCTGGTAGGGGCGGAAGATCTGCCGGCGCTGTTCGGCTTCATTCTCCTGGCCCATTGATGCCCAGACATCGGTGTACAGATAATCGGCATCAGCCACCGCCTGACACGGGTCATAGGTCAATTTGATTACCGCACTACTCGCCTCGGCAAATTTGTTGCTTTTTTCCATAATCTCGGGCGCGGGTTCAAATCCCCGGGGCGTGGCGACATTTAGCTTGAACCCGACAATGCCCGCAGCCAACATCAGCGAGTGGCAAACATTGTTGCCATCACCGGTCCAGGCAACTGTTACTCCATCCAGTGAACCGCGGTCATCAACGATTGTCAAGAGGTCGGCAAGGATCTGGCAGGGATGCTCTAAGTCGCTTAAGGCATTGATTACCGGTATCGTGGCGTTTTTTGCTAGTTCGGTGATCTTCTCGTGCTCAAACACCCGGGCGATGATGCAGTCAACCCAACGGGACAGGTTGCGGGCAACATCCGGGACGGTCTCCCGGGTGCCTAAGCCGATGTCGGATGGGCTGAGATAGCTACTTGCCGCTCCCAGTTGCTGGAGTGCCCGTTCAAATGTTACCCGGGTGCGCAGACTTGGTTTTTCAAAAACCAGCACACCCATCTTCCCCCGGGCAAGAGGTAAAATGCCATGACGCTTGATCTCGGCTTTCAGTCTGCTTGCTTCCTTCAGTAGTTCAAGTATCTCATCTTTATTAAGATCAGTAATTGATGTCAGGTCTTTTTTCATAATTATAAAATATACCGACTTAAATCCTTGCTGGCAACTATATCCTTGAGTTTCTTCTCAACATAACCGGCGGTGATGCGCACCTCTGAGGTCTTTTTATCAGGCAGGCGGAAAAGGATGTCCTCCAGAAGGGTGGTCATCACCGTGTGCAGGCGCCGGGCACCGATGTTTTCGGTTTCAGTGTTGACCAGAAAGGCGATCTCAGCCACCTTTTCAATCGCATCCCGGGTAAAGGTCAGTTTTACCCCTTCGGTGGCTAAAAGCGCGGTGTACTGCTTGATTAAGGCGTTTTCCGGTTCGGTCAGAATGCGGACAAAATCCTTTGCGGTCAAAGGCTGGAGTTCCACCCGGATTGGAAACCTTCCTTGCAGTTCGGGAATCATATCCGATGGTTTGACCTTATGAAATGCACCCGCAGCGATGAAAAGGATGTGGTCAGTTCTGACCATGCCGTATTTGGTAATCACATTGGAGCCCTCAACCACGGGTAGTAAATCGCGCTGCACCCCTTCACGGGAGACATCTGGCCCGCTGGTTGCAGGCGTGGCGCTGACCACCTTATCAATCTCATCAATAAACACAATGCCGGCTTGCTCCACCCGCTGTTTTGCCTCAGCGATCACCTCGTCCATATCGACCAGTTTCTGTGCCTCATCCTGAATTAGAACCCGTTTTGCCTCGGTAACGGTCAGTTTCCGGCGTTTGGTCTGCTTGGGTAGGGTTGGTCCGAGTATATCCTGCAACTGGATGATGATTTCATCACCCCCCAACTGACTTAGCATATCGGGTAACGGTAATGACTGGGTGGTGGTTTCAATTTCCACCAACTGCTGGTCCAGTTCCCCGCGACGCAGTTTCTCGCGCAGCCGCTCCTTGGTGCTCGTGGTGGCACTGGGGTCCCTGGGCAAAAGCAGTTTTAAGAGTTTCTCTTCCGCAAGTGCCTCTGCCCGGTGTTGCACTGCCCGGGTTTTTTCCGCCTTGACCATATTGACACCGATCTCCATCAGGTCCCGAATCATTGAGTCCACATCCCTACCCACATAGCCGACTTCGGTGAATTTTGATGCTTCTACCTTAACAAACGGTGCCTGTGCCAGTCGGGCAAGACGCCGGGCGATTTCGGTTTTACCGATACCGGTTGGTCCAATCAGAATGATGTTATTGGGCAAGATCTCTTCGCGCAGGCGGTCCGGAATCTGACTGCGGCGCCAGCGGTTGCGCAAGGCGATCGCTACCGCCTTTTTTGCCCTGATCTGGCCGATGATATAACGGTCAAGTTCCGCGACAATCTCCTGTGGTGTTAGCGCCCGCTCTGAGGTTATCTGCACCAGCTCCACTCTTGAACTACCTGATGAGACATTCATCGGGAGTAATAAAATATCGGAGATAATGAGAGAAGTCAATATTGTTTAACTATGATTCTTAATTTAATATGCAAGACCAGACAAAAATGACCCAAACCTTTTGACCTTTGGTCGGGGAGAGGTCGTATAGGGATGGTATTAGAGGAGGATTTTAGCCAGCGCTATGGTTCTTAATAACTGATACTTCAATGGCTTAATGTTAATCTGGCACCGGTTGTGATAATCCTTTTGGTTTTTACAACCTTTGTGCGGATTTTTATCTGCACACTCTCAAATTGTTTGATAAGTAGGGTTATGGCTAGTCTATTGTTGTCAGTTTAGAAGAAAATGTCTGCGGAACTGGGGTTATGAATTGCTTTATCCAAACTGCCGGAGCGGGTTGAAATAGTCCGCCATTTTATGGTGTGAGACGGAAACGGTCGCGCGGAAAGAAACTTGCCTCCCGGATATTGGTGAGTCCTAAAAACTGCTGGGTTAATCTTTCTGCGCCGATTGCCAAGCCACCGTGCGGTGGCACGGCATATTTGAATATTTCCAGGTAGAACTCAAAGTTTGTCGGGTTCATCCCGAAATATTTTATGTTTTCCAGGAGCATATTATAGTCGTGAATCCGCTGGGAACCGGTGGTCACCTCCAGACCCCGAAACAGCAGGTCAAAGCCAAAGGTGTAATTGGGGTCTTTTGGGTCCCACATCGTATAAAAAGGCCGAGTCTGCCGCGGGTAATGGGTGACAAAGATGAACTCGCTTTTATAAACCCTCCGGGCATAATCACACAACTGCCTTTCACCCTCGGGGTCTAAATCATTCAGGTTGCTGACATCTCGGTTATAATCTTTTTTTAGCACCTGAAGTGCATCCTGAAACCGGATATAGGGAATGGAGTTGATTTCGGGCAGACGCGCCTCAAGCAGTTGCAGCTCATCGGCACAGTTTTTCTGCAGATTCTCAATCATCTGCTTCAGCATCCGCTCCTCTAAGCGGGTAACATCCTCAAACGATTCAATAAATCCCATCTCATAGTCCAGTGAGAGATATTCGTTGATATGCCGTGATGTGGCATGGTCTTCAGCCCGATAGACAAACCCCACTTCAAACACCCTTTCATAACCCGCACCCACCAGCATCTGCTTGTAAAACTGCGGACTCTGTGCCAGATATGCCTTCTGCTCAAAATACTGGATCGGGAAAAGTGCGGTGCCACCCTCGGTGCCTGCGGCGACGATCTTGGAGGTGTGCACCTCAAGAAAACCCTCGGCACGCAGAAACTCGGCAAAAGAACGGATGAGCTCTGCCTGAACTTTGAACACCGCGCCGAGCTCCAGATTCCGCAGGGAAAAAGCCCGGTGGTCTAAAATCATATCCAGTTTCAGATTCAGTTTCTCCTTTGAGCGGGAGACCTCAAACGGCAGAGGTGCCACCGGTTTAACCAGCACCTGGATTGAATTTAGTTCCAGTTCACAGCCCTGCCGTGCCTGGGGCTCAGGCTTCACCCGTCCCCGCACCTCAACAATTGACTCTCGCTGAATCTCATCCAGCCCGAACCGCTCCGGCTCACCGGTCACCGCCTGTGCCACTCCTGTCCGGTCCCGCACCAGCACAAACGAAATCCTGCCTAATTTCCGGATGTGGTGCACCCAGCCTAAAAGCCGGACCTGATTGCCGATATGCTTCGGCAGGTCCCGTGTCAGTGTTCGCTCCATCGTTCCAATTTAGCAGGATTTTATCAGCAAGTCAAGCAGACCTGCGCTCCCGTACAAGATAGATGAAAGGCAAGGAAACGAGGGTGATGATCCCTTTAAGGATCACATTTGCCCAGAAGATGCTTATTACGACAAACAACGGCATCCGGCCGATGAAGGCGAGCGAGCAGAACAGTGCCGAATCTAAGGGCACGCTTACCGAATTGGAGACAAGAACCCGTAACCACTGGCGCCGGTACCCAACCTTATTCACCCACAACTGATAGATTTCACCGTCCACCAGTTCTGATGCCACCTCGGCGATGATTGAGGCGATGACGATGCGCCAGACTGGAGAAAGTACGATGCCGAACTCCAGTTGCGGCCCGACCGTTCTGTCCGGCGGCAGTTTTGCCACCAGCCAGAAAAGCAAAGCCATAAACAGATTGATCACTCCGGCGGCAACAATTACCTGCCGGGTAACCCTGATGCCCGCGGTCTTATGCACCAGGTCGCGGATGGTGAAGGTGAACGGGTAAATCAAAGTGCCGGCGTCAATGCTGAAGCCGAAAAGAAAGACGATGCGCAGACTGGCGATGTCGGAAAGAATCTGGGCGGCGATATATGCCGCAGTAACCAGCGCCACATCGGAGATCAGACGGGAACTGACCCCTTGCGTCTCGGTTTCGCTCATCGGGACAATTTAGACACTCGCTTGCCGATGTCAACTCCGGCCGGTAAGCCAGGACCACCAGGGCAACTCGTTCAAAACCTTGATAGGC
>CAZPVT010000023.1:0-29327 GCA_964590395.1 uncultured bacterium
CAGCGTGAAGGACCGGACTAATCCGCACAGAGATTGTTGTGGCTTTCGCCACCTGCCAAAGGCAGTGCGTCGCTACCGCTCCTCGCAATGACGAGGGAAGGTGGTGGAGATTCCTCGCCGAACAAGCCGGCTCGGAATGACGAAGAAAAAGGTGGTGCGTCATTGCAAGTGTTCTACCACAAATAATTATGCCCCTCAATCCACGCCTTCTTTACCAATAAACCTACACCTTGACCTTTATCAACGCTAAAGTAAAATTTTAAGAAATCTTAAGAAAAGGAGGCACTGTGCGTTTGTTGATGTGTTCTCTTGTTTTTCTCATCCTCCTGAGCACAGCGGGCGTTACCGCACCCATTGAGCCCCTGCTCATGGAGAGGATGAGCATTGCGGGCAATAATGAGTTCTTACCGGTTGTCATCGCACTCAACGAGCAGTTTGATGCACAAACTGTTATCCGTACCGTAAAAGTAAAAAGCGAAAGGTGGCGGATAACCGTCAACGGTTTAAAAGAACTGGCTAATCGCACTCAGCAGGGTTTACTTTCTGAACTGACTCAACTGGAAAAACTCGGTAAAGTCCGAAATATCATTCCGCTCTGGATTGTCAACGCAGTCTACTGCGAACTGGTGCCTGATGCCATTATCAAGATCAGTGAAAGACCGGATGTCTGGTTTATCCATTGGGATCTAATCCCAACTGAGAATGCGCTGGGAGTGGCACCAAAACCGGTTAAGTCTGATGTACTGGGGGGCACAGATATGCGGGAATGGCATGTCCGTAAGGTCAAAGCGGATAGCGTCTGGTATGTGTACGGCTACACCGGCAATGGTGTGGTCATCGGCAATATTGATACCGGCTGCGACTACAATCATACCGACCTGCGCAATCATATGTGGACTGACCCAAACTACCCTTATCACGGCTGGGATTTTGAAAACAATGACAACGACCCGATGGACTCCTATGGTCACGGCACCCACTGCTGTGGCATCAATGCAGGTGATGGTAGTGGTGGTGATACCACCGGAATGGCGCCCCGGGCCCTGATTATGTCCTGCCGGACCAAAACCAGTCTTACCCCACCTTTGCCCGATACGATCGCAGAAAACACCGTTTTCCGCTCAATGGAGTTCTGTATTGCCCCACCACTGTCACCGGAAAACCACGCTCATCTCCTTTCAATGAGTCTGGGCTGGTATCACGACTGGAATCCACGCCGGGCACTCTGGCGTCAGGCGGTAACCAATGTCGCGGCTGCGGGTCTGCCTTACTTTATTGCCGCGGGCAATGAAGGCTCAGGCAATGAACCGGACAATGTCCGAACACCAGGTGATGTGCCCGGACCCTGGAAACACCCGGCAGAAATGCCAGGTGGTTTGGGTGGCGCGATAACTATCGGTGCAACCGATTCACTGGACAACTACGCCTGGTTCACCTCCTGGGGCCCAGTCTCCTGGTCCAATGTTCCACCCTATAACGATTATGCCTATCCACCCGGACTGCTAAAACCGGACTTCTCCGCACCGGGCGTTGATATCGTCTCCTGTCAGCTTGGTGGTGGTTATGTCGCAATGTCTGGAACTTCAATGGCAACACCCTGTGCCGCGGGCATCGCCGCGCTGATGCTCGAAAAAAACCCGAGCCTATTACCAGAAGAGATTGACTCCATTATGCAGATATCGGTTGTGCCCCGCGGGACCCCACCTAAGAACAATATCTACGGCACCGGCAGGATTGATGCGATGCGCTGTATTGAAAACACCCCCCTACCCGTTGGTGTCCGGTTTTATCGGGCAATTGTTGACGACTCTACCGGCGGCAACAACGACAGAATCATCAATCCGGGCGAAACCATCAACCTGCCAGTCTGGGTGAAAAATCAGTGCAGTTATTCCACCAATGGTGTCGCTGGCACGCTCCGCACCAACGACCCCACCCATATCACAATCCTTGATTCAGTTAAAAATTTCGGCACGATTCTGCCGGGTGAAACCGCCTATTCCGGTAATAACGGCTATCGCTTCACTGTCGCCACCTCTTGCACCAATAACTACTCCCTCAACTTTGAGCTTCACATTCGCGATGACCGGGATTCTATCTGGGTCTCCTCGTTTAAGTTAAAGGTCGGCACTCCGGTCTTCGGGGCTGATTCGGTCTATGCCTATGATGGTGGCAATGGTAAACTTGACCCGGGTGAGGAGTGCGATATCGCTATCAGATTACTCAATACCGGCCTGGGCAACGGTTATGATGTAAATGTCATGCTGCGTTCAACCGACCCCAGGCTTGTGGTTCTGGACTCAACCGCAGTTTACGGATTTGTGCCCAATGACTCCTGGATAATGAACGAAGCCGACCACTTCCGGGTCCGTGCCAGTGTAACAATCCCCCGGGAGTTTGTAATACCGTGCAGTCTGCGGATCAACGCAACCGGCTATCCAACTAAAACCATCTATTTCGGCATTGAGGTCGGCAGGCTAACCGCGGTTGACCCGATTCCTGATGGTCCGCGTCAGCCTGCACTATACTATGCCTATGATGACATTGATACCGAATACTCAGAAAGGCCTATTTTCTCCTGGGTTGAAATCAGAAACTTGGGCACCCGGCTATCCTTAGGGGATGACCAGACTGTGCTGATAGATCTCCCGCCCTCATTCGGTCCGATTAAATTCTACGGTCAGCGCTATACCCAGATTTCGGTCTGCTCCAATGGCTGGGTCGCACCAGGCAATGCCACCCAATTCACCTGGACGAACACCGCCTTACCTAACACCGATATGCCCCCGATGTTCTGTCTTAAATGGGATGACCTTTATCCGCCAGAAGGCAACGGTGTCTGGTACCATCATGATGCCGCAAACAATCGGTTTATTATTGAGTGGGATTCGGTCCATTACTATTCACCCCGGGACTCCTGGGACAAAATGCAGATTATCTTTTACGACACAACGATGGCCGCCGCAGATGGCAATACCGAGGTTGTCTTCCAGTACCTCACCGCAAACCGAAACTCATCGATGACTGTCGGTGAACAGGACCCGACCCGGACAATTGCAATTCAGGTGGTATTCGACAATAACTACCACCGTGCTGGAGCTCCCATCGTTCCCGGTAGAGCGATTAAGATTACCACCGATGCTCCAACGGTCAGTATTGCCGAACAGCAAAACTTACCCCCCATCACCACCGCAGAACTCAAAATCCTACCCACCGCTTTCCGTCAGCGAGTTAAGATCAATCTCAATCTGAACGCTGAAACTGATCTCCGACTTATGGTTTATGACAACACTGGCAGAAAGGTCCGCACCATTGTTAAGAGCAGGATGAAACCCGGTAATTACCATTTCACCTGGGATGCGCGTGATGATGCCGGCAACAATGTTGCCCAGGGTGTTTATCTCATCCGGGCGGAGACTCCCACTCAAACCAGAACTACCAAGGCGATATATCTAAAATAAAAACGGAGACAAAGAAGGCAGGGGTGTTTAAAACTTTGCACCCCTGCCTTTATTTTATATAATAGTGTTAACCAATGGTTAATATCCGAAAAATGGCAGAAACTGACCTGGATCAGGTATTAAAGATTGAAACCGCCACCTTTCCCAATCCCTGGCGGCGCTCATTTTTTCTTGCTGACATCCACCGCCAGAATTCACTCTGCATTGTCGCGGAAAATGAAACCGGCGTTGTCGCTTATCTTATCGCCTGGGGTAAAGAGGAAGTCCACATTGCCAACATTGCGGTTTCTGCCCACTGGCGCAACCAGGGAATTGGAACCAGGTTAATGAACCAAGCATTGGAATTTGCCCGTCATCAAGATGCAGAGAATATCTATCTTGAAGTCAGAGCCTCTAACACCGGCGCCCAGCGATTTTACCGCCGGCTTGGATTTGTTCCTACCTATATCCGCCGGGGCTATTATGAAAATGGTGAGGATGCCGTGGTTATGGAATGCCAGATCGATTAAGAATACCGATCATAACACACAATCTCACCCAACCCCTTGCGCGGCCTGGGCTTTGACTCCTGTGCCGGATAACCGATCGGAGTCAGCGCTACCGGTTTGACACCAGCAGGAATACCTAACACCCGCCGGACCTCCTCCTCAATAAAGGCACCAATCCAGCATGTTCCTAACCCCTCATTTGCAGCCGCCAGAATGATATGTTCAAGCGCAATGGTAACATCCACCTCAGCCGCTGACCAGTATCCACCCATACCCTTCCAGGCCTGCTCTAAAACAGCGCAGGCACAGATGACAATCGGTGCCTGAGCGATAAACATCTGATTCCGGCATGCCGGTACTAACTCCTGCTTGATTTTCTCATCTTTTACTACTATAAACTTCCAGGGTTGGAAATTCTTTGCTGAAGGTGCCAGTCTGCCTGCCTCTAAAATCCGGTTAAGCACATCATCTGGCACCGGGTCGGGTTTATATGCCCGGACACTTAACCGCTGACGGATAACCTCATAAAACTCCATTAAAACTCCTCCTTGATTGAACCGCCTATCTCATACCTGACATCAAACTATCTGACCAAACCCGAAGCGAAACTAAATTTAGCCTGAAAACAGCAAAAGTCAAGAACCCAATTTAGCAGTAATTTGACATTCTTGTATCACTTAATACAATACAGCACGATGTTCAAGCGGAGAATCGCAGCACTGCAAGGACTGCTAAAAAAACACCAACTGGATGGTTTAATTGTCTCCGGTCTTAATAACATCCGCTATCTCTGCGGCTATACCGGCACGAATGGTATGATGCTTGTCACCCGGAACAAAGCCGTTTTTTACACCGACTTCCGTTATCAGGAGCAGATAAAAACTGAAGTAAAGGGGTGTACAAGACGAATATTAGAGCGCGACCTTTACGCCTCTTTCCCGGTTGAGGAGTTAAGAAAACTCACCAGCCGAAAACAGGGATTGAGGATGGCAATTGAGGAAACAAACCTCTCGCTGTTTCGCTTCCGACTGCTGCGCCGGCAACTTAAAAAGGTAAAACTAATACCGATGCAGGATCTGGTAATGGAGTTGAGACGTAAAAAAAGCCCGAAGGAGATCGCCTTAATAACAAAAGCCCAAGAGATAACCGAACAGGCATTTGCCCGCGTGCTGAAAATGGTAAAACCCGGGGTAACGGAAAAGGACTTGGCAATGGAAATTGAATTCTACTTTAAGCAGTTTGGGGATAGCGCATTTCCACCGATTGTTGCCAGTGGCGAAAACAGCGCCAAACCCCATGCCCGTGCCTCGGAAAGGAAAATCCGTCTCGGTGACTGCATCACCTTTGATATCGGTTGCCGTTATCAAAGTTACTGCGCAGATATGACACGCACCATATTCCTGGGCAAACCAGACCCGGAACTGAAAAGGGTCTACACCGAGGTTTTAAACACCCAGAACGAGGCACTGGCGGCTATCAAACCCGGTGTCCCTGGTAAATTTGTTGACCTTGTCGCCCGCGATTGTCTTGATCGCGCTGGACTTGCCCGGTATTTCGGGCATAGCCTCGGTCACGGGGTTGGACTGGAAGTCCACGAACAACCGTTACTTGTCCGAACCAGCAAACATATCCTTGAACCGGGTGATGTGGTTACGGTTGAACCCGGAGTATATCTCCCCAGCAGGGGTGGTGTGCGCATTGAAGATATGGTACTGGTAACTACTACTGGTATGCGGAATCTCACCCAAGTAAAGAAAGAGATGGTTATATTATAAGCACAAGGAGAGAGCCAGATGGTAACACCCAACGACTTTCGCACTGGACTTTTGATAAAATATAACAACGAAATTTATGAAATACTTTCTTATTCCCGAACCCGGACCGCACAGCGCCGCGCGCGGGTGCTGACAAAGATGCGTAACATCCGGACCGGAGCATTGATCGAAGAGAGTTTTGAATCCGAAATTAAACTGGAAACGGTTGACCTCGAACAGCGCAAGGGCCAGTTTCTCTACGCGGATGACTCCGGCTATCACTTTATGGACTTAGAAACTTACGACCAGTTCACTCTGAAAAAAGAGGCGCTGGGTGAAAAAGTGTGGTATCTCACCGAGGGATTAGAAGTAATAATTGGATATATTGCTGGTGTACCGATGATGATCGAACAGCCCACATTCATTGTGCTCGAAGTAATTGAAACCGAGCCAAATTACCGAGGCGATACTGCTACCGGTAGTGGCAAACCAGCCCGTCTTGCTACCGGCCTGGTTGTTGATGTGCCGTTTTTTATTAAAGTCGGTGACCGCGTCCGGATTGATACCCGCACCAACACTTATGTTGAAAGAGCATAGTTAAAAAATCTAGCAATTGTGTTCAAAAAAATTCTCGTTGCCAACCGGGCGATTCCGGCACTGCGCATCATCCGCACCTGCCGGGATTTGAGTATCAAGACGGTTGTTCCCTATTCAGAGGCAGACCGGAACTCGCTGCCGGTTCTCCTTGCTGATGAAACGATCTGTATTGGTCCCGCACCGGTGCTCGACTCCTACGCCAACATCTCCCGACTTATTGCCGCTGCCCAGATCACGGATTGCGACGCCATCCATCCTGGATGGGGGGTTTTAGGCGCTGACCCTGAGTTTGCGGAAGCAACGCGCGACTCCGGAATCAACTTCATCGGCGCTCCACCCGAACTCATGCGTCTGACCAACGACCGACTTGGCCTGAGGAACTTTTTAAAACCAGCCGGAATTCCGCTCCTCCCCGGTTCAGAAAACCCGATTGCCACTCTCCAACAGGCAATATCCGAATGTCTGAAAATTGGACTGCCCGTAGCAGTAAAACCGTTAACCGATTACCACCGCCTTTACCGGCTAATCACTAAGGAAAAAGACATCGAATATCAAATCCGGATGTTTCAGGCTGAGGTCCGTGCCCGGTTCGGCACAGAACTGGTTTACCTGGAAAAACATCTTGAATCAGCGCGCCCGATCGATATCTTTGTCATTCACCGCCAGCCGGTTCTCGACTGGAAGATTGCCTCATCACCCAATGATCAAGAATGCATCGCCTTTACCCCGGCGGATATTTCTACAGAACTGAGGCAAAACCTGTATCACTGGGCAGAATCAGTAATCACGAAACTGGAATTCCCCGGTGGTGCAGTGATCCGATTTTTGGTAGACCACAATGAAACCGCCTTTTTCTCGCAGATTAACTGTGAACTACCGTCCCTTCACCCGTTTATCGAAATCGTCACCGGCATTGATCTGGTCGAAGAACAAATACGGTGTATAACCGGTGGCCCATCCCTTATCACCCACCCCCCTGAGCCAGCCGGCATCGCGGTCTTTGCCGGTAATCTTTATCTCGAGAATCCGGGCGCCGACTTTAAGCCATCCCCGAGCACAGTAACTGACCTGCTTTTGCCTTCAGGACCACATATCCGCGTTGAGTCTCACCTGTACTTAGGTTATTCAATCCCTGCCGAATACGACCAGCGCCTCGCCAGCATCTTCGCTTATGCACCAGAAAGCATGTCCGCGCGCCTCCGTTTGCTCCGTGCCCTTTTTGAAACCCGTATCAGCGGTTTGGCTACCAATCGTGACCTCATCATCTCGACCCTACGCAATCTGAGTTCAGAAAACTAATCGGCTAAATCCCAAAATTTTTCTTGACAACAACCGGTTAATCGGTTATAATTATACTGTAAGACAGTGAGGAACTAATGTGCGTTAAGTCATATCTAATTCCGTCAGAAACAAGGTGGCTGTTATTCCTTGCTGTTTTGCTATCCCTAAAAAGAAAGGAGGTGTAACTTACCATGAAGAACCGAGGCTTTACACTGATTGAGTTACTCGTCGTCATCCTGATCATCGGTATCCTGCTCGCACTAATCATCCCGAACTTCGTCTTGTTCCAGGAGCGTGCCCGTCGTTCTTCGGTGAAGAACAATATGCACGTCATCCAGACCGCACTCGAGGCTTATGCGGTCGACCACTACGGCAACTATCCGAACGAAGATGTCTCCTGGGAGCCGCTGGATGAGGCAGGTATCTGCTTGTGGTTCCCCGGTGGTGACCCGGTCGGTATTGGCGGTGACCCAAAGCCGGGCAACTTCCCAGTGAACCCCTATGATGGTCGTCGTTATAACGACGAGGAGAAAGACGAACTGGACCTTGATTACGAATCATTCTATGGCGAACTGGACCCTGGGACGAATGCGCAGATCCGCGGTAGCGATGAGGAGTGTCCTTACCTGGAGTTTGGCGAAACGCCAGAGTATCCTGGTGGCATCGGTATCGCTACCTATCTGCCAGACATCGGATTTGAGGCACCCCAGGAGTACGGTATCTACGGCTTTGGCCGTGATATTACCTTCCCGATGTATGACCTGGATCCGCTGTGCGATGACCCAACCGATGAGGCTTTCTTTATCTTCTTCGTGCTCCACAACTAATCCTCCCAAGGAACTGAAAGGGGTGGGTTTAACCCACCCCTTTCTTTTTCTTGACCGTGGTAATTTCCTTTTTAAACTGATAAAAGATGTCAACTGTAACCAACCCGGTAATTGAAACGGTGCGACTTTCTAAGTCCTACCGAACCGGCTTCCGAATGAAGCGGGTGCAGGCGTTAGTAGATCTCAACCTCCGAATTGACAAGGGGGAAATTTTTGGATTTTTGGGACCAAACGGAGCAGGCAAAACAACCACCATCAAAATTCTGATCGGTCTGGCAAAACCGACCCGGGGGGTTGCCACGGTTCTGGGTAGACCACCACGCGACCATCGGGTCAAACGCCGTGTGGGTTTCCTTCCTGAATCGCCCTATTTTTATGAATACCTGACCGCCTACGAATTTCTAACCCTTGCCGCGCAACTCTCCGGAATAGGTCACAAGGAGATAAATCAACGGGTAAAGCAAACCCTGAAACTCGTCCGGATGGAACACGCTGCCCACCAGCAGATGCGCGGCTTTTCCCGCGGTATGCTACAGCGGATTGGAGTTGCTCAGGCACTGATCCACGAACCGGAACTGGTCATCCTGGACGAACCGATGGGCGGACTGGACCCAATCGGTAGAAGAGAGTTTCGCGACATCATCATCAGTCTGCGAGAGCAGGGCAAGACCGTATTTTTTTCAACCCATATCCTCGCGGATGTGGAGATGATCTGTGACCGGGTGGGAATAATTGTTGCCGGCAGAATGGTTGAGGTAGGTAGATTAAACGAAATCTTACACTCCGAGGTGGAATCAATTGAAATCACCATCCAGGGCCTGGGTGGTAAATTCCGTAAGGCGGTGGAAAGAATTGCCCAACGTTGCGTTGAATCTGGAGACATCATTATGCTGACGGTGGCAAAGGAAGAGGATGTGGATAAGGTGCTGATGCTGGTGCGGGAAACCGGAGCACGGATAAAGGCAATCATTCCCCGCACTTCAACCTTAGAAGATTTCTTTATGAGCCGGGTGAGAAAAGCCACTGCGGAGAGAAACTGATGTTAAACCGAATTGCTGGTGTCGCGCTGAATACCTTCAAAGAATCACTGCGTGACCGGGTGCTGGGTGCATTGATTGTCATCTCCATTATTGTGATGATCAGCGCGAAGGTAATCCAGCCGGTTGCCTTAGGTGAAGCAGAAAAAATTATCAAAGACCTGGGCCTCTCCGCAATTACCCTGTTTGCAGTGTTAATTGCTATTTTGGTCGGCGGTAGAATTGTGTACCGGGAAGTGGAGAAAAAGACAATTTACTTAATTCTTGCCCGTCCGGCCCGACGGCTGGAGTTCATTTTGGGGAAGTACTGTGGGCTGATGCTGGTGTTGCTGATCAGTATCAGCTTGATGACTATCGGTTTTTATCTGGTTCTGCTTATTACCGGTGTTCCACTTGATCCACGTTTGTTACTGGCGGTGTTAATGACCGGGTTTGAACTGGCGTTATTGACCGCGGTGGCGATCCTTTTCTCTACCTTCGTTACCCCAATCACCGCCGCAGTCTTCACCTTTATGGTATACTTTATTGGCCATAGCACCTATCTGCTAAAACAACTGGCGGCGATGAGTCCGGCACCGGTCGTTAAGTTTATCGGCTTGGTACTCTATTATCTATTGCCCAATCTGACCAACTTTAACATTAGGGGCGATGTTATCCATAATGCCCCACTCAATACCACTGCTCTTGTACTCTCAGCTGTTTATTCTCTGGTATATACCTCGACCCTGCTGTTAATCTCCATCCTGATATTTAACCGCCGGGATTTCTGATGGAGTATGCTGAGGTAACCAGCAGAATTTCACGCACTTCGGTCTGGGCAATCACCATCCTTCCGGTAGTGCTGATCATCTGGGGTTTTATCGGTGTCTATTTGCTCCAGCTGGCAATTGACTCCTCAGTGCGCCGACCGGAACGAGTGATGCAGGAGCTGGCATACTTTCCATCCGGCGTAGCGCTTAAAGAACTCGCCATCGAATATCACGAACTGGTAGCCGATTTCATCTGGCTCACCGCCATCGATTACTATGGCCGGCACCAGGAGACCGACCGCCGCTATGAATACCTTGGCCACATCTTCGGGATATTAACTACCCTTGACCCCCGCTTCATCGGCGCATACCACTTTGGTGCCATCACCCTTGCCTGGGATGCCCATAAGCCAGATGAGGCTTTAAAATTGCTCTATCGCGGGATGAAAGCCAATCCCCTGAACTGGCGCCTGCCTTTCGACGCCGGTTTTATTAACTACCTGCTGATCGGCGACTACGAATCTGCGGCACGCCTCTTCCGGATCGCCGCCAATCTCCCCAACGCCTGGTCAGTTGTCGAACGCTGGGTTCCGTATGCCACTGCTCGCAGTGGTGATTTTGCTACCGCGCGCCAGATGTGGAAGGAACTGTACTACAACACCGAAAATCGGAAATTAAAAGAACTGATTGTCCGCCAACTGAAATGGCTGAAACTGGAAGAAAGCCTTGCCGAAATCCAGTCCGCGGTGGATAAATTTATTGAGCAAGAAAAGAGAGCACCGGCCAGTATCCAGGAACTTCTGCAGAAAAGATATCTCAAACAAATTCCGGAAGAACCTTATGGTGGCAAATTTTTTCTCGACAGTAACCGGGTCCGCACCACCACCCCACCAAGCAGACGCGGCGAGGGTTAAAAATCCTCCAGCGGCAATTTTCATACATAGAAAGGAGTTCTGATGGTATTTAAAATTTTTGCCCGGGAGGGCTGTAAAATCTGTACTAAAGCACAGGAAGTCCTGAACCGGCTCGGCGTAAACTACGAGTTGCGATATGTTGACGGCGAAAAGGCAACTGCGGAAAACCTTGCTGATTTTGCCTATCACGACTGGACTGACACACCACCGCTGGTCGTGGCTATCGAAGGCGAGCAAATACTGGCAAAATGGGACGGTAGTATAATCGGCGACGAACATAAATCCTGGCATAAGACCGTCGCGGACTGGCTGGGTCAGCGGTGCGGTAAATAATCTGCCCGCGCCCTTAAACGATCTTAACCGCGGAACGATTCCAATAAACCGGGAAGACTGAAAAGCCCAAGTGCTGCCAAAATCGCCAGCACGATCATCGAAATTGCCAGCATCCCCAGCGAGATGAGCATCATTATACCGTTGATAATGAAATACAGTTTCAGTTTTTTAGTAAATTCCATAAGCAGTGTTTCATCTCCTTTTTCCATATACTCCTGTGCCTTATTCCCCGCACTGTTGAGAATAACCCCCAGCCAGATCGGTAGCCACGCCCAGATGATACCGAAAACTGTTACCGCCTGGAGAATGCCAAACACGATCTGAACAATGCCGAGTAGTTTCAACCAGCCCTTCATTCCCCTGATGTTCTCTTTGATCCTGACATCAGGTAAAACCTGGTTTACGTTTTCTGTCAAATTTCCTCCTTTCGTTACTTAAGAATAGGCGACTGGACAAAATTGTCAAACAAATGTTTCTTAAGTAAATATCAACCCACCCCCCTTTTTTGCTTTTTTAACTGACACCTGTGAGGTGCCGGGGCGAAGTGATGATTACATAAAATCTATTCCGGGACCCGCGGTTGATTCTCCCCTTCGCCCGGCTCTTGATTCAGTTCCATCAACTCCTGCGCCCGATGCGCGGACTTTTCAGACTGGCGCCGGGTTGCCTCAAAGAAGACCACCCAGACCAGCACCGAAAAGACAATTAGACTGCCAATGAGCAAGGGACGATGGGGTAGGGCAATCACTATGAAATCGTAAATACCATGGGCAACGATCGCTAAAAAAAGCCCGAAAAGCGAAAGTAGATTTGCCTCGGTATCGCCCCGGGCAAATTTTGCCTCCCCAACAAAATACCCCATTAGCACGCCGTAAAAGGCATGGCTCGGAACCGCCATAAACGCCCGGAGAATACCAACACGCCAGCTGCCAAGCAGGCTCGGGTTGAAGATATAGAGGATATTCTCCAGTGTAGCAAAGCCCAAGGCAACTGCGGTGGCATAGATGATACCGTCATAAGGCTCGTCAAATTCCGGCCGATGATAACAGTAAAACCTGACAACGAGGAATTTCCAAGACTCCTCAATTAATCCCACAATAAAAAAGGCACCAAGAAAGATATTGAACAACCCAGCTGAAGGATTAAGCCAGTCGGTTAGCCGCTGGATAAACGAGGATGTCGCGGACGCGGGCAGGGTAACAAATGCGCCTAACACGAAGGCGAGAAACACTGGCCAGACCGGCTCCTTTTTATACCGGTCGCGCAGGTAGAAAAAAAGCATCAGGACAATTGGGGGGAGAATCGCAACAAGCAACAGAATTACTGCCACCGTTTTTCTATTTTCCCTATCCCAAAGGATAAGTCAATTCGGGGTTTAGCCGTTCCGATCCGGGTTTACTTTATTATTGACATCGGATTTGATTTGGTTATGTTAATTAGAAAAGAAAGAGGACGCTATGGCTTTAACAAAGGAAAAGAAACAAAAACTGGTCAGTACCTATCAACGGCATGAACGGGATACCGGTTCCCCTGAGGTGCAGATCGCGATTCTGACCGAAAGGATCAATCAGTTAACCGAGCATCTAAAAGTGCATAAGAAGGATAAGCATTCCCGGCGCGGGCTGATTAAACTGGTGAACGAGCGACGTCGGCACCTGCAATACCTGGCAAAACACCATCAGGACCGCTATGAGAAAATAATAAATACGCTCAGTCTGCGGGGTTAGTGGTTATGCACCGCGTAGCAACCGAGGTCTGCGGCCGGACTTTGTCATTGGAATTCGGCCGGGTTGCCCGTCAGGCAGATGGTGGCGTGCTTGCCCGGTATGGCGATACCGTGGTGCTGGCGAGTGCGGTCTATCAGAAGGAGCCAGTTGCCGGGTATCAGGATTTTTTCCCGTTGATCGTTGATTACCGGGAGCTGGCTTACGCTGCTGGTAAAATACCCGGGGGGTTTTTTAAGAGGGAGGGAAGGCCGAGAGATAAGGAGACGTTGACCTGCAGGTTGATCGACCGCCCTATCCGCCCGCTTTTTCCATCGGGTTTTCGTAACGAAACCCAGGTTATCGCTTATCTTCTTTCTACTGATATGGAGAATGAGAGCGAGTTTTTGAGTCTGATCGCCGCTTCCGCAGCACTGGTGGTTTCTGAAATTCCGTTTTTGGGTCCGATCGGTGCCTGCCGGGTAGGGAAGGTTGATGGACAGTTGGTATGTAATCCGCTGATGAGTGAGTTGGATAGGTCAGAGATGAGTATGCTGTTTGTGGGTGTTGAGCCTGATCTGGTAATGACCATCGCAGGCGAGGGAAGGGAGGTGTCGATAGCTGATATTGATCGGGGATGGGAGCTGGCTTTGCCAGTAATCCGGCAGACTATCGAACTTCAGAAGGAGCTGCGCGCCGCGGTCGGTAAGCCAAAACTACCGGGTGATACGGTTACGGTTTCTGAGGAGTTGCGTTGTGCGGTGAGGGAAGTTGCAGAGGAGCGGGTAAGGGCAATTAATGAAATGCAGGATAAGGTAAGTAGGTATCTTGCCCGTCAGGAGATGGTAATGACAGTAATGGAGAGTCTAACAGAGAGGTTTCCTGACTCTGAATCAGTGATTCAGGTAATACTGGAGGAGATAACCGCCCAGGATGTTCGGCAGAGGGTCTTGATAAGGGGAAAGCGGCTTGATGGACGGGGGATGACCGAGCTGCGGACGATTGAGTGTGCGGTTGGCGTGCTGCCCCGTGCGCATGGTTCAGCACTTTTTACCCGTGGTCAGACCCAATCATTGGCAACAACCACGTTGGGCACAAGGTCAGATGAGCAGGTTGTCGATGATGTTGAGCTGGTAATGGAGGAGAGGAAGTCTTTTATGCTGCATTATAATTTTCCTCCATTCTCGGTTGGCGAAGTACGGGTTTTGCGTGGACCAGGACGCCGGGAGATTGGTCATGGTGATCTGGCGGAGCGGGCACTTGAGGCGGTGATACCGAGGGAGGAGGAGTTTCCTTATACCATCAGAGTGGTGTCGGATATCCTGGAGTCGAATGGTAGTTCATCAATGGCATCGGTGTGCGCTGGTTCGCTGTCAATGATGGATGCGGGTGTGCCGGTTAAGACCGCAGTGGCCGGGATCGCGATGGGTTTGGTTAAGGAGGGGGAAAACTACCGGATCCTTACGGATCTTATTGGTGAGGAGGATCATTATGGTGATATGGATTTTAAGGTGGCAGGAACTAAGGACGGTATTACCGCAATTCAAGTTGATCTGAAGCTGCCCGGTGTTCCTTATCAGATTCTCCAGGAGGCAATGGAGGAGGCAGGCAGGGCACGGATGAGGGTGCTTGAGGTTATGAACTCCTGTCTTGACCGTCCGCGGCCGGAAATCTCCCGTTATGCACCGCGGATCGTCTCAATTGTAATTGATAAGGATAAGATCGGAACGGTGATCGGTCCGGGTGGTAAGACCATCCGTAAGATCATCGATCAGACCGGCACAAGCATCGATATTGAGGATGACGGGACCGTAACAATCGCCGCATCCAATCCTGACAGTCTGCAGAGGGCAAAGGAGTGGATTGAGTCTCTGGTCGCTGAAGTTGAGGTCGGTAAGGTTTATCAGGGAACGGTGACCCGGATTATGAATTTTGGGGCATTTGTTGAAATACTGCCGGGTAAGGAGGGGATGATCCATATCTCGCAGTTGGGTCCAGAACGTTACAGGCAGGTTACTGACGCAGTGAAGGTGGGCGACAGGGTCTGGGTCAAGGTGGTGGAGATTGATGAGCAGGGCAGGATTAATCTGTCGCGACGGAAGGCGATGGAGGAAAGAGGCGAAATTCCAGCTTCTCAAGACAGCGGAGTTGTTACCCGCGAACCAAGAGGAATAAACATTCGGCGAAGCCCGCCAAGCGCTCAGCGAACCAAACCCCATCAGCGTCGTCCACACCGCTAACCAGTGTCCAGCGTAAGAGAAAAACTGCTTTTAGAAAACCCTTCATTCTCTTGGCGGGTGGTCCGGCGTTTTACGCTGTGAGATTGCTTCGTCGCTATCGCTCCTCGCAATGACAAAAAAGGGGGCGGACTCGCAATGACAGAAGAAAGGGTATCCTCACCGATGAATGATGAAGTTGTCTGTGCCCCAACAATTCAGAGCACCCGTTTACCAGGCGGTTTGTCTGTCATCACCGAGCGCCTGCCATTTTTTCATTCAATCGCCTTTGGTATAGGCTACAGAATAGGCTCCCGGGACGACCCACCAGAAGAGGAGGGCAGTGCCCATCTGATTGAGCATATGATATTTAAAGGCACCGCGGATATGGACGCAAAAAGGATCAACATAATTGCAGAATCAAACGGAGCGGAGTTGAACGGTTTTACCGATAAGGAGTTGACCTGCTTTTACGCCCGCTGTCCCGCTGAGAGAACCGAACCGGTTGTTGATCTACTTGTAAAAATTGTTAATGAACCGGCGTTTATGGAAGGGGAGTTAGTGAAGGAAAAGGGTGTCGTTGCGGAGGAGATCAGAGCCAGCGAAGAGGAACCAGAGTCCAGCGCAATCAATCTGCTTTTTACTGCCCTTTATGGTGAAACACCGTTAGGTAAACCGGTAATTGGGACACTGGAGTCCATAAACCGTATCAGTCGGTCCAGTTTAAATCGTTTTTACCAGAACCATTACGGCGATAACTGTGCGGTGGTGGTGGGCGTCGGTGATATCGAACAGGAGAGAATAAAAACTGTCTTAAACAGAACAAACCACCGCTCAGGCACTACACCTCAACGGAGCAGTAACTTAACATTCTCTCCCCGAACTCTAACCCGCCAACGTAAAGACATCTCTCAAGTCCACATCGCACTTGGCCGTCCTGCATTCTCCGGTAAAGATCCCCGTCGATACGCGCTGACTATCTTGAACTGTATACTGGGAGGAGGCACATCATCACGGCTATTTCAACGTCTGAGGGAAGAGGAAGGACTTGTTTACTCAATCGGCAGTTTTGCGGAACTATATGAAGATACCGGCATCCTGGGAATTTATTACATCACCGAGCACCAAAAACTACCAAAATGCTCCAGAATACTAAAACAAGAACTCAACCGCCTCAAACAGCAAAAAATTACCCTTGAAGAATTCCAACGGGCTAAAATTATGACAAAAAGCGCGCTACTAATGGGAATGGAAAACCCCGGCAACCGAATGTTAAGACTGATAAGACATTACCTTCTAACCGGTGCTATTGCCGACCTTGAGGAGACGCTTACCTTATACAACAGGGTAACCTGCGATGAGGTATGTGAGTTAATTGAAACCCTGTTTAACAACGAACTATTCTGGGCTGGAGCGGTATCCCCACTGTCAGAAAAGGAGGTAGAAAAATGTCTGATTTAAATAATGATAAAAAGACCCCAGACCCAAAACAACCCCTTGCGAGGCACGCAGTGCGGAAGCAATCTACAAGCGATAATACCCGGACTACCCGCAAAGAGATTCCTTCGCCGGACAAGCGGACAAAGCAATCTACAAGCGATAATGACATAAAAAGGCTATCCCACCGGGCAAAAATCATGCCCGCTTCTCCTATCCGCCGGCTTGCTCCTTATGCAGAAAAAGCAAAATCCGCCGGAATCAAGGTCTATCACTTAAACATCGGACAACCAGATGTTGAAACACCGGTAGAGATCATCAACGGGTATAAACAGATCGACTTAAAAGTATTAGAATATGGCCCATCCGCAGGACTAAAAACCTATATCCAGACACTCATCAACTACTACCAAAAAGTCCGCATCCATTTAGCACCCGACGACATTTTAATTACCACCGGCGGTAGTGAAGCAATTGCCTTTGCCCTGCAGGCAACCTGTGACCCCGGCGAAGAAATCATCGTCCCTGAACCGTTTTATACCAACTATCTCGGCTTTGCGATTATGGCCGGGGTAAAACTCGTGCCGATAACCACCTATCGGGAAAACAACTTTTCTCTTCCGGCTAAATCGGATTTTATCCGGCTGATCACCCCAAAAACCAAAGCCATCCTCTTCTCTAACCCGGGCAATCCTACCGGTGTGGTCTACTCCTGGCAAGAGATGGAAATCCTGCGGGAACTGGCTCTTGAATACAACCTGTTTTTAATCAGTGATGAGGTGTACCGGGAATTTGTCTATGATGAGGAGCAACCTTTCAGTGTTTTGAATCTCAAAGGGATAGAGGATCGCACAATAATGGTCGACTCCATCTCCAAACGGTATAGTGCCTGTGGTGCCCGTATCGGATGTCTCGCATCAAAAAACAAACAACTCATCTCCGCCATCCTCAAATTCGGACAGGCACGGCTCTGCCCGCCGACCATTGACCAAATTGCCGCAGAGCAAACCGCAAAAATCCCGCCCGGCTACTTCACCGCGCTCCGCGAAGAATACCGCCGCCGTCGCGATACCCTCTGTGCAGAACTAAAAAAAATCCCCGGTGTCAAATTCACCCCACCTCGCGGTGCCTTCTACCTATTCGCCCAACTACCGGTAGATGACGCGGAACAGTTCGCCATATTCCTGCTCGAAAAATTTCATCTAAACAACGAAACAGTAATGCTTGCACCTGGCAACGGCTTCTACGTCACGCCGGGACTCGGCAAAAAAGAAGTCAGACTCGCATATGTACTAAAATGCGAAGAACTGGTGCGCGCCATACAGGTGCTGGCAGTAGGCATCAGGGCTTACAATCAACGCTAAACCAAGATGATGCGCATCTGCATGGTCTCGGACAATTATTATCCCTATATCGGAGGAATTGCCGAGCATATCCATCATCTGGCGGTAGAATTGCGCCAGCGGGGACACACCGTAAAAATCTTGACTACCAAGGTTGGCGGTAGGACTATTGCCTGTCTGGACAAAGTGCCGGACGAGGACCAGGTATTCCGGGTGGGCAGAGGGTTAATAATCAGATCCAACAAATCATTTACCAGGGTACCGATTGCTTTGCGTCCCCATGCCCGGGTGAAGAAATTTTTTAACCAGGAGCGGTTTGATATCATTCACCTGCACGGTTCATTGGCGCCGACCCTGCCACTGGTTGCTTTACAGGTATCCCGGGCAATCAATGTCTTTACCTTTCATGCCACCCATGATCAAAGTATCGGTTATGCCCTTTGTCGGTCTTTACTGCTTCCATATTTCCGCGCGATTCACGGTTTGATTGCAGTTTCGGAAACCGCCCGCGCTTCAACAGCCAAATACTTTCCAGGAAACTATCGGGTTATCTCTAACGGCGTGGATGTAGATTTGTTCCGACCGGACGTTGAGCCGATACCAGAACTCAACAACTCCCGGCCTAAAATCCTTTTTCTGGGCAGATTTGAGCCGCGCAAGGGCCTGAAATATCTGTTAATGGCATTACCCGAGGTTGTCCGGGAGATTCCTGATGTCCAATTGGTAGTAGTCGGCACCGGTATCCTTGGTTACGCCTACCAAAGTTACCTAAATAAAAGTCTGGAAAAAAATGTCTACTGGGCAGGCCTGATTCCCGGGGAGTTGCGACCCAGATATTACCGCTCCTGTGATATTTTCTGCTCACCGGCAATCGGCTATGAGAGTTTTGGAATTGTCCTGCTCGAAGCGATGGCAACCGGCAGACCAGTTGTCGCCTCTGATATCACCGGCTATCGGAAAGTAATGACCTCAGGTAAAGAGGGGTTTTTAGTGCCACCGCGGGATACCTCGGCACTTGCCCGCGTCCTGGTCAAAATCTTAAAAGAGCCGGAGCTAGCCCGCCAACTGGGTGAAAACGGCAGAAAACGGGCACTGGAATTCTCCTGGAAAAACATTGCTGGTGAAGTTGAGACATTCTACCAGGAACTGCTGGAGCGCTACCCAATTCCAACCTACCGTCAGGAACCGCCATGAAACCGGACTCTAACCAACCATTAACTACCGAATTACCAACCGACTGCCAAAGGCAGAACGCCGATATACCTAACGACCCACCGAACAGAAAAAGTCAACTATTACCCGTATTACGGATCCCGCCCTTTGTGATCTTCGCATTTTCCCAGGCTTTTTCGCTGTTTGGCGACAAACTGGACTATATGGCACTCCTCGCGATGATCGCCTATTTTACTAACAAATACAACTGGGACAGTTCCAAGGCAATCTCCTACCTTTCAGTGGTTGTTGCCCTGCCGGTAGTGTTATTTGGTCCGCTCGCGGGTGTGCTGGTCGACCGCTGGGATCGGCGCAAAGTTATGATCGTCTGCGACTTGCTGCGAACTTTACTCGTACTACTGATACCGTTCCTTGCCCTGTTAACCGGTCAGTTTCTCTTAGTTTATTTCTTAGCATTTCTGGTATTTCTCTTTGGCCTTTTCTTTAATACCGCCCGGCTGGCAATTATTCCGAACCTTGTTGGACAGGACAAAGTGCTCGGGGCAAACTCTTTTTTAAACATCGTCGGTCGGGTGGCAACCTTTGCCGGTATGGTACTGGGCGGACTGATCGTTGACTGGTCGGGCTGGGAGAAATTCGGAATTAAGCCTGTATGGACCGCGGGCTTTTACCTTGACTCCTTCACCTACTTTGTCTCGGTAATCTCGCTACTATTCATCTTTCGTCGTCTTACCAGCGGTCGCAAAACAGCACCGACCGGTCATGCGGAAGTTGACCTGTTTATTAAACAGCAGTCTAAAATGCTCCAGAGCGTTAGCGAACTGTTCGCGGTGGTAAAAAAACAGCGTGCGGTGCTGTTCGTTTACTACTCAATAGTGTTAATGGTCATCCTGGGTGCCGCGGTGGTCGTGCTTTATGTCCCGGTAATCCAGTCCAGCAGGGAACTCGGTGGTGTCGGCCTGGGCACAAAGGGTGTCGGTTATGTTGCGGCGATCGGCTCAATTGGCTTACTTCTCTCTTCGCTTTTATACGGAGCACTCGGACATAAAATAAAAAAGCATAAGGTCATCCTTTGCTGTTTTCTCATAATGGGGCTGGTGGTCGCGGGACTGGCTGTATCCAGGACATTTGCACCGGTTGCACCATTAATCTTCATCGCTGGACTGGCACTCTCACCGGTATATATCGGGATGGACACCTTAATCCACGAATCGGTCTCTGAGGAGATTAGGGGACGGATTTTCTCCACCCGGGACTGGCTCTTACATATGCTCTTTGCACTCTCCGCGCTCATTATCGGTCAGTTAACCAACCTATTTTCCAGTCGTAAATTACTCTTTGGTTTTGGCATTCTGGTTGCCCTGTTTAGCATTATCGGCTTTTTCTTAACCCGGCGCCGGTCAATTGGTTAAGATGTAAAATAAAAAAGGAGGCCTTTGATGTTTGACCCGAGGGTAAAAAAACTCGCCGAAGTCTTAATCCATTACAGTCTCAAAATAAAAAAAGGGGACTGGCTGGTAGTCAGTGGTCCAGCCAACGCAGAGGAACTTTACAAGGCAGTCCTGGTTACCGCACTGAAAGCCGGGGCATTTGTAACAATGCGCATCACGATTCCTGACATCAGTTATCTCTTTTACCGCTATGCTAACGACCGACAGTTAAAGTTTATCAGCCCGACCGATAAACTGGAAACAGAGAAGGCGGATGCCATACTCTTTGTCTGGGGCGGCTGGAACACCAAAGAGTTAACCAACATCCAGTCCCAGCGCCTCGCGCTATTCCAGCAGGCAAGGAAGGAACTTTTTGCAACCCGGCTCAGGCGGGAGGCTGAGGGCAATTTCCGCTGGGTGGGCACCGTCTATCCCACATCAGCCAGTGCTCAGGATGCGGAGATGTCGCTTTTAGAATACCAGGAGTTTGTCTATTCCGCGGGTATGGTAGATAGAGAAAACCCGATTAAGGAATGGCGGGCACTCTCACGCAGTCAACAGCGCCTGATCAAAAAACTGAGCCATTTCCGCACCATCCGCATTACAGGTGAAGACACAGATATCACCTTCGGTGTTGCCGGACGAAAATGGGTCAACTGTGATGGCCGGGTAAACTTCCCGGACGGCGAGGTTTTTACCTGCCCGGAAGAGGACCGAACCGAAGGAGTAATCCGCTACCACTTCCCGGCGGTTTACTTTGGAAAACAGGTTGATAATATCCGATTAAGATTTGAAAAAGGCAAAGTAGTTGAGGCAAAAGCGGATCATGGTGAAGACCTGCTCAAAGCGATGCTCAACACCGATGAAGGTGCAAAACGGGTCGGCGAACTATCCTTCGGCACCAACTACTCTATCCAGCGGTTTACGAAAAACACCCTCTTTGACGAAAAAATTGGAGGCACGATGCATGTCGCGCTCGGTGCCGCACTACCCAAAACCGGTGGTAAAAACATCTCCGCAATCCACTGGGATATGATCTGCGACACCCGCCGCAAAGGATACACAGTTTACGGTGATAACCAGGTGATAATGAAAGAAGGGAGGTTACTAATATGAAATACCAGGCGCAACTGGAAGAGATGAAACAACTGATCCGTTCAAGTCAGCGCGGGGAAGATGCCCAAGCAAGGGTAGTGATAAGCCTCAAGAAAAACTTTCCCCAATTCAACTGGGTAGGAATCTTCCAGCTTGTCGGCAGGGAGCTGGTCCTCGGTCCTTATCAGGGAAAAATGCCGGTCGGGTTTGAGAAAATTCCGGTCGGCAGGGGTATCTGTGGCACCGTCGCGGTTACCATGCGCACTGAAGTTGTGCCGGATGTCCGGGCTGACGCCCGTTATCTCACCTGCTTTGAAGAAACCAGGTCCGAACTGGTGGTGCCGATAATAAAACAGGACAAACTGTGGGGAGAGATTACCATTGATGCGGACCAGCCCGGAGTCTTCACCCGGGACGAGATTCAGTTGATTGAGCAGACTGCTCAACTATTAAGCGAGGCAATATAATCCAACATCAAACGCCAATCGTTCACTCATAACGCAGGGCTTGAATTGGGTCCAATCGGCTCGCACGGGATGCGGGATAGATACCGAAGAATATGCCGACCGCGGTAGAAAACCCAAACCCCAAAAGTATTGTCCAGAGCGGAGCCGCCGCACGAAGTTTAAATGCAACCTCCACGATTTTAGCGATACCCAGACCGAGAATGATGCCAATAGCACCACCCGCAACAGCGAGTAGCACCGACTCGAAAAGAAACTGATACATTACATCCCGGTTCGTTGCGCCCAGCGCCTTACGCAAACCGATCTCCCGTGTCCGCTCGGTTACCGCCACAAGCATAATATTCATTATTCCAATACCTCCCACCAAAAGCGAGATGGCAGCAACCGCAATCATCACAATAAAGGCAACCCGGGTAATGTTACGGTAAATCTCCCTTAAGGTCTCCTGGGTATTGATACCGAAATCATCGGGCTGGTCATAACCTAACCCCCGGCGGCGCCGCATCAACTCCCGAACCTGATCAATTACCTTTTCTACCGCCACCCCCTTCTTAGGCAAAATCAGAATTGATAGACTGTGGCCAATACCACTAAAACCGGTCTTCGGCACAAACGACTTCTCAAAGGTGGACAGCGGAATACCGATCACATTATCCTGAGGCTGACCCAGAAAACTGCCCTTCCGTTTTAGAGTGCCGACAACGGTAAAACTCCTGCCTTCGATATTAAGTTTTTTCCCCAACGGGTCCTCATCCGGAAAGAGATTATCAATAATATAGGCGCCGATCACACAGACATACTGCTTACGTAGACTGTCATCACCAGTAATAAACCTACCGGTCTCCAGGCGGTAGTTAGCGATCGTCGCATAGGCTGGTGTGGCACCAAAAACCTCAACCCCGGTTACCTCACGGTTACGGTAGTTGAGCCGGCTAACCTCCCGGGAACGGATCGGCGCCACTGTTTGCACCACCGGCAAACGGAGAATAGCCGCCGCATCCGCCAGCGTCAGTTCTGGGCGCTTGGCAATCTCATCCCAGTCCAGCCTGCCCATTCCCCAAGAGACTTTTTGCAGATAGATAACATTTGAGCCCAGTGAAGCGATCTGTCTCTCCACCTCGTAGTTCATCCCCTGAATCAGCGAGATAATCGCGATCACTGTCATCACCCCGATAATGATACCCAGTGTGGTAAGAAAAGAGCGGAGCCGATTGGTGCGGAAAGTGCCCAGTGCCAGTTTAACTATCTCGTAAACCCGCATTGTGCTACTCCTGAACGATAGCACCATCGCACAGGCGAACCAAACGTCGGGCATGGTTAGCGATGGTCTGATCATGAGTTACGACAATCACGGTGTTACCCTCATCGGCAAGGCGGTCAAACATCTGCATAATCTCCGCACCGGTTTTGGAGTCAAGGTTACCGGTAGGCTCATCAGCCAGAATCACGTTCGGGCTATTGGCAAGGGCACGGGCAATTGCCACCCGCTGCATCTCTCCGCCTGAAAGTTCATTGGGTCGGTGAAAAATACGATCACCTAAACCCACCATCTGCAGCAACTCCTTTGCCCGGCGCAACCGTTCCGCTCGTGGAGTTCCAGCATAAAGCATTGGCAACTCCACATTGGCAAGCGCACTGAGTCTGGGCAAAAGATTAAAGTTCTGAAAAACAAACCCAAAAGCACGGTTGCGGAGCCGGGCAAGCTGGAAATCATCAAGTTGTGAGGTATCATCCCCGTTAAACAGATATTGACCCGAGTCCGGCTTATCAAGACAGCCGAGAATATGCATCAGCGTAGACTTCCCCGACCCAGATGGACCCATCAGGGCAACATACTCTCCAGCATCAATCTGCAGGCTGACCGAATTCAACGCCCGCACCACACTCTTACCCAGAGAGTAACTCTTACTTACTTCCCGTAATTCGATTAACAACTGCCTAACCGCTGGAATCTGGTTTTACCAACTGTGGCTTTACCCTGGCACCATCGGTAAGTTTACTCAGCACCTTATAAGGTCCAATTATCACCTCATCACCCGGACTTAAACCCTCAACGATCTCTATTTCGGTATCCGAGGCAACACCGGTCCGGACCGGCACGAGAACCGCTCGGCCATTTTTAACACAGAATACGGTCTCTGTCTCCCGATTTTTCACCTTACGTCTACCAACCCCCTGAATTGGCACCACCAGCACCGAATCCAGCCGGGCAGTAGTTATCTCTACCTGCAAGTTCATACCGGGCCTAAGTGCCGGCGCGGTGCTATCCAGAGTGATCTCCACCTGAAAATTGGTGGCACTCTGTTCCGCGGTAACTAACTTCTGAACCGGCATATAACCAACTCGCGTAACTCTACCGCTAAAGGTTGTGTCCAGCAGGGCATCAACTGTTACAGTTGCCGCCTGTCCTATCTTTACCGACACCACATCGGTCTCATCAACCTCAACCACCGCCTGCATCCGGGAAAGATCAGCAATAACCAGCATGACCGTGCCCGGGTTATTCATTGTGCCAACCAGCACCGTTTCTCCCTCTTTAATGTTTAACTGGGTTACCGTCCCGCTGATCGGTGCGCAGATAACCGTCTTATCAAACTGGTCCTGTGCCTGCTCTAACTGTGCCCTGGTAACCTCATATGCGGCCAGCGATGCCTCATACTGCTCAGGTGCGATAAGCCCCCGCGCAAAAAGCGTCTCATTGCGGATATGCTTTGCCTGGGTTTGTTCAAACTGAGCACGGGCAAGCGCCAGCTGAGCAGCGTAACTGGTGCGATCCAGTTCCAGAAGGGTATCACCCTTTCGCACCCGCTCACCCTCCTGAATCCGGACCCTTTTCACCACCCCCATCACCTGCGCCTGCAGATTAACCTGGGACTCCGCACGCAGTTTGCCACTACCGCTGACTTTGGAGATTATCGCTCCATACCCGACACGCCGGGTATCGCAACTAACTCCGCCCTCATCGCGGGAACGGTTAAGGATGATAAACAGCACCAGCAGGACAACCGCTCCCAGAACAATCAACAGGGTGCGCACTCCCTTTTTCTTCAACTTACCTCCTCTCACCACGCTCCTTGCCAACCAATCCTAAAAGATAGGCAATCTGTGCCGACTGAATAAAGGTATCACAAAGCGCGGACAGGTAATCGCTCTCTGCCCGGGCAAGTTCGGCCTCAATCTCCAGCAGTTCGGATTGCGCAATACTGCCCAGTTGATACCGGGTTAAAGCAAGTTGATAAAGCTCCTGGTTAAGGCTGAGATTTTCCTTTGCCTGATGATAACGTCTCAGCGCCTCCTCATACTCTAAAATGGCATTCTGGGCAGTAACATACAACTCCAACTTTGCTCGGGTAAACTCTGCACGGGAACGGCGTGAGGCATTAATTGCACCACCAAGATTCAGAATAAAACCCTTAACATCCGCAATCGGTAGTGAAAAACTCCAACCACTGGTTCGCACCATTTGCTCCTTACCGCTCTGCCAGTTTGCAGGTAGGGTTGAGTCCGAATACTGAGCAGACTGGTAAAAACTGACCGAAGGCAGGAACCGCAGAAACGCCGCAACCAGACTGACCATCGCCTGATTTTTTACCCTGTCAGCTAACTGTAATCCGGGGTTAAACTCCATAATCCGGGCAAGCACCTCCTCACTGTCAAACTCTGGTATAGTTGCCGGCTCCTTAATTTCATCAGCCGGCATCACCGCTTTATTCGGATTGATACCGGCAAGCGCGCACAGACCGACCCGCGCGGTTTTCAGGGTCTTCTCAGCGTTGAGAAGACCAAGTTGTGCTCGGGAAAAAAAAGCTTTTGCCCTTAACCACTCAAATTCTGGGACCTGACCGAGTTGGAATCGCTCCTGGGCAACCCGGTGATTCTGCTCTGCCTGCTCAACCCCCTTTACCGCTGCAGTGTAAAGCAACCGGGCGCGCACTAAATTAAAATAGGCGCTGGTAACATCATAAACCAGCCGTGCGGTCCTCTCCCGTGCGGACAGCGAGTAATATGAAGCACTGATAATACCATTCACCAGCGCCTTAAATAGATAAGGATCAAATACCGGCTGGTTTATACTCCAGTTGACATTATAACTGGTCCCCAACTCTGTCTCCTGCTTACTGAAACTAAGCCCCGGAGTTGGCAAAAGAGCCGCCACACCCTCGCCTGCGCTCAACACCGCCTGCCAGCGATCAGCCCCAGCCTCCTTAGCCAAAGGACTTCTCTTCAGTGCCATCTCAAGCGTCTGATTCAGGGTGAGATAAACCGTATCTGTGCCTGCGTTAACCACCCCAAAACCACCACCCGCTACCGCAAACAGCAAAAAGAACCTAAAAAAGATCCCGTAACCCCTATTCATTACTCTCCACCTTCTCCTTAATCCTAATCTACCATTGCGAGCAGTCCTTTTTCTGTCATTGCGAGTCCGCCCCCTTTTTGTCATTGCGAGGAGCGAAGCGACGAAGCAATCCCAAAGCGTAAAACACCGGACTACCCGCAAAGAGATTCCTTCGCCCTTCGGGCTCGGAATGACGAAAAGAGCGGAAGTCATTACCTTCTTGCCTCTCTTTACCCATCACTACTGGCTAAGGGTAAGCCCGCCAGAAATCGTTACCATTCCCGCAAGGAACAAAAGGTAAACCAGCCATACTCCGAAAACCACCCCGAGGCTCCTGCCCAAACGCAGATTAAACACCACCCGCATTCCCATCGCCACCAATAACAACTCCCAGACCGTAAACAGGCCCACCCCGGAAAGCAATCCCCTCAAAAAAAGCGGACCAGTGGGCAACAGGATGCCAAGACTGGTGTCAACAACCAGTTTACCGGTTGCAAACATCAAAATCGCGTGAAAAACCGCGCTCGCAATACGGATGAGCGCGGCATTACTGGTGATTGCCAGCATCCTGCCATAACTGGTGCTACTGCCTAGCAATGGCAAAAACAGATTCAAAATTGCGGTAAAAACTATCAGCAGTAAAAAAGACCAGACCAGTGCAGGCAGACTCCGCACCAGAAACCGGCTTAACAAACTAATCTTTGACGCCCGCTGGTAAAACTCAACCTCCTTTTCCAGTGTGCTCTCCATCCTCTTCAGTGCACTCTCCTGCTGATCTGAAGGCATCCTGCCTTTTGCCACCTGCTCTTCAATAAACTCCCGGGCGCGGGCACTACGGGCTTCGGTAAAATTGATGAGTATCTGCTTTGGCAGTAGTGTGCTGGCTACGGTACCGATGAGCAATGGCAGTACCAAAGCCAAAATCAGTGCCATAATCGCCTCTGGCTTACCACCCAACTCCTGAAAACGCTCCTTCGGTGCAAAGAAAATCTTAAACATACTTACCTGCCTTTTCCTGCTTTTATCCTGCCAGTATGCTGGGCATTAACGCGGAACTGGGGCCACAAAGTATTTGCCGGCGGCGCATCACCTTCCAGCGCATAAATTCCACCATCCCAGGAACCAACATAAACCGTGCCGTCCGGCCCGATTGTTGGCGCAGATGTAAAGTAAAGCTCCTTCTCCTCAACCGCGATTTGATAACTGAAGAAAAGCCTGCCCGCACTGGTCAACGCATACAGCACACCATCATCTGACACCACATAAACCGCACCCTTCTCACTCACCGCTGGCGTCGCACAAATCACATCACCCGCCTCATAAACAACCTGCCAACGACCCGCGGTAAAATCATAAGCACAAAGATAATCACCATCTGTGCCAAGATAGACATGACTGTCCGGAGCGAAAACCGCCTCGGTCCGGACCTCATCACCCTCTGGCACCGGTGAACGCCACCGCATTCTACCATCCGGTCCTAAACAGTACAGGTTACCATCAAAATTACCCACATAAACCAGCCGGTTATGGTCAACAACCGGCGCCGCAAAAAAGTAGGACCCCTCGGGTGTGCCAAAAGCCCAGCGCCGCTTACCCCGGGGAGTAAACGAATAGACCGAATCTGCTGAAACATACAGATTTCCATCCGGTCCGATAGTCGGTGCCGAAGATGCCTCATCACCTAACTTCACCTGCCAGCGAACCCTTCCCTTAGGATCAACACTGACCAGCCTGCCCTGATCCGTAACCAGATAGATATTGCGGTCCTTCCCGATTGCCACCGGTGTCCACAGTTCATCCCCGATCTTAACCGACCACTTCAGATTACCCAGTGTATCAAGACAGTATAACCAGGAATCAAGCGCCGGCACATAAACCAATCCGGCATCAACCGTTGCTCCGGCATAAATTGCCCCACGCGCGCTAAAACTCCAGCGCAACTCACCTGCCGGTGAAAAAGAATACAATGTCCCTGACTCATCACCAACATAGACATTACCATTATTATCCAGCGCGGGTGAAGCGACCACCGGCTCCAGTGTCGGTGAAAACCATTTCAAAAGTGACGGTACCACGGTAACCGAACAGGGCTTACTCCACTCCGAAACTGCGCCACTACCATCACCCACCATCACCCGGATTATGTAAACCCCGGGCTTCTGATACTGATGCGTGCGGTAGATCTCCCACTGAAAAAAGCCCGGCTCACCCCAGTCCATTGAATCCCCATCACCCCAGTCAATCCGGTAACGCAAAGGTGGCTGAGTGCCCTTAGGCGGAAAGATGGTTAACTCCAGAGCCTGGCTGGTATCAACTTTAAGTGGATAGACAAACGAATCTGGTGGTGCGATACTTAATAGCAATAGGCTAAATATTGAATAAATCATAAATCAATCTTAAACCCTAACCATTAGATTGTCAAACCTGTCATTCTGCCCTACCTTGCCTTTTTCCGTTATTACCAGGGCGTTATTTTATTTGTCATTGCGAGGAGCGAAGCGACGAAGCAATCTACAAGCGATAATGCCCGGACCACCTGCAAAGAGATTCCTTCGCCGGACAAGCCGGCTCGGAATGACAAGAAAAGGAAAGTCAGCGCGCTCCACTCTCAAAATACTGCCGTGCCCGTTCCGCATCCCTTTTTATCTGCTCACCCAGACTCCGCGCATCCGGAAACCTCTGCTCC
>CAZPVT010000024.1:0-48890 GCA_964590395.1 uncultured bacterium
CAGGATGAGAATGTGGATGGAATAATTCCGATCTGGACACCGTCGGTGATGGCTGAGGCAATCGATGTAGCGCAGGTAATAGTGGAGGAGAGTGAGCGAACCGATAAGCCGATCCTTGCCTGCATTCAGACGATGGGGGACAGCACCGCAATTCGCCGGACCCTTTTAAAGCGGAAAATTCCCCATTTTCAGTTTCCCGAGAACGCGGCAAGGGCAATGGCAACGATGGCGGAGTTTTCCCGGATGAGCCGCAGGCCACCGGGTGAGGTGGTGAGTTACACTGATGTTGACCGAAAGCAGGTCCAGGCGGTTATTGACCGGGTACGACAGCAGGGCAGAACCTTTCTTCTAGAGCCGGAGGCATATGAGATCCTCAGGGCTTACCGTCTGCCGGTGATGAATTTTGAGGTGGTGAGCGATGATGAGGATCTGTTTAGGGTAGCGGAGCGAGTCGGTTATCCGGTGGCAATAAAGATCGTCTCACCGGACATTGTGCACAAAACCGATTTTGGCGGGGTGCGGGTTAATATCAGAAATCAGGAGGAGTTGGCGATCGCTTATCAGGCGATGCTCGAGACGGTTAAGATGAGAAAGCCGGATGCTAAGATCTACGGAGTGATGGTGCAGAAAATGGCAAAGTCCGGTGGTTTGGAGACAATTATCGGGATGAAACGTGATCCCCATTTTGGACCGCTGTTGATGTTTGGTCTTGGGGGCGTGCTGGTTGAGATTCTGAGGGATGTGATGTTTCGGGTTGCACCGGTTAACGACCTTTCTGCAGAGTCGATGATCACCGGAATTAAAGCCTATCGACTGCTTGAGCCGTTCCGTGGGCAGCCCGCGCGGGACAAAAACAAAATTAAAGAGTGCATCCTTAGACTTTCGCAGCTGGTTACCGAGTTTTCAGATTTTGAGGAAATTGATATCAATCCACTGTTGGTGTATTACGAAGGAGATGGTGCGGTAGCGATTGACGCCCGGATTATGTTAAGATAGTGGAGCTGACCCGATTCGAACGGGCGACCCCCTGCTTGCAAAGCAGGTGCTCTCCCAGCTGAGCTACAGCCCCACTTTCATTATCATACTGAACAAATGAGGTAGGTCAACAGTTATCAAAGTCTTTCATTGACTTTTAGTCCACTGTAATTAAACTATTTAACCAAAGGAGGCAGTATGCGTTATCTCAGTCTGTTAGTAGTACTGTTCATCGGTGTGCTCATCGTATTCAATGGCAGTTGTGCGAAGTGCGGGGAGAGGGTTGGAGAAAAGGCTACCGAACGGATGATTGAAGCCACAAGCGGGGGCAGGGCAAAGGTTGATGTCGGGAGTGTTGATATTTCCTCGTTACCGGCGAATTTCCGTTACCCGAATGCGGTTGCCAAAGCAAAATGGGAGGTTACCACCGAGGAGGGCAAAGGGATAAATTACAGTTTAGAGACCACGGACCCGAAGGAGAAAGTGGTGGAGTTCTATAAAACTGCGTTTGCCGGCTGGCACAAGTCAATGATCAGTGAAACACCGGACGGGACAACGTTGGCATTTTCCGGCGGAGATAACCGGGAGGCGGTAGTTATTCTGGTCAGTGGTGACAAAACTAAAACGACGATAGCGCTGATGCATACCAAGAAGTAACCAGCACACGGCAGGGTTTTGGTCTGGTGAGGTGGTCGTGGAGTTGGGATGAATTAAGCAGGGGGAAAAGATGGAAAGAACCAGTAAGGGTGATATTGGCTATGTTATTGAAGTCAACGGCGAGCGGGCGCTTGTCGAACTGACCGCGGATCCGACCGTACCTTTAGAGAATGATTATTATCCGGGGCAACCGGGTTCTTATATAAAAATTCCATTTCGGGAGTATCGGATCATCGGTCTCGTCTCCAGTATTAAAATTGATAATCAGGTGTTGGTGACGGGGAGCAGAGGCAGGACATCAGGTGCGAAGATTGCGGACTGTGTGCTTTTAGGGACCCTGGAGAAAAGTGGGAAATTTTTCCGTGGGGTTTCGGTCTATCCTAATGTGGGGCAGCCGGTGCAGATGGTAACCAGTGAGGAAGTGGAGCAGATCTTTTCGGAGTTTATCGAGTTTGGTTTTTGCTTTGGCCGTCCGAGCAACGCCGCGGGACAGCGGGTTTATATTCAAGTAAACAAATTCTTTGGTGAACATATTGCGGTGCTGGGCGCAACCGGCTGTGGTAAATCCTGCACCGTGGTCAGTATCCTGCAGCAGGCGATCAGGCGCTACCACCATCCTCACATCATCGTCCTTGATCTGCATGGTGAGTATGCGGCGGCATTCCCCGAAGGTGTCAATATTATCCAAGCGGATAATGTGGAACTACCGTACTGGCTTTTGAACTTTGACGAGATGGTGGATTTGACTGTTGATATGAATGAGCCGACAGCCAATAACCAGATTACGGTTTTGCGGGATTCGCTGATGCGGGCGCGTCAGGCGTTTGATACCCGGGAGCGTCTGGGTCTGGGGAATTTGGTTACTGCTGATTCGCCGGTTTACTATGATTTGAATGATGTGATTTCAATGATTCGGGAATGGAATATTCAGATGGTGTATAATGCCAGTGGTGAACTGGAGAAGGGGCCACTTTACAGCGCTTTTGACCGTTTTCTGATTCGGATGGACAGTAAGCTTTCTGATCCCCGCTACAATTTTATGTTTAAACCCAAGGTTTATACCAGCAGTCCGAGCCTGGTTGGTCTGTTACGCGACTATCTTTCTATAGATACTTCCCACCAGATGACAGTTGTTGACTTAAGTGGTGTGCCTTCGGAGGCGATTGGGGTGGTGGTAGCGGTGGTGGCAAGAATTGTTTTTGACTTCAATCTTTGGAATCCGGAACGAGATCGAACCCCGATACTTTTGGTTCTGGAGGAGGCGCATAATTATGTGCCGAGTAGAAGTGAGGGGCGGTTTACTGCGGCCCGCGCCGCGGTGGAAAGGATAACCAAGGAGGGGAGAAAGTACGGCATCGGGCTGATCGTGGTCAGTCAGCGGCCAAAGGAGCTTTCCGAGACGGTGCTTTCTCAGTGTAATACCTTCATTGTGATGCGCCTTACCAATCCGGAAGATCAGGACTATATTCGGCGACTGGTGCCTGACTCGCTATCTGGACTGATGGCTATGTTACCCGCACTGAGAACTGGTGAAGCGCTGATCTTGGGAGAGGCGGTGGCGATGCCCACCAGGATGATGGTTGATCTCCCTGAACCCAAACCGATGAGCGGAGATGTGGAGTTTGCTCAATGGTGGCAACAGGGCAGCTGTAACCTGGATCTGGAGCGTGTGGTAAAGAGGTGGCGGGCAAGAAGAAAGGATATCTAATCGCGATTGAATGCGGGCGATGAGACAAGCCTAACAGCAATTGGGGGGCTAGCCCCGGGCTTACCCCTGTAAATTAACAATCTGGTTTAATTGTGCGCCGTAATATTATGAATTTTAATATCTTAATATATTCATAATCAGATGGAGAAGATAGTCTTTTATGGTAGTGGGAGTCGGTTTTGGTTCTGGTATCGGCGACAGGTTTGACTGATAGGGATTCGGGGTTATTATTTGGTATGCGGGTGCTTTTGATGGTTGTTGATTATTTCCTCTTTTTGGGCATATGTGTGAGTTTTCCTTGGGATTTACGGCGGACAGTGCCCAGGGTCTGGGAGCAGATTTATCGTCAGGGTGTCAGTGCGGTGCCTTTGATTGTTTTTGCGGGCATGTTTGTGGGTTTGACCACCACCCTTCAGACCGCCTATCAACTGTTGGGAATTGTGCCTAATTATTTTGTGGGGATGGGTGTGGGCAGGATGCTTTTGATTGAGTTAGGTCCGGTTTTAGCGGCATTTGTTATTGCCAGCCGGTCGGCGCCGGCAATGGCAGCGGAGATCGGAATGATGCGTGTTTCCGAGCAGATTGATGCGTTGCGGACGATGGCGATAAATCCGTATCGGTTTTTGTGTCTGCCCAGAATTTTTGCTCTAACCATCAGTCTGCCGATGCTGGTGATGCTATTGGAGTTGGTGGCTGGTATTACCGCAATACTGGTGGTAGCGCGGCTGGGGGTTTCAAGAGAGACCTTTATCTATGGGATGACGCATTTTGTTGAGTTGCGGGATTTCTTTGGCGGAATACTTAAGGCGGTGGTCTTCGGGCTATTGATCGGAACGAGTGGGTGCTATCTTGGTTTTAAGGTTGAGGGTGGTGCTCAGGATGTTGGCAGGGCAGCGACCCGGGCGATGGTTGTGTCGGCAATACTGATTTTGGTTTTTGACTTCGTTATGGCAGGACTGTTGTTTTCCTGATGATTCTTCTGGAGGGTGTAACAAAGTTTTACCGGGGGGAGTCGGTGCTTAAGGATGTGTTGTGGAGTGTGCCGGATCAGGGAGTTAGTTGTGTGTTGGGCAGGTCGGGCGCGGGCAAGACGGTTCTTTTGAAGATTACTGCCGGGATTGTCGCCCCGGATTTAGGCAGGGTGTTTTTTGATGGCAAGTTGGTACGTTACGGCAGGTTTGCAAATAATTACGAGTTAATGAGAGACGTCGGTTTTGTTTTTCAGGGCGGAGCGCTTTTTGACTCGTTGACTGTGGGCGAAAATATTGCCCTGCCGTTAAAGGAAAAAGGCGGTTTGAGCAATCGGGCAACCGAGCAGCGGGTGCAGGAGGCTCTGCAACTGGTCGAGTTAGCCAATAAACGGGCACTCCGGATCAGGGAGCTTTCTGGCGGAATGAGCCGGTTGGTAGCAATTGCCCGGGCACTGGTTACCCAGCCGAGATATCTTTTTCTTGATGAGCCAACAGGTGGTTTGGATCCGGTAGCACGTGAGCGCGTTATTAAAATTATCGGTGAGCAGGTAAGACAGAATCGGTCAGTAGTAATCGTTACCCATGACCTGGAACTGGCACAGAGTATAGCCGGCAGGGTTTTTCTCTTGAGGGGGGGGCAGTTGCAATTGGCGGAAGGGAATATTAAAAAGGAGGATTATGAATCCTCAGATGCGTAATCTGGTCGTTACCATTTTTGTTATTTTTGGTGTGGTGCTGGTGGTTTTAGGTTATCTTTGGCTTTCCAGTCGGCTGGGAGGTGGTTCCGGAAGGGTGATAACGGTGCTGTTTAACGATGTTGCGGGTTTAAAGCCCGGTGATCGGGTGGATGTTTTAGGGGTTACCAAGGGGCGGGTAACTAAGGTGGAACTAACCGAGGACAACCGGGTAAAGGTAACGTTTTCAATACCCCGCGATGTGAAACTCACCCGGTCGGCAAGGTTTGCAATTCGTTCTTTGAGTTATTTAGGGAGTGACCGTTATGTAGCCATTGAGCCGGGAAACGGTGAATTAGCAACTGATACCATACAGTTTATCGGTGTAAATGAGGTGCTGGATTTGGAGACGACTTTTCTCCGTTTGGACCAGCTGATGCAGGATCTCGCAGTAACTGAGCTGGTGCCTGAACTCCGGCAGACTAGGGAGGAGGTCTTCCAAATTATTAATAAGGGGTTTGGGGAGCTGGGTGCTAACTTTGGAGCAATCGATAGAAATATTGAGCGTTTGAGCACCAATGTTGAAACTCTCGTCATAATGCTTAATCAGGAGTCCACGGCGAGAAAACTACTAACTTCTCCGGAGTTGTATGATGAACTGTTAAAGACTAGCCGGCAGTTACAGGCATTGATTGCGGATCTCCGGGCACATCCCGAAAAATATTTGCGGTTGAAACTGTTTAAATAAACTGGAATCGGGAAAATGTAACTGCACGTTCAGAGATTGCCCCGCTCCTGCCTAAGGCAGAACGCTCGCAATGACAGTAAAAAGAAGAGGCAGAAAGCAATGACAGAGAAGAAAAGGAAGCACAATAGAATCGGAAAATAGGCTTTAGGAGTCTAAAAATGAAGTTTTTAAAAAAGAAAGGAGAGGAGTAATGCAGTTAAAAGGCAGTAAAACCGAAAAGAACGTCTTAACCGCATTTGCCGGTGAGTCCCAGGCAAGGAACCGTTACACCTACTTTGCCAGCAAAGCACGGGATGAGGGTTATATCCAGATTGCGCAGATCTTTGAGGAGACCGCGAATCAGGAAAAGGAGCACGCCAAAAGGCTGTTTAAACTTTTAGAGGGTGGTGATGTGGTAATTCAGGCATCATTTCCCGCAGGAGTTATCGGCACTACAATGGAAAATCTTAAATCTGCTGCAGGTGGTGAGCATTATGAGTGGACCCAGATGTATCCGGAGTTTGCGCAAATCGCAGATGAGGAAGGGTTTAGTAATATCGCAGCGATATTCCGGGCGATTGCGGTTGCAGAAAGACAGCATGAGAAACGGTATTTGGCATTAAGGGAAAATATTGAAAATGGCAGGGTTTTTCGACGGGATAAGCCGGTGATCTGGAGGTGTATCAATTGTGGCTATCTACATGAGGGTACTGAGGCGCCTGAGATCTGTCCTTCCTGTGCCCATCCACAAGGCTATTTTGAACTTTTAGGGGAGAATTGGTGATGAGAGAGAGAATCGGAGAGGTAACATTCGGCGGAAAGCCGGTTACATTACTGGGTGACTTGCCCAAGGTTGGCGAAAGAGCAAGGGATTTTACCATAATTGATAATGAACTTCAGCCGATAACGTTTGATAAATTTAAGGGGAAAAAACTGGTGATTCTATCGGTGCCTTCACTTGATACACCGGTTTGTGACTTAGAGACCAGAAGATTTAATGCGGAGGCAGAGAAGCTGGGGCTAGATGTGGTGATTCTGGTGGTCAGTATGGATTTGCCTTTTGCCCAGAAGAGGTGGTGTGGTATGAATGGGGTAACCCGGGTTTTAACCGCTTCAGATCACCGTGAGGGTTCTTTGGGATTGAGTTATGGGGTTTTGGTTAAGGAGTTGCGACTGCTTGCCCGGGCGGTCTTTGTGATTGATAGAGCCGGGGTGATAAGGTATGTCCAGCTGGTAAAGGAGGCGGGACAGGAGCCGGATTACAATGCGGTTCTCGCCGCATTACAGGGGCTGGAATAGTGAGTAAGGGAGATGAGATGGCAAGAAGAGACGGAGAAATTTATAGCTGTCGGAGCTGTGGTCAGCTGGTAACTTTGTTGCATCAGGGTGGCGGTACTTTAGTGTGTTGTAACCAAGCGATGCAACGGGGTAAGGTTGAGGAGAAGGAGCCGGGGGACAGGACAATTCCTGGCGTCTACTGGAGTTGTACTAATTGCCACTATGTTTTACAGGCGCTTCAGCCGCCTGATGTCTGTCCTTCCTGTGGGCAGGCATGTCAGTTTATTGATGTTAGCTGTTACATCCCGGAGTGCGGTTTTACCGGGGTGGACAGCAGGTTGATGAAGTAAAAATAAAAGGAGGAAAAAATGACCAAGAAACTTGAAATTTACAAGTGTGAGGTTTGCGGGAATGTCGTTGAGGTCCTGCACCCTGGAGTTGGACAGCTGGTTTGTTGTGGTCAGCCGATGAAACTCCTTGTTGAGAACACCACCGATGCAGCAAAAGAGAAGCATGTCCCGGTCATTGAGAAGAGCGCGACCGGTTTTAAGGTAAAGGTTGGTAGTGTTGCCCATCCGATGGATGAGAAGCATTATATTGAGTGGATCGAGTTGGTTGTTGGTGAGCGTGCTTACCGACAGTTCCTGGCACCAGGTCAAGCACCGGAGGCTTTTTTCTCGGTAGATGGTGAAAAGGTTTATGCCCGTGAATACTGTAACCTGCATGGATTGTGGAAGGGGGAGTAAAGATGATTCCGAAGAAAGTAGAGGAACTGTTTAACGAACAAATAAAACATGAACTGGAATCTGCCTATCTGTATCTGGCGATGGCAGCATATTTTGATCAGGCAGGTTTCCCGGGTATGGGCAGGTGGATGCGGGCGCAGGGGCAGGAGGAGCTGACCCATGCAATGCGGTTCTATAAACATATTATTGAGCGCGGCGGCAAGGTAAAACTTCATCCGCTGGCGATACTGGAGCAGACATGGCGCTCACCGCTGGAGGCTTTTGAGGCGGCTTATAAGCACGAGCAGTTCATCACCAGCAAGATTAACGAACTGGTAAAACTGGCACAGGCTGAGGGTGATTTTGCCTCCAATTCAATACTGCAGTGGTTTGTGGATGAGCAGGTAGAGGAGGAGGAGAGCACCTCCCAGATTGTGCAGGATTTACGGTTGATCGGTGAAGATGGAAAAGGGATATTGATGCTCGACCGGGAGCTTGGTCAGCGGACATTTGTTCTGCCCCCAGAGCTCGCCAATTTATACGCGCAGGCAACAGCCGCAGGTTAGTGAGTTAAATCGGGGTGGGCTATGGGGTTTCGGGCGCAAAAGATTACAGACCGGGTTTACTGGGTAGGGGCGATTGACTGGACAGTCCGGGATTTTCACGGTTACTCTACTGAACGGGGAACCACCTACAATGCCTACCTGATTCTGGCAGACAAGGTAACCCTTATTGACACAGTCAAGGCACCGTTCAAAGCCGAGTTACTGGAGCGCATTGCCTCGGTGATTGCACCGCAAAAAATAGATTACATTATTTCCAACCACGCGGAGATGGACCATTCTGGTGCGTTGCCCCAGATCATCGCTGAGGTCAAACCGGAAAAAGTATTTGCCTCGGTGATTGGGGCGAAGGCGCTCCAAGAGCACTTCCATTTTGGACAGCGACTGGTCCCGGTGCAGGATGGGGATACGCTCAGTTTGGGTAATCTTAATTTGCGGTTTATGGAGACACGGATGCTTCACTGGCCAGACAGTATGGTTACCTATCTGGTTGAAGATGGTTTACTTTTCTCGCAGGACGGTTTTGGTATGCATCTGGCAAGCGGTGAGCGGTTTGCAGATGAGATTGATGATAAGATACTATATCATCAGGCGGCTAAATACTATGCCAATATCCTTCTGCCCTACTCACCACTTGTACTAAAACTTCTGGCAAGGATTGATGAGGCGGGTTTGCAAATTAAGTTTATTGCGCCGGATCACGGTCCGATCTGGCGAACCAATGTGGGGCAGGTACTTAATTGGTATCAGCGCTGGGCAGAACAGCATCCGGAGCCGAAGGTGTTGATAATTTATGACACAATGTGGCAGAGTACCGATTTACTTGCACGGGCGATCGCAGACGGGGTGCGGGATGAGGGTCTAACGGTGCGGGTGATGCATCTGAGGGCAAATGACCGGAGTGATGTGATGACTGAGGTGCTTTCCGCAGGTGCGGTGGTGGTTGGTTCCCCGACTCTGAATAACAATGTTTTTCCTACCGTAGCGGATATGCTGACATATATGAAGGGGTTAAAGCCCCAAAATAAAATCGGTGCGGTTTTTGGTTCCTACGGTTGGAGTGGCGAGGCGGTAAAGGTGATTACTGAGGAGTTAAAGGCAATTGGGATGGATGTGCCTTTTGAGCCTTTTAAGGTTAAGTATGTCCCGGACCAGCCAGCGATTGCCGAAGCGGTAAGGTTTGGCATCGAGATCGGCAGGCTGTTAAAGGAAAGGTTGCAAAAATGGATGAAAAGATAGACTTTAAGGCGCTGGACAGTTTTAGTTACGGACTATATATCGTAACCAGCCGTAGTGGAGAGCGATTGAATGGTTTGGTGGTTAATACGGTGGTGCAGGTGGCACTCGAGCCCTGCCTGATAACCGTGGCGATTAACAAAAATAGTTTGACTAACGAGTTTATCCAACGTAGCGGTAGTTTCGCGGTTGCGGTGCTGGAAAAGGAGACACCACTGGAGTTTATCGGCAGGTTTGGTTTTCGGACCGGCCGTGATTACGACAAATTTCAGGAGTTGGATTACGAAAGAGGGGTTACTGGTGTGCCGATTGTCAAACAGCATACCCTGGCGGTGATTGAGGCAAAGGTACGCGAGACCGTGGATTGTGTTACCCATACCTTGTTCGTCGGAGAGGTGGTTTTTGCTCAGGTCGTTAAAGACGGGGAGCCGTTAACCTATACCCATTACCGTGAGGTGAAAAAAGGCAAGACTGGCAGAGGTTCTCCTACCTACCGGCAGGATGAGAGCAGGAGCAGTATTAAAAAAGAGAGGAGAGAGGAAATGAAGCGGTATGTTTGTTCAGTATGTGGGTACGTTTATGACCCGGCACTGGGCGATGAAGATAATGGCATACCCACCGGGACACCGTTTGAGAGTCTACCTGAAGACTGGGTCTGTCCGGTTTGTGGTGCAAGTAAGGAGCAGTTTGAACCGGAGGAGTAGCTAGTTTACTGTAGCAGTAAACTTACTTCCTTCTTTCAATCACCTCATCTATCAGGCCGTAATTTTTTGCTTCCAGTGCGGACATAAAATAGTTGCGGTCGGTGTCTTTGATTATTTTTTCTGTGGGTTGTCCGGTATGCTGGGCGAGTATTTCTGCAAGCAACTCCTTGGCGCGGACCAGTTCGCGGGCATGGATCTCAATATCGGTTGCCTGGCCACTGAGACCGTAGACAGCGGGTTGATGAATCATTATCCGGGAGCGGGGCAGGGCAAACCTTTTGCCCTTTTCGCCGGCTGCCAAGAGTAAAGCAGCAATTGATGCTGCCTCACCAACGCAGATGGTGGAGACTTTGGGGCGGATATACTGCATTGTGTCGTAAATTGCCAGTCCTGATGAAACCACCCCACCCGGGGAATTGATATACAGGTAGATGGCTTTTTCCGAATCTTCGGCTTCAAGAAATAACAACTGGGCAACGACAAGGTTGGCAACCGTATCGTCAACTGGTTGACCCAAAAAGATAATTCTTTCCTTCAAGAGCCGGGAGTAGATGTCGTAGGCTCTTTCCCCCCGGCCGGTCTGCTCAATAACCATCGGAATTAACACCGGAACCTCCTTGGTTTGCTGGTTAACGAGTTTGCTCATCTGATTTTAATAAATTTCATTGAACTTTTGCCCTTTCGACGATCATTTTCAGCACCTTTTTCTTGAGGAGATAGAAGTGATAAGAGGAGCTGTCAACGAGAGAGGCAATCTCTGCCGGTTTTCTGCCGGTGTCTTGGGCGAGATTTTGAATCTGGGTTGCGACCTCTTCGTCACTGACCGTGATATTTTCCTGCTGGGCGATGCTCAGCACAATACAGTCTAAGCGAGCGGCTTTTTCCGCAGCAGGTAGGAGTTTTTCCCTTGCTGTTGGCGTATCAGGAATATTGAATTCCCGTAACATCTGGGCGATGTGCATCTCCACCCAGGATCGGGGAGGTGCGAACTGATGCCGGCTGGTTAATTGCTCGATTACCTGCTGGTGAAGATCATCTCTAATCCGTTCTTCCCAGTCGGCGAAGATTTCGTCGTTAATGGCGTGCCGCAAAGCATCGAGATTTTCATAACCTAAGTCTTGGGCAAATTCGTCATTTATCTCGGGAAGTTTCTTTTCTTTTATGCCCCGCACCTGCAGATGGTAAGTGATGGTTCTGCCCGCTAAATTCTTATCCGGGTGATCCGCGGGGAAGTTGATGGTCGCGGTGCGCTCATCACCGATACCTGCCCCGAGTAATGCCTGATTGATGCTGGGATGATTGTCTTCGGCTCCGACCTGAATGGTTACGTTATTTTTTGGTCCGGCAATAACTTTTTCATTTTCTCTGAGTACATAATCCACAGCCACAAAATCATCGTTCTGGGCAGGATGTGCCACCGGTTGAAATATCGCACATTTCTCCCGTAGAGCGCTAACTCTTTTTTCGAACTCGGCGTCAAATCCGGTTGGGGTCTGGCGCCGCAGAGATAGCCCGTTATAATCCTGTAGTTCGAAATCAGGGATCACCTCAACTAACGCTTTGAAACGAATGGTTTTATCAGTTGCTATCTCCAAGTTTTCGATCTTTGCGCGGGTCGCCGGTTTGATGTTATTCTTTGTCAGTGCTTCCTCCAATGCCTGTTCAACAAGTTCTTCAACCACGGTTGCCTCCAGTGCATTGCCCAGACGACGTTCAAGAATATGACGTGGCACCTTACCCCGTCGGAAACCGGGTATCGTGGCTTTGTCCTGATACTCGTTCAACAGGCTGTCGATCCGGGACCTTAACCGGTCCGCCTCAATCTGGACTTCGATTTCCCTTAGCCAATCTTGGGGCGATTTAACTGCAATTTCCAAATAAGCTCCTTTTAATTTTGTGCGAGGAGGGGGAGTTGAACCCCCACCCCTTTTCGGGACCAGATCCTAAGTCTGGCGCGTCTGCCAGTTCCGCCATCCTCGCGAGCAACGACCCAACAGAATCTGATTTTAGATGACGGTCCACAAAAGTCAACTAAACGGTAAAAACTCGTTCCTATTGACTTTGCTAATTTTTTCTTTATGATTTCTCGGTGGAAAGAAAATTTTTTTGGTTAAATACGGAGCGCATTTTCGTTATTGCGCTGGTGGTTATGACCGCCGATTGTGCTAATCATGGACCGTCGACACCGTTAGTTTATGGGCCACAAAGAGCGCGACCCAATGACACGATTTATTTCTCAGCGTTGTCATTTGATCCGGATGGCGATTCCATCGCCTATTTTTTTGCATCCAGTGATGGCACTGACCGCTGGTCGGACTGGTTTCCTTCCGGCTTTGAGTATTCCCAGGAGTTAGTTTTTACTGATACCGGTGATTATTACTTGAGAGCCAAGGCAAAAGACCGTTATCAGGAGTCCGGCTGGTCAGATACCTGCTATATCAGTGTTAGGTTTTATCAGCCACTACCGCCACACCGGCCCACAGGACCGGATACGGTAACGGTTGGTGATACAGTCAGTTTCTACTCTGCGGCGCTACATCCGTTAAATGAGATGGTAACTCTCCAATTTGATTGGGGCGACACATTGGGAAGCTGGAGCGGTTTTGTACTACCGGGTAGCTTGGTCAGGGCTACCCATATTTATCATCAGTCAGGTTTTTATGAGGTGCGCTGTCGGGCAAAGGATAAAAAGGATTTTGTTTCTGATTGGTCTTGGCCGGAAACCGTACTGGTGATAGATGGCAGGCGACATTGAAGATCGCCGTAATTCCCTAAAACTATGACGGCAAAGGAAAAGACTCATCGCAAGAACTGGGATGAGTATTTTTTGGCGATCGCCCAACTGGTGGCGGAACGTTCAACCTGTTTGCGGCGGAAGGTAGGTGCGATTCTGGTGCAGGACAAGCGGATCCTGTGCACCGGTTACAATGGTGCACCGCATAATCTGTCCCACTGTAGCACGGTTGGCTGTTTGCGGGAGAAAATGGGCATTCGTTCCGGAGAGCGAATAGAAATTTGCCGCGGCATTCATGCGGAACAGAACACATTGGTTCAGGCGGCAACCTTCGGGATTAGGGTATACAGTGCAACATTATACTGTACCCATGCGCCTTGTATTACCTGTACTAAGATGCTGATTAACGCCGGGGTGAAGGAGTTTGTGATCGCGAATGAATATCCGGATGAGTTTGTCCAGCAGATGATAACTGAAGCCAAAGTAAAGGTTCGTCGGCTCAGATTATAGATAGAGATTGCACACTACTCGATAACGGGATATATTTGACCATTGGTGAATAACAGGTATATTTAGCGACCGAAAATAAAATGATTAGAGAGGAAATTGTAATCGGTGGTCCTGTAGGCTTACACGCCCGGCCCGCAGCTGAATTTGTCAAAGTTGCCGAGCGGTTCAAGTCTAAGGTACGTTTGGCAAAGGATGGTATCTGGGTGAATGGGAAAAGTATTTTGGCGATTCTTTCTCTGGCAGCAGAGAAGGGGAGTGCGGTTATTTTGGAGGTTAACGGTGAGGATGAAGAGACAGCTTTTAAGGCACTGAAGGAGAGGTTGAGCCAGAATGAGTCATAAGCGAGAGCAGATATTCCGCGGGATACCGGTTTCGGCAGGTTTTGCCCGGGGCAGAGCATTTGTTTATCGACTTTATATACCTGAAGTAAAGGAAACGGTTTTAACCGCCAGTCAGGTGGCAACCGAGATCGAACGGTTCCGTTCCGCACTCCAGACGGCGGAAAAGAACCTGCGCCAGCTTTACGCTAAGGTTAAGCAGGAGATGGGCAGGGATTTTGCTGACTTCATTAATGTCCAGTTGGCGCTTATAACCGACGAGGAGTTGCGCACCGGCACAGAGGATTTTATCCGGGAGAAACTACGGAATGCTGAATTTGCCTATACTCAGACCTTAAGGCGGGTTGCGGGTGCTCTGCAGGGAAGTCAGTCAGCGGTTTTTCTTGAACGATTCATTGATGTTGCCGATGTCTCGGCGCGGGTCCTGAGTATCCTTTTGGGGGATGAACTGCCTTCAATTCACTTTTTGGTGCGCGGGTCGGTAATAGTTGCCCATCAGTTATTACCATCTGAAGCCGCGCTGCTGGATCCACAGAAGGTTGTGGGAGTGGTTCTGGAGGCCGGTGGCAAGACCTCGCACAGTGCAATAATGGCAAAGGCAAAGGAGATTCCGGCGGTTTTTGGTGTTGATGGTGTCTTACAAAAGGTGAAAGATGGTGATGAGATCGTGGTTGATGGCTATCGTGGGCTGGCAATCACTAATCCATCTCAGAATCGTCTTAAGACTTACGAGACGGAAATTAGACGTTACCAGCGACGGCGCGCTTCGTTAATGGCACGAGTAGATGAGGAGCCGGTGACACTGGATGGCAGGATGATTGATCTCTCAGCCAATATCGAGTTTCTGATTGAGGCGCGTCAAGCAAAAGAGAAAGGAGCAAGGGGAATCGGGCTTTTCCGGACCGAATATATGTACTTAGCAAAAAGACGTCCGCCAACCGAGGAGGAGCAGTTTGAAAATTTTAAAGAAGTGGCAATGATGTTCAAGCCGTTTCCGGTGATCATCCGAACCTTTGACCTAGGAGGCGATAAGGTAGTTCCGGGCTACAGTGAGGCAAATCCGTTTCTGGGCTGGCGGGCAATAAGGGTTTGTCTCGATGACACCGCGCTGTTTAAAATGCAGTTGCGCGCGATTTTACGGGCGTCATTATTTGGCAACATCAAGGTGATGTTTCCGATGGTAGCGACGATCGAGGAGTTGCGGCGGGCAAAACTGTTAGTCAGTGAGGCAAAGAATGAGTTGAAGAAAGATGGTAAGGGTTTTGATGAGAACGTTGATTTAGGCGTAATGATCGAAACACCGTCTGCCGCACTCCTTGCTCATCGGTTTGCCGAAGAGAGCAGGTTTCTTTCGATCGGTTCCAATGATCTAACCCAGTACACATTGGCGGTTGACCGGGGTAACCAGCGGGTGGCAAGACTTTTTAACCATTTTCACCCCTCGGTACTGCAGTTGATTAGGCAGACGGTCGAGGCAGCACATCAAAAAGGGATCTGGGTTGGTATGTGTGGTGAGTTCGCGGCGGATCCGCTCGGTATCATTTTGCTTTTGGGAATGGGGGTAGATGAGATTTCGGTTGTGCCCGGTTTAATACCGGAGGCAAAGCAGGTAATTCGGTCAATTGATACGACAACGGCAAGGGCGGTGGTGGAACAGGCACTCGGTATGTCAACAGCACTGGAGGTGGAAAGGTTGCTCCATCGGGAACTGCATCGTCGGTTTAGCAAGTTAGCGCGGTCAATCTTTACCTGGAAAGGGGTGGGCGGTGAGTAACAGTAATTACCAAGTTATGCAAAGACTAATTTACTCTCTGCCTGAACAGTTGAAGGAGGGGTGGCAAATCGGGACGGATTGCCAGTTGGCAGGTGCTGGTCATTTTGAGAATGTGGTAATTGCCGGTATGGGAGGCTCGGCAATTGGCGGTGATGTGGTTCGGAGTTTGCTGTTTAACGATGGTTATCTACCCGTGCTAGTGTGGCGGGATTATATTTTACCATCGGTAGTTGACAACCGCACGGTCCTGTTTGCGATAAGTTATTCAGGCAACACCGAGGAGACTTTATCAGTTTATGAACAGGCAAAGGATAAATGCGGGCAATTGGTTGTCATTACCAGTGGTGGGGAACTGGTAGTGAAGGCAAAGCGAGACGGTGTGCCGGTGTTAAAAATTGCCGGTGGGATGCCACCGCGCTGTGCCATCGGACTGGTGAGTGTGCCGATCCTGGCGGTGCTTTACCAACTCGGAATTACTCGTAGTTATCAGCGGGATGTAAATGAGACCGCATTGGTTATCGCGCACAACTGCCAACAGTGGCATAGAAGAGGACGGCAGATAAGTCGAATGCTCTGTGACCGGTTGCCGGTAGTCTACTCAACCAGCCGATTGTTGGATGCGGTTGCTTACCGATGGCAGTGCCAATTGAACGAGAACGCTAAGGTGATGTGTCATTCCGGTTTCCTGCCGGAACAGAGTCATAACGAGTTGATGGGATTCGGGTCACCCAATTTTCTTGATAAAATGTTTTTTTTAGTTTTCTTGTTGGATTCAACAACCAGTCAGCGTACTCGGGTGCGTCTAAATCAGATGCTGAAACTCATTGGCGATACTATCGCTGGCAAGGCGTTGGTCAAAAGTCAGGGCAGGTCACCTATGGCACGGCTTTTTTCAGCGGTAGTTATGGGTGATTTGACCAGTCTGGAGTTGGCAAAATTGCGGGACGTTGATCCAATTGAGATCCCCCGAATTGAACGGTTGAAACAGGTGCTTAACCGAACCAAGAGGTATAAGATATGAAGTTGAGTATTGTGATACCAGCGGCAGGTGAGGGGCAGCGCCTTCGTCCCCACACCCGGTTTAAACCCAAAGTGATGCTGGAAGTGGCAGGTAAGCCAATTATTGCCCATATCATTGAGCGAATTATGCCGCTGGAGCCGGAAAAGGTTTGCGTAATCATTCCGCCCCAGGATAAAACTATCAGCAGTTATCTTAAATTGAATTATAACTTACCACTGGAATTTATTGTGCAAGATGAACCTAAGGGGCTGGGACATGCAGTACTCTGTGCGGAGAGGGTGGTAAAGGATGGGCCGGTACTGATTCTTTTGGGTGATACTATTGTGGATTTGGATTTTTCCGCTTTGTTTAAAGCAGGTAGTGTAATCGGGGTAAAAATGGTTGCTGATCCACGGCGATTCGGAGTTGTGGTATTACAAAATGGGTTAATAAAAAAGGTAGTGGAGAAACCGTCGGTGCCGATTAGTAACTTGGCGATCGTGGGCGTTTACTATTTTCCAGAGGCAGGACCGCTTTACCGGGCACTGAACCGTCTGGTTATCGAAAACCGGCTTGTTGGCAGGGAGTACCTGTTTACCGATGCCCTTCAGATTTTGATTGATGAGGGTATGGAGATCAGAACCGTTGATGTTGAAGTCTGGCTGGACTGCGGTACACCACAGGCGCTGCTGGAGACCAATAGGATTCTTCTGGATCGCCAAGTTAACTGTCGACCGATTCCTGGTTCTGTAATCGTACCACCGGTTTTTGTTGCAGATGATGCGGTGATTGAAAGTTCGGTTATCGGTCCTTATGTCAACATTTCCTCCGGAGCTGTGGTTAAGGAATCGGTGATCAGCGATTCCCTTATTTGTCAAGGGGCAGGAGTTAGGCGCTCGGTGCTTTGGTGGTCAATCATTGGCGAGCGGGCAGAGGTTGAAGGGGTGGCGGAACCGGTGAATGTCGGTCCGGAGACGAAGCTGGTGCGGGGTAACTGATGCTGAAGTTTGAGATGCTGAAGAGTTTTAACCGGGCGCGCTTAGGCAGACTCCATTTACCCAATGGCGTTGTTGACACGCCCGCGTTTATGCCGGTAGGGACGCAGGCAACAGTTAAGACATTGAGTCCGATAGAGTTAGTTGGTGCCGGCACACAGATGCTCGTTTGTAATACCTATCATCTTTACCTCCGTCCCGGACACCGAAGAATCCAGCAACTGGGCGGGATAGCGAAATTTATGGCCTGGCACAGGCCAGTGCTTACCGACTCCGGTGGGTATCAGATTTATTCTTTGGCAACACTTTCCCAGATTAATGATGACGGAGTAGAGTTTCAATCGCATATCGACGGCGCAAGGCACTATTTTACGCCGGAGTCGGTGGTGGAGATTCAGGAGGCATTAGGTTCAGATATTGCGATGTGTCTTGATGAGTGTCCACCGTTTCCGGTGAGTCGTCAGAATGCGGCGCAGGCGGTGGTAAGGACAACTTGCTGGGCAAAGCGCTGTAAGGCGAGTGCTCGGCAGTCGACTAATCTGTTCGGGATAATTCAGGGTGCGACCTATCTTGATTTACGCCGGCAGAGTGCTGAGCAACTGCTGGCACTGGATTTTCCTGGTTATGCGCTCGGCGGGCTATGTCTGGGAGAGCCGTCAGAACTGACATATGAAATTACCGCGGCGGTCTGTGAGCAGATTCCGGTTGGTAAGCCGCGCTACTTAATGGGTGCCGGTTATCCTGAGGATATAATCAATGCGGTAGCGGTTGGGGTTGACCTTTTTGACTGTGTCCTGCCTACCCGTAACGGCAGAACCGGCACCGCATTTGTCAGTTCGGGCAGGATATTGATTCGGAATGCGGAGTATGCAGATGACGATTCACCTTTGGATCCAGCCTGTTCTTGTGATACCTGCCGTAACTTTACCCGGGCATATATCCGGCATCTATTCATTGCCGGCGAGGCGCTGGGACCAAGGTTACTTTCCTATCACAACCTGTATTTCTTCCAGTCGCTGACGCGGGCAATTCGGGAATCGATTGCGGCAGGAAGTTTTGCAGATTGGGCTAAACAGTTTTTGTCCCGTTATACTGAAAACGGGATATTGGTTGATGGCCGATGAAGGTATAAACAAAAAAGGAGGCAAAAGTGCGTTTCATAGCAACAATCGGAGCAATAATTCTCGTCCTCGGTTTCACCGGACTGTCCTGTGGTCCGGGAAATGTAATCAAAATCGGTGTGGTAGCACCACTTACCGGTGATGTTAAGACCTTCGGTGAGTCAACGATCAATGGGGTGATGCTGGCGGTTGAGGAGGCTAACCGTGCGGGTGGCGTTAACGGTAAGCAGATAAAACTGTTTATCTCGGACGACAAGAATGATCCGACCGAGGCGGCAAATGCCGGTGGCAAACTGATCGAACTGGACGGGGTGGTTGCCATCATCGGTTCGGTATCTACCAAATGTTCACTGCCGCTGGCAGACAAATGTCAGGTTGCGCTGATACCGATGATTACACCGACCTCCACCAACCCCAAAGTTACGGTTACCGATGATGGTAGGCATAAGGAGTACATATTCCGTGCCTGTTTTACCGACTCGTTTCAGGGGGCGGTGGCAGCACGGTTTGCCATCGACAGTTTAAAGGCAAAAACCGCAGCGGTAATGTACGATGTGGGTAATGACTACTCGCGTGGATTAGCAGATTACTTCCGGCGGTTTTTTGAGCAGGCAGGGGGGAAGGTTGTTGTCTATGAGTCATATCAGAAGGATGATGTGGATTTCTCGGGGCTGCTCACCAAGGTAAAACAGCAACAGCCAGACCTTGTCTTTTTGCCGGATTACTACAACAAGGTCAGTTTAATAATTAAACAGGCATATCAGTTAGGGCTGGTGACCAAATTTTTAGGCGGTGACGGCTGGGATTCCCCGGCGATGCTGGAAATCGCGGGCAAAGAGGTAGCGGGCAGTTACTTTGTCAATCATTACTCGGCTGATGACCCACGTCCCGAAGTCCAGAACTGGGTCAACAAGTATCAGTCCCGTTATGGTCAGAAGCCTGATGCGCTGGCGACCTTGGGATATGATGCGGCATTACTTTTGATCGCGGCGCTCCGGAACGCACCGAATGGTAAACCGGCGGAGATAAGAGAGGCGCTGAGCAAAATCAGAGATTATCCCTGCGTTTCAGGCACGATCTCTTTTGATGAGTTCGGTAACCCGATTAAACTGGCAACGATCATTCAGTATACCGAGGCTGGTCAGCGGTTTGTTACCTCATTTGCTCCTTAATCAATAGACCTGGTGATTTTTGTAGGCAGGGGAGGATTAGTTCCTGCCGAAATAAAATGTTTAGCCGATGGTTAGGATAGCGGGTACCTGTCCGGTTTGGTTATTTTAACTCAAGCCACTCAACATCGGGCAGGCTAAAGTCCGCCTTGGTTACATTACCCATTATGACCATTATGTATCGTCCAGGTTTCAGGCGCTCGGCTGCTGCCCGGTTAACCTGATCAATGGTGGTCGCCCTGACTTTTTGGGGATAGATCTCCAGCCAGTCTTCACCGTAGCGGTAGAGTTCAAGATTTTTTATCTGCTCCAGTTTGCCCTGATTTGAACTGTAGGTCAGTGGGAAACTTCCGGTGAAGTAGTTATGTGCCTTCAGTAGTTCCTCTCTTGAAACGCCATCCTTTTGCATTCTGAATATTTCGGCGAACATCTTTTGTATTGCTTCCTGTGGTTTTGCGGTTTGAACTGTGGCACGGAAGGCACCGGTGAGAATCCGGCGGTCAAACCAGCAGCGGACATCGTAAGCTAAGCCGGCGTGTTCTCTAACCGCGAGTCCAATTCTTGATGAAAGTGGTGGACCACCGAGAATGTAGGACATCAACCGAACCGGTATTAAGTCTGAGTCAAAGGCGGATATGCCCGGATGGCCAAAGTGGATATAGGTCTGATTCATATCAGGGCGGGTGATCAGTTTTATTCGGGTCTTTTCCGGGAGTTTCAGGTCCGGTGGTTCCGGAATCGGGACCGGAGCCGGTTGCCAGGAGGAGGCGGCGAATCGCCGGGCAATCTCCTGTTTTATCTGTTCATAGTCAACATATCCGCCGATGACCAGAAAGCAGTTATTGGGAACGAAATAGGTCCGGTAGAACTGGTGTAAGTCAGCGGTGGTGATTTTCGGAATGGTGCCGGTATCACCCCGGACCGGCAGGCTGTAGCGATGATTGGCAAAAAGTAGCCGGTCAAACTCCATATTTACCCGGCCAGTGGGAAAATCATAGGCACGGCGTGCTGCGATCAAGGCTTCGTCACGGGTGCGAATGAACTCATCTTCAGGGAATATCGAGTTAAATACAATATCGGTCAGCAGGTCAAGTCCGGTGGCTATGTCCTTTGCGAGCAGGCGCAGGTAGATATAGGAGTGATCAAAGTCTGCTCCGGCGTGGTAATCGGCACCAAGAAACTCTAAAATGGCAGCGATCGAATCTGCCGACAGCTTTTCTGTTCCCCGCAAAAGCATCTGCGCACAGATCTGGGCGATACCAGCCTTTTCTTTGGGTTCAAATGCCGCACCGGCGCGACAGACAAAGGCAATGTCCACGACTGGCAGGCGGCGCTCTTCGTAGGCGAGGAGGATCAAACCGTTATCGAGCGAATCCCGGTAAAGTGGCAGGGCAAAGGACCGGAGGATGAAAATGGTTGTCAGTAAAAATAGATGTTTCATTGTCGCTCCTTATTGCCTTCGGGCAGTAGAATGCCAACCACCCTTCTGCGTTCGGTCAGATATCTCTGACAGAACTCCATAATCTGTTGGGGTGTGGCGGCTTCGACTTTTTGCAACTGGTCAAATACGGTGCGCCAGTTTCCGGTGGTGATCTGGGAGGTGGCAAGGAGATAGGCAATACCCGATACATCATCCCGTCTAAAGATATATTCTGCCAGGGTTTGGTTCTTCACCCGCAGGAGTTCATTTTCTGTTACCGGTTCGGTCTGCACCCTTTTTATTTCTTGGTAGACCGTCTGTTCGATCCTCGGGATCAGAGTTTCCGCTTTGGGTGTAATCATTATTCTTAAAACACCCGGGTCTTTTTCTACTGAGTTCCAGACCGCAACCGAGGTGGCAAGTGCGGAGTCAATCACCAGCGCCCTGTAGAGTCTTGAGTTGCGGCCCGAGCCCAGGATGCTTGCGACCACATCGCCGATGATAAACAGGGAATCTCTGATACCCGGAGTGTGAAAGCCGATGAGGAGACCTGGCACTGAAACCTTTCTGTAAATAGTGAAACGCCGTTCACCTGCAGGCTCTGGTTCAACATCGTAGTAGTCCAGCCGTTTAACCGGCACTCCTTTTATTTTACCAAAGTAGCGGTTAATCGCGGTTCTGACCTCAGCCGGCCGGATGTCTCCGGCAATTACGAACACCGCATTTGCGGGGTTGTAATACTTTCGGTACCACTCCCGCACTTTTTCCACGGTGAAATTTGCCACATCGTTTTGCCAGCCGATAGTTGGGTTACGCTGAGGGTTGGCAAGGAAGGTGATTGCTTCAAAATGCTCCCAGAGTGCGTAGGTTGGACGGTTGTCCTGTAGACGCCGTTCCTCGACCACTACCTGATGTTCAGACTCAAACTCCGAATCCGAAAAAACACACCTTGCCATTCGCGCTGCTTCAAGTTTCAGTGCCAGTTCCCAGTGCTCCTTGGCAATGTCTTCGTAATAACCGGTGTAGTAGGTGGAGGTAAAGCCGTTGTTAAAGGCGCCGACTGAATCCAGTATTCGGTCAAAATCGCCGGGTTTGTAGATATCGGTGTGTTTGAAACTCATATGTTCCAGCATATGGGAGATACCGGTGTAGCCGATATGTTCATCATACGAGCCAACTCGATAATAGAGATTTACCGACACCACCGGTGCAGAAGAGTCAATATAACCGATTACCTGAAGTCCGTTTTTGAGTTGAAACTCAAAAATCCGGGACTCAAGAGGTTCGGTGCTAAAGATGATTAAAAAAGATAACAGTAAGTTGCTCATAATCTTATTTTAACACTACAACCCGGACCGATTCAATACCAGGGATGGTAGCAAAGTAGATTCCTGCGGGCAGTGGTTGTCCGTTTGCGGTATATGCCTTCCAGGTAGTCTGGTGTGTCGTGAGCGTTAATGTCTGAACCACTCTGCCCGATATATCCGAAATCCTCATCACCAGAGGCTTATCAGGCTTAAAATTTAAGCTCACAACCGCTTTTGTTCGCACCGGATTGGGCAAGACCGAGAAAGCAGAGGTGAGGAAATTTGCACCGGAAGCATCCTGAGCCACACCCACACTCCGCAGACCTTCAATTGCATCCAGATAGAACTGACCGGTAGCGATAAGTCTGACATAGCGGATACTATCCAGGCTAACTGTTCCGATATCAAATTCGGTTATCGCACCGTTTGCCATTCCGAGTGTTGTCCAGGGTCCCCGCCAGTTGTTTGCGATCTGGACCTGGGCGCTACCACTGCCCGCAGCGCAATAGACCGCAAGATCTGTTCCTTCAGCATCGTAGATCGGTTTTCCCATATCCAGACAGATGTTTTTGCCGTTATCCAGCAGAAAACCGTCATTGTCCCGTGGTCCAACTGCCCGGACTGGATGGGTGCGGTTGGTTGCCGGGTTAACAAAACTGTTATAAATATGTCGGAATGCAAAAAGTGGTGCCGAGTGATCAGGTGTCAACTGGACCGTAACGGTTACTGCGGAATCACCGATATCAGGGACAACAATATTTTCAACTGTGGTGTCCAGATAACCAGGGGCGCGCAGGGTTAATGAGTAGGTTCCGGGTAGATAAAACCGGTGAAAGTCACCCAGTTCAGGATGGTTATAACTTAGCCAGTTTGCCGGGCTGATCCAGATCTGGCAGTGAACTGGCTCGCCGGTGATGGCATCGGTTACCGTGCCGTGAATTCCCTTGTCTGCGTGATGAATCAACTCCAATATCGCAGGCAGGTTAAGGTTAAAGGTCGGCTCAATCTCTGATGCGGGCGGGGTCTTTTGGGTATGCACCTCAATTGACCAGCCCATCATTCCGTAGCCATAGTCAAAATCCTTGGTTGAACCGTTGATGGGATACATACTGTCCGCACCCTGGCCATAGGTGTAATGAGTCCAGCGGTCATACCGGGCAGAAAGGAATTGAATGAGGTTGAGTTCCGGAATGGTGTTCTGATAGGAATAACAGTAACTCCAGGGATGGGAGATAAAGGTTGTGCCGGAGTGGTAGGAGACAAAGATAACAAATGGCTGGCGCCAGATATGCTCAAGGACCGCACGGTTTTCCGGTTCAGAAAACGGGCTGGTTCCGGGATTTATTTCGTCACCCCACATCCAGCCCCAGTTGCGGTTTAAGTCTACATTGTTACCGTTATAACGGCTATTGGCGATATACCCATCCGGATTATACATCGGCAGGAGATAGATCTCCCGGGAGTTGACAAGCCGGGTAACAACCGAATCGGAGTTGTATCTATTTACCAGATATTTCAGCAGTTCAAAGGTAATTGCCCAGCCGATCTTCTCATCACCGTGAATTGCGCCTTCAAAGTGCACTGCGGGCTCGTTTTCGTGGATCTCGGGGTTGTCTGAAATTTTCATCATCAGGATGAGATTACCACCGTAACTTAATCCCAGGGTTTCCAGTTTACAGATGTGCGGGTTATTCCGGGCAATAGTTGCCATCGTGTCCCTGAACTCCGCATAGGTCAGGTACCGGCCATCACTACCGGTAAAGTTATTTTCGTATATATCGGAGATTTTCGGGGTAATAATCTCAATAGTAAAGCCTCTGTCTTTTAGCCTTTCCTGCTGAGATAGGGTTGCCTCAGCGACAACACCTGAGCGGTCAACATAGTTAACCCAGGCACCGGTCTCCTCAATATTACGGACATCATTACGATGGGCATTGGTAATCCGGATCAGATCACGGGTTTCAGCGTTGCTTAAATTGAGAAGGATGAAAAATGTTAAAATGCGGATAAATGCCTTTTGTGTCCTCACGCTGAATTATAATAACCGATACTGAATGGGTGTCAATTAATAGTTAATCTATAGCATCAATTCAACGAAGGTCCGGAAAAAAGAGAAAATTAATAGTGGTTTATCTGATTTACGGTTAAACTTTTGAAATCCTGTGTCTTATCATATTTAAGCCGGTTGTGTTTCTGCCCGGTGGGCAGTATCGGGGATGATATCCTTCAGGGTTTGCGGTCGGGTTAAAGGCACCGTTTTGTAATGGATATTGTTCTGGGTAGCGGTTTGGATGGTGTATTGGGTTTGTCTTGAGGTAATGGTCTGACTGGTGGTTATGGTTAGGGACAGGGTTTGGATTGTGATTTGTGTCCGGGTTCTAACTCCGGTTATGGAGATGGTTATAAAGAGGGTTTTGTTGTGGGTGACAGGTGTGGCTCTCGGGTGCTTTTGTCGGTCAGGGTTTTATTTGACAGTAGTAATTTACAAAGAGATAATTTCACCGTTACGCTAAAGGGCTATGGGTATAAAAATAAAATAATAATAAGATGAAAAGAGGACCTTAAACTATTTTGACGAACTTCATTCGCGTGGTTGCCTTATCTAACTACTAGTAGTATATGCGAGATAAAACGAAGATACCTGCCATTATTGCGATTACTCTTGTCGCTTTCGTTATGCTTTCTGCTCAGGAAATCATCTGGTTCAAAAGGTTTGATGCTGGCAGGTTTGACTCTTGGGCTTCTGGTGCAATTGACCAGTGGGGTAATGTGATTGTTGCGGGAGTAGTTGCGGATGACTACTCTGGACTGAATGCGGATATCACCCTGATAAAATACAATCCGGATGGTGAGACACTCTGGACACGGTTCTTCGACAGTGGTGAGTGGGATTTCGTTTATGATTGTGCAGTTGGCTATGATGGAGGGGTTCTGGTTGTGGGTAGCTACAGCCCCTCCTTTGACTGTTTCATTATGAAGTATGACCGGAATGGTAACCTGCTCTGGGTTAAAAGCGATACCACCGGCAGTGATAGTAGTATGCTTTATCTCACCGGTGTTCTGATAGATGATTCACTCAATATCTATACAACAGGTATCATTTGCCACATTCATAATAATATTCAAAATGACGAACTGCTGTTCAGGAAATATGATTCTAATGGAAATCTACTTTTGAATAAGTCCATTGATTTCGGTTACGACTTTGAAGCAATACGCGGGTTGACTTTTACTCCTGACAGCAACATTGCCGGTGCTGGAGACCTTGGTAATCCTTGGTATTTTGACCTGTTTACGGCTAAATTTACCAGAGGCTGGGACACAATCTGGACAAGGCGTCTGGATGTGAAAAATGAGGATTTTGGTGGTGGGATTACGGTTGATCCGGCGGGAAATATATATTGTGCGGGTGATGTGGCACAGTATTTGGGCAATTTTGTGCCTGATTCCTGTGTAACATACAGTTACAGTCCTGATGGTGAACTGAACTGGTTTCAGATTTTTTCGGATGGGGACCTGGCAGGAGGGACATGCATCCTGCTTGATAATCTCGGCAACCTGCTTGTGGGCGGGTTCACGATGGATACACTTCCGGTAAGCAGAGGGGGTGCGCTATTGCTTTGCTATCAAACTGATGGCACGCTTAAATGGAACTGGCAATACAAACTTGAGTCGGATGACTGTTATCTCATGGAGATTGTCGGCAATGAGCCGGGTGTTATTTATGGGATCGGGGAGATATATCAGAGTCCTGATTCCTGTGACCTTATGGTTATGAAACTGCGTTATCCGGTTGGGCTGGAGATGCCCAATTATTTTAAACCGTCCTGTTCTGACATCAGGCTCAAGTCCACTTTGCTTGGTAGAGAGGCACCGTTTCTTTTCACTGTTGCCCAGTCTGCGGAGTACAAAATCACCCTTTACGACCTTACCGGCAGGGGGGTAGCGCGGTTGTATCAGGGTTATCTGGAAGGTGGAGAGTACCGGTTGCCAATTAAGGCAGGACTTAAGAGCGGGGTTTATCTGGTGCGGGTTGAGACAGTAGGCAAGGTCCAGACCGGCAAGGTGATTCTGGTAAGGTAGCGGTTATAGAGTTGAGTGAAATTCTAATTTAATAAATGACCACCACGCCGGTCGGGATTACTTTTGCCCGGACCTGGCGGATACCGTTTTTACGTTTGGCATATACCCGGATGCGGTAGTTGTAGCCGGTTCTGGGTTCAAACCCGACAATTGTTCCAGAAAGGCTGCGGTTGTGCTTAAATTCTCCTGCCCAGATGAAGACGATGGTTTCAATAAGTGCGTTCTGGTCATAGTGGAATGATTCGCGGTCCTCTGGGGAAAGACCCCGGAAGACCTCACCGGCAATCTCCACATGGGAGTGAAAGTTGCCCAGAAAACGCATCCTTAAATTTCTTGATAGTTCCTTGCGCCGACGGATGACCCGGCGGATCATAGACCAATCCTTGAATGTTACTCCAGACCGACTTTTTTCTCCCCCGCGGTAATAAAAGGCACGCCGGACAATCAGTCTGCGCTCAGTTGTAACTGTTCCGTAGAGAAAGCCAAATGTTTCCCGTTTGAACTTTGTCTCATAACCACGCCGCGCTAAACAGCACAGTTCGCGCACCGCCTGTTCTTCAAACAGTACCGGTGTGCGAAAGTTAATGAGTGAAGCATGGCGCCACATTTTTTGAGTTTATAATTTTAATTTCCAGTGCTTGTTGGTCAAATAAAAAGTGCCGCTGGAGGGTCTATGCCACACCAGTTGATCACGCCAACCAAGGCATTTGCCCGACCAGCAGCAAAATATAAATACAATAACTTGGTTTTATGTCAAGAAAAGATAGTTGCATTGTTTGCACAGTATCTTTTGTGAGGTTAAAATTATGGAATGAGGCAGTTTCTAATTCTGTTGGGAATAATCGGTTTTACAGCAGGAGAGCCGGTCAGAATCGGACTTGCCCTTTCAGGCGGTGCTGCACTCGGTCTTGCCCATATCGGTGTGCTAAAGGTGCTGGAAAGGGAGGGGTTGGATTTTGTCGGAATTGCTGGTAACAGTATGGGTTCGCTGGTGGGGGGCGTTTACGCCGCCGGGTACAGTGCTGTCGAGATTGAGAGTATCGCTTTGAATGCGGACTGGGACCGGTTGTTCTCTTCCCAGCCGGCTTTTGGTGCGCAGTATCTGCAGGAGAAACAGCAGGCACAGCGGTATGTTCTGCGGTTTCATCATCAACGGTTTGTTCCTTATTTGCCCAGCGGTCTGGTGCCATTGCAGAATGTTGAGTTGCTACTGAATCGGTTGCTCGCGGAGATTGAGTTTAATACCGGTTATGATTTTGACAGTCTGGTTATTCCTTATCGGGCAGTTTCGGTTGATGTCAATAAGGGAGAACTGGTGGTTTTGCGTTCGGGACGGCTGGAGCAGGCGATCAGGGCAAGCATTGCGATTCCCGGGGTTTTTTCGCCGGAGGTAATTGATGGCAGGGAACTGGTTGATGGTGGGGTGCTGGAGTATCTACCGGTTGAGGCGGTTAAAGAGTTCCAACCGGATTTCATTATCGCGGTGTTAACGATGCGACGGCTTGAGAAACCGGGGAGAAGTCTGGTTGATATTGCCTCAAGGAGCATTGATCTGATGGGTATCGCGGGTGTGCAGGGGGCAAAGAGGATGGCTGATGTGGTGATCGAGCCGGATGTCACGCGATTTTTGCATTCGGATTTTGCCCGGGCAAAGGAGTTGATTGCGGCAGGAGAGTCGGCTGCGGTTCAGGCGCTCCCTTTGATCCGGGAAAAACTGCGGGGCAGGGTGGTGATTAGTGTCCGGAAACGGGTTGAGTCAAAGGTTCTGCCGGTGGTGCGTGAAGTCCGGTTTGAAGGATTGAAACGGACCCGGCGGTCACTCATTTTGCCTTATGTGCGAACCCGTGAAGGGGCAGGGTTGAATTTGGGCGCAGTTATTTCTGACATAGAAAGGCTGTTTAATGCCGGCCTTTTTGAGGATGTCAATTTCCGGCTGGAGCCGGCGGGCAGGGATAGTGTGGCAGTGGTTTATGAGGTTACAGAGCGGCCATTCGGTTTTTATGCAATCGGTGTACGGTATGACAATTATGACAACGTGGTTGTTGGTGGAGAGGTGGGGGATGAGAACATTCTGGGTAGCGGGGCAACGGTGCGGTTGGCAGGTAATTTAGGTAATCCCAATGAGGTTAGATTTGGAGTTACCGGAACAAGGATTTTCCGGATACCATTTGGGTATCGGCTTGATGGATATTTTTCCTCCTCAACCAGAACCCTGTGGAAGGAGGGAAGGTTTTATTCCAGTTATTTAGCGCGTATTACCGGTGCGGTGGCAGAGGCGGGTTATATCACTGGCCGGGACGGGTTTTTTAATGTAGGAGTGAAGGGGGAAAGGGTTGACTATGTCGGTGCGGCGGTGGATACATTAAATGCGGAAAATGTTGCTGGGTTGCTTTTTAATATGGAGTTTAACAATCAGGACCGATTGGATTTACCGGGGAAAGGGATTGCTTACCGACTGAGCGGGTTTTATTCCAATTCGAGGGTATGGAGTGAGCGGAATTTTTTGAAGTTGAATCTTAGCGCGGAACAGGTAGTGCAGATTTTTGCGCCGGTGAGCATCCGTTTCTGGGGAGATTTTGGGTACAGTTTCGGACATTTGTCATTCAGTGAGTACTTTCTTACCGGTGGGGAGCAGTTTCTTGGGCTGGCACCGGAGGAGTTTGTTACAACTCAAAGGATGGTTCTGGGGTCTGCCCTGCGGTTGCGGCTCTTCCGGATGTTAAATCAGGAGGAGTATCCAGTGTATCTGGAGTTCGGAGGGAATTTAGGGACATTTTCCCGCGTAGAGCGTTTAATTACAGAGGGAATATCGCTGGATGATGTCCACTGGGGTGCAGGTGCGGGTGTAATGACAAATACACCTTTAGGACCTTTGCGGTTCTGGGGTGCACTGGGTAATTTTCTGAAAAAGACGCCTCATCCGGGTGGAATCAGGTTTTATCTGTCGCTGGGTAAAGAGTTTAGATACCGGCGTTAATCTCTGGTACCGGGGCAGGCACGGACACACAGTCCACAGATGAACTGGTGGACATAATGTTCCCGTTGAAAACTTTTCAGTTTTTCAAAGCACGCCTGATGGTCAAAATCCGCGGGATTTTCCTTTATCGCATTGGCAGGACAGGCAGAAATGCACCGCCGGCACTCACCACAATCCTGATTGAGCGGTGTGCCGGGTTCAAGTTGCAGGTCAGTGAGGATGGTTACCAGCCGGACCTGGGCGCCGTATTCTGGTGTTACCAGCAGGTTGTTCCTCCCTAACCAGCCCAGTCCAGCAGCAATGGCAACTCGTTTGTGTGAGAGGTGTCCCTGCTGATTGTGCCAGTCAACAACCTGGGATGCGGGAATCGGCAGGGCGTTGTAATCGTTATTTTGGAGCCAGTTAGTGATGTCCATAGCGATGCGGTCAAGGGCGAAGTTGAGTTGACGGTAATGATGTTCGTAGAGTAGGTCTGGATGATCAACAAGGGAGTCCAGAACTGAGCGGGAGAGACGCATACCCAGTGATATGGCAAAGGGTAGGTGGGTAAGTATCTCTTTGGGCAGGAGAAAGTCGTCATTTTTCATCTGAGCGATTTCAGCAGCTCCAAACAGCGCAATGCCCCGGTTACGACAGAGGGCTTCCAGTTCGGAGCGAAGTTTGATTAAACTCATCTTTTCCTCCTGAGATAAACAGTCAGGGCAAAAATCGCGGTGGGGGTGATACCGCTGATCCTTTGCGCCTGACCAATGGAAGCGGGTCGGATTCGGGTAAGTTTTTCTCTTACCTCGTTGGACAGGCCCGGAACTCGATAATAGTCAATATTTATCGGTAGTCGTAGTGATTCTAGTTCGTTGAACCGGGCGATCTGACACTGGGTGCGCTCGATATAACCTTCATATTTGGCATCTACTTCAATCAGTTCCTGAACCGGCAGAGGAATTTTCGGCACTGACTCTTCTAGTTGCATTAGGGTTTCGTAATTGATTTCCGGACGGCGCAACAGGTCTAGGGCGGAAACCGGCTGGGAGATGGGTGATGTACCCCGTTGTTTAAGACGGCGGTTAACTGCCGGTCGGGGATATATCTTATGAGTTTTAAGCCATAGGAGTGTCTGCTGGAGTTGTTCCTGTTTAGTTTTGACCTGCTGATATCGTTGCTCGTCGAGCAACCCCAATTCATAGCCCTTTTTGCTCAGTCTTAAGTCAGCGTTGTCCTCACGCAAAAGCAGACGGAATTCCACCCGTGCGGTAAACATCCGGTAGGGTTCATCAGCCCCTTTTGTTATCAGGTCATCGATTAAAACCCCAATATAACTTTCTGCCCGGGAAAGGGTAAATGGTGCCTTTTCCTTTACCCGCAGGCTGGCGTTGATCCCCGCGAGCAGTCCTTGAACCGCTGCCTCTTCATAACCGGTTGTGCCGTTAATCTGGCCCGCAAAATAGAGTTTTTTAATTAGCCGGGTTTCAAGGGTGGGATAGAGCTGGGTCGGGTCAACATAGTCGTGTTCGATCGCATACCCGGGCCGCAGGATCAGGCTTTTTTCCAGACCGGGAATTGAGTGCACCATCTTTTCCTGAATTTCTACCGGTAGCGAGGTGGAGATACCGTTGGGATAGCACTCAATCGTTGCGGTGCCTTCGGGTTCAATGAAGATGTGGTGGCTCTCCTTGTCCGCAAATTTGACCACTTTGTCTTCAATTGAAGGGCAGTAACGTACCCCTCTACCTTTGATAACGCCGGTGTAAAGCGGCGATTGTTTTAGTCCACTTTTGACAATTTCGTGAGTTTTCCTCGTGGTATAGGTAATGTAGCAGACCGTTTGGTTGCCGAGTAGCGAAGCGCTCTGTCCTTGGCAGTCGGTATCGGTCCAGAAAGAGAAGGGTTGGGGTGGGTTATCACCTTCCTGTTTTGCTAACCGCTCAACTGCCACGGTGCGGATGTCAATGCGGGGCGGGGTGCCGGTCTTGAATCTCCCAATTTTAAACCCCAGTTCCCGCAAGGACTGGCTCAGGAGATTTGCCGGTGCTTCCCCCAATCTACCTGCGGGAAAGTTGACCAGTCCGATGTGAACCAGTCCAGAAAGAAATGTGCCCGGTGCGAGAATGACGGTTTTGCTGTAGAACCTTTCTCCGGTTTCGGTCTGAACTCCGACCGCGGTCTTTCCTCGGGTTAGGATCCGGGCGCAGAGCCCCTGTCTTAAGTAAAGGTTTGCCGTTTTTTCCAGTATCGACCGCATTATCTGGCGGTATAACTGACGGTCAACCTGAACCCGTGAGGAGCGGACCGCTCTTCCGGCACTGGTGTTCAACTGTCGGAAGTGAATGCCGGCTAAATCGGTAACCTGTGCCATCTGGCCACCGAGCGCATCCAGTTCTTTGACCAGTTGTCCTTTACCAATCCCCCCAACTGCGGGATTACAGGACATTAAGGCAATGGTATCAAGATTCTGGGTTAAAAGCAGGGTTTTACAGCCGAGTCGGGCAGAGGCAAGCGCGGCTTCGCAACCCGCATGGCCACCACCGACAACGATGGTATCGTAATTTGGTACCGGCATTAATAAAATTTTATTGCCCGGTTTTAAAATGTCAATTGGCTTTATTCTCAGGAGCAAATCCCCGTATTTGACAATAACAGCAACCAGGATAAAATCCTATACTATGTTCCGAACTGATTTAATTATTTTATCTTTGCTGTTTTTTGCCCTGCCCGGATATGCGCTTTTTGAAGAAAGTCCGTCTGGAGCGCGGACCGAAGGAATGGCTGGTGCCTTTGTTGCGGTTGCTGATGATATTAATGCTATTGGGTATAATCCTGCTGGGCTGGCGCAGGTAAATAGCCGGCAGTTTCAGAGCGGATATAAACTGCTTTATGGCGGTGTGGGAGTGAACCTGCATACCGCAGATGCTGCGCTGAGTATGCCGATAGGCAGGTTTGGAACCATTGGTCTGTGGGTCCAGGAGACCGGTTTTCAGTTGCAGTCCCAGCGCTCAGTAAAACTGACGCACGGATTCTGGTTCGCGGAAAACTTGGCGTTCGGATACGGGCTAAACGGGTATAACCTCTATCAAGGTTCTCTGGGACAGGGTTTAGCGTTGGGTTTTGATCTTGGGCTCTGGACAAAGATTGCCCGGTACTGGCGTGCGGGTTTTTATGCTCATAACATCAATATGCCGAAAATCGGTGTCAGTGAACTACCGAACTCTCTGACAATTGGGTTTGGTTTTTCACCTAAACTGGGAATTAACTCTGCGGTGGATGTTAGCAAGGTGCTGGGTGAACGAACCAGTGTATCGTTCGGGCAGGAATTTGAGATTATTGCCAGCCATCTAATCTTGCGAGCCGGAGTAAAGACCGAGCCGGTGCGGTTCTCTTTTGGTTTGACCACCGGGCTGCAACGTTTCGTGGTTAATTATGCGCTTATCACCCACCCGGTTTTGCCCCTGACCCACCACTTTGGTTTGCGACTGAACTTTTAACTGATGATATTAGCGCTCCTTTTGGTCATTGGTGTCTGGACCGCTGAAAACCAACTGGATATCAATCAGGCAGGGTTGTCTGAGATTCGGCAGTTACCGGTTGATTCCATAACCGCGCTCAGAATTTTTGAATATCTGGAACGTTATGGTCGTTTCAACAGTATTTACGATTTTCTGAAGATTCCTGGAATCACACCGGAAAAACTTGATGAGTTGAAACCAATAGTTTATATCAGTCCACGCACCTGGGATGAGCGGCGCCAGGAAAACATTCAGCGGATCCAGCGCCGGCTGGCAACAGAGGATGGTCCAAGTCGGGTGGTGGTGGAGGAGTGGCAAGATCGTTTGCTGGCTCCGATCAATGTTAATCGGACAGGTGTTGATGAACTGTTAATGCTGGAAAATGTCTCCTTGGTGGATGCGGTGTCTGTGGTCCGTTTTGTCCGGAGAGGAGGGAAAATTAGCAGCCGGCGGGACCTGGCAAGCAAGGTCGACGGACTCTCCACCTATGGTTATCGGGGAATGAGGAGTTATGTCACATTTGATGATCAGCCGGTATCCCGCCTTGGGGGCAATTATCGGTTGAGATACGAAACCGGGGAGCAGATTCGGGTTTTTACCGATGTCAGCGAGTTCAATTCCGCTTTAAACAAACTGGTGCAGGATAGTGTGTTTCAAGAGGCGGGCTATACCGAGCAGGAGATGGCGTTTTTCCACGAGCAACTGACGCGCGAGAAGGAGTGGCAGGAGAAAATAAATAGTATTACAACAGTCCGTCACCGACTGCGGGTGTGCGCTGGTGAGCATTTCCGGGTAGCGGGTTGGGTTAGCCAGAGACTTTATGAGCCCAAGGTGGTTGACGAGTTTAAGGGGTATGTTACGGCTGATAAACTAGGACCTGTAAAAAGGGTGGTGCTGGGTGATTTCCGATTGACACTGGGACAGGGTCTGCTGATGGATAACAATTTTGAACTCCTGCCCAGGGTCCACAATTGCACCAAGGGTCTTTTTGGGGACCTAACTGCTAATCCGGGATTTGGTCTGCGTGGCGGTGCGGTAGATTTGAGTTTATCAAGGCTCGGAATATTAGGTTTCTTCTCCCGGGCGAAAAGGGACGGTATATTAAATCCTGATAGCACAATAAACTGGTATATAGTTACCACACCGCAGTATCCGACCTTAAGAGACATTTTTTATCAGTCGGACGCCGGTGGTAGTTTTCAACTTGACCTTTCAGAAATCTGGTTTCTACCGCTTGGTACCAGGGTCAGTCTGAATGGGCTTTATAGCCGGTCAAGTCGAAGGTTTAATCCCAATCCCAGATACCTTGATCTGCCGGGAGATGCTGAGGTGCTCGATGATCCGGAATATCTACGGCTGGATACAGGTCATATCAGGATGTTTTACTCTACCGATTTTCGCACCGTGATCGAGAACTTTTCGGTTGAAGGGGAGTTTGCCCAGCAGGTTAAATCGGGCCGGGCATATCTGATAAAGGCAAGAACTCAGTATGACTATCTTTACCTTACCGCGCTTTACCGGCACTATGATGTGAATTACAACAATCCTTATAATCGGGGGTATTGCGAGGAGTTGCGGTTTGAGGATACGCCTCTTGAGAAATCCTACCGGCTGATCGACCCGATATATTCAGCACTTGCTCGGTTTCCGATGCCCAAGGCAGAGCAGGGTTTCTTATTGGAGATGCGATATCAAATTTCCCGGCAGATAACATTTACCCGTGGCTATCTGGACATCTGGCAGAATCTGGCAACCGGAGCCGACAACTACCGTTTTCAAGGGGAAATGGAGTACCGGCCGGTTTTCCCATTGCGTCTGCGGTTTAGACAAAAGGTTCAGTTTAAGGAGAAGCCAAGATTGGTTATCGGTACACGGTCACTATCACTGGAGACTTCAATCCGGGTGCTACTCTCCCTTTCTAACTGGGACTATCTTACAAGTGAAGTGCGGACAAGCAGGACCCGGTTAACTCCGACGATGAGGTATGGTGACCAGGCAAGTATCATCAGTGATTTTGTTGCGGTACAGTGGGAGCATAACTTCTCAGATGATTTCCAGAGTGAACTGGGAGTGGCTACCTGGCGCAGTGCGGGAATGTCCAACTGGCTATTTGAGGATACTGGTATTGATTTTGTTGACGGTGATGGTTTCAAATGGTATCTGGCGTTAACCGACCGGCTTACCGATAATCTGCTGGTTTATATTAAATTTCGGCAGAAGTTGAGTCTATTTCCCCATACCGGGCTGGCAAATAACGACCGATTCCATTATACGGATGGGGGGCGGGTGCAGGATTTTGTGGCACGGAATAGTCGGTTTGATATTTCTTTCCAGGTTGATTTTCTCTGGTAGGAGGAGTGATGAATAGAATAATGAAAATAATGAAGTTGACAATTTTTCTGCTGGCAGGTAGGCTGTTGTGGGCAGAGCCAGGAGGGTACTATGAGTACGGCACCGCGTTAAGGCGGGAACTGCCGGTGGAGTTGCTTAATCCGGCTTTTTTAGCCCGGTTTTCCCGTCCGGAGATATACTTAGGAATGGGGGTTCGGATTCTTCAGGAGGAGCGGACCACACTGGTGTTTGATCAGTTTGAAAACACGATGGGTGAAGCGGTCTATGCGGACAATACCACGACAAGTGTGCGGCTCAGTTCGCTCGCAGGTGTTTTTCCTTTCGGTAAATTGGGATTGGGAGTAAAACTTACCACAGAGCGGGATTTCAATTATCTATATCAAAAGGAGTATCGGGACGATTTTTATGTTAAGGTCGGCGAGGACCGTTTTCAACAGCAGGGTTTTCTTTACAGCGGCAGAATCAGTGCAGGTTTTATGCCGGTATCTTTGGTATCGGTCGGCATCGGTGGTCAGTACCTTTTCGGCAATAGGACCCAGGAGCAGATGATAATCCGGATACCGGACACCAGCAGTTTTCAGTCCGTGGCAAGATTACGAGGGGTGGGTTGGTGTGCAGGTGCCGGGATTTTCCCTTCGCGGCGTCTACAGTTGGGTTTGAGTTATCAGAGCGGGGTGAAACTGATCGCTCAGGATGGGGAACGGATGATGACTTATCCTTGGGTTTCAGAACTGACCGCGCAGTTCTGGGCACCTGGTGCTCTGCCGGCAAAAGGTTATTTAAGTCTGGGGTTAACCGGCTGGTCAGGGGCAAGGTCGGATTTTAAGAATGTGATTTCCGTGGCGATAGGTGTTGAGCACCTGTTCTTGAATCTGGTCCAACTTGATTACGGATTCGGGTTGGAGCCATTACCCAATAACCCGACAGTCCATCGGTTCATCGGTTTATTGGGAGTTGGTTTTGATGTGAATAATTACCGTTTTAATATCAAAACTGCGTTGACCAGAATGGAGTTGCACGCGGATAGCAGTATGGTGCCTTTTGCCGGTGACGGAGCCAGGGTTTATCAGAATGGGGTTGACCTGGGTCTGACAATTCAATACCGGTTTTAAATGATGCGGACGCTCCTTGTCTTCGGGTTACTGATTTTCCTGTTGACAAATACCGGGGTTGCCCGGGTGCAACATATCTTTATTGTGCACACCAACGACATTCACGGTGCACTACTGCCTGGTGAGGCATACTGGCTGGATAAGAATTTTCCGCCACCGCTGGCGAATGCGGCTGGTGCGCTCTCGGTGATTCAGGAACTGAGGGATTCTGCAGTCAAAACTGGTGCGGTGTTTCTGTTACTGGACGGAGGAGATGTATTTAAGGGAACGCCGATCGGTGATTTTACACGCGGGCAGGCAACAGTGGATTTCTTCAAAGGGGCGGGTTATGATGCAGTGGCACCGGGCAACCACGATTTTGACCTTGGCTGGCAGGTGCTGAAAGAGATGGCTGACTCTTCGGGAATTCCCTGGATCGCTACCAATGTCCGGGTGGCAGGAACTGACACACCACCGTCATACCTACAGGCCAGTTATCTGTTTGAACAGAGCGGGGTGAAGATCGGTGTGCTCGGTGTGTTGACCAAGTACCTGCGAGGAATGGTTGTTGATACCCTGATCGGTAATCTGGATATTCTACCCTACTACGAGGTGGCGCGTGCTGAAGTGGCAAAATTAAGGGCACAAGGAGCAGAGATTGTGCTGGCACTGAATCATATCGGTTATACCCATGACCAGCGGTTTGCGGATTCGGTAGCCGGGGTGGACATTATTATCGGTGCCCATAGTCATACCGGAGTTGAGCCACCTTATGAGACACCGAAAAACCACACCATCATTCAGCAGGCATATTCTAAGTTGAGTTCGGTCGGGGTGCTGGATATCCAGTTTGATACAATAAGCCGTCGGATCATTGGTTATTCTGGAAAACTGATCGACCTTTTGGGTGATGAGGTGCCTAAGGATTTAGGTTATGCCCGGCACCTGGATTCAATCCGCAGTGTTGCAGAGCAGGGGTTTGATGAGGTTTTAGGTTATTCCCGGAGGGAGTTAACCAGGGGCGGTTTCACCGAGACACCGATTGGTAATCTGATTACGGATGCGATGCGAGAGCAGTTTGGCACTGATATCGCGGTGCATAACTCAGCGGGTATTAGGGCAAACATTCCGCCTGGTGAGGTAACCTATCGGGATGTTTATCAGGTTGATGTGTTTGGTAATACGGTGGTTACTGGAAAGTATACCGGAAGGCAGATAAGGAGTATACTGGAGGTTTCGGTCAATGGTCGGCATGCGATATTTCAGGTTTCCGGGGTGAAGATGAAATATACCCTGAAAAAGCCGATCGGTGAGCGGGTACTTGAGGTTCTGGTTAACGACCAACCGCTGGATTCCAACCGGGTTTATACCCTTACTACTAACTCCTACCTGGCCGCGGGGAGCGGTGATTACTACATTTTTACCGAAGGCCAGGATATTGAAGACAGTTTTCTGCCCCTGCGGGATGTAATTGCTAATTACATCCGCCGTCATTCGCCGGTGGATGCTAAGATTGAGGGCAGGATTGTGCTGGTTGACAGATGAGAAATCATCCCTGGCAGATTAAACCGGTTGATGATGGTTTAGTCCAAAGGCTATCGAACGATACCGGGATCTCTTCAATATTAGCCCGACTGCTAATTTTGCGCGGTGTAACCGACCCTGATGGTGTGCGTGTTTGGTTACATCCGCAATTAACTGCCCTACATTCACCAGCACTGCTGTCCGATTTTGAACCGGCAGCAAAGCGGATTTTTCAGGCGATAGAAAAGCGGGAACGAATTTTGGTCTGGGGTCATGACGACTTGGACGGTATGACCGCAGTGGCGATTATGGTGCAGGTGCTTAAAGGGTTGCGCGCGGTGGTGGATTATCATATTCCCACCAAGGGTAAGGATAAGCACGGGCTTGACGCGGGGCTGGTGGCAAACACGTCGCCTCTTGAGCGGCCCGGTCTCATCATTACCGTGGACTGCGGTATTTCCAACTATCAGGATATTGAGCAGTTAAGAGAACTGGGTGTGGATGTGATTGTTACTGATCATCATGAGGTTATTCCGCCCCTGCCCCCAGCTGTGGCAATTGTTGATCCCAAGCACGGTGATACGGTTTATCCTTATCCCTATCTTAGCGGTGCGGGCGTTGCCTTGAAGCTGGGAATGGGGTTGATTCAGGAGAGATTAGCGGTTTCGGTAAATGAGTTTTTCTCAGCACTGCCCGATTTATTGACACTGGTGACACTGGGCACAATTGCGGATCGGGCACCGTTGACCGGTGAGAACCGAATTCTGGTAAAACTGGGTCTGGAACTTCTGGTCCGGACGAAGATACCGGCGGTGCAGGCGGTGTTAGAACTTTTAAACACTGATTACAATCAACTGACTGTTACTTCATTCTTAAGCGAACTGTTGCCGCTTTTCGCTGCCGCGAACGGGAAAGAGGGTGTGGAGAAGTTTCTGGCTGGCGATACGGAGTCGGCGCGCGTTTGGGTTCGGGAACTGGCACAGCGCAGTCAGGAGTGGCGGGCAGAGGCAGAAAGGACCCTGGCGCTGGCAGAGAAAAATGTCCGATTGGGTGATGGCATCCTTTTTGTCCAGCACCCGGAGTTGTCGTTACGGGCGCTCGGGTTCAGTGCGGGCAGGCTGAAGGACCGGTATCAGATACCGGTGATCGTCATCGGTCAGCGCGGTGATGTCTGTGTTGGTGAGTGCCGGGGGATTGAGGGTGTTGACCTGATGGAACTGCTGTGGGCGCTGCGGAATTACTTTATTGATTTTGGTGGTCATAAGAAGGCAGCGGGTTTCACCATCCTGCCGGAAAGGGTGCCAGATTTTATCACCGCAGCAGAGCGCTATGCCCACGAAAACTTTGCCGCTAGGATTGTACCGGAAAATCAGATGCTAGCAGATGGAATCCTGCCGCTCAGCGAGTTTACTGTGGAAATAGTTTCTCTTTCCCCTTTTGGTGAAGGTAATCCCCAGCCGGTTTTCATCTCGGAACCGGTCCGGCTGATGCGAATGGTGCAGGGGATAGTGCCGGAGAGTAATACGCAACTACTGTTACACGCCAGACGGGAACTGCCGGTGATTGAGCCGACAGTGGAGTATTATGCGCTTTATACAGTTGATGACCTGGGTACAGTTACATTATTAGGTCTTCAACCGTCAGCATAGATGCTGACCAAAGCGGTACACATTACCCGAAAAAAGGTACGGACAGGACACCTCTGGATCTTTTCCAATGAGATCAGACGGACCGAAGGCGAACCGCAGATGGGGGATCTGGTTCTGGTATATGAAAGAGGTAGACTGCTTGGGTCCGGGATGTTCAATCCCCACTCCTTAATCACAGTCCGGCTTTATTCCCGCCGTGATGAGGAGTTGAATGAGGGGCTGGTGGTCCGGCGGATAGAAAGAGCATGGCGGGTTCGCCAGCAGAAACTGCCAGATGAGGAGGACTACCGCCTGGTTTTTGGTGAGAGCGACCATCTGCCCGGACTGGTAATTGACAAATACCAGGATCATTTTGCGATGCAGGTTTACTCTGCCGGATTTGACAGCCGGCAGGATACGGTGGTCAGTGCCCTGTGCCGGCTGATGCCGGTTAAAGCGGTGTTTGAAAAAGATAATATCAAATTACGCGAACCAGAAGGTCTGGCAAGAAGAGAGCGACTACTTTATGGCACACCGGCGCCAGAGCTGATCATTTCGGAAAACGGTGCAAGGTTCTATGTGGACATAGCCCGGGGTCAAAAGACCGGCTATTTCTTTGACCATCGGTTAACCCGCAGAAAGGTACGGAAACTGGCGAGAAATCGCCGGGTACTGGATGTTTTCTGCTATACCGGCTCGTTTGCTATCAATGCGGCGCTGGGAGGTGCGAGCGAAGTAATTGCAGTTGACATCTCAAAGGAGGCGTGCGAATGGGCAAAACGGAATGCGGAGTTAAACCGCGTGGCAGAAAGGTGTCAGTTTGTCAGTGCCGATGCCTTTGAATTACTGACCGGACTGGTAAAGAAAGGGGAGCGGTTTGACTTAATCAACCTTGATCCACCGGCATTCATCAAAGCCCAGAAGCATAAGGAGTCAGGTATTAAGGGGTATCAGCGAATCAACCGTTTAGCGATGCGACTGCTGAACCGGGGCGGTATCCTTGTATCCTCATCCTGCTCCCATTACCTTTTCTGGCAGGATCTGCTGGATGTGGTCAGTAATACCGCCCAGGAACTAAATCGCCAGTTTGTCATCCTTGATCGTTCCACCCAGGGGCCAGACCATCCGATTCTGCCCCAGATGCCTGAGTCCGAATACCTGCGCTGTCTGATTGTGCAGGTGCTGTAAAACTGGACAAAGCGATTCAGGATATCTGTTAAACAATTCCTACTAAAGCGAAACTGGCTGGGGATGAGAAATGGATTATCATAATATCTGTTGCCACTACATTCGCCATCTATTAGCCAGAAAACCGGCAAAAATCAAGTGGTAGATTGTAAAAACAGCCCGTGTTACTATCGTTGGCGCTCCAGCCACATTACTCTTTGAAATAAAATCTGTTAGCGCTGATGAGACTGGTATAAAACTAAGTCCGCTACCGTCTCCTATACGGCATTTACCTGAGATAGGGTATTTTGTTTTGGTAATGATACAGGAGGATAAAAGTAAATACAGTAACACCTCACTACACGTCATACCGAGGATTGTGCTACCTTAAAATTGTTGTGCGGTTATAGCGGATGACTAAATAGTAATGCAGTTCTTGAAGGCGGGAGCCGGGTTTATATAATTAACGACAAGCAACAAAGTGAGGTAATATGGGAATGACATTTGCAGAAAAGTTACTTGCTTATAAGGCAAACAGGAGTAGCGTCAAAGCCGGTGAAATAGTTTTTTGTAAGCCCGACCGGCTGTTGATGCACGATAATGCAGGAGCGATTATCGATAAGATCGCTAAGGAGTTAGGCGAGTTCGGAATTGCCCGTTCTGAGCAGATAGTGATTGTGCTGGACCACACAATCCCGGCAGTGGATGAGAAGACCGCAACCGGTCATAAGAAGATAAGGGAGTTTGTCGAAAAATATGGTATCAGCCATTTCTTTGATGTCGGCGTTGGCGTGTGTCATCAGGTGATGGTTGAGAAAGGACTGGTTTTGCCCGGAATGCTGGCGGTGGGTTCGGACTCTCATACCTGTTCGTATGGTGCGGTTAATGCGTTTGCCACCGGTATTGACCGGACCGAGGCGGCAGCGCTGACTCTGACCGGTGAGACCTGGTTTAAGGTGCCCCAGTCAATCAAAATCAATCTTAAAGGCAGGTTGCCGGAGATGGTAACCGCCAAGGATCTGGTACTGACGATTATTGGCAGTATCGGTGCGGATGGCGCGGATTATCGTTCAGTGGAGTTCAGGGGTGATATTAGCCATCTGACGATGGATGATCGATTTACAATTGCCAATATGGGAGTGGAGATGGGAGCAAAGAATGCGGTTTTCCCGGTTGATGAGGTAACCCGGGGTTTTCTCAAGGGCATCGGAGTGGAGCGAGAGTCCTATCAGGAGTTCTGGGCGGACCCGGACGCAGTGTATCAGCAGGAGTTGACATTTGATATGGAGCAAATAGTGCCGGTGGTCGCGGCGCCACATAAGGTTGATAATGTTAAGCCGGTCAGCGAGGTCGCCGGGCTTGATATCCAGCAGTGCCTTTTAGGCACCTGTACCAATGGCCGGGCGAGCGATTTTGCGATTGCGGCGAAAATCATCGGACAGAGAAAGGTAGCACCGAAAACCCGGTTGTTGTTACTGCCGGCATCAAGGAGGGAACTGGAAAAGGCGCTGGATGCGGGTGATATTCAGACACTGGTGGAGGCGGGAGGTGTTTTACTGCCGCCGGGTTGTGGTCCCTGTCTGGGAGCGCATCAGGGAGTACTGGCACCCGGGGAAAGATGTCTATCAACTGCGAATCGGAATTTTAAGGGCAGGATGGGGTGCCGGGAGGCAGAGATTTATTTAGCAAGCCCGGCAACCGTTGCTGCCAGTGCTTTGACCGGTAAAATAACCGATCCCAGGGAGGTGTAAGATGAAGGTCTGGTTTTATGGTGACGATATCAATACCGATATGCTTTTTCCTGGCAAGTACACCTATACCTGTTCTAAGCCCGAGGAGATCAAACCGCATCTTCTCGAGGACCTGGACCTGGAGTTTGCAAAAAATGTTCAGCCGGGGGATATAATTATTGCGGGCAAAAATTTTGGTTGTGGTTCGTCAAGGGAACAACCGGTGGTCGGTTTGAAGGCGGTGGGAGTGGCAGCGGTGATCGCCAAGAGTTTTGCCCGGATTTTCTACCGGGCAGGAATCAATCAAGGACTGTTACTGATTGAGGCACCAGAAGCGGTGGACTACTACCAGCCCGGAATGACAGTAGCGCTGGATGCGCGAGCCGGCAAGGTGAAGATCGGTGAGCAGGAGTTCTCTTTTCCGAAACCACCGGCCGAGATTATGGGTATTGTTGAGGCAGGGGGACTTCTGAAATACACCCGGAAACGGCTAAGGGAAAGCCAGGGCAGAGATGAATAAAATCGGGGTTGCAGGACATCAGGGGAGTGAGGTTCGTTCTGATGTTTGGATAAGTGTGAAACTGCGGGAGTCAGGGGGGATTGATCTGGTGGCAAAGAGCCGGGTTGATTTTATTTACGGAAAGTCAATACGGGAGTTGATTCTGAGTGGACTGAAGTATTTCGGTGTTGAGCATGCGGAAGTAGCGGTGGAGGATTCGGGCGCGGTGCCGTTTGTGATTATGGCACGCCTTGAGACCGCAGTGATGCGGGCACTTGGACAGCGGGTGCCGGAGTGGTTGCCAGAACCAGGACCTTCGTTTGCCCGTGCCACGACCAGAGAGCGGTGGCGTCGTTCAAGACTTTACCTGCCCGGTAATGAGCCGAAGTATTTTCTGAATGCCCGGATTCACGAGCCGGATGGGGTGATTCTGGATCTAGAGGATTCGGTGCCGTCTGAGGAGAAGGATGCGGCGTTAATTCTGGTGCGGAATGCACTGAGGGTGGTTGATTTTGAGAGTTGTGAAAGGATGGTGCGCATTAATCCATTGCCTGCCGGTTATGAGGAGATTAAACCGCTGATCAGTGCTGGCGTGAATGTGATTCTGGTGCCAAAGTGCGAGGATGATGAGCAGATTGAGGAACTGGATGAGCAGGTGACCACAATTCAAAAACAAACCCAGGCGAAGAATGAGGTCTATCTGATGCCGATAATTGAAACCGCGCGCGGGGCATTCAAGGCACAGAAGATTGCCCGGGCAGCAGAACGTATCTGCGCTTTGACCTACGGGCTGGAAGATTATATTGCGGACATCGGCGGGCAAAAAACAGCGGATGGACAGGAGAGTTTGTGGCTTAGGTCGGTGGTAGTCAATGCGGCACGGGCAGCAGGTGTCCAGCCGATTGATACAGTATATGCGGATGTTGCGGATCTGGATGGGTTACGGGAGAGTTGCCGGCAGGCAAAGGCGCTGGGTTTTGAAGGAAAAGGGTGTATTCATCCCCGTCAGGTGCGAGTAGTTAACGAGGTATTTACCCCGAACGAAGAGGAAATTCGACGGGCGCAGGAGATCGTGCGTGCGGAACGGATAGCCCGGGCGCAGGGTAGGAGTGTGGCGGTAGTGGGTTCTAAGATGATTGACCCACCGGTGGTTAAGAGAGCACAACGAACACTGGAACTGGCAGTGGCGCTGGGCAGATTGAGTGCTGATTGGGATAAGGAGGTAGAATGAATCTGGTGCCGAATGCTTTAGGGAGAATGGTGCCGACTGAGGTGAACAGTCGGCCCGCGGTGCCTTTTCCTGGTGTGGACCGGTTTAGACCTTCGAGTAGGAGAGCATCACTGAAAATTCCTACGGTGCTTGATTATCCACGTGATGGTAATAAGGTGGTGAAGGATTTGCGCACCGCACTGGAGTTGTGCGGGATCAGAGACGGGATAACAATTTCAACCCATCACCATTTCCGGGATGGTGATACACTGGCACTTCAGTTGTTTGATACCTGTGCTGAAATGGGTTTAAAGGATTTGGTCTGGTTTCCTTCAGCTGCGTTTCCCTGTCATGCTCCGCTGATTAAACATCTGGACAGTGGGGTGATTCATCATATTGAGGGCAGTCTGAATGGGCCGTTAGGTGATTACTGCACAGCGGGTAAGATGCACGGGTTAGGGGTGTTACGGTCCCACGGTGGTCGGGCGCAGGCGATTCAGGATGGTGAGGTGCATATTGATATTGCGGTGATTGCGGCACCGAGTGCGGACTGCTTCGGCGATGCGAATGCGGTCAATGGAAGTGCCGCCTGCGGGGTGCTGGGTTATGCTCAGGCGGATGCAATGTATGCGGATAAGGTAATTGTGGTGACCAATAATTTGGTTCCATTTCCGTGCATACCGATGGAGATTTCCGGTGGTTATGTGGACTGGGTGGTGGTTCAGGATTCAATCGGCGATCCGAAAAAAATAGTTTCCGGCACTACCGAACTCACCCGTTCGCCGGACCGGCTGTATATATCAGAACTGGTTGCCCGGTTCATCCGGGATGCGGGTATAATGAAAAACGGGTTCAGTTTTCAAGCCGGAGCGGGCGGAATTTCGCTGGCGTTTGCGGTGTATCTGGCAGAGATGATGCGGGAAGCAAAAGTCAGGGCAGGCTGGATTCACGGTGGAACTACCAGGTATCTAGTGAAGATGCTGGAGGAAGGTTTAACCGATGCGTTAGTTGATGGTCAGGCATTTGACCTTGAGGCGGTGCGGTCAATCGGGGTTAATCGGAACCATATCGGCACCGCACCGATTGTGAGTTATAATCACCATTCCAAGGGTAACTTTATCAATCTGATGGATGCGGTGGTGCTGGGTGCAACTGAGGTGGATTTGAACTTTAATGCCAATGTGGTTACCCATTCGGATGGCAGGCTTTTGCACGGAATTGGCGGTTGGCAGAACTGCCTTTACGCCAAATGTGTGATTCTGGCGATGCCTGCGGTGCGGGACAGAATTCCGGTTATCGTTGATGAGGTAACAACATTATGTGGGCCTGGCGAGATGATTGATGTGGTGGTTACTGAACTGGGTATCGCGATCAATCCGCGACGTGAGGATTTGCTGGAGGCGGTGCAGGGAAAAGGGTTACCGTTAAAAAGTTTAGAGCAGATGAAGGCGGAGGTGGAGCGTCTCTGTGGTAAACCACAACTACCAGCCCGAACCAGTCGGGTGGTGGCAGTGGTGAAGTGGGTTGACGGTACAGTGCTGGATTCGGTATATCAGTTGTCCGATGTTGCCGGGACCAATTAAGAAAACCAGTTTAGGGGTGTATTATGGCGTTTGTCGTATTTATTCTGGTACTATTCTGGTTGCTGCTGATGTATCGTATTTACGGCGGTTTTCTCTCCCATCGGGTATTCAAACTTGACGATTTCAGAAAAACGCCGGCGCATCTTTTCCGGGATGATAAGGATTATGTGCCCAGTAATAAATGGGTGGTCTGGGGGCATAACTTTACTTCAATCGCCGGGTTAGGTCCGATTGTTGGTCCGGCAATCGGGGTTATCTGGGGCTGGGTGCCGGCACTGCTGTGGATAACCTTAGGAGCGGTGTTTTTTGGTGCGGTGCACGATTTTTCTTCACTGGTGCTTTCGCTGCGTAATAAAGGGGTTTCAATCGGCGAGCTGACCACCAGGATAATCGGTAATCGAGCGAAATACCTTTTTATGGCGATCATTTTCCTAGAACTCTGGGTGGTGCTGGCGATATTTGCGATGATTATGGGGGTTTTATTTAAGATGTATCCCAGTGCGGTTTTTCCGATCTGGATGGAGATTCCAATTGCGTTGGTTCTGTCTTATATGGTATTCAGAAGGGGAAAGAGTCTGGAGTTGTGGTCCTGGGTTGCGCTTTTAGCGATGTATGCCACAGTGGCAATCGGGGTGCTGATACCGCTTGAGATTCCGGGTCCGAATGCGGTGGTTATCTGGATTGTTATTCTGATGGTTTATGCCTATGTTGCATCCACTCTGCCGGTGGAGACTTTGCTTCAACCCAGGGATTACATCAACTCCCATGAACTTCTGGTTGCTGGGCTTTTAATCTTTGCCGGTGCGGTTGCAACATTTATCCGGGATCCGGGTCATCTAAATTTTGTTGCCCCGGCCTTTAATCTCTCCGCAAGAGGTGCTCCACCAGTATGGCCATTTCTTTTTGTTACCATTGCCTGCGGTGCGATCTCTGGGTTCCATTCTCTTGTTGCCTCAGGTACCGCATCCAAGCAGATAAACAAGGAGAGTGACGCCCAACTGGTTGGTTATGGTGGAATGATCGCAGAGGGGGCCCTGGCCGCGCTGGTGTTGCTGACCGTAGCAGCCGGGTTTGGTGCCATCGGCAAAGGACTGAGCGCGGGAACTACAGCCTGGGCAGAGCATTACCGGGACTGGTCATCAGCCAGCGGTATGGCAGCAAACCTGAAGGCGTTTGTTACCGGTGCAGCGAATATGATGAGTTATATCTTTGGTAACAGTAGATATATGCGGGATTTGATGATGACGATAATGGGTGTGTTTATCGTTTCTTTTGCTGGCACAACCATTGACACTGCTGCCCGAACCCAACGTTACATTGTTCAGGAGTTCGGGAAAAGTGTCGGGTGGGGCTTGGGAAACAATAAGCATATTGCTACACTGATCGCGGTGGGCACCGCTTTTGGTCTGGCAATGGTAAAACCGGGTGGTCAGGGCGCCTTAATCCTCTGGCCACTTTTCGGCACAATCAATCAACTGCTTGCCGGTTTGGCACTGGTGGTGGTTACCCTGTATCTGGTGTTTAAACGGGCAAAACCGCTGGTGGCGGCAATTCCGACTGTTTTTCTGATAATTATGACCGGCTGGGCGATGGTGAAAAATATTCAGCAGTATTATCAGACCAATAACTACCTTTTGTTTTCGGTTGGCTGGATTGTGTTTGGCCTGATGGTCTGGTTGATAGTTGAGGCGATAATTGCGCTGTTCCGGGGAAGGAAGGGAATGCCAGAACTGAGTTAGAGTTTTAACCGATAAAAACCATTAGCGCACCGGTGAAGGCAATAAGGATGGCAGTCAGACGCCTCGTGGTAATTGGCTCTTTTAAAATCAACCCTGCGAGGATGAAGATAAAGATATTGCTCAACTGATTCAAAGGTGCTGCCACCGATACCTTGGTGAACTTCATTCCGCCGAGCCAGACAGTCAGGGCGATATAGGTGCCGAGCAGGGTGCCGGCAACTGAGTATTTAAGACTTTTGATTTTAAACGCAGAACTGATGATGAGTTTACCCTGCGGTAACATCAGGGTGAAAATGAGTATGCCGATTAAGCCGGTAAGGAGCCGGAAAGCGGTTACCCAGAGGAGCGAGGTCTGGTTTAAAATCGGTTTGATAATCACCACGCCAAGAGTGGTGGCGGCGGTGGAAAGGAGACCGAACAGAATGCCGAGGACGAGATTTTTTCGGCTAATATTTTTTTCTGGTTTTAGTCGGGTGGTCAACAAAAGCGCACTCAAAATTAACATTGTGCCGAGTATCTGTACCCAGGTAAGGCTCTCTTTTAAAAAGAGGACCGAGAGCGTGATGAGCAGCGGGCTATACATATAACTGACAATCGCCGAGAGTCCGGCGCCAATCCGGTTCAAACTCATAAAAAACAGGGTATCGCCGATTGCCATACCGAGCAGACCGCTGAGAAAGAGGCGCCAGTAAAAAGCGGCTGGAAGTGCGGGTAGTAACGGTTTGCCAAGTATCAAGAGCGTTGGAATGAAGAGCAAAATGGCGAGCAGGTTTTTGAAAAGGTTCAATCCCAGCGGGTGGGCCGATTCACCACTTTTGCGGAAAAGGATGACCGCAAAAGCCCAGAACAGGGCGCTGAGCAGGGCAAGGGTCTCGCCGAGAAAGGGAAAGGCAGGCATAATTTGCTAATTATCAGTTTTAAATAAAGCAAGTCAATCGGCAGGATAGATAACGGGTACAGGCAATTTTCTGCTTGACAGGGGGCGGGATTTATGGTAAAATGTTATGCGAGGTATGAGATGATCGAGAGTCCCTTAGTCAGGCATCAATCATCATGGGCACAACAGGTATTTAGACAGACAGACAGACAGACAGACAGACAGACAGACAGAAACTCCCGCTTTAGACAATTTAGAATTTTGCTCTAATAAGGCGGAATCTTTTCTGCTGAAGCCGGACAGCAGAAGGAGAAAACTCAATCCGGCAACCGCGGCACCGAGCG
>CAZPVT010000025.1:0-11163 GCA_964590395.1 uncultured bacterium
GATTCCTTCGCCGGACAAGCCGGCTCGGAATGACAAGAAAAGGAAAGTCAGCGCGCTCCACTCTCAAAATACTGCCGTGCCCGTTCCGCATCCCTTTTTATCTGCTCACCCAGACTCCGCGCATCCGGAAACCTCTGCTCCGGCCGCAGATACTCATAAAACCGAACTGTCAACCGCTCGCCTGTCGGCACATCATCTGAAAAATCAAACAGGTGCACCTCCAGCCCTCTGGGACGCTCGCTAAAAGTTGGTCTGAAACCGATATTGGCAACACCCGGAAATATTCTGGCTGAAATCTCCGCGGTAACCGCATAAACACCCTCTGGAGGCAGAAGTTTATCCGGATAAACCACCTCCAGATTAATCGTTGGAAAACCAAGCCTCCTGCCAATACCCAGACCCGGCACCACTCTACCACTCACCGCATAAGCCCGGCCTAAAAGTTCATCTGCCAGCCGGATATGACCCAGCAAAAGATGCTCCCGCACCCTGGTGGCACGCACCGGCGCGCCAAGATGCACCACCTCCGGCACCACCTCCACACGCACCTGATACTCGCCCAGAATACGGACAAGCAGTTGCAGACCACCCCGCGCACCCTTACCAAAACGGTGGTCCGCACCGATCACCACCGCCACCGGCGAGAGCTCGCTAACCAGATACCGCTTAACAAACTCCTCCGGCTCAACATCCCGCAACTTTGCATCAAAACGCAAAACCACCACCTCATCAACCCCCAACTCGGTCAAAAGACTCAACTTCTCGGATAGCGGAGTCAAAAGATAAGGAAACTCTGGTTGTAAAAACTGGGCAGGATGCGGTTCAAAAGTAACCAGCGTTGCCCGGCAATTCAACTCCTCAGCTACCTGCCTCAACCGGGCAACAATCTGCTGATGCCCCAGATGAACACCATCAAACCCCCCGATCGTCAACACCCGCGGACTCTCACTCTGCATAGATAATCCGCTCCGGCTTTAACAGCCCATTCTGCCAACGCACCAGCCCCATAAACCGCCGATCCTCAGTATAAACCAGCACCACACCACCCGCCTCCACCCCGCTCAAAACCCCGCCAACCACCTTCCCCTGCCGCAGAGACGCTGCATCCGCCTCGCTCACCACCATCTTGGGCAGAAAACCAAGCGCCTCCTCAATCGGCACCAGCAAACCCGGCACCTGTGCAGGTGAATCAAGCAAACCGCTCAAATCCTGTGCCTGGCTCAAACTGAAATCACCCACCATCGTCCGCACCAGACCGCTCAAGGTTGCACATACCCCTAAAACCTGACCAATCTCCCGCGCCAGAGACCGGATATAAGTCCCGCTTGAAACCCGCACCCTGATCCTTGCAACCGGTGTCTCCCAGAACTCAAGACCGATACTGTAAACCATCACCCTTCTTGGCTTATGCCTCACTACCACCCCCTGCCGTGCCAGACGATAAGACCGCACACCACCAAACCGCAATGCGGAATAACCTGGCGGCACCTGCTCAATTACCCCGCTAAACCGCTCACTTAAAACCCGGGACAACTCCTCTGCACTCAACACCGGCACAGCCGACTCTGCCACCACCCTACCGGTGATATCATCGGTATCGGTAGCGATACCAAACCGCACCTCTGCCTCATACTCCTTCGGCAAACCCATTAACAACCTGCTTACCTTCGTCGCCTCATTCACCAGAACCAAAAGCACCCCGCTTGCCATCGGATCAAGCGTCCCGGCATGACCAAAACGCACCTCTGGCAAAACCCGCCTCAACCGGCGAATCACATCATAAGAAACTATTCCCGCGGGCTTATTAACAATCAGGATGCCGCGCATTCCTGGCAGGCACAACCCTTAACTTAAACCTCTGAACCATCAGCAGCAGCACCGGCATCCCCATCAACAGCCGGATTAATCTCATTTAAAAGTTCCCCGATCCTCTGCTCCTTTGCCAGAACCTCATCCAGTGCAAAATGAATCTCCGGCATAAACTTCAGTTTAATCCGCTTGGCAACCTGATGCTTAATAAAACCCCGGGCATGCTCCAGATGAGCAAGCGAACGTCGCTTATCCTCCTCACTGCCCAGAACCGAAAAATACACGGTTGCATTCCGCAAATCTCGGGAAAGTGAACAGCGGGTTACGGTAACAAACCCGATCCTCGGGTCAGCCAACTTTGTCAGAACAACCTCGGCAACCACATCCCGGATTGCATCTGCCACCCTGCGCTCCCGATACTGCATAGAGTTATATAATACCCCTGACCGGACCAAAGTCAACCCGATACCCTGCCCTGCTCAAAACCCTCACCATTGCCGTGGACACCATCCACCACTCCACTCATTTCACAACCCGACCCAAAACCCGAACCATAACCAAAACACCAGCCACAAACCAGACCGAAAACAGAACCAAAACCACCCCCAATTTCAAAACCACAACACAAACCACCCAAACCGCCAGCCTCTAATCCCAAATCAAAACCCTACCCAGAACCCATTTCACAACCCGGCTCAAAACCCTTATCAGGACCGTCCCCGATACTGCCCCCTCCCCACATTTCACCCGCCTCAATCTCTCCTTCTGCTTAATAACAAACTATTTTAAAGACACTTAAACAAATTTAACCTATAGGTAAATACACCCCGGGATTTCAACTTAACACCTGTTTAACCAGTGTAACCATCATTTAATAAAAAACTTGACAAAACCCATAACATTCTGTATATTAGCCTAACCGAAATGCTAACCGCGATTAAAGAGTTAGGCAGAGCAAATCGTAAAACTACCGATGAACTGACCACCCTTATTCAAACACCAAAAGGATTTGAAAAAAAGGAAAATGACCCGAAGGTTATATTTATCAACGTCAATACTGACAGGAATCGTTTTACTGGCATAGAACTGGAGGACTACGACCCAGGGAAGAAGGATAAATATCTTTATCGCCGGGGGAGCTCTAACGGTCCGGACATCGCTCCATCTTCAATCCTCACCGAAGCCCACAAGACATTTAAAGGTAAAATTCTCTCTTGGTTTAAAGACCAAACCGATCCCTTTCTGAAAAAAATTCAAAGTATTTTAGAACAAAACCAGGATAAGATAATTGAACAGGTAATCAAGAGAGCAGCTGATTTAAAGAAAAACCAGGGCAAATTGCTTACACTCAAAATTAACGGCAAATATCTTGGCGACCTTGAAACTTTTCGGGAGTGGGTAAAACGGGGAGTGCGAGCTCAAGTTGAAAATAGAGGAGCGGTTGCAAAAGAAAAAATCTGCTCGCTTTGCGGTGAAAGAAAAGAGGTTAGCGGTGACCCGCGGGTGTTTACTTTCTATACGATTGACAAGCCCGGGTTCATCACCGGTGGTTTTGACGAAAAATCTGCCTGGAAAAACTTTCCTCTCTGCTATGACTGCAAACTGGATTTAGAAGCTGGCTGGAAGTTCATTAAAGGAAACTTAAAATTTAAATTCTATGGACTTGACTATTATTTGATTCCGCGCCAGCTGATTAGTAAAACGATAGCAAAAAGCGACATAATGAGGATTCTTGTTGACACCCGGAAAAATATAAGATTAACCCGGCAAGTAATAAAACGTATTACTGATGACGAAGAAGAAATTCTTGACATCTTAAAGGAAAAGCAGGATATCATCACGCTCAATTTACTTTTTTTAAAAGAAGAGGGAGGAAGTAGCGCTCAAAGAATTCTGCTTTTGATTGAGGATGTATTTCCTTCACGACTAAGAGAAATTTTTCAGGCAAAAGATGCGGTTGATAAACTGCTAAACGGGAATTTCACTTTCGGTTGTATCCGGGTATTTTTTAGAACCTCCAGCCCGGGCAAAAGTCAGCCTGACCTTGATAAATATTTTCTGGAAATCGTTAATTCAATATTTAAGGGTGTAGTGATTGACAAAGGGCTACTGTTCCAATTCTTTATGTCTGAAATCCGTAACCGATTTTTAACCGAGGATAACAAAGGGCTTTTCTTTGCCCGGGTAAAAGATGCCTTAATGGCAATTTTATTTTTACTCAAACTTAATCTGGTAGTTTTTAAGGAGGTAAAAGTTATGGCTGATTCACGATTTGACCGATTTTTTGAGAAATATCCGGCACTCTTGCAGCATCCTGCCAAAAAGGGGGTGTTTTTACTTGGTGCGTTGACCCAACTCCTGCTAAATAAACAATATGCTGATAGAGGGTCAACGCCGTTTCGTAAAAACCTGAAAAGTTTAAAGATGAGCGAATCTGACCTGCGTGCACTTTTACCCAAAGTCCAGAACAAACTTGAGGAATACGGAGCATTTACCACTGGTAAAAAACAGATTGCCTCAGAGATAAGCAAATACCTGTCAATAGCAGGTGAAAACTGGAAAATCCCGCTTGAGGAGTTGAATTTTTATTTTGCCTGCGGGATGAATATGGTAAATGATGTCAAAAGTATTATTTCCGAAGAACAAAATACAACGGAGGTGTAAAACTATGGCTGATGTTATTAAAAACCGCTCTGAAATATTATTTCTTTATGATGTCACCGATGCCAATCCCAACGGTGACCCGAATGATGAAAACAAACCGCGCATTGATGAGGAAACCGGAATAAACATCGTTACTGATGTCCGCTTAAAACGAACCATCCGGGATTATCTTTTTGAATACAAAAAAAAGGAAATATTCATCCGGGAAATTCGCGATAAGAAAGACGAGCTGAAGACCAAAGAGAAAAGGCTGGCTGATTTTAAGGACAGCAAAGATATCCTAAACAAATGTGTGGACCTGCGGCTTTTTGGTGCTACAACTGCAGTTGAGGAACAACGAATGAATCTCACCGGTCCGGTTCAGTTCAAATATGGCAGGTCCTTACACAAGGTTAATTTGACTTTTATCAAAGGAACAACGGTAATGCCATCAGGTGAGGAGAAAAAGCAGGGCACTTTTACTGAGCGCTATATTCTTCCATATTCTCTGATCGCCTTTTATGGTGTAATCAACGAAACCGCCGCGATTACCCAGGACATACCGCTAACCGAAGATGACATTGACCTGATGATGGCGGCAATCTGGTACGGGACCAAAAACCTGATTTCTGGCTCAAAGTTCGGGCAGAATCCAAGGTTTTTGCTTCAGGTTATTTACAAAAAGGGGTTAAGTTTCTACATCGGCGAGCTTGATAAGCGCATCAAGTTAATTTCCGATAAGCAGGACGAAGAGATAAGACGGGTTGAAGAAGTAAACCTGGATGTTACCCAACTGATTGATGCTCTAAACGAGCAAAAAGAGAAAATTCAACTTCTCCGGATAAAGACAGATGAACGCTTGCAGTTCTTAAGGGGTAAACAGATAACTGACATTGCCCAAACTCTGAAGGAATTAAAACTACCCGTTAAGGAATTCAACTTCTGAACACTATGCGGGTAGTGGTATTTGATATCTGGGGTGATTATGCCCATTTTCGCAAATTCTTTACCACCTCTTCCCCCCTGACTTTTTCATTTCCCCCCCCACCCACGATTGCCGGTATCCTTGGCGCAATTTACGGCACAAATAAAGACACCAATCAATATCTAAGAATGTTTACCCCGGAGCACTGCTTCATTGCATTAAGAATAATTCACCCTATCAAAAAGGTGAGAATGGGATTGAACCTGATTGACACAAAAGTTGGCTTCCAACCCAAAAGACACACCCAGATAAGAACCGAATTTGTCAAAAACCCGCATTACCGCATCTACTTTCACCACAAACACCAAGAGGTATTAGATCACCTGACTGAACTATTGGCAAACCACCAGACTGTCTACACGCTGGCGTTGGGCTTAAGTGAACTGCTTGCCGACTTCAGACTTATCGGCACATTTGAAGCCAAAAAGATATCGCCTGATAGACCGTTGGACATCGTCACCGCTATCACCGAGGACAACCTCGCTGAGTTAAAGGTTGAGCCGGATAAAAAATATATCAAAGAACGGCTACCGATCGTAATGACACCAGAACGGGTGGTAGAAAAGTATCAAGAGGTTATCTATGAAACCACAGGCAAAACGCTAAAAGCCAGAGTAAAAACCTGCTTCAAACTGAAAAGTGGTGAGCACATCACCTTCTTCTGGTCTTGAGTCCCATCCGGGCGTTCAACTGGAAGAGCATCTGATTAACACTGCCACCTTTGCAGAAATTTTTCTTCAGGAAAAACCGGCTCCCATCCAGCAGGAGTTGGCACCAGTTTTAAAAATCTGTGCTCTCCTGCACGATATCGGCAAGGCAACCCCCCATTTTCAGAAATACCTTTCTGGCGCTGAGTCCAAAATTCCTGAAGCCAGACACAGTTTGTCTTCTGCGGTGTGCACCTACTCATTACTGTCCGAGCAGTTTCCCGATAACTTATATCCCATCTTAGGTTTTCTGGCGGTCAAGCGTCACCACGGCAATCTGAACGAAATCATTGACGAAGTTATTTTTGACGAAGAGGACTACACATCACTAAAGAAACAGTTGGCAAGTATTCAACCTGCCCGATTTACAATCCTGGCACAGAAATTGAAATCTGCCGGTTTACCAGTTATGTTAACCTTAAATCAAATTGCCTCCTGGTTTGATAATTTCCCTACAATGGCACGACAGATTAAAAGAAGACTGCGCACCTCACCGTTGGGTATTGAAGACTACATCACCGCTAATCTGATTTACTCAATACTTCTGGATGCAGACAAAAGCGCTACCTTATTCAGGAATAACACCAACATCTTCAAAAGACAAAAATTCCCCGGTCAAAACCTGATCAAAAACTACCGACAGCGGACCTCGTTTCCCCCCTCACCATTGAACAAATTGAGAGATGCGGCTTATAATGAAGCCGTTAACCTACCAATTGATTTAAACAGGCGATTTTATTCGCTGAACCTGCCGACCGGAATGGGCAAAACACTTACCGCCCTTGCCTTCGCCTTCCGCCTGCGTGCCATACTGGAAAAAGAAACCGGCATCCAGCCCCGAATTATTTACGCTCTACCCTTTTTAAGTATTATTGATCAGAACGCAGACATAATTGAAAAAATTCTCCAGACCAATGGCATCACCAGCAGCACCGATATTTTCCTCAAGCATCACCACCTTGCCGATACTGTTTATAAAAAGGAGGATGACGATACTGAACTTACCCCCTCGCAAGCCGAAATATTGATTGAGGGCTGGAATTCTGAAATAATTATCACAACATTTGTTCAGTTTTTTCATACACTGATAACTAACCGCAATCGCAGTCTGCGTAAATTCCATCGCCTGACAAACTCAATAATCATTTTAGACGAGGTCCAAAATATCCCGATTAAATACTGGCTACTTTTACAAAAACTCCTCTCGTTTGTTGCCGAAAAGTTAAACAGTTACATTATATTTGCTACTGCAACCGAACCGCTGATTTTCCCGAAAGAGCATCTAACCGACATTGTTATCAACAAGGAACGTTTCTTTTCCTGTCTTGACCGGATCGAAATAAAACAAGAGATAGACAACCCCCGCGCAATTGAGCAGTTTGCCGACGAATTTAATTTTCAACCCGATAAAACATACCTCTTTATCTTTAATACCATCTCGGCAGCACACCAATTTTTTGACATCTTAAACAACAAAGGGTATAACCCGGTGTACCTTTCTACCCATGTTGTTCCCAGGCAGAGGATGGAACGGATAAAGGCGATTAAAGAAAAGCGACCATCTATTACCGTCTCCACCCAGTTAGTAGAAGCAGGCGTTGATATTGACTTCGACATTGTGGTGCGGGATTTTGCTCCACTGGACTCAATAATCCAATCCGCTGGCAGATGTAACCGCAACGCTACTAAACGGGGAACCGTGTTGATAGTCAAACTGCTCGATCAAAACAAAAAGCCATTTTATTCATATATTTATGATGGAGTACTGATTGATATAACCGCTAATATCATTGCCGGTAAAAAGGAGTTAAAAGAGCCTGATTTATTGCCATTGCTCAACGAATATTATCAACAGACCCAGCAGAGGAAATCACAGCAGGAATCAAAAGAACTTTTAACCGCGGTTGAACAACTCCGTTATAAATCAATTGACGATCGCTCGGGGATTGCCGATTTTCAGCTCATCACTGACGAATTCAACAAACTTGATGTTTTCATTGAACTTGACAAAGAGGCACAGGAAATTTGGCAACAATTTCTTAAGATAAGAAAAATAACCGACCCGTTTCAGCGGCGAGAGATGTTTAATAAAATAAGAAACCAGTTCTATCAGTATGTAATTTCCATCCCGCGCTTTACTGCCAACAAACCGGATGAGTTTGATGAAATAGGCTATGTCCCGCAAGCAAGTCTTTGTGACTACTACAACGCTGAAACCGGTTTTATTATTAAAAATTCCAAACCATCTGCTATCTATTAAAATGAAAATTGAAACACTCCTGCTTAAACTGGAAATTAACAAAACTTTAACCCCACAGGATGCAAGCAAGGTTCGTGGCTACCTCGGCAGCCTATTTCGTCATCGCGTTGAAGTTCACCACCATCAGCTCGATGGTTCTCTACTTTACCGGTATCCGGTTATTCAATATAAAATTATCGGGGGAGATTGTGTGATTCTTGGTTTTGACGCTGGTATTGAAGTTGTAAAAAAAATCTTTGACGAGTTAAAAGTTCTGATCATTGATGGCAACTGGCAGGACATTCTTGCCAAATCACTTTACAATTACGCTGCTGACTTTGGCACCACAACCGATTTTATCCCCTACACCTTTCTTACCCCCTGGCTCGCATTAAACGAGGAGAACTACGACACCTATCAGCGCTACGGCAACTGGCAAAAACGGCGCGAACTGTTAAACAAAATCCTTGTGGGCAACATCCTCTCCCTTGCCAAAGGTGTCAACTACACGGCTACCGAGCCAATAACCGTAAAAATTGAAAATATCCGCGAGACCAGAACTACTTTGAAAGGCACACCGATGCTGGGTTTTCTGGGTAACTTCCAGGTAAACTTTGCCATCCCGGAATACTGGGGAATTGGCAAATCGGTCGCCCGCGGCTTTGGCACAATCGGCAGATGCAGTTGGTAATTAACAGTTACGGCTCTTACCTGCAGAAAAACGGCGATCTGTTCCGAATTAAAATCGACGAAAAGGTTCACGAGATTTCAGCCAAAAAGGTCTCTTCAATTCTTGTCGCTACCGCCGCCTACCTCACCACCGATGCCATAAAACTGGCAATTGACAACAATATTGACATCGTTTTTGTTGATGAGTTTGGCGAACCCTATGCCCGGATCTGGCACAGCCGATTCGGTAGCACCTCAGCAATCCGGCGCCAGCAGGTCGCAATCGCGGAAGCCGAATCGGGATTAGAACTTGCGTTGAACTGGGTCAAACGCAAAATTGACAATCAGATTAACCTTTTACTTCACCTGCGTAACACCCGCACCCGAAAATCGGCAGAGATTACCGAATATATTGAAAAACTGAAAAACTGCCGGGAATCTTTGGACACCATTACCGGAACAATAGAAGAAAAAAGAGCCACAATAATGGGCATTGAGGGCAGTGCCGGCAGAATCTATTTTGATGCCCTGAGTTTTATTATGCCCGAACAGTTCAAGTTTACCGGCCGCTCCCGCAACCCGGCACAGGACGAGTTCAACGCCCTGTTAAACTACGCCTACGGAGTCCTTTACTCACTCGTAGAAAAAGCCTGCATCATTGCCGGTCTTGATCCATATGTGGGCATCATTCACACCGACAACTATAATAAGAAATCCCTGGTTTTTGATATCATTGAGAACTATCGGATCTGGGCAGAAGAGGTGATTATCAACCTGTTTGCCGCTCGCAAGATCAAAAAAGAGTATTTTGACTGCCTGCACAACGGTGTTATTTTAAACAAAGAGGGGAGAGCGGTTTTAATTGATGCCTTTACCCGTTTCCTTGACGAATCAATACGCTATGCCGGTAGAAACATCAAAAGAAAGGATATCATTCAGTTTGACTGCCACGGAATTGCCAACCAGATTATAAGCACCCGAAATGAGTCAGAGTAGCCTTGTCTGGGTGATTTACGACATACAAAAAAACCGCACACGCAACCTGATTGCCCGTGCCTGTAAAAACAAAGGTCTTTACCGGGTGCAGAAAAGCGCATTTCTTGGCTCGCTCAACCGCACGCAGATTGAAGAACTTAAAACCATCTGCGAAGATATAATTGATCTGACGGTTGACTCGGTCTATATCTTTCCCCTCTGCGAAGAGGACTTTAAAAAAGTCCGCTTGCTGGGTAAGGCATTTGACCGGGAGCTGGTTGCCGACGAAGTAAAGGCGCTCTTTTTATGAACCAGTTGAAGAAAAATTGCGATTTTGACACCGAAGCCACGCCGATGCTAACCACTACCGAGATAATGGAACATATCTTCTGCCCCCGTTTCACTTATTTTATGAACTGTCTGAAAATTTCCCAGCACGAAGAACAGCGTTACCTGGTGTTAAAAGGCAGAGAACTTCATCACGAACGGGAAAAACATAATGCCAGATATTTAAGAAAACGTATCAATTGCGTCAAGAAGGAATTAAGCGTCTACCTTGCTTCACCGGCAATTCGGGTGCGGGGTGTAGTTGACGAAGTTTTAACGCTTGCAGATGGAACAATGGCACCACTTGACTATAAATACACTGAATACCGAGAATATCTGTTCCGCACCCATCGCTATCAATCGGTTTTGTATGCAATGCTAATCCGGGAAACATATCACCAGCCGGTAAATCGGGGTTACATCTGCTACATCAGAGGCGGTACAAAACTGTGCGAAGTTCTTTACAAAGAGGAGGATTTTTTGTATATTAAAGAGACAATTGAGGAGATATTTAATGTTATCCAGCACTGCTACTTTCCAAAAAAGACCAGATTTCCTGCCCGCTGTATTGACTGCTGTTACAAAAATATTTGTGTTTAGCGAGGTGAAATTATATCTACCTGGAATTAAATTAGTTATGGATACAGGGCGATGCATAACCGGTCAAAAAATTGCTAAAATCGGCGATTTTGGGCGGGTTTTTCCGGCAAAATTAGCCCGGCAAATGATGAGTCAACCGATTGAAAAACAATTAGATAAAGCAAAAATGCGGTTATGACACCACTTCCACCAAAACAAGGATTGAAACA
>CAZPVT010000026.1:0-28642 GCA_964590395.1 uncultured bacterium
GCATCCCAACCAAACTGGCTGGGTAAGTGTCCGCTGTTCTACGGAACTGACTTACGATGAGAAACCAGTTAACGATTTACTCCTTGACTCCATCTATATTTTGCCGGTTGGCATTGCGGGCGCATCGCCGTTGCCCATCGCGGCAAAATTGCCCACGGTTATGACCCTTGCCCAGTTCAATTCAAACCGCGCGCGGTTAGGACGGTTTGAAATCTACGACGCAACCGGTCGGCAGATTGCACCTGAAAAAGTCAACAGCGGCATCTACTTTTTGAAAAACAAAGGAATTAAAAAGATTATATTGAACTAACCCCTTTTTCTAACTTTTCTGTATTTATCAGACACCCCCACAAAACAGGGATTAAGAACGGTGGCGCAATTAGCGTAGTTGCAGAGCAAACTCTGCGGCTACAAATTGATCAGAATGTCCTGTCATTGCGGGTCAGTTTTTTCCCTGGTCATTCCGAGCCGGTTTGCCCGGCAAAGGAATCTCTTTGCAGATAACCGCAACTTACCCGCTTAAAGATTGCTTCGCCCTCGCAATGACAGGGTGGAACGGGCTGAAAGAAATCATAAGCAGACCAAGGTCTGTAACTACAAAGGAGCAACATAATTACTCGTTATTTTTAAAACCAAGGATTTTGAAACTCGCAGGTTGAATTTAGCGGTTTCAGGGTTATAATTTAGTCATCGCGCGGAAATATCGTTCGCAGAAAGGTAGTCTCAGGAGAACAGAGCTGACGGTTACGCGGATAAGGCGCGTAAAACCGCTGGTGTTTGTATTCCTACGCCTTTTTAGCGGTGCGATAGGCATCTTCCTGCTTTTTCTTGCCGGAGTTACCAATTATGCGGGTAAGGATTTTCTCTTCGCTGACCACTGGGTGCTTAATGGTCGCTCAACCGTTTTTTTTCGCCTGCCCGGTATGCCCGCGGAAGAGGCTTACTATCTGCCATTGTCCTGGGTAGTTTTAGGGGTTTGCGCCCTGTTTTTGCTCGTCGGAATGTTTTTTGACCGTTTTCGCCGGGCAGTTATCGCCCCTTTTCATTCAAGAAGAACCGCAATTCCCTTTTTGCTGGTGCTGGCTTTTGTGTTATTTTCTCTTTACCCCTGGAATTTTGTCACCGCCAAACAGCATGAGACCGGTGCCCAGCATCTGCTTTATATGTCACTTGCCTGTGGCGGTTTTGTTCTGCTCTTGTTTGCCCTTTATCCGGTTCTGCGGTTTGTTGATAAGCCCGCCAGCCGGATTTTTGATTATCTGATGAATATCTCCACCCGCCGGTTTCTTTTGCTGTTCGCTCTCGGGTTTTTTGTGTTGACAAACCTGATTTCCTATTTTGTGTTTGAGCATATTCCCCATATTCAGGACTCAATCTCGCAACTTTTTCAGGCACGCATCTTTGCCAGTGGTAAAATTCATCTGCCTTCGCCCCGTTTTCCGGACTTTTTTGACTATACCCACATCATCAACAACGGGAAGTGGTATTCCCAGTATTCCTGGCTCCACTCGTTCCTATTGATGCTGTTGGTTTTTTTGAAAGCACCCTGGCTTTTAAATCCGCTGTGCGGAACTCTGACCCTGCCGGTGGTCTATTTTCTGGCAAAGGAACTTTACGATGAGAAAACCGCCCGTATCAGCACACTCGTTGCCGCTGGCTCGCCTTTTATCTTTAATATGTCTTCAGAATATATGAATCACGCCTCGGCTCTGCTTTTTGCCAGTCTGTTTCTTCTGTTCTTTTTCCGCACAGTCCGTGATGGGTCACAGCTGATTAATCCGGTGCTTGCCGGTGTTTTTATCGGTCTGGTTGCCAACATCCGCCCTTATACCGCACTGGCAGTCGCGACACCGTTTGCGATCTACTGTCTGGTTCTTTCCTTTCGCTCACCCAAAAGGTATCTGCTCAGGTTTTTATTGCTTTTGCTGTTTACTCTCGCTGTTACCAGTCTGGTGTTTGTTTACAATTATTTTGCCAATGGCAACCCGTGGCTTTTTGGTTATGTAGTCAAGTGGGGCCCGGGGCATGAGGTTGGTTTTGGCCATTCCGGCTGGGGTCCACCGCATACACCTTATCAGGGGCTGTTAAATATGGGCAATAACCTTAATCTGCTGAATAAGTATCTACTGGAATGGCCCATTCCCGCACTGGTTATCATCCTTGTCCCTTTTGCTCTGGGCACCAGAAACCGTAATGACTGGCTGTTGTTTTTGTGTTTTCTTGCCCTGACCGTTGCCTATTTCTTTTACTGGTTTCACAATCTCTGTTTTGGTCCCAGGTTTCTTTACGAATCATCTACTGCACTGGTCATTCTTACCGCGCGGGGGCTTTTGCTTTTGCCTGAACTGACAAAACGGCTTCTGAAGTTACCTCCTTTCCAACCCGGCTTTTTTGCCCGCACCTTTTTTTTAATTCTGTTATTTTTGTTTTCGGTCGCCCTGGTACCGCTCTGGCAGGGTTATCACACCTATGGCAGTGTCAGCGGAACTGTCCACCGGAATGTCAGAAAGGCTAAACTTGACAACGCTTTAGTATTTTGTGCCAACCTTGGCAATGGTTTTTCTTACAATCAACTCAATCTGGACGGTCCGGTTGTTTACTGTAAAGACTGGGGTATCTTTAATCCCGCACTCACCCTTGCCTATCCAGATCGAAGGTATTATTATGCGAATGAAGATACCTTGATTGAACTGACGGGGCTGAAATACGAAAACTCGCTTTTACAGCAGACCATAGTTGCCCTGTGCGCCCCGCTTAAAGACAGTGCGCTGGTTGCCAAGTACCGGACGATTATCATCCCGTTTCGTGATCTGCCTTTGCCTGTAGATACCAGTTATTTTGCAGATAAAATCACCGACTATCGCACAGTCTCCCGGGAAATCTTTCAGCAACGTAGCACGCTTAACAATTACACCCCGGCGCTGGCGCTGTGGCTTTTTAATGACAAGCGGGAGCATTTAGGAATATTTTCCCTGATGGATGAGCCCGAACACTTCATTGCCAGCGGGCTGAAGTTTACCCTGAAAATGGTAACCGAGAATAATCACGGCGCAATCTACGACATCCGAGAATAAAATCTTATTCGCTCCACTCGCAGGTTGATTTTAGCCACCCGTACCGACCATAGCCATAATATGCGCCGGACCGAGGTCCGCTCCTGTTACGCGGACCCCCATCTGGGACATCTGTTTAAATCAGGAGATTCTGCCGAGTATCAGATAGGCGAAGCCTAAATAGATTGCGGTCCCTAATATATCTGCCAACGTGGTGATCAGTGGTGTGCTGGCGGTTGCCGGGTCCCGCCTGAGTTTGGTAAATATGAAAGGCAGGCTAATACCTATCGCACTGCCGACGATAACATTCACCACCATTGCCAGCACCACCACCGGCGCAACTTTGATACCACCGCGGATAAAACCCATAATGGAGATACCCAGCCCCATTGTCAAACCCAGGGCTGTTGAGATCAACAACTCTTTGCCGAGTAGATATAGCCAGTCTTTTATCTTCACCGTCCCGACCGCCAGCGCACGGATGACCAGTGTGGCAGATTGCGAACCCGCATTGCCCGCGGTGTCCACCAGCACCGGCAGAAATGTAACAAGCACCACATACTTTGCCAGCAGTTCAGAAAAACCGTGAATGATACCACCGGTGATCAGGTCCATAATCAGTAACGTCAGAAGCCAGACCACCCGGCTGCGATACAAAAGCCTTAGTGGCACCTCGCGCAGTTTGGTGATGAAGGTCAGGTCAATCTTGCCCGGATGAATACCGGAGATCTTGGTGATGTCCTCGGTTTGCTCGTCGCGCAGGACATCCAGGATGTCATCAATGGTCGCAATCCCTAACAGCACCCCTTCGTTGTTGACCACCGGTAGTGCCAGCAGGTCATACCGCTGCATAATCCTTGCCGCCTCCTCCTGGTCAACCGTTGCTTCAACCGAGATTACCGTATTGTCCATCAGTGATTCAACCTTTTCCTCTGGCGCGGCAAGGATCACTCTCCGGAGCGGAATGTCATCAAGTAATCGGTTTTTTTCATCTACCACATAAACGGTGTTAATCGTCTCTGCATCCACGCCATTTTTCCGGATATGCTCAAGCGCCTGCTTTACCGTCCAGTGGGAAAAGACCGCTACATAGTCCGGAGTCAACAGCCGGCCCACGCTATTCTCCGGAAAGCCGAGGCTCAGCAGGGTTTCGCGCCGGTCCTCAGGCGAAAGGAGATTCAGCGCCCGCTGGATCAGTTCGGGTGGCAGGTCTTCAAAAAGTTCGGTGCGGTCATCCGGTGCCAGTTCTGACATCAGGCTCTTAACCTGTTCATCGGTGAGATTCTTGATCAGGGTCAACTGGGTGTCCGGGTCAAATTCGGCAAAAACTTCGGACTGCAGATGCCGGGGTAGTAACCGGAACAGAATCACCACATCCGGGTCCTTTAAACTGGCAATCAGGTCTGCGATATCCGGCGCGGGCCAGAGAGAAAGCACATCCTTAAGTGCATGCCAGTTTTTCTCTCTGATCAATTCGATGATCTCAGGCTCCAGCAGATACCTCAGGATATTGATCCGCTTGCGAAATGGCATAGTTGCTATTTTATACCGGCAATCGCGGTTTGGCAAGTTTAACCGCAATTTCCTTGACAGTGGTCAGTTTTTAAGGCAAAATTACCTAGTGAAGCGTTATCTGTTGACGCTATTTGCCACACTGTTTTCCTTTTTCTGTCCAAGAAAAACCCAGAAACCACCTATCCCGATTGAAGCGGAAACATCCGCAACCAGCCGGGTCAGCTATCAGGAGAGCCTGCCAAAACCGGTTGTTAAACAGCCGGGTGATGTAACTCTGGTCTCGTTCCAGCGCGATGTCCTGCCGATACTTAAAGAACTTGCCGGTGACTGCCATACCGCTGATAATATGGCGGGCAACTATGCGCTGGACTCTTATGAGGCGGTGATGGCACCGGGCACGGACTCAGTGCCGAATGTCATTCCCGGGAACCCGGAGAAGAGCCTGTTTTATCAGTATCTGTTAAAAGGACACCCTTTTGGCAAAAAACCGGATTCTGCAAAATTGATGACCATCCGCACCTGGATTCTCCAGGGTGCGAAGAATAACTAACTGGAGGTAGCAAATGACATTACAGGCAAGCGTCCGCTGGACTGAAAATACGCAGTTCGTTGGCGTCAGCGGGACAAACCACTCAGTGGTAATGGATACTGATGCAGAACACGGCGGCGATAACATCGGCGCCAAACCAATGGAACTGCTCTTGATCGCGCTTGCCGGTTGTACCGGTATGGATGTGGTCTCAATTTTGAAAAAGATGCGGGTTGAGTTTGCCGGCTTGGAGATAAAAGTCCGGGGCGAAAGAAGGGAGGAGCACCCGCGGATATTTACCAGGATAGATCTGGAATACATCATCTACGGCACCAGAATTGACGAAAATGCGGTCAAAAGGGCGGTTGATTTATCAATGGAAAAATACTGCTCGGTCACCGGAATGATAAAAAATACCTGCCCGGTAAACTACACCTATCGGATACGGAAAGAAAGGGAAGTGTCCAATGCTTGACATAAGATTTTTAAAGAATAGAATATATATAAACAAAAAGGAGGATGTCTTGCGTAGAGGTATTTTTGTCCTTGGCCTTATGGTTTTAAGCCTCGGGCTGCTTGTCTCATGCAGTCGCGAGAATGCTTTGCGGATTGTATCGGTCAATAACGACAGAACGGTCTATGCCGATTTAGCCGACTTCGGTATCTATCGTGACCCCACTGACCCTGACGCTGATCCCGTCTTTGTTGTTGTAACCCCGGATGATACTGTGCGAATAGAACTTAGTTACACCGAGATCGGCGCCGGGTTGCCCACCTGGCGTCCCTATGTTGCCAAGATCACCAAGGCAACTGTTACCTTTACCGGTGTTTCCGGGGGCGAACCAGTGAATCTGCCTCGGGTTGAATCCAAAGTCAATATCTCGGTAGTCAGTGACCCAAGCGGTAAAAAAACAACTACCGGTTATATCCCACTGATCCCCGCGCCCTGGAAAGTGGAGAATTTTGGTTCACCTACAGATGACCCGACCGAAGTCGATATAGAAGCGGAACTCACCGCCAAGATCAAACTTGAAGGTGTTGACGAATCATCCGGACAAACCTTTACCGCTGAAGCATCAATACCGGTCTATGTCGGCAACTTCTATGATGACGCGACACGGCTCGGTAGATAGGGGAACGAAAGTTAAAAAAGATTTAACACCTTGCTATCTTAAAAAAAGGGGGGGTGTGAGGCGAATTGTCTTAATTTGCTGCGGACTATTTATATTACCGCTGTTTGCCTATACCGGTTTTGGGGGTGGTAAAGGGCTGTTCCGGGTACAGGATGCCCAAACTGCGGAAGCAGGTTTGAGTTTTGGACTACATCTTATAGGAAGAACCCCCGGAGTTAATGATCAGAAGGGTTATATGCTTGATCTGGTCGCTCCAGAAATCCATTTCACACCTTTTACCACGCGGTATGTGAGTGGCGAAATATTTGCCAGCACTGGTGCCATATTTCAAATTACTCCCAGCCAAGATACCGAATCTGAGATCGCCTTACCGGAGCTGAAGGCTGGCTCCCGGGGTATGAATGCGGGTGCCAAGATCTCTATCCCGTATCTGCCAGTTTTGAAACTCGGCGGGAGAGCATCCTATACTTTTCTATTTCCAGAACAGGCCGAATGGCTCGCCCAGCCCGCAGTGCCAATTGATACGTTCAGCTGGACAGTTTTAACCTCCCTGCGTTTTCAGGACCTCCTTCCCGCAGTTCCCAACCTGTTATTTAACTATGGAAGGTCTGGTTCCTGGACCTGTTATGGTGCTGGTTTGGAATTGACCGGCGAAAAACTGTCCGCATTTGCCGAAATCAGCATTTCTCAACCGGCAAACTCAAATGGTATTTTTGATCGGAATCAGGGCTTTATCCGGTTGACACCGGGTATTACCCTGGGCTCCCCCCGGGGCGCCGCCTTTTCCTTAGGCTATACCATCGGTCTTTCGCAGCCAGTGTCCAATGAGTTGGTAGCAGGCTTCAAAATCGCCTCACCGTTATTCCGCAAAGCCCAGATGGCAAAAGGTGATCTGGCAGGAAGGGTGGTTGATGCCTCAAGTAAGCAACCGATAGTAGCAACGGTTGAATTTCCAGATAAGCCCAAAATGAAACCACTGGTCACCGACGGTAGTGGGTTGTTTCTGATTAAAAAATTACCATCCGGTGTAATGAAGGTTAAAGTAACCGCCGAAGGTTATCACCCGCTGGTAACTTTTGTCAATATTGACCCGGAACGTAAAGAACCGGTAGTTTTTGAAATGAATCCGTTGGTTACTTATGGAATACTCGCCGGCGTGGTGAACGATGCCAAAACCGGCAAACCGCTTTCCGCCAAAATCACCTTTGCTGAGTCGGGTATTGAGCCGGTCAACTCTGACCCGAATACCGGCGCCTTCCGTAAGGACAATATCCCGGTTGGAACCTATACGGTTACCGCCAGCGCTGATGGCTACTTCCCGATGACTGTTACAATTCAAATTGATGAAAATCGCATTGCCAACCAGCCATTTGGGCTGAATCCGGTGGCGGTAAAATCGGTTGTCACCGGCACAGTAACTGACCGCGGTACTGGCACCCCATTACCGGCACGAGTTATCTTTAAAGAAGCGGGAACCGGCACTGTGGTTACCGAAGTTGCCGCCGATACCACCACCGGTGTCTATGTTGCCCAAGTCCCGGTTGGTGTCTATGCGGTCAGTGCTACCGCAGAGAAATACATTGACCAGTCTACCGCGGTCGTTGTGGAAGAAGGCAAACCGACAACGTATAACTTCGCACTGGTCAAGGTCGGCACCACGGTTACGCTCAAGGGCATCTACTTTGACTTCAATAAGGCAACGATCAAACTGCCGGGATCCCAGGAGGCACTGCAGGCTGCTTATCAGATTCTTAAGGAAAACCCCACTATTAAGGTGGAAATTCAAGGGCATACCGACAATGTCGGCTCCAATGAATACAATCAGAAACTCTCTGAGCAACGTGCCCAGGCGGTAGTGAACTATCTGGTTCAGCAGATGGGTGTTGACCCGTCCCGGCTTATCGCAAAAGGCTACGGCGAAAGTAAACCCAAGGTAAGCAATGCCACCCCAGAAGGTCGGGCGCAAAACCGGCGGGTGGAGTTCGTGGTGATCGGCGAAATCGGTAAATAAATTCGTGATTAACTCTGGCGGGGGTCCTGAGTGACCCCCGCTTTATTTTAGTCGTGTTAAGTTGTTGCCTTGGGAACGATTTTGTGCTAAAATAAATTATGCAGGACGCTTCTTCCTCAAGACAATCCCCATTATCCGATTCAGAGCACAATGATCTTTCACTGAGCAGTAAACTCTGGAATGAAGGACTGGCCGCTTTTTATCGGGAGGAAGATGAGTCGGCGTTAGAAATCTTTCTGTTGATATTTGATACCAATCCGAATAATCTGCGCTGTGCCTATCTTGCCGCGCTGTGTGCCAGCAATCTGAGTGACGAGGAGACGCTGGAGGAGATCTGCCGACAGGTGCGCAAGGGAAATCCGCGCCATCCTTATATGCTGGGATGTGAGGCGATCTGGACGATGTTTTATGCTAACTACGAGCGTGCAGAGCATTTTTTTCTGGCCGCACTACGCTCCCTGCCGGATGATATTGATCTAAATATCGGACTGGGGATTCTCTATGAGCAGATGGGACAGGAGGATAAAAGTGCCGAAGTCTACCGGAAGGTGCTGGAAAAGGCACCGGACAATATCCGGGCACGGATTTCGCTGGGCATCAGCTATGCGATGAGTGGCGAATACCTTTCCGCATTTGCCGAGTATCAGTATGCTAAACGGCTAGACCCGAGCATCGAGAACCCTCACCAGCATCTGGGCAGGGATTTTTATGCTGATGGCTTGATTGAAGAAGCAACCCAGGAGTTTATTCAGGCAATTATCGAGGAGCCGGAAGAACCGGCTGCCTATTTTTTTCTTTTGGACTGCTATAAACGGTTGGCGCGCTTCGACGAAGCGCTGGATATTTATCAGGCAATTAAGCAGCGGTTTTCTGACCAGCCAGAGATTTTGAGTGGTCTGTATGAACAGTTCCGGATGTATCGGGAAGCACTGCCTCTGCTCGAACAACTGCATCGGGAAAATCCCACGGACCCGGAATTGCTTTTACGATTAATTCATACCTACCAAGCAACCGGTGATCTCGGTTCGGCAATAAATGTACTGAATTCAGCACTCTGTCATCTGACCGATACCGGACTGCTCTGGTCAAATCTTGCCCAACTTTACTATCAAACCCAAGATTACCAGCAGGCAGTTGCCTCAGCCCAGCGCGCGATTCAACTGAATCCTTACGATACTGAAGCCTACGAGGTCTTAAGTAATGCCCTGCTCTTCCTGGGCAAGTTTGAAGAGGCAGAAGCAACAGCAAGAGAGATGGAAGTTATGCGGGATAAGGCGTGGCAGCGGTATCAGCAGCGGTTTGCCGGCATTAAAGAAACCGAGGACGAGAATTAGCCCAAAACATCCCGCCCTCCATTTCCAATCACCGGTTACTGACCTGCATTGCGACTCCATCCTTAACCATCTCACCGGCAAATGGGATATAACCCAGCATACCCGTGGCCATATCGACCTGCCAAAACTGCAGGCAGGCGGGGTGCGGGTACAGGTTTTTGCCATCTTTCCCGATCCCAAGAAAATCAAATCCGGTGAATACGAGCGGTTTGTTCTGAATGCGGTGAAGATGATCAAGCAGATCTGCCGTTCCAATGCCAATCGTCTCGGGCTGGCGCTTTCACCGGCAGATTTAAAAAGGATTATCAACAGTAATCGGATAGCAGTAGTTGTCGGTGTAGAAGGCGGGCATAGCCTGGAAGGGGATTTGAAACGGCTAATAAGATTTTTCAATGCCGGGGTGCGCATTCTCACCATCACCTGGTGCAACTCTAATGAACTTGCCGATGCCAGTTGGGACCACTCTCAACCGCATAACGGACTTTCGCCCTTGGGCAGGCGCGCGGTGCAATTGATGAACCAGCTGGGGATGCTGGTGGATGTTTCCCATGCTTCGGAGCATTCCTTTTATCAGATTATTGAAGCAAGTTCTGTCCCGGTCATTGCATCTCATTCCGGGGTCTATGCCCTGCGCCGCCATAATCGAAACTTGAAGCACCGACAGTTGGCGGCATTAAAGGAGAATGGGGGAGTAATGGGACAGGTTTTTCTGCCGGCATTTCTTAACCCGGTACCCGCAAAGGCGTCAATTGCCGATGTCCTGCGGTCAATTGATTATGTGGTCCAGCGATTTGGCCCGGAACTGGTGGGACTGGGTTCGGACTTTGACGGGTTTACCGGCAGATTGAAAGGACTGGAAGATGCCAGCAAACTACCTGCAATCACTCAAGGACTACTCAATATGGGTTATCTGGAACAGGATATCCGCCCAATCCTCGGTTTAAATTTCCTGAAGTTATGGGAAAGGGTGTTTCAAGGCAGAAAAATTAAATCTACCAAGGAGGCAAGATGAAAAATCTGTTTTTTGCGCTGTTAGCCATCAGCACTGCGGTTGCTGATGTGATTACCATACCGCTGTCATTGCATCCCGACGCAGTTCAGTTCCAGGCTGAAGACTCCTGGATCGTCGTGGGTCTCCAATATCAAGAAAATGGCATTGCGGTCCTGTCAACAACTGAACCGGGTAAACCGCTACTACCTGTCCTCTCAGGGAATGTGCTGATTCCACCGGACGCCAGGTTGAAAGCAGTCCGGCTCAGCAACATACAGTGGCGGGAATTGGGTGCCGGATTTAAAGTCTATCCGGTTCAGCCGATGCGCCCCCTTTCGCAATTTAAGTCGGTTGGATTCACGCCTCCCGACCCAGTGGTCTACAACTCGCCTTCTGCGTATCCAGAAGAAATCATTTCTGCGGTACCCGCTGGGACAAAAGCAGGGTTTAAAATCGCCGGTTTTCTATTCTGCCCGTTTCAGTATTATCCCACCACCGGCCGATTACTGGTTGCAACCCGAGCAGAGATGATTGTTGAATACGAAATATTTTCCGCACCGGCAATATCGCTCACACCAGAACAGACTACTCTTTTCCAAGATGATGTTGCCCATTTAGTCATTAACCATCAGGATATCAACCGTTTTTCACCGCCGGTCGTCGAACTGGATCAACCTGAACTGGATGTGGTGGTTGTTACCTCATCAGTACTGCTGCCTGCGGTAGCAAATTTCGCTCATTATCTGAAACGTAAGGGGTATTTTACCGAACTGGTCGCAACCGAAACTATTTATGCCCGTTATCCCGGCAGGGACAATCCAGAGAAGATCCGCAATATGCTCAAGGAACTCTTTAATTACCGCGGGCTGAAATATGTAATTTTAGCCGGCGATGTCCAATATGTCCCGCCTCGTACCGGTTATCTGCCCTATTCACCGTACAATGTTCCAGCAGATATGTATTTCTCTGATCTTGATGGCACCTGGGATGCAAATAATAACAACCTTTTCGGTGAATACTCTTATTACAATTTAAATCCGGATTCGGTCGACCTTTATTCAGACATCGTCGTCGGCAGACTGCCGTTTGATGATGCCAGTAACTGTGCCAACTTTCTGTTTAAGGATACGCTCTATGAACGGCGACCCGATACTACCTATCTACACAAAGCGCTACTGCCTTTTGAGGTCCTCTGGCCAGACATTGACTACTACGGCAGAATTGTCAATAAGAATATCGCTCTGGCATTGTCTGGACTGGACAACTGGCTCGTTGACTCCGTTTACAATATGCCTCCGAATCAGTGCGTTGCCAGTATCAATGCGGGCAGACATCTCTTCCACTTTGCCGGTCATGGCTCCTATAGTGCATTCGGCTCAACCTTCTCAACCAGCCACCTCGCCTCGTTGACCAACAGCACGATGCCGGTAATTGTCAATTCGATGGCGTGCGATTGTGGCAACTTTGATCAATATGATGCGCTGGGCGAGCAGTTTATTAATGCCACAAATGGCGGTGCGGTTTCAACCTGTCTGAATGCCCGCTACGGCTGGGGTGCTCCACCGAATATGGGACCTTCTGAAAACCTGTGTATGGAGTTCTATAACAACTATGTGAGAGGATTTAATCAGGGTCGGGCATATGCCCTTGCTAAGGACTTCTACCGGAATGCAGCATTTAGCCAGATGACCTATCGCTGGTCAGTTTATGACTGGACCCTGCAGGGTGACCCGACGATGCTGATGTGGCGACAGGTACCACAAGGAATGAGCGTCTCCTGTCCAGACACAATTCCCGCCCAACCTCAGCTTGTTAACGTCAGGGTAAGTTATGCAAATCTGACCCCGATACGTGGTGCCCGCGTGGCAATCCTTCACGGTAACGAACTGATTGGCAGAGGGGTTACCAGTTCTTCAGGTGTTGCCCGGGTTGTAATTCCGATGCTGAGTGACACCTGGACCCTCCTTCTTTCGGTAACCGCGCAGGACTGTGCCCCATACGAGAAATTGCTCTATACTCGGAATGGCAACCCTGCGCCAATGGTTGTTTACCGTGACCATCGGGTTGATGACCCGAATGGTCGGTTAGACCCGAATGAAACCGCAGACATTTATATCACGGTTGAAAACCGTGGCAACCTTACCAGCACCGGTACAACCGGAATTCTCCGCACCAGCTCACCATTTATCACCGTAATTGACTCGGTTAGTGATTACGGCAACCTGGCAGCCGGCGATACCGCCGCCGGTAATGCCTATTCGGTTCGGGTCAGCAGAAACTGTCCGCATGGCACCCCGATTGAAATGGCTCTGGTAATCAACGCTGATTTCAGAACCTGGGAAACTCAATTTGAGGTTATTGTCGGTATGCCTTATGCCCGCCGCGGCATCTGGGCAGTCCACGATACCGCTGATTTTGTTGCCGGTGTCTGTGCCAATGGTGGAATCGGGACAACAACCTGGCGCGGTCAGGGTCTGGGTTTAATATATCCCAAGAACCGTGCCTGGTCTTCCTCGGCAATGATGCACGGGTCGTTTCTTTTAGGTATTAGTTATCCAGACACATTCTGGGTGGCGGATAATTATTATGGCACACCCTGGCAGGTAACCCCTCAGGACTTTGCTATTGTCGAATCAATCAGACCGGTCCTACCGCCGGAACTTGGCGACCAGGAGTATCTCGCCGTCTTTTCCGATGCCCATCACCCCGAGCCAAAAGGCTTGACAGTTACCCAGCGTTCATTTGTCAGCGCCCGGCCACAGCATAAAGACTTTATGATTCTGGAATACCGCATTCACAATAACGACACCACTGCAATCACCGATCTCTGGACCGGAGTAGCCTGCGATTTCCGCACCGCACCCTGGAATTCCAACGACGAATTGGACTATGCCGGCACCGATACCCTACGCAACCTTGCCTATGTGCGGGCTTCACCCGAGACGCTGGCACTCGGTGTCCGGTTGATTTACCCTCCGGAACCGACCGGTTATGCTAACTGCATCTATCACAACACCTATATCAATGACGGGTTCACAAAAAGCGAAAAGAGCCGTTTTCTGGATGGACGACTCCGTTCCGTCTCGGGCACCGTTATCGGTAACTGGCATGCATTTGTCTCTGCCGGACCATTTACGATCCCAGAGGGCGACAGCCAGATCATTACGTTTGTAATCTGCGGCGGCAGAACCGTTGCCCAGATGCTTGCCAGTTCCGACACCGCTTATGACTGGTATGAACCACAAGTCGGCATCAAAGAAAAGCCTATGGCACCGGTTTCAGAAATTAAACTCGTTGCCGTCCAGCCCAAGATTTTTACCCGGGATATCACCATTCACTACCAACTTAATCGCGCTATGGTAGTGCCCGTTAAAGTTTATGACGCAACGGGCAGGATGATCGAAAAATTTGACATTCGGCCGACTGGTACCGCGGGCTCGATCAACTGGCAACCCGAGACCGACCAGCGGGGGATTTTGTTCTTGCAGATCGGTAACCAGTTGGAGAAAATCCTGCGCATTTAATGCTGGTTAGTTAGCGATTACGAATCACCACGCCTCTGTTTTGTTACTCGGGTCGTCTTAACTAAGTGCAACGACCTTTTCCTCTGTTCATCATAATACTTTATCAGCCGGCAGGCGCCACTTTTCTCATACCAGTAAAACTCACGCCTGCCCGCGATTTCTACAACCACCTGCTCACAGTCAAATATCCCTGCCGGCACGGTAATCGTATCACCACCTAACCTGGTGAATCGCGCCATAACCGACATCCCGCCTAGTGGTGTGGTCAACGGAATAAGCAATAATAGATGCAGTGGTGCCTGGGGTGGAACCCGAATTGCCCGACCTAAGGTAGGCAACTGATTGATATCATAGGTAAGGTTTCCGATCGGGATATAATTACGAATCTCTTCGCCATTGATGTTGGTAACCACCGCTGCCTGTTTATGATGATAACTGGTAGTTACGGAAACCAGTGTCTCATTCTCTATCGGCACCACCACTGATACTATCGGTGTCATATCATCTCGTGTCGTCAGTACCACGGTTGACTCAATCGGCACATATTTTCCATTAAAATCGGTCGTGGTGATTCTGAATGCCGGTAATTCTGACTGCACCCGATTAACAAGTACAGTCCGGAAACCTGTACTCAAGGAATCCTGTTCGCAATTAATCCACTCGTAGAGATTGAACTCACCATCAACAATCGGTGGTGGCACCATCTTGGCAAATGGCTGTAGTACCGTCCTGCCGGCCTGACCACAAAAACACAGGCCAAAAAGAAAGTAACTCAGTTTACTGAGTAACCAACAGATAGAAAATGGGCTTTGCCCGGAGAGCATTGATGTCATTATATTAACCTATAACTGTGCGTCAAGATACCCACACTTTCCCGCCCCCTATCCACCGCTTGTTACGAGCCCTTATCCTCCAGTCGTTTCAGCAAACAAACAGAATGGTTACCCCCCATCAACGGACGGAAGGCTTGGTACAGCCGGCAATGGTGAATGTTGACACTACCCAACAGTTTTAGAAACTTGATTAACTGTGGACACTCAACAGTTTACCGAGCGGTTGCGTACCCGCCCGGGAGTAGCGCTGGTACTGTCGGCCCTGGCTATTATCCAGATTATCTTATACCTTCCTGCCCTCAAATATGACTTCGTCTGGGACGACCGGCAACTGATCGTCGAAAACCGTCTCCTGCACCACTCAAGCCCCTGGGAGATATTTTCCCGTCCTTATTGGGCAGGAGCCTGGACCGCTGAGGAAGGGCCAATTGCTGGTTATTATCGCCCGATTACCACCCTTTCCTTTTATCTGGATTATAAAATTGCCGGTGCGAATCCTGCCTATTTTCATCTGATAAACATCGTTCTAACAACCCTCGCCACTGTCTTCGTCACTCTGATCATCTGGGAATTGCTGCACTCTGGAGTATGGGCTGGCATCGCCGGACTGCTCTTTGCCACCCATCCTGCCCATGTTGAATCGGTCTGCTTTATTTCCGGACGCACCGATCTGTTAATGGCGGTGTTTATCACCTTTGCCGGCTTTGTCCTCTTACGTTCCTTTCGAAAGAAAGAGTGGCGCTGGTGGCTGTTGCTACCACCGCTTTATGCTCTTGCCCTTTTAAGCAAAGAAACTGCCCTCCTTTTTCCTCTACTGGTTGCCGCTACACCGTTTTTGATTCAAACAAAGCCATTAAAAGGTTTCTACCTGGCGGTATTATTACTTTTCTTCGTCGCGATCGGCTATCTTTACCTGCGCCGGACAATCTTTAATCAGATTCTACCGGTCCCGACCAGCTTCCACGCCGTTATCCTGACCAATATCGCCAACTCATTAGGCTATTATATCCGGCTGTTTTGCTGGCCATTTGAACATCGGGCAAAGATCCCTTTAGACCCCACTTTTTTTCAACCACTGCCCTATATAATCTGGACCATCGTTTTTCTCTTTTCCATTCCACTTGCTGCGCTCCGTCCCCGTTTCCGCATCTCCCTCTTCGGTTATCTCTGGGCGATATTATTTCTTTTGCCGGTAATAAACATCATCCCCATCGGACCCCAAGCAGCCGAAAAGCTCCTTTATCTACCATCAGCCGGCCTCGTCGCAACGTTCATCACGCTCCTCTCAAGGTTACTGGTTTCCCTGCATCGGACGCGCCAGGTTATCGGCGCTGCTCTGCTCCTGGTGACAGGCATATTCGGATTTGACACATTAAAAAGGATGCCGGTCTGGCAGAATGAAATCACCCTTTTTTCCACAATGATCAAAGAGGCACCCAATGCCCCGAGTGCTTATGTCAACCTTGCCGGTGCGCTAAGGAGTTCTGCCCCTGACTCCGCCATAAAACTTTATAACCGTGCCATCATCCTTGACCAGGGATTTGTCTCCGCCCATATCAACATCGCCATCCTTTACGGTCAAAAAGCTGACTTCCGACGGATGCTACATCACCTCCGTCTGGCTGAAGAACTGCAACCTAATTCCGTCCGGGTGCAGAATAACCTTGGCTACGCCTTCCTTATGACCGGACAGCCGGACAGCGCCTTTGTCCGATTTAATCAAGCCTTGGAAATTGACTCTTTACTCGCGCCCGCACTCCTGGGTAACTCACTGGCACTGGCAATTATGGGTAGAACACCCGAGGCAAATCTTAGCCTATCTCGCCTCATCACCATCTATCCTGATTGGCGCGACAGCAGCCGGCTCACAATCCATCAGTTAGCTGACATTGATTTATCTAACTCAACTGTACCTCGTAACCTATCACTTTCCCGGGCGATCTACATCAACCGGCTGGGCAGTCTATTTATTGCCCTCGACGACACCGCCAGTGCGGAAAAGTTCTATTTGACCGCGCTGAAAAATGACCCGAATTGTGTTCCCGCGCTTTATAACCTTGCGGTTATCGCCATAAATAGGAACGACCGAAAGACCGCATTAAACCTGATTAATCGGGCGATAAGGCTCCGTCCCGATTTAAATGAGCTCAAAACGTTACGTCGCACCCTGAGATAAACCTGTCTAAATATACCTCGCCGCAATCGGCAACCGTCTACCCGAGCCAAATGCCTTGCTGGTTACTCGTAAAACAGGTGGTGACTGCCGACGTTTGTATTCCATCTTCGCAATCTGACGCACAACCCAGTTAACCACATCCCGATCATACCCCTGGCTGACCACCTCATCGGGCGAAAGACCATCCTCAATATAAAGTTTTAAAATTTCATCCAGCGTCTCGTAGGACGGCAGGGAATCGGTATCTTTTTGATTCGGTCGCAGTTCAGCAGATGGCGGTTTATTAAAGACCGAGTGCGGAAGGATCTTCCTTTCCCGGTTGATGTAACGGGCAATCTCATAAACCATCGTTTTGGGCACATCGCCGATCACCGCCAGGGCGCCGCTTAAATCGCCATAAAGGGTACAGTAGCCAACTGCCAGTTCGCTCTTATTACCTGTGGCAAGTACCAGGCAGTTTAACTTATTGGCGATTGCCATCAGAATATTTCCCCGAATGCGCGATTGGATATTCTCCTCAGTTTCATCCCAGTTTTTATCTCCCCATACCGGTTCCAGGATTTGGAGATAGGATTGGAACAGCTGGTTTATTGGAATCGTCAACAGTTTAATCCCCAGGTTCTGGGCGAGCAGTTTAGCATCCTCAACACTCGCCGGCGCGGTAAACTCTGATGGCATCATCACCCCCAGCACATTATCCTTGCCGAGTGCCGCGACTGCGATACAGGCAACCACCGCAGAGTCAATTCCTCCAGAAAGACCGAGCACCGCCTGAGAAAAACCGCACTTGCGGAAGTAATCCTTAACCCCTAATATCAGTGCCTGGTAAACATCCCTGATTTCATCTGTTTCAATATGTGCCGTGGAACTCAAATCCGCAATGTTGACGACCTTGACACTCTCAGCAAAACCGTCCAGTTTCTCGCTGATTTTGCCCTCCCTGTTTACAACAAAACTATTCCCATCAAAAATCAACTCATCCTGCGCACCGACCTGATTCACAAAGATAAAAGGTTTCTGATACCGCTGGCTATGCCCGGTGAATAATTTATGCCGTAAACCCGGTTTGCCCATCCAGAAAGGTGAAGCAGCAATATTGATAAAAACCGTTGCACCCAGTTGCTCCTGCTCCTTTATCGGGTCAACCTCATACCGGTATTTTTTTTGTGCGAATTCCGGACCATTCCACCCATCTTCACAGATTGACACGCCGATCCGCTCCCCATTAAAATACCACAAGTTTACCTCTTCTCCGGGGTCAAAATAGCGCGTCTCATCAAATACATCATAGAATGGCAAAAGGCGCTTCGCCTGACGAAAAACCTCCTTCCCACGATAAAAACCCACCGCGGAGTTATAAAGACCCCGTCCACTTCTGCGCTGCGATCTGACCACCGCACCTAAAAGAATGCCAAGATCATAACCCGCAGAAATCTCTGCTACCGCCTTCATTGCCTCTTCTCCCCGTTCAATAAACCAACCCCTTTCCAGCAAATCCCGTGGCGGATAACCGGTAATAAAAAGTTCCGGGAAAACCACCAGTTCTGTCCCTTTGTTTGCTACCTCCTTTAGCACCCGCACCAGCAACGCCAAGTTACCGCTGATATCCCCGACTATCGGATTTACCTGGGCAATTGCTACTTTCATATTACTAATAGTTTGACAATGAGCCACACATTGTCAAATAAAGATTACTTGACAACGCCTACCAATCAGCGATAATTCATTTAATGAAGGCTCTCGTCCTCTGTGGTGGTAAGGGTACGCGCCTTCGTCCCCTCACCTACACCATTCCCAAACAACTTGTTCCGATCGCTAACCGGCCCATCCTTGGCTATGTATTCGACCATCTACAAAATGCGGGCATCACCGACATCGGGGTCATCATATCTCCGGAAACCGGCGATGCGATCAAGGGTTATCTTGGTACTGGTGAAAACTGGCATGTCCGCCTGACCTACATTCTCCAGCCCCAGCCACTGGGCATCGCCCATGCGGTCAAAACTGCCCGCGACTTCCTGGGTGCCGAACCGTTTGTGGTGTACCTGGGAGACAACTTACTGCAGGATGGTCTGACCGACGCATTGACAACATTTGTCAGCCAGAATGCGGATGCGCTCGTGCTGTTGAAAAAAGTTCCTGACCCGCGTCAGTTTGGTGTTGTGGTTTTAAAAGACAACAAGGTAATCAGTTTGGTAGAAAAACCCGCCCAACCACCATCGGACTTGGCACTTGTTGGTGTCTATGTATTCTCACCCAAAATCCACCCGGTGATTGAAAGGTTATCCTACTCCGCGCGTGGCGAACTGGAAATCACCGACGCATTACAAAAGTTGATTGAGGAAAAATCCCCCGTGATACCGAAAATCATCACCGGCTGGTGGCTTGACACCGGGAAAAAAGACGACCTCCTGAACGCCAATCAGGCGGTACTGGAAACCTACTGCCAGCACCTGCTTGAAGGAGAGATTAAGGAGAGTAAAGTTATCGGCGCGGTAACAGTCCGGCCGGGCGCGAAAATAATTGACTCCCGGCTCATCGGCCCGGTGGCAATCGGTGAAAATGCGGTAATTGAGGACGCCACGATAGGTCCCTGCGTCTCAATCGAGCCTCACTGCGCAATCAGCAGTTCAGTTATCAAACACTCCGTCATTATGGAGAAAAGTCGTATCATCAACGTCAACTTCCTGGAAAAGAGCCTCATTGGCCGGGAGGTGGTGGTAAAATCGAAGTTAATGCAAATACACCCATTCCGTCTCCTCCTCTCTGACTCCAGCGAGGTAGAACTGTGAACCTACCATTTAGCGAACTAGCGATAAAGGGTGTCCTCCTTGCCCGGGTTCAGATTTATACTGATCACCGCGGCTGGCTCATTGAAACCTTTCGTGCCGACTGGCTCAAAAATCCGGACGGGTTGCCGGTGATGGGTTATGTCGCAATGACCCTACCCGGTGTTATCCGTGGCCCGCATGAGCACCGATTTCAAACCGACTGGTTTGCCTTTCTCGGACCCTCTGACTTTCAGATTTTTCTCTGGGACAACCGCCAGAGTTCGGTTAGTTTCAACACCCACCTTCAACTGCAACTGGGCGAGAAAGAACCTGCACTCCTCATCGTTCCGCCGGGTGTTGTCCACGCCTACAAAAATATCGGCGTTAAACCGGGATTGGTTTACAACTACCCCAACCAACTCTACCGGGGCAACAACCGCACCGAGGAACCCGACGAGATCCGTTATGAAACTGATCCCCAAAAACGGTTCCTGATTGAATAGATGACACGTTACTACTACCTGTCATTACGAGGAGCAATAGCGACGAAGCAATCTCTTCGCCTGTAAATAAATGAAGCTACTGGTTACCGGCGGCTGCGGTTTTATTGGCTCAAACTTCATCCGGATTACGCTCCAGAACCACCCTGATTGGCAGATCACCAATCTGGATGCCCTCACTTACGCCGGCAACCCTGCCAATCTCGCAGACATCGCCCATAAATTGAACTACCGATTCATTCACGGCCGAATTGAAGACCCCAAAACTGTCCTCTCGGCAATGGCTGGCTGTGATGCGGTGATCAACTTCGCCGCGGAGACCCATGTTGACCGCTCAATTGCGGAACCAGCGCCATTTATCCGCACCAACATCCTCGGCACCCAGGTGCTTTTAGACTGTGCCCAGAAAAAGGGCATCGACCATTTCATTCAGATATCTACCGATGAGGTCTACGGCACACTTGACACTACTGGCATTTTCACCGAAGAGACACCCCTTGCCCCGCGTTCGCCTTATTCCGCCTCCAAAGCCGCTGCTGACCTTTTAGTCCTTGCCGCCTTTCACACCCAAAACCAGCGAGCAAACATCGTCCGCCCCTCAAACAACTACGGACCATACCAGTACCCGGAAAAACTGATTCCGCTTGCCATTACCAATCTATTGACCGGCAAAAAGGTGCCGGTTTATGCCCGGGGCGAAAATATCCGGGACTGGATTTATGTTGAAGACACTGTCCGGGCGATTGAAACTGTCCTGTTGAAAGGTAAACCCGGTGAAATCTACAATGTCGGCGCCCGGAACGAAATCACCAATTTGGCAGTCATCAACACGATAATCTCCTGCCTGCGCCCGGTCGTCGACCTACCCCATCTCGCCACTGATAATGCCAACCTCATTGAGTTTGTCCCGGATCGTCCGGGCCACGACTTTCGCTATGCCCTTGATAACACCAAAATCCTATCGCTTAACTGGCGCCCCGCGGTTGACTTTGCCACCGGCATAAAAAAGACGGTTGATTGGTATATTAAAAACCGTCTCTGGTGGCAGCCCATGAAACAGAAAATGCATCGGGAAGCCCAAGGTTTCTGGACAGCCAGTAAACCTGGCTCAACCGATTGACTTAACTTCCGTTTCTGATAATCTCCTTTTAATGAGCGTCACTCTCCAATCCGACCTCTCTGCCCAGGTTCTGGATTTAGGCAGTGAAGGCATTGACCCGCTGGAAATTGAAAGACTGCGCCGGATAATCAGTGCCAAAAATCCTAATTCTGGTTTAAGAACCGAAGAGTTGTTAAGAAATCTCAGCATCCTTACGCCCGATAACAGACTCTCGGTAGCCGGCCTGCTATTAATCGGCAAAGAAGAGTACATTCGCCGCTTTGTGTCCGGTCATTCTGCGATCTTCCTGCATATGAAAAATGATGTCGAGTACGACCGAAGAGTGGACTCCACTCGCCCGCTACTGGCACTCCTTGAAGACTTCACCAATTCTGTTGAACCGCACAATCGCATCTTTACCCTGAAATTCGGACTTTTTCATTTTGAGATTCCTGATTTTCCCCCTGAAGTTTACCGGGAGGCGCTCTTAAACGCCTTTACCCACCGGGACTACTCAATTCAAAGTCCAGTATATTTACGACTGTATCAGGAACGGCTCGAAGTCTCGTCTCCGGGCGGCTTCATCTCTGATGTCACCCCCCAGAATATCATCGGCCATGAGCCGATCAGCCGCAACCCGCTCCTCGCCGAGATATTAGAACGTCTACGGTTAGTAGAAAGAGCCGGAATGGGCGTCAAAAGGATGTTTCAGATTCTCCTCTCTTATGGCAAGGAACCGCCCAATTATGAGGCAGGTGCTGACTATGTCCGGGTAACCATTCGTTCGGGTAGGGGAGAAGGTAAACTGGACGAAACCTTTGCCCGCTTTGTTGTCCGCTGTCAGCAGGAGGGACGCGAACTGAAACTGCCTGATCTATTGATTCTCAACTACCTGAAACGCAACCGGGAAGTTGATGTTGGTGAGGCACGGCTAATTCTGGGTCGCGCTGAGAAAGAGGCGTACGAAGCCCTGAGCTCTATGGTCAATCGTGGCCTGCTCGAACAGTTCGGCGAAAAAAAGGGCCGGGTCTACCGACTGTCAAAACGGGCTTATGCCCAACTGCGCAAATCAATCACCTACCATCCATTTCATCGGGCAGAAACCGCCTACGCCGAAGCCACAATCCTCAGTTACCTGGAGCAACTTCCCGGTCCAGTGAGTGAGCGCTACATTACCAACGAAATCGTCCGTACCCTCTTGCGGGTCTCCCCTCATCAGGCAGGCTACATCCTTGCCGGTCTGGTCAAGAAGGGCAAACTGGTTTTAAAAGGCAAAGGCAGGTCCGCCCGTTACTATTTACCCGGAGACCAATTCATTTCCGCACAATAAACCGATCCCGGAAACTAACTGTCCGAGTTTGGACACCAGTCCCCGCACTCTCGGCACTCCGCGCCTCAATCCTGTAAAGATAAACCCCATTTGCCAGCGACTGTCCATCCCGGTCCAAGCCATTCCACTCAATCTGATTATACCCAAAACCACAACCCACCGGACCTAAAATCTGCACCAGCCGACCCGCTATAGTAAAAATCTTAACGGTTACAAGTGCGGACTGAGAAAGCCAGAAGGTAAAAAACGCCCTGTTCTCTACCGGATTGGGATAAACCAGACAGGAGTCAATCCGCAAACCCGCACGCAGATCGCTCTTTAAATAATAAACTGCCACCCGTCGATTCAGGTAATTGTCTGCGGCAAAAATCACCAGCGAATCGAGCTCCTGTCCCATTTCCACTGGATAGGAAAACCGGCCACTGCTTGTCGAATTGGCATCATAATTGAAATAGTCACTCAGCTCCACCCGGCGGCTGGGGTCTCCAAGATAAAAACTTAACCCGTAATTGGGATGAGTAACCAGCAGGATTCCTCCGGGATCAGTAAGCACGCCGTGCATAGTAAAACGTTTCGGCACCCAGGTAGTATCACCCATCTTTAAGTGCCGTTGATCAGCAAAAACGGTTATCTCCGGTCCTTTAGTATCCGACGAGATAGCAAAGGTGGTGTCAAGATAGAGCGGCGGCGAAACAACCCCGTAAACCTGATTACGTTCAACAACCAATCCCGCAACCTGACAGGAGTTACGGTTACGGGCATACCAACCGTTACCAACTACCACGGTATCCTGATAAGTCATTCTCGGCACAACAAAACTACCGGTAATTGGGCGGTCAGAATATTTACCGCTAATTCGAAAAACCTCCTCACCGGGTAACGTATAAGTGATGCTCTCAAACGAACGATAGAACCGGCCCCTTTCCGCCTCGGTCGCTCGCAATGAGAAGTAGCCCTGACTCGGACTCGGATTTACCTGCCAGTTGACAATCCCACCCGGATACAAGGTATCAGGAATTACCGTAATCTCGCTATCCACAACCGGCATCCGGAGTCTGATTACCGGGTCACCAAAAAGGATGTATAGGTAGTTACCCGGTGTCAACCAGGCAGCATAGAAAGATGCCCCAACCGTCTGTCCTGGATCTTCAACCATCTTTCCCAGCAGGGTTCGGGCAAACTGTTCATTGGTACTGGAGAATGTTGCCTTTGATGCACCCATCGTGGCAATACCGCCCTCCGGCACCCGCACCAACTCCTCAGCAATCGCCTCATAACGGGTGTCATCAAACCGCCCGACCCCACAGGAGCCGAAAAAGGCAACCGGCAACTGTAACCGATTTTTTACACTGGGCACATCATCAATATGAAAGGCACGCTCATGGCATAACTGAAAACCTGCCCCATGCCCGAAAAATACCCAGAGCAATGCTCCGTTATTCAACTGCCGCAAAAGCTCTGCCCTTGCCTTGGGCTTCGTATTGCCATCCCAGGGAAATTCAGTTAGATAAACCTTAATGATATCCAGGTAATTCTGCACAAAAGGCACCATCTGCTCACAGCCCCGGATATGTATAAAACTCTCCCGTTTCCGCGGATCATCCGGATCCCCAAGATACTCATCATCTCCCAAAAGCAGTAACCTCCTTGCCCAGAGCCCGGGAATTTGCTGTTCATAACCCCTTACCTTCTCAAGAAACTGCCGCACCTCAAAAGGTGTGCGCGCGGTCATCCGTGCCAGAATCATATCCGGGCTTGTGCCCTCACCATCAAAATCCGCATACCAGGCATCCACCGCCTTAACAAACTGGTTATAAACCTCATAGTCCAGGTCAAACCCGATTTCATAAGCGGGCACACTTGGTTTTTTGCCCAACTTAAAGTTATCCTTATAATCGTAGGTGGCATCACCCAGTAAAAGTCCGTATGCTGGACGCTTGGCAGAAAAAAACGCCTTAATCGCACCCGGCTCCTCCATCCCGAAAGCGTACTCATCATAGATACTGCCCAGACCAACCGCGCTTACCCGCGCATTCTCAATCCCCGGGATATTGCCATCTCGATACCGGGCAAATAGTCTTGCCGCTAGTAACAACTCATCCGCACACACAATATAATACTCCGCCCTTTCTCCAGCGCGCCGTAACCAGCCTGGACTTCGTGCCGCCAGCGATAAAACCTTTTTGAAACCTCCTACCCTGATGCAGTAAATCTGCCGCACCCCTGACCCCGGAACCTTAAATTTCAATTCCTGCCCATTCAACTCAAAACCGGTTATCATCTTCGGTGCCCACGGGTCACTGACATCAAAGAGGAGTGTATTCTGGTCCGCACCGGTAACCTTAAACTCCTGCTGTCCATAACAGTAAAACCTCAGTGCCGGTTGACTATTTGTCAACTCCAGCCGATCAACACAATTCACCTCAATATAATCAAGATACACATCTCCGGGATTTATCAACTCTATCTCCAAGGTATCGGTCCTTCGCTGCCCGGCACCCGCCAATACCGGAATACTCTCAAACACAAAGGTGCTGGGCTGGACATTCTCCCGCGCTGCCCGGATCTGAACCGTATCTAACACCACGCCATTCAGCCGCAGAACCGTTGGATAATAATCACTCTGTTTATCGCTCTTACCATAAAACCTGACCACGAGTTTCTTCAAACTGTCCCGGTTCGGCAGGGTAAAAAGCGAATAGAAACGGGCATTATTAACCGAACTGTTAAACCGCTCCCAAACCCATAACAACCCCCCCCGTGCCGGACATTGCAGGTCCTCCTCGATCCGATACCTCATCTGCGCCCGGCTCAACGGTGTCACCGCACCGGCACCGGACAAAACCTCCATCCGCCTACCCGCACCTGTGCCCCAGGTCAACCAGAAAACCCGGTTTCGGGTATAATAGTTCTCCTCCCAGCGGGTTAATGAGTCATTCCAGTCCGATGGCGCCTGGGCATAAAAAAGGATATAATCCTTCTGGTCAAACTTGCCATCCGCTTCACCCGCCACCCAGATCGGCACCTCAACCATCGTATCCGGATATGGTCCGTTAATCTTATATCGCCCAATTGAAAAAATACGCAATGTCCGCGGGTCAATCGTACTCAAATCCAGCCCGGCATCCTCCAGCTCCTTAGCCTTAATCTGATAAACACCGGTTGTCTCGGTCTTGATCTTATACCAGACACCGAACCGGCTAAAAAAACTGGTTGTCTCCGCAACCTGAACCGCCACCTTCCAGTTGAGCGCCTCTGGGTTAACCAGCACCCGTGCCAGAACCGAATCCAGCGCATCAGGATTGCTCCTCAGCTCTGCTGGCTGGGAAAAATCTATCTCAATCCGCAACCTCTTTGCCATCCGCAACCGTCGCTGAATCGGATTAAATTGCACCGGATTTATCCTTATCCAGGCAACCCGCACCCCGCGCACCAACTCCACCCGCTCAACCTCCGCAAACTCTCCGGGCCAGAACTGATCTTTTTGATACATCGGTCCCGGCTCTACCGGATGGGGAGTTAAACCCACTGCCGGACTGACCCAGAGATTGTCAAACCGCTCCTCCTCAACTGAGTAACTCAACCGCACCGCGCCCTTTTGTGCCACTCCAGCCAGAACCGTCATCCCTGGCAGATGCGGTTCACCCGGTTGAGACAGACTGCCCATACCCGCTATCTGCACCCGAACACCCTGCTGATTATCGGTCAAATTGAACTCCCCCGGTATAAAATCCAGCACCACCCGCTGGCCATCACTTGTGAGCAACTTAACCTCGGCGATCTTTTGCGCTGTTCCTGTTACACCCGCCAGCAAAACCAGGCTATATAAAAAAATCCCCATTATAAAATCTTATCCACCCGGTAACAACAATCAAGGCAGGATTAGACCCAAACCCGCACCTGCCAGAATCAACCAGAAAGGCTCAACTCGCAAAAAAAACAGAAGCAAAACCGCAACCAGTGCAATCACCGCCGGCATTACACCCGAAATCGCCCCCCGCGCAATAAACACTGTTGACACCACAAGCATCCCGCAAACCGCCGGCATCACCCCGGAAAGAAAAGCCTGAATCACCGGGCTCGTCTTAACCCGCTCATAACCCTGAATCAACAACAAAAGCATCAAAGTTGACGGCAGAAATGTGCCCAGCATCGCGATCAGCGCCCCGGGAATTGATAGCACCTTAAACCCGATGAACGCGGACATAATCGCCACCGGTCCTGGTGTCATCTGTCCCAGTGCCACCGCATCAATAAACTCCTTACTACTCAACCAGTGCCGCAACTCCACCACCTCATACTGCAGAAACGGAATCGCAGCAAAACCACCTCCGAAGATCACCGCGCCCATCTTAAAAAACACCAGTGCCAGTTCCCCGGCTTTCTGCAATACCTCCGGCACTGTTGTCCGGCAGAAGGCACCGGCAAAAACCCATGGCAGTGAAAAAAGGCAACCCGCGGTATTCTTATTAAACTTCAACTTTCCGGAAAAAATTATGCCCAAAATACCGCATCCCAAAACCACCAGCAACACATCACCCTTAAAAAACAGACTGACCGCCGCGACCACGCCGATCACCAGTTGGCGCCAGTTACTGATATTCTTTCTGCCGATCATCCAGGTCGCCCAGAAAAGAACGCCCACAACCACCGGTTGAATACCCGAAAAAATCCTTTGCATCACCGGCACACCACCGTATCGAAAATAGAGAAACCCTAAAACGCACATCAAAACAAAACCCGGCAAAAGCAACGCACTCACCGCGGTAACCATCCCTTTCAGCCCGCGCAGCCGATAACCGATATACTCCGCATAATTGGAGACAAAAGGACCCGGTAGCATCTGCCCCATCGCCACCGCGGTGGCAAGCTCATCCTCATCAATCCATCTCCGTTTCTCAACCACCTCATCCCTGATGATCGCCAGCATCCCAACACCACCTCCAAACCCGATCGTCCCCACCTTAGCAAAAACCAGCGCAATATCCTTAATCGCTACCGGCTTCTGGCTCACCCGTTATTTTAAGCCGAACCGGTCCTAAACGCAAGCCCGCACCACACCGTATATGCCTCATCGCACCAAACCAGCACGTTACTACTCGCCGTTTGTCTTTACGGCACCAAAATTGGGGGCTGGGAGGAATCAACTTTAATCTTCTATTATGCGGTGGGAAATCTGGGCAGATCATTACCTCACCCGAAGCCACGAAAATAAGTCGCTTGGCGCTTCTTCTCTCACAAAGAGTTTTGTTGTTTTTCTCTTCTTATTAAGCAAATAAATTTCACCTTTCTCTAACTCCAATGGATCCTTGGGGATGACAAATGCATCTTTAATTTTATTCCAATCCTTATCTCTGATAGTAATTACATTATCAAGGAAGATGCTAACATAACATCCATTAATAACCGTCGGCTCAACCTCTCCTAATTTTTTATTGGTAATTTCAACATACTTGTGGTCAATATCGATTCCAATAAATTTCCTTCCTAATTTCTTTGCGGCAATTGCGGTTGTACCGGTGCCAACAAAATGGTCAAGGACGATATCTTCCTCATCACTACTCATAAGCAACAGCCTTTCCAGAAGATGAACGGGTAACTGGCAGGGGTGCTCATCCCTCCTTTTCTTATGCCTTATCCTGTGAATATCGGTCCAGACATCTGAAACCAAAGGACCAAACGGATGCATCTGTGCCTTTTTTCCGCCATAATCCTGAAGCACATACTTACAATTCCGGCAGCGCTTATGAAGCATCCTAATATCGTAGAACTTGAACTTATCCGACTTCACATAGTATAAAATTCCATAGTGATTGGGAAGCAGGGTTTTCCCCAAAGGTGAG
>CAZPVT010000027.1:0-2643 GCA_964590395.1 uncultured bacterium
TTTCATAAAAAAGCACCCGCTTGATGGGCGCGCCGTTCTTAATCTCCTGGGCGACCGAATAGGCGATGGCTTCGCCTTCCCGGTCCGGGTCACAGCCCAAAAACACCATCTTTGCCTGTTTTGCCGCCGACTTTAACTCATTGATTATCGGTGCCTTTCCCCTGATCCGGATATACTCCGGCTCAAACCCGTTTTCAATATCTACACCTAATCTGGACTTGGGCAGGTCGGCAATATGACCCCGGGAGGAAAGGACACTGATTTTGCCTCTAAGCAGGCGACTGATGGTGTGTGCCTTGGTCGGTGATTCAACAATTAAAAGTTCCTTCTTTGCCGCCATCAGGGGAGTGAGAATAGCCGATTGTTATTAAAAGTCAAATTCAGGAAGACCGAAGACGGAAGACGGAAGACAGAGGACGGAAGACAGAACTCCAGACCCCGGTCCCCGGTCCTTCCTGGGTAAGGGGGAATGGTTATTTCAGGGGAGGAGGATTAGTTTGCGGATGATGTTCTGAGTGCCGATTTGGAGCCGGACAAAATAGGCGCCCGGGGCAAGCCGAGCCTCTAAGTTATCCTGGCCGTTCCAGTGAGGGCAATGGTTTCCGGGTTGCTGGTTTCCCTGGTATAGTGTCCTGACCAGTCTGCCATTGGAACTGTAGATTTTGATTGTGGTTCGGGCCAGGGATGGTAAATAGTATTTTAATGCCACCCGGTTGCGGAAGATATTGGGAGCAATAGTTAGGTCAAAGCCCCGCATCTCTGAAGATTCATCAGTAATACCGGTAATCTCGTCCCTGAACACATAGATATGGGAACCTGGGGTTGTAACATAAATCCGGTTTGCAGCGGTGTCCAGGCTCATTCCGTATTCTCCCCATTCCTCCAGCACCGGAAATGGAATATAACTGACAAGAGAGTCCATCAGCGCGTCAATTATCAGGAGCCCGCCAGCTTCAATTAGAAAATATGCCCGATTGTGTAACGGATGGCTGATTGGTGGTGTTGTTTGCGGGAAAAAAAGGCTAATACTGGAATCGGCCGGGATTGTTTTCATCAATGAGTCATTTTCTCCGGATAAGACCCATAGTTGCGGTTTTTCACTCCCGGGCGGCCAGCGCTCACCAGGGAAATAAACCTTGTTGGTTATTGGATGCCAGGTTATCCCGATTGGAGAAACCAGCCGGTTGATTGAACAAAGAATCGTGTCCGCCCTTGCATCAATTGAGTAATATGCGCTGAGGGCAATGCCGGCAACAAGGATATGGAGTTTTGAGTTGGTGGTATTGCAGGCACCGGGCGGTTCATAAGACCACAGGTCAATACCCAGAGGTATCGTGGTAATGAACTGATTGGTTACCGCATCAATCACAATCAACTTTCTAAAATCCTGAATATAGACCTTGTTCACTGCCGGATGCCAGACCACCCAGTATGCATACCCATTCTGAGGGATGTCAATGGTGGTAATGACACTGTCCAGTTTGGAGTCAATTATGGTAAGAAACGGGTTCCAGCCATGGGTGCAATAGAGTTTATGCCCGGTGGTATTGATGGCAAGGTATTCCGGGCAGTCAGGCAGAGAAAGCGTTTTTATCACACTGTCCAAATGGCAGTTGATGACCGTAATTGAATTGGACTCATTATTGGCAATGTATAGTTTATCGCCTGATGGATGGAGGCACATCGCCCGGTCACCATAGGTGGTAGAAACACCGGTCAGGGTATGTTTGATTTTTTTGCCGGTGGTTGCATCAATTACCGATACAAGACTAAGGCGAACTGTTTCACCAGCAAGGAAATTGTGGGCATAGATTTTGTTCACCCTGGGGTTGAAGATTACACCGCCGACATCACAATTACTATATAGCCCGGTAATAATTGAATCCAGAATCTGAAGGTTATCACCGTCAATAATCAGGATTTTATTCTGGTCGTTTATGACAGCATATAGACGGTCCCTGAGAGCATTATAAGACAAATCCGGCACAGAACTGCTGGGTAAAGCAATTGAGTTGCGTAAAAGGGTATCGGCATTGCAATTTAAAATTCTAATAAGATTGCCCGAAATACAATATAACCAGTTTTTAGTCGGGTTAAAAGCGGTGGTGGGGTAATAATACCAAACGCTCTCCATCGGTATTTGTTTAATCAAACTATCAGTGCGGCAGTCAATTACCGAAACGGTGTCCGGGCGAAACATATACAACCTGTTAACAATCGGATTAAAGAAAAAGTGAATGGCGGATGGGTCGGTAACCATATCAAGATGTTTGAGAATCTGGTTTGTCTGGGCATCAATTATTGCCAGCGTGGAGTCAAACTGAACATATATGTGATTGTTTGTGGAGACATAAGTTGCAGTTAACCAGGAACTCCACCCCAGTTGGAAACTATCGATCAACTGGCTGGTGCGGGCATCCAAGACAGTCATAGACCATCTTCGGTAGCGTGGCGGCAAAACGGTGTCAATAAAAATATGGTATCGGTTGTTTCGGGAATTCCAGAGGACTTGCGCTGGATTACGGGTAACTCTTAGTATCCGCCGGATGGTGTGGGTGTTGCCATCAACCTCTATTAGGCGATAGAAAATCTTTTCTTTTAGACTAAGGGCAACCCCTCTTTCTGGTTTGGTGTAATCAGGAA
>CAZPVT010000028.1:0-47078 GCA_964590395.1 uncultured bacterium
ACTAAAATTTTTTCTAAAAATCAATTAAAAAATTACAAAACAAAATTTATTTGTTTTATGGGAAAATTGTTCAATGCTATAGATATTTTTGTATAAGAACTCTGCCGATGAAATTGGCAGAGGAAAACTGCCACGCTGAAAGTGTGGTAAGATATTTAAGCAAGGTATGAAGTCCGACGAAATTGGACAAACCCTTGTGTTTCCCTTTCCCAAAAAATATCTTTTCTCAAATTTCTAATCTTGATTTTACGCCTTTAAGTTTGTATAATTATTTTTAGCAAAAGTTCTAACATAGTTTGAAAGACACCGTTAGAAAACTCTGTAATTAATTTGCTTGCTTGATTTTTAATATTTTGGTATTATATGGGGATGGCAAAAATCGCCAAAGCGTTAGGTGTTTCAATAGATGAGTTATTAAAAAAGTAAAACATAGATATGGAATTTCAAGATTTAATAAAACTTTATGAAAATCATAACAGCTAGCAATACAACAAAAAAAGATATTACAAGAACGAATCTTTATTTTGAAAGTAAAAATATTCTGATTTACAAAGATAATTTTTTGAAGATTACTGCAATTCCCAAATCTTCTATTGATTTAATTGTTACTTCGCCGCCTTATAATATAGATATTCATTATAATACTCACAGAGATAATCTTTCTTATGATGACTATTTGGAGTTTACGAAAAAATGGATTGCTAAATGTTACGAATTAGCAAAAGACGATGGTCGTTTTTGTCTGAATATCCCACTTGATAAAAATAAGGGGGGACAACAGTCGGTGGGCGCTGATATTACAAAAATCGCAAAAGACACTGGCTGGAAGTATCACTCAACGATTATTTGGAATGAAGGTAATATTTCAAGAAGAACAGCTTGGGGTTCTTTTATGTCAGCCGCTGCTCCATATGTTATTGCGCCCGTAGAGATAATTTTGATTCTTTATAAAAAGAATTGGAAAAAAACAAGTGGTAGTAAAAGATCAGACATAACTAAAAAAGAATTTATGCAGTGGACTAACGGTGTTTGGAATTTTAGTGGCGAAAGCAAAAAAAGGGTGGGGCATCCCGCTCCGTTTCCAGTGGAATTGCCGCATCGCTGCATAAAATTATTTACTTTTGTTGGTGATACGATTCTTGACCCATTTTTAGGAAGTGGTACAACTTTAATTGCCTCTTATCTTAATAACAGGAAAGGGATAGGTGTTGAAATTGATAAGGGATACTGTGATCTGGCAATAAGACGCTTACAACAAGAGGCAAGAATAAATCAATCAAGTTTATTAACCTACTACAACCATGAAGAAAAAGAATAAATCAATTAGGGATTTACTTATTGAATACTTTAAGACACACCCAAAAGAAGATATGCCGCACGGACCAGTCGTTGACTGGGTAGAAACTAGATATAAGCGGCTTTATAACAAAAAACCGAGAGATACTTGGCGGTCAATTAGAAACCTACACGAGATAGGGTTTTTGATAAAAGTCAAAAAGGGAATTTATCGTTATGACCCTGATGCAGTCAAACAAAGAGAATTAGAAGATTTTACACCTGAACAAAAAGAAATAATTTTGAGAAGAGATGGTTATAAATGTGTGATTTGTGGAAGAGGTAAAAAAGAAGGCGTTGAATTACAGGTTGACCATATTAAGCCAAAATATCTTGGAGGAAAATCAACGATAGAAAATGGACAAACTTTGTGTGCCCAACACAACTTTATAAAGAAAACCCTAAAACAAACCGAAGCAGGAAAGAAAATGTTTATCCGCCTTTATGAATTAGCGAAAAGCGAAGGCAACGAAGAATTGAAAAATTTTTGTGCTGAAATTCTAGAAAGTTATGAAAAACATAATATCAATAGCCATATTGTTTGGAAAAGATAAGTATGGATTATAAAAACGAAGTAAAAAAAATTTATAAAGAATATTGTAAAGACAGAAGTATTAAATTTTCTGAAAGAAATTTAAAAGATTTTATAGAGTTTTTAGAAATAGATTTTTATGATTGGGTGAGGGAAAATCTGAAATTCTATTTTAGAGATAAAAAATAAACAATACTACCGGGCTCAAAAATTCAATTTCTTTTTACGAGGGATTAAGTATTTAATATTAGTTAAAAAACAGGACAACAAGGTCGAGGAAAATTCTAAATCTGCTACAAAGGTAAAATGGGGAAAATATAAATAAGCATCCCAACAAGAAGTTAAAAAATTTCGTAGAATATATAATCAACTGGCTTGCTTGATATTAAACTATTCAGTATTATAATATATAATTGAAAGTTGCGTTATTAAAAGTTCTTAGTTCAGGTAATGGCAATATTCGCAAAAGCATTAGAGGTTAAGGTTTAGGAGTCAATAAAATTATTATGCATACTCTCTGGAATAAAGAACGAGAAAAGGATTTTTTCATAAAATCCCTTGAGTTTGCAACCCCGGAGCAGCTTTTTTACATCACGAAAGATAAAAAGTATCTGGCTTACTGGCCCAAAAAATATGTTGGGACAAAAACGACCCTCCAGAGCAGAAACTAATTGATTGGCTCCTATACGGAAAAATGGACCGCTGAGTTATTGGACAAAATCGCCAGCCTGGCCGGTGGATATGCTGTTCAGAGAGTAATCGCCGAAGAGATAGGATTATCAAATCAGTCGCCAGCCGATATTGCTATCTGTAAAACAAAAGATCTTGTACAAAAACCAGAAAATATTTTAATGATTATTGAAGTTAAAATGTCCGTAGTCTGGAATTGGGAATTTACCCCAGCAACTAAAAGTTTGGTTTGCATCGGTGATTACAGAACCCATCAGGGTAATCCCGGGCTTTTGAGGTCAGACACAATGTTAAAAGCAATTGGTAAAAGTATCAACATCCGCGTTTCAAGCTTTGCCGCTACAAAAATTCCAATTATTATCATCGGCAACACCCCCATCACCCGGAGTTATTATGAAAAAGTTGACCTATTAAAAAGAAATGGCATTATCCAGGGACTCTGGTCAGTAAACCCGAATCCACTCGACAGTGACGGAGAAAATATTAAATCAACACCGTTCAAAGGGTTTTATAGATTTGACGATTATGAAGAGTTGAAACGATATACCATAAATCTTTTGCAGGAAGAAAGAGAGTTTTTCTCAAGTATGCAAACACGAAGAAAACTGGGAGAAATTATCGAGATAGCCAATAGAGAAACAACATACGAAGCAAAAGCACAGAAGTTTCTGGACCTTTTGCGCCAGGCAACAGAGTAAATCGCGATGAAAACTAAAACTCCTTACAGTAAGAGAAAAACAGGAACTCAAACCAGTGCCTTCGGTACACCAGGCAGAATTAATCATGACTCATCACGGTTCTACAGGAGCAAACTCTACGAGGGATTAAACCAAGAAAAAAAGGTTAAATATATAGAAAACCAGATTGACCCACAAAACATAAATAGAATTTTCTGTAAAAGTAGCGAATTTATGACAGAACTCCCGGATAACAGTGTCCATTTGATGGTTACTTCGCCCCCCTACAATGTTGGTAAAGAATACGATGAAGACCTGTCCTTAAAAGAGTATAGAGAATTACTAAGACGTGTATTTACCGAGACATACAGAGTTTTGGTCCCCGGTGGTAGAGCCTGTATAAATGTGGCTAATTTAGGGAGAAAACCCTATATACCGCTTCACAGCTACATCATCGAAGATATGCAATCAATAGGTTTCCTGATGCGAGGCGAAATTCTCTGGGATAAAGGAAGCAGTGCCAGTCCTTCAACGGCGTGGGGAACATACTTAAAAGCCAATAATCCGGTACTGCGCGATATTCACGAATACATCCTTGTCTTTTGTAAAGATACATTTACGAGGTTAAATCCATATAAGAGAAAAAGCACCATTACAAAAGAGGAATTTCTGGAGTTTACAAAAAGTGTTTGGAGATTTGCTGCAGAGCGAGCGTCTAAAGTCGGACATCCTGCACCTTTCCCGGTTGAACTGCCCTATCGTTTAATCCAGCTTTATACCTTTGAAGGTGAAGTTGTTTTAGACCCATTTGCTGGCAGTGGCACCACTTGTATTGCCGCGCTAAAAACAAAAAGAAAATATATTGCTTATGATATTGATGAAAATTATTGCGCCTTAACAGAAAAAAGAATAGCCCAATTTTTACTGAAGCAATTGAAGTTGTTTTCTGAAAATCAGTTACCACCGCGCACATCTACATCTCGCAATCCTGCAAAAGGTTAGCTGAAAAAATTGAAGTCATAATCAAGCATCTGACTATTTCCATTCCGGGTCTAATTATAAAATGACCCAAAATAAGAGAATCCACATTGACCCGGTCTGCGGGATGGAGGTAAGCGAAGGAACTGAAGCGGGTAGATGGGAGTATCAGGGCAAAACCTACTATTTCTGTAACACCGCCTGCCTGAAAAGATTTAAGGAAAGTCCAGACCGTTTTCTAGCCCCGGGTAACGCAAAGGTCCCGATGTCCGGGGCAAAACCCAAACTCACCAGAACCGAAACCACCATTATCGGCATCAGCGGTATGTCCTGTGCCGGTTGCGCCTTGACAGTTGAGAAAACGCTTAACCGCCTGCCCGGTGTGAAACTGGCACAGGTGAACTTTGCCACTGAAGAGGCGGTCGTGGAGTATGACCCGAAAATCACCCCGGTTGAGGAGTTAAAAAAGGCAATTGTCAGCGCGGGTTATGATGTGCGGGAAAAGTCTGATGATGAGTCAACACTGCTTGCTGCGGAATTAAAAAAGGCAAAGAACCGGATGCTTGTCGCCTGGCTACTGGTGGTGCCGGCAATGGCTTTGATGATTTTACACCTTGCCCATCTTTTTCACCTGCCGCTGAAACTGATGACCATTCTGGAGTTTCTCCTCGGAGTTGCGGTGCTTTTGATTCCGGGCAGATACACCCTGAAATCTACCCTCACCTCGATCCGTAACCGCTCGGCAACGATGGATGTATTAATCTCTCTCGGCACAATCTCCGCCCTGATCTCATCTATCTTTGTGCTTTTCGGTCTGCCGGTGGAAAACCTGGGCAGAGTTGCCGGAATGCTTATGGCAATCTACCTTACCGGCAGATACCTGGAGGCACGGGCAAAGGGAGATGCGGCTGGTGCCATCCGCCAACTAATTTCGCTGGGTGCGCGCACCGCCCGGATCCTGATTGATGGCAAAGAAACCGAGGTGCCGATCAACCGGCTAAAACCCGGTGATATTATGCTCGTCCGGCCCGGGGAAAAAATTCCAACCGACGGCATCATCATTGAAGGCGTAACCGAAATTGACGAATCAATGGTAACCGGCGAACCACTGCCGGTTGAAAAAAATCCAGGGGATGAGGTGATCGGTGCAACCATTAACACCACCGGTTTTATCAAGGTTGCGGTGCGCAGAGTTGGCAAGGAGACCTTTCTTGCCCAGGTTATTCAACTGGTGGAGAGGGCACAGTTAAAGAAAATCCCGGTTCAGGCATTGGCAGACCGGCTCACCGCCTGGTTTGTGCCGGCAATTCTCATTCTGGCGCTACTCACCGGGTTAACCTGGTTTTTGTTTGCCCCAAGCCTCAAACCATTACTTGTTCAGGCAAAAACCATTCTCCCCTGGGTCAATCCTGAACTTTCCCCGCTTTCCCTTGCCCTGTTTGCCGGCATCGCCGTTTTAGTAATCGCCTGCCCCTGTGCCCTGGGCCTTGCCACACCGACCGCGCTGATGGTTGCTGCTGGCATTGCGGCACGACGCGGGATTATCTTCCGCTCACCTGCAGCACTCCAGACACTTAAGGATGTCAGGGCGATCGTATTTGACAAGACCGGCACGCTCACCACCGGCAAACCGTATGTCAGCCACATCGTCCCGCTACCCGGAGTTGGGGAGGAGGAGATTCTAAAGATCACCGCAGGACTTGAGCAGGGTTCAGAACATCCAGTTGCCCGCGCGATCCTTGAGGCGGCAAAAGTCCGAAACTTAATCATTCCGCAGGCACAGAAAATCACCGCCCTTCCCGGACTGGGAGTTACCGGCATCATCGACAATCAGCCTGCCTGCGCGGGCAAAATTCAGCTTCTTAACGAAAACCGGATCAAAACCGGTGAACTGGTTGAACTTGCCCGTAAATATCCTGAAAAATCCCAGACCGTAATCTTTGTCGCACTGGGCTCAAAACCGCTCGGACTTGTCATCCTTGCCGACCGGCTAAAACCTGAAGCCGCAAACATCATTGCGGAACTGAAAAAATCAGGTATTGTGCCGGTGATTCTTACCGGTGATCGCCGGGCTACCGCAGAGTCAATTGCCACCGTTTTAGGTATTGAGCAGGTTTTTGCCGAACTTTTACCTGCAGATAAACTCCAGGTACTTGACACCCTGCGAAAAAGATACCACCGCGTCGCAATGGTCGGTGATGGTATAAACGACGCACCGGCACTGAAAGCCGCGGATGTTGGCATTGCTATCGGCACCGGTACCGATATTGCCATCGCAGCGGGTGATATTACTCTGATCCGGGGTGAACTTACCGACGTATTAACCGCAATCCGGCTTGCCCGCGCCACCTTCAGAAAAATAAAACAGAACCTCTTCTGGGCGCTCCTTTACAATACGCTGGCAATACCGCTGGCAATGTTTGGCTTACTTCACCCCATAATCGCCGAAGTGGCTATGGCGCTCTCCTCAATCAATGTGGTAACCAACTCCCTGCGTTTATACCGGAGTAAAATCTAAAACCGTCCTCCGCCGCAATAAAATAAAATTTGACCCTGAACCGATCTTTGTTATTATTGCCCGTATGTGGAGTGAAGAGGTATTTCAAAAGATATGTCAGGAGATTGAAACATTAGAACCGACAATGGTCGAGATGCAGTGCCGGTTGTGTGCCCTGCCGGCAATCAGCCCGAAATCCGGAGGCGAAGGAGAGAAGGTAAAAGCCGACTATCTTAAACAGGTGCTAACCAACTGGGGATTGGAGGTGGAGGAACTACGCGCGCCTGATCCCTCTGCTCCCTGCGGTTATCGCCCCAATCTGATTGCCCGACTACCGGGTAAAAAAGCAAAACCCGTAATCTGGGTGATGACCCACCTGGATGTTGTGCCACCCGGACCAAGAGAGCTCTGGCAAAGCGATCCGTTTGTTGCCCGGATCGAAGAGAGAAAAATCTATGGCCGCGGTGTTGAGGACAACCAGCAGGAGATGGTTGCCAGCATCTTCGCCTTAAAGGCTTTGATGAACCTGGAACTGGTGCCTGAGTTGCCGATTGCACTTATGCTGGTAGCAGATGAGGAGACCGGTTCAGAATTCGGGGTTGACTGGTTGCTCAAAAACCATCATCTCTGCGACCCGGCAGATATTCTTGTTGTCCCGGATGCAGGAAATGAGGAGGGCACACTCCTTGAGATTGCCGAAAAATCCATCCTCTGGCTCAAATTCACCACCTATGGCAAACAGGCGCACGGCTCAACACCCCATCACGGCAACAATGCACATCGGGCAGGTGCCAACCTCCTTGTCCGGCTGGACAAACTCCTGCACGAAACCTTCAGCATCCGTGATCCGCTCTTCACCCCGCCCTATTCAACGATCGAACCAACCAAAAAGGAACCCAATGTCCCGAACATAAACACCATTCCCGGTGAAGACACATTTTATTTTGATATGCGGATCCTGCCCCGGTATGAGTTAACCGCGGTTTTGAGTAAGGTTCAAAAAATAACCAGCGAGATCGAAAATGAGTTTCAGGTCCAGATAAAGGTGGATGTTGAACAGCGGGCTGACGCCGCACCACCAACCCCGGCAGATGCACCGGTTGTTCAGATGCTGGGCAAGGCAATTCGGGCGGTTTACCGCAAAGAGCCGTTTCCCAAAGGGATCGGAGGTGGCACGGTCGCTGCCTTCTTCCGGCGGAAAAGAATCCCGGTGGTGGTCTGGGGAAAAAATGCGGGCCAGGCACATAAGCCCAATGAGTACTGCATAATTGACAATATGGTGAGCAATGCCCAAGTATACGGCCATCTTTTCGGACAGTCGATGCCCTAAACTGCGAAAAGATTATTCCCAGGCCTGCGCAAACAGCCGGACCGCATAACTTATTGACATAAAACCCATTAGCACTGATAAAAAGGCTTACTCTCTTTTTTGCGTATATTAAAAATAAATATTAACAGATTTTTGTTTGATTTGCGGTTAATATTTTGAAATCACGTGTCTTATCATCTTTAAGCCGGTTTGTGTCCCTGCCCCGGGGGCAGTATCGGGGACGGTATCCTTGAGGGTTTTGGGTAGAGTTATAAGTTGGGCGTTGAGTTGGGGGGTGGTTTTGGTAATAAGGTTGGTGGTGTATCGGGTTTATATCGCGGTAATGGTCTGGGTAGTGGTTATGGTTCTGAACAGGGTTTTGATTATGGTTAGTGATTGGATTTGGGTTGGAGTTATAGATATGATTTGATAAGCGATAGACAGGAGGATTTCGGTTTTGGTACCGGGGAGGAATGTCAGGACTAAATTGTGGTTACCATGTGGCCCCATCAGTCAACGGACAACAATTATTGACTTTGACGATTAAGAAATTAAAGTTAAATTGATGGAATTACGGTCACCAGAGGAGTTACGGCAGTTCGTTGATCTCGATCGGGCTGAAGTGGTGGATGAGCGGGCAAAGGGTGGTGAAGTCATTCTTATCCCCTTACTCAACCCTTTTGCCCCGCTACCCGCACTGAGCGCAGTGGCCGACAACCTTGCCTGGTTTATGGAACAGGTTACCGGTCGTGGTTATCAGAAAACCGAAGAGGTATATGAAATCGGGTTTATCGTCCGAGAACCCGGCCACCAAGCTTTTGGCCTTAAGGTCAATGCCGAAAGTGGTTCGATGGTCATCTCCCGGGTTTCTATTCTCGAGGACGAAACGGTATTTAGACGCTATGTGAATTACCTGCGCACCGGCATCTTTCTGTAAAACTCGGCACCGAGAATTATCATCTCCACTGCCAGCAACAACCCAGCCCAATAGAAGAGCGGCAGTGTCACCTCAGTACCAGCATCAGCCAAATCGGTTTGGACCCTTATCCCATTTGCCCTTAACCAATGCACCGAAATCGGTACCAGATTACCCTCTGCTGGCAGGGGATTGATCGCTATCGCCCTTTTTTCACCGTTGGACAGTTGATAGATACCTGGTATCCGGGTATCGGTAATTTTGACCACCGCCCGCTGCTGATCAACTACCGGACTAACTGTCCTTTCCCCTGCTGGTGTTGACAAAATAACCGGTCGAGCGGTGGGGAGCGTGATCACAACCGAATCACCAACTGTGTACTCACTCCTTTCCTGAATACGGGCTAAGTAGGTAACGGTACGATGGAGCAGGGGGGCAAAAACCGCTTTGAATACGATGTCCGAGTATTCTGGCTGGGGCGAAAAAGTCCAGACAATAAGATTCTCTTCTGGTATTTCGACGATTAACGGATGACCGTCGCTCAACCGGAGCAAAGGTTTACCGCCCGCGATTCGGACATATTTAAAAACCCGCACTGTTGACAAGTGGCTACGCTGGAATATCTCGAAGATCGGATGCGCCGTATCCACATCATTAGGCGAGACAAAACCCGCCGTTTGCACCAGGCTGTCGAATTTTAAATGACGTGCTAACACGGCCCCGGTCTTGACATCACTCAAACAAAAAATGGCAGCGCCGTTTGAATTAAGATAAAAACCCAACCGGTCAAAATCTGTTGGGGACAGGGCCCCAACATCGCCGATAATCACCAGCCGATAAGAACGTAAATCAATACTCCGTAACCTGTTAGTATTCATAATAACCGTCTTAACAAACTGGCTATCCGCGCTCAACGCCATTTCCAGATACCTGCCGGAAGGCTCGGTGGAAGCAAAAATCGGCACGGTTATTCGGGGAAGAACCTCAAAGACAAAGTAGCGCACATTATCGGCAAATAGCGAATCAAAACTCAATTCCACTTTTCCAGTATAAATTCCCGGTTGATTTAATGGCAAGGCAAAGTCGACAACGGTGTAAGAGTGAGGGGGAATACTTATAGTTTGTTCTGCCGAGTGTCCTTCAAGCACCAATCGGACGGTTCGGGCAACTGTTTTCTCACTGTAATTATTCACCTCTGCCCGGATAACGCTGTTATGCCGGTAAACTCTGCTGATTCCCGCATTGTCAAAATTGGTCGAGCCGACAAAAATAACATTCAGATTTGGAATTCTTAAAAAATAGTCGCTGTCTGGCAGGGAGTTCTTTTGTAAATCGGTTATTAAAAAAATCGGCAGATTTTGGGCACGAACGATGGACTCTGCCCGAATTAATACCCGCGTGAGCGGTGTTGCCAGTGACGATGGTTGCAACGTATCAAGCAGACTGTTAACCACACTCTGCCCCAGAAAAACTGACTCTGGTTCACTGGCAAGTATTAACAAAGGTTTGATGCTACCTTGGGTGATTTGCCGTGCCACCGCAATTGCCTTCTGCCAGCGCTGTCCGTAACCGAGGCTGTACGAATCATCAAGGAGAACGAGTGCCTGTTGAATTTTAGACAACCTTGAATTCCCCAAAGAAAGATAAGGACGGCTTAAACCCAAAGGTATTAACAACAAAATTAGGGTCCGGATGACAAGCAGAAGGATCTCCTTCAACCGCACCCAAGAAAACCTTTCCCGGCTAACCGCCTGCAAAAGTAAAAGCGAGGGAAACTCCTGCCGTTTCAACCGTAATCGGCTCAAAAGATGAATAATTACGGGAATTAGCGCTAACGACATCAACCACAAAAACCCCGGAGCAAAAAAACGCATTAGCCTAATCGCCGCCGATGCTCAAGATAAACCAATAGCGCCTGGTCAAAAGGTACGGTGACGTTGAGTAACTGATAGTCAATTCTTCCCTCGGCGCAACTCCGCCGAAACCTCTCACACCGCCGATCAAACCCCACCTGATACTGCCGCTGAATCAACCTCGGATCAACAGCAACCTCCTGTCTGGTTTCTAAATCCCGGAAAATTAACGGGGAACGAAAATCAAGCAACCGCTCATCCGGATGAAATAGGTGGAAAACCAGCAACTCATGTTTCCGTGCGCGAAAATGCCGAAGTGCGTTAATTACCCTGTCAGCATCATCCCACAGGTCAGAGATAACTATTACCAGTCCGCGCCTTTTGATCCGCTCCGCCAGCTCATGCAAACTGGTACTGACATCGGTCTCGCCACCAGGTTTTACCCTTTCCAACTCCCGCCAGATAACCCGGAGATGATAACTTGTAGCACGGGGTGGAATATACCGCTCAATCCGGTCTGAAAAAATAACCAGACCCGTTGAATCCTTCTGCCGGTTGAGTAGATAGGCAAGGCTGGCACCAAGCCAGCGCGCATAATCCAGTTTCGTATAACCACCATTAGCGTAGCGCATAGACCCTGATGCATCAACCACTAAATAGGCACGCAGATTAGTCTCCTCCTCATACTCACGTACAAAAAAACGGTCCGTGCGCCCAAAAACTCGCCAATCAACCCGTTTTAACTCATCTCCGGGCATATACTGACGATACTCAGCGAACTCTACAGAAAAACCCTTGTACGGAGAACGGTGCAACCCACTGAGAAAACCCTCGACCACTAGGCGCGCTTTCAGATCAATACCTTTAAGCCGGGCAATAACCGCGGGTGTGAGTTCCTGTTTAAGTATGGCCATATACACTCTATCGATTAGCGCATGCGCCCAACCAGCCTCTCCAAGAAACTTCGCAAACGCCCGGCAACAACCATCGCATTTGTCGGGCAGATCTCTGAACAGCAAAAGCATCGAATACATCTTCGCCGGTCAATATTCGGATAGGGTTTTAAGACAATCGCTTGAACCGGACAATTACTAGCGCACTCACCGCATCTGATACATCTCTTAACATTTAACACCGGTACCCTTGGGACAAACACCTGATATACCGGCTTGGAAACCCTGGTAATTAGAGATGCAAACCCAGTATCGGGGACACGAAACCCCTTGATCGGTGCAAAATCGCCCTTGATCTCAATATCATCCACCTGGATTGGACCCAGACCACGCTCTCCCGCGATACGCAGCATCGGTATCGCTCTGGGATTCACACCAACAAGCATTGCCATAACCGCATCCAGTGCCACTGCATTACTACTGGTAAGGAGCATTCCCAGCCGCCAAACCCTGCCACCGCTTGGACCGTTAATTCCATCCATACCGCGCAATCCATCCATAATCGTCAGAATTGGCAGTTTAATCGCCTGGTAGATATCCACCAACAGCTCGGCAAACTCCTCACCATCTCTAGCCAGGGTATGAAGGTAGGACTTGTAACCACCGGGTATTATCCCGAACATATTTTTAATTGCTCCGGTCAGCACGGTTAGTGCATGGGTCTTAAAAACCGGAAGATTTAAAATCACATCCGCTTCATTTATGATGTTTGATACTGGTACCTCCTTAACAAAATGGGAGTCGACCCACAAATTTACCGGTTTAACCCCAGCATTAACAAAACAGCCCTCACTTGCCGCCACGACACCGGTGGGTGCTAAATAATACTCTAACCGCATACCCCTGCTGACACCTGCCGGATTATCAGCAACCCAGATCTGGCTCGCATTACGTCTTTTTAACTCCTGAACAACCCGACGCACCAGTTCAGGGTTGGTAGTAACCCCTGCCTCAGGCGGATAAGCACCGAGCAGGTTGGGTTTTACCCAAACATTTTTACCGGCGAAATCAAACTCCAGAAAATCCAGCGCCTCAATAACGGCAACTTTAAGCTCTATAACCTTCCTGATCAAAACCCTTGCCCGCACCACCTCGTCACTGTCCGGGCAGGATATAGAGGACATTTGCCAGTGCAACAACCGCTTCGGGTTGACGCTCCTTATCCGGCGGTAACCCCGCCTCTTTGAAAGTAACATCTACCATTTTCACCACTCCATCCTTAACCGTATAACCGCCACAGACCGCATAACCACCAGATTTAAGATAAACCACCGACATACTACTCCCCCTCTATTATTTACTCTGGTTTGGGCAGGGTGATCCTCCCCGTTTTCTCCTGACGTAGACCCAGGGCAAAATCTGCTTGCAACAACTTGTGAACTTCCCTTGTGCCCTCATAAATCTGTGCCCCCTTGGCGTTACGGTAAAACCTCTCCACCGGATACTCATCAGAAAAACCGTAAGCCCCAAAAACTTGCACCGCATCGCTTGTCGCCTTTTCAGCCGCCTGACAGGCAAAAAACTTTGCCGCTGAGGTCGCCCTGGTAGCGGTCTTGCCCTGGTTCTTCTGCCAGCCCGCGTAAAGGTATAACATCCTTGCCGCCTGATAATTTACCGCCATCTCGCCGATCATCTCTTTTACCAACTGGTGCTCAGCGATTGGCTTACCAAATGTCTGACGGGTGCGGGAATAATCAACCGCGGCATCGATACAGGCACGGATCAAACCCGTAGCTCCTGCCGCGACGGTATAGCGCCCCTGATCAATAGCAAACATCGCTATTTTAAAACCCTCTCCTTCTTCACCGACCCGGTTTTCCTCCGGCACCACAACATCACTCATACTGATTGAGCCGGTATTACCAGCCCGTACACCCAGTTTACCGTGAATCGTCGTGGTGCTAACTCCGGGCATGCCCCGTTCCAGAATAAAGCAACTTATTCCGGAGTGATCCCGCTGTGCCATCTTTTTTTGATCAGTCCAAGCGAAAACCAAAAAGTTATCCGCGATATCCGCAAGCGAAATCCAGGTCTTCTCACCGTTGAGGACATAGCTTTTGCCTTCCTTTCTTGCCCGGGTGGTAATACCCACCACATCTGAACCAGCACCCGGTTCAGTCAACCCAAAAGCGGCGATCTTTTCTCCCCGTGCCTGAGGGACAAGATATTTTTGCTTTTGATCCTCATTGCCCCAGGCAAACAAAGTCAGATTGACCAAACCGATATGCACCGAAAGGATTACCCTTAACGAAGTATCCACATACTCCAGCTCCTCGCAGGCAAGTCCGAGTGAGATATAATCCCCCCCACTACCTCCATACCTGACGGACACACTCAAACCCAGGATACCTAACTCCGCCATCCGACTCAGAATCCTGCGATCAAAAAAACACTGCCGGTCATTATCACGGATAACCGGCATAACCTCATTCCGGGCAAAATCCCGGGCAAGTTTCTGGACTAACAACTGCTCCTCAGTAAAATTGAAATCAACCATCGTTAAACCTCCGGTAAATGGCTGGGATATGCTTTAGCAAACTACGCAAATTAAAAACTGCGTTTAACTCTGACCCTTTTAAATACCGCTTAATCATCGGCTCCTGTTCTGCTAATTCACTAAGGGCCCTGCGGGTATCAACCGCCCGGAATGCCAGCTGCTGGACGAGCTGATAGGCCTTAGTTCGACTCATCCCCTTATTAACCAGCGCCAGAAGCAGTGCTTGGGAGAAAAAGGTCTCACCGGTGAGCTTCAAATTCTTTGCCATCCGCTCTGGCTTAACCACCAGTCCGCTCAAAACCCTGTTCATCTGGACTAAACAGTAGTGAAGTAATGTAAAACACTCCGGGATAATAATCCGTTCTGCCGCGGAGTTGGTTAAATCTCGCTCGTGCCACATTGGAATATTTTCGTGGGCAGCAAAGGCATAGGCGCGGATCACCCGGGCGAGAGAACAGACCCGCTCACAGATAATTGGATTCCTCTTATGCGGCATTGCCGATGAGCCAGCCTGAGTTTTACCAAAAGGCTCACTTAACTCATCAATCTCGCTCCGTTGAAGATTACGGATCTCAGTAGCGATCCGCTCCAACCCGGCGGCGATAAGCGCGAGCACGGACAAAAGATAAGCGTGCCGGTCACGGGGAACAACCTGGGTAGAAACCGGCTCCACCTTGAGACCTAACAGCTTTAGCACCTTTTTCTCCACCACAGGTGACAACTGCGTATAAGCACCCACGGTGCCGGATATCTTACCGTAAGCGATCTCCTCGCTTGCCCTCTTAACCCGGGTAACACCACGCTTCAACTCACTTAACCAGGAAAGGCACTTCAAACCAAAAGTGATCGGCTCAGCATGCATCCCATGGGTTCTGCCGATCATCGGTGTCCATTGATAGCGCTTTGCCAGACCGCTCACCGTCTTAATCAATGCATCTAAACCGGTTTGTATATACTCTAACCCGGTAACGCACCGCAATGCCAAAGCGGTATCTACCACATCATAAGAGGTTAAGCCATAATGCACAAACCGCCCTGCCTCCCCCACACTCTTTGCAACGCTACGGACAAAGGCAATAACATCATGATTTGTTTCCCGTTCGAATCTCTCGATCTCTTTTAACTTAAAACTCGCGTGCTGAATTCGCTCCGCCGCCTCCTTAGAAATAATCCCCCTCTCCCCCTGGACCCGAGCCACCGCTTTCTCGACCAAAAGCCAGTAGAAAAACTTCTGCTCTTCGGACCAAAGTTCTCTCATTTCCGGTGTTGTATACCTGACACTCATAAAACTCCTTGGTTTGCTATCTCAACTGATAAACAATTCTCACCTGTTCTCCCTTACGGTCTACCACCAAGTCAATCACGCCGGACAGATTATCTATCCGCTCCTTCAATGCCGCCGCGGAATTGACCGCCTTGCCTTGATAGACCAAAATCACATCTCCGGGCATCAAACCGATTCTCTCTGCGATACTGTTTTCACGCACCTCCACTACCACCACTCCCTTCGTGTGCGCAATGCCGAACCGACTACGCAACACCGGATTGATATCTGCAACCACTACGCCCAGTTTTGTAACATACCGCTCATACTCCACCTGCGCCTGCCCTAACGCCTCCTTAATGAATCGCCTAACCTCATTAATCGGACGGGCAAACCCTACCCCCTCTGAACCGCCAGCATGAGAGAATATAAAAGTATTGATGCCGATCACCTCACCCAAAGCATTAACTAACGGCCCGCCAGAATTCCCTGGGTTAATTGCTGCGTCCGTCTGTATCATATCGGTATAAATACCTCCCCCACGACCGGCACGGATATCCCGATGCAAAGCAGAGATTACCCCCACGGTTACCGTCGGCTGAGCATCTTCAATTAGAAATCCGAAAGGGTTGCCGATCGCAATTACCCACTCACCGATCAACAGGTCATCAGAATTCCCCAGAGGCGCCACCGGGAGATTATCTCCATTTATTTTTAATAACGCCAGGTCCCGATCAGCGTCAAGGGCTATAATTTCCGCAAGAAAACTGCGGTTGTCTGACAGAGTAACCTTAATCTCTGTCGCATTATTGACCACATGGGCATTGGTAATAATATGCCCTTGGGTATCAACTATTACCCCCGAACCCATCGACTTAATCTCTTGACGAAAAGTGTGCCGAGGAAAGAAATCACGGAAGAAATCATCAGAACCGAATAAGGCAAACGGGTCATAACTTACCACCCGCACCTGGGTAACCACCACGGAAACCACCGCCGGACTCACCTTTTGCGCGGCAAGCACAATAGCATTAACCCGGGAACGGTCAATCGCCGTATTCGCTTCCTCAATAGTTGACCTCTCTACCGGTGCCGGTGTCCGTGGTAAAGCCCCACAACCTACCGGCAAAGTCAACGCAGCAATTACCAGTGTCTCTTTAATAACTCGCCGCATCAAATTAGTGTAATAAATAATTACTATCGGTCAATGGAAAACTACGACTAAAACCTTGCGCGGATTAATGGATCAGCCGGATAGGAACAACTCTTAAATTACCTTCTATCCGTAGAAAATAGACCCCGGAAGTTAACCGGTCAAGCCGGTTTTCGCCGGGTAACAGGCGGCAAATGATCCTGCCGGTCGGATCAATAACTGTTGCCGGACGATTGACCGAAACCACCCGGTTGCGTAGCAGGACCGAAGAAGTAAACCGCGGTAAGACGGGAAAAGGAGCTTCGGTAATCGGTACCGAGAAACGTGGTTTCAGCATTCCATCACCGATCAAGCACATCCCATAGAACCAAGAGCGTTCCCAAGGATCAAACCCGTTCTGCGCTTGGCCAGCAAACCACTGCTGAAATGCCAGAGCAAGGGGCATACCGTTACTCAAAGGTAGGTAGAAACTCTGAAAATCAAGCATGGAACCGGTTTTGGTGGAACCAATCGCACCAAGTCCGCTGGTAGTTTGAAAAACATACCTACCACCGCAGTAACCGGATTCAATGAACCGAACATTGGAGCAGGCAAACAGGTTGTAAAAACAGATTTCCGGGTTGATTCCGGGAATCCATGTAGCGTAAAACCAGTCCCAACTATCACCTTGGGCAAATTTCATCGCATGCCCACCAGGCCAAGAATGGGCGCAAAGTTGTAGCCACTGGTAAACCGCGGTGTCAATTCTGGGACGATAGTCAAGTATCCGGGTCTGCTCAGGCTCAGATATAAACACCCGTTCCGGATAGAGATAACCGACGCAAGAATCCCATTCCCATGCCCAAGGAATCCAGTCGTCATCAATATAGGTTAGAGCGCGATCCGAGACTTGCAGATTGCCGGTACGATAGGAATGACAGCGGGAAAGATACTGCTGGATCAAACTGATCTGATGACTAATGGTTGAAGTATATATTCGTGAGATGCCAATCTCAGGCTCAAAATCGCCATAATGGACATCATAAATTCCGTCCGAACCAAAAACGAGCGAATCCAGCGTATCCAGCCGGACCAAAGTATCAAGCCAGATACCATCCAGGTCCATCAGATATAGATCACAGGGAAATTCCTCATAACCTTCGTCTGGATCACGCTGATGGTTGTTATTCCAGTCATCGATCATCTGAAACCAAGCTACGGGCAAATTCCCAATAAGAATGGCTGAGATCAGATTAGCTTGTTCGTACTCCCTTTGTAGGAAAGCACGCAAGGACTCACAACTGGTGCCGGTAATCGCATAAAGACCGACGTCATAACCTTCATTTTGGATGTCGGTGAACATGGTGTCCAAAAATGGCGTCAGCGCCGACACTAACGAATCCTGAACGAGAATATCAACCCGCCGGTCAAACCCGTCGTAAACAGTCCTTAACTGCCTGACCTGCCAGCCCGCATTAACAGACAAACCCTTTTGCCACTCTTGAAAAGTGGTTGGTTTTGACGAATCTGGACTTAACCAGCGCAGAACCGTAATGTCCGGTGGTGCAGCAACTAAAAGAAAACTCAAAATAAGGTTCACTGCCAAAACATAGCAAAAAAACTATAAAGGTCAAATAGTGAGCGACGGCGATCATTAAAACACCATCAATCGATATTGACTTACACCAATTTATCAATACGCTAATTGGTAAACTATGCGCTGGACTGGCGACCTCTCGTCCCTACTACTTCTGCCGGCACTGGCGGTTGCTCTTAACTTCTGTTACTGCCAACGTGAAAAACCGCCCCGAACCCCGATTATCGGCGGACCGAGTTTTGGTCAGCCCAATGAAACCCTTGCCTTCTGGGGAAAAACTACCGACCCCAACCGTGACAACATCTCCTATATATTTAACTGGGGAGACGGAACCGAACCGGAAAAAAGCGCTGAAATCCGCAGTTTAGACACGATATTTATGCGCCACTGCTACACCGACACCGGAGTTTATTACCTTACTGTTCAAGCCCAAGATGAAAAAGGCAACAAATCAGAAATATCTGCACCTTTAGGCATAAACATCAACTTCTACGGGCCGATAACACCCCAAAAACCCTCTGGGCCAACTCTTGCCTATCCTGACACACCGCTCGTATTCACCACCACCGCCACGCACCGATTTTCAGAGAGCGTCGCGGTCCAATTTGATTTCGGCGATACAACAAGCAACTGGTCCAGCTACTTTCCATCTGGGGAGACGGCCTCGATGACCCACACCTATCGCACGCGCGGCAATTTTCTCGTCCGCACCCGGGCAAAAGACAGAAAAGGTAACCAAAGTCCCTGGTCCGAACCCGCTCTAATCCTCATTGACTTCCCACCATTTAGCGCCCCTACCAACTTACGGCTCTCTGCCCATCTCGGGGTGCAGGTTAACCTGCGCTGGAACAAAAACCGCAACCACGACTCCGTGCTCTATGGCATCTGGTTTCGTACCCAAGACTCAACTCTATTCCGCCTCATTGCCATCACCCTGAGTACCCATTATATCCACGACCCATTATCTACCACTGGTGAATACACCCTCTCTGCTCGATTTCGGGATAAAGAAATCTTCGCTACTGAGACGCTCTCCACCATTCCTGTCTTCTCAGAAACGCTCCTTATCACCGAACTCAATGCCCAAGGTCCGGCTGGCTATGGCTGGGACAGCGTTACCTTCCAAGCAAAAGCGCTCTCCATGCGTGACACCGCCTCAGCCCGAATCTGTGCTGTTTACCTCACCAATTTCTCTCTCGAATCCTTAAATCTGCCTTATTATCTTACCAGCGCTCACCTCGCCCCAACCGATCCGGGCAACGTTACCCCCCCTGCATCTTGGCGCAGCACCTATCTGTTAGATTTCACCGGTAATATCCACTCACCGCTCCCAGAATTTGACCCACTGGTTTATCGCGACCGTGTGTCACTCCACGCCCAGCGCACCGACATCGCCTTATATCTCCCCCAAGGCAACTACGCCCTGCTCAGCACCTTCCCTGACAACCACCCAAAAACGAAGCTCATCTCCTGGTATCAACGCATTCCCAATTTAAGACTGATCTCTCCATCTGCCAAACCGTGATGAGCCAAGACCTAATCAAACTCTTTCGCTCCCAACTGGGCAACAAACGCTACGACGAACTGGAAACCACCTGGTTAGAACTGCTGGCGTCAGACCTCCCCTTCAATGAACTTATGAACCTGGCGGAACTGGCAATAAGATGGGCACCCAAAGAACGGACTGTTACTTTACTTTGGGTTCTTGCTGACTTCTGTGCGGAAAATAATCGATTTGCTGAGGAAATGGTTGCTTTACGCCGTCTTGTCCAACTGAATCCGGATGACGAAAAACTACCCAAAGCGCTAACCCGTGCCTTACACAACCTATATCCTGACGAAGCCCTGCTGGAGAAAATCCTCCCAAAATCGGGTTTAGGTTATGGTGAACCGCTTGCCTCTGCCTTGACCAAATTTGACACCTACTGTCAACTCCTGCCGGGCAAAATGGTCTACGACGTCCAGCGCGGTCCTGGCACTATTAAGCATCTTGACCTTCTCCTTGACCGGGTTACGATTGCTTTTGACCAAGGCGCAACCATCACCATTGACCTTCCAACCGCCAGTAAACAACTTCAACCACTGAGTCCGGACGGCTTCTTCGGACTGCTAAAAAACTCCCCGGCGAAAATCCAGGAACTGGCGCGCCAGGAACCAGGTAAATTAGTGCTCATTTATCTAAAGGACATCAACCAACCTGTTACCGCTCAGCAGATTAAATCAGCACTCGAATCGATCATCGGTAAAGACGAATATGCCCAATTTTGGGAAAAGGCAAAAAAGGAGTTAACAAACGAACCTCATATCACCATCACTCCAGGTGCAAACCGAGCCTATCGTTACCTTGACCAACCCCAGCAAAAACCGCCCACCACGGTCAAACAAAAAACCAAATCCCGTGCCGAATCGGCTTTATCATCAACGCAACTTGCCGACAAAACCAGCACTGAAATCATCAACCTGTTTCAAGAACTAAACTCCGTTTCAGAAAAAAAACAACTCCTTGACCGCTTAATCACGGAACGTCCTGACGACTGGCACAACATCTACACCGAACTTTTCCTGCTTGTCCCGGATCACCGCACCTGCATAACAATCCGGAAACGATTAATGAAGCAAAACCTGGATGCATTTCAGCAGTTAATCGAAACCATCCTCATCAACTACCGGAATTATCCTGATGCTCTGATTTACATCGCAGAGAGATTTGAAACCGTTCCCGCCCGTCAGCTCATTACTCGACTTCTGGACATTATTGAAACTGACCCCCAAAAAAATCGGCGCAGTACCGCTAAAAAAATCCTGACTGCCCAAACCTATCATCTGATCCGCAAAGCTCTAACTGAGATGGAACAAACCGAAGCCCTCCGTTTAAAAGAAAGAATCAAGGGTAGTCGAGTTTTAGAGCCATTTCATCAGGATGAAATCAACAACATAATCGCCCAGAAATTCACGCAATTAAACCAACCCCATCCATCGGAGGTAATTTACAACACCTACGAAGGAATTGAGCAGGCAAAACAACAACTTCAACACTTAACTCAGGTGGAACTGCCCAAATCTGCCGAAGAGATTGCCCGTGCCCGGGCTTTCGGTGACCTTTCAGAAAACTACGAATATAAAGCCGCCAAAGAGAAACAGGCACGATTGATGCAACAGATTAACCAACTACAATCCCAACTCAGCCGAGCCCAACCAATTGATCCATTTAAAATCGACACTTCACAGGTAAATGTCGGCTGTCAGGTAGAACTTACAGGTGAAGACGGAGATACCTATCTCTACTCCATCCTCGGTCCCTGGGATGCAAAATACGAACAGGGCATAATCTCCTACCTCTCACCTTTTGCCCAGCAACTCCTGGGCAAAAAGACTGGAGAAACGGTCAAAATGGGGGACCGGGAATTAAAAATCACAAAAATCACCAGGGCATCATAAATCCCAAATATGGCGCAGATCATATCACCTCAAGAACACCACCTTAACTTAATCACCGACACCTTAAGAAACGGTGGTATAATTATCTTTCCCACTGAAACCGTCTACGGTATCGGAGTTGACTACCGACAGATCAGCGCCGTGGAAAGGCTATTTCGGATTAAGTCCCGCCCGTTTAATATGCCCTTTCTACTGCACTGCGCAGATATCACGCAGGTAAGAATGGCAGTAAGAGAACTTCCCGCGATTGCCGAAAAGTTGTTTAACCAGTTCTTACCCGGCCCACTTGCCCTGATTCTCTATCGCTCTAAAACTGTGCCTGACATCATCACGGCGGGCACCGAAAAGGCGGGGATAAGGGTTGTTGCCAATGAGTTCTTCATCCGGATTGCAAAAGAACTCAACGTCCCTCTTGCCGGCACAAGTGCCAACATCAGCGGTGAACCCGCTACCAACAATTTTGCCCAGATCTCATCCTTAATTATCAATCAGTGCGATATCGCCATTGATGCGGGCATCACCGGCAGCGGCAAACCATCAACGATCATCGATCTAACCAGTTCACCGCCCCGTCTAATCCGGCAGGGAGAAATCAGTCGCGATGCGATCGAACATGCAATCAACTTTGAGTTGGCAGAATAAGATTCTCCGCAGTTAATACCGGTACTCTAACTTAATCAAAAACTCTGGCGTGGTGCGCTTCTCGCCAATCTTACCATCCTTATTCTGGCAGAAAGCCAGGGCAAACCAGGCGTTAATATAAAGGTCAGGCAAAGGTGTAATCTCCAGCTCGGGGCCAAAACGAGAACACCTTTCCACCTCCTCCAGCAGTTCGCCAGTTTCATAATCATACCCTCGAGCCGGAAAACTGTAGTACTTCTTTATAAAAATACTGTCAGCAACATCGTAAGAAAGTCTTTCATAATCACCTCGGTTGTAATACCCGCGTCGGGTGTAATCACCCCAGACCGATAAACCCAACCAACTCACTGGCGAGAACCGCAACCTTGCCCACAGTTGGTCCGCATCCGGACCGATCTGATGTCCTAAAGGCACAGAGAAGTTCTCAAACATTATATCCCTCAGGCGATGGTAATAGGTAAACGGAGTGATCCCGGTATATTCAATCCGTAAGTCCAGCGGCCGGGGGGGCAAAAAGAGAAAACCAAACTGCCATCCAACACAATTGGGCGATTGCTTACGGGTATTGAACTCATAATTATCCAACAGCAGTTGCGCATATAACTTACTTCGTGGCAGGTAAACCACCGCATCACCACCTACCAGCAGATTATCATCATGGCCGGAATTAGCCTCGGAAAAATAGAGTGGTAAAAGCGGATTAATAAAACCGCCGAAATCCCTGGCTGACTCCCAAGTATAGACATTAAACATCGCCGCACCGAGCACCAGCCGTTTCACGAGCAAAACCTCCAGTCGCTGCGCAGAAAGAAACCGATGCCTTTCATTCCAGCGCGAGAGCAGGGCGGTAAAACTGACAAACTTCACATTCCGGCCGGTTACCGTAAACTGAATCTGATCCAGCGCTGGTGCCTGATCAGAAAGCATCACCGATGAGAGATAGCCTGGTCCCCAATACCACTCATCCCGTCCTAACTCCAGCCTGAGCCAGGGCAGTTTAAACCCGAAATACGCCCGCTCCATCTCCCATAATATCCGGTCCTGCCAGCTGACAACCCTCGTTTTAGGATTATGCCAGCCCGAAGAGTCTAACACCCTACCCTGCTTCGGATTCAAAAGGATCATCTCGATTCGTTCGTAGCAGAAAAAACGGTCCGCGGGTGTATTTAATACTTTCATCCCGAGCGAAACCCGCTGCGCCCCATTTTCCACCCAACCCCGGCTAAACGGCTCAAACCAGATTCTGCTCTCCGGCAGATCAAACTCCAATGCCATTTTCTTCTCTGTCAACTCCCGGTGTAATCGGTTAAGTGCTGACCTTTGGGCAGGATTCAAATACCGCCCCTGAGCCGCTGATTCCGCCTCCCGTAAAAATCTCAAAAACTCATCTTTTGTCCAGGGCTTGCTGGTTGAAGGTAAAGACCGAATCAGACCCGCGGTCTTCAGTAGATCAACATCCTCATAAAGCCTTGAATCGGTTGGAATGTAGTATTGGGAACCGTGGCCAATGATCAGCCCGCTTAAAATGAAAAAGATAAACTTCAGCCGGCTAATCATATTCTCACTTTTTTGAGTGCCTACTTTATTACCCCAAGCCAGTCACGAAGCAGAAATTGAAACCTGCCGATCAATAGCGACATCCGTGCCATCACCGTATACCCGAACGAGGCACCAAAACCGATCATTAAAAATACGATGCCGGTTTCAGAAGCGATCTTCAATGCCCCCTTGTGCTCCTGCGAAAAGAAGAAATAAAGCACGGAACAGATCACGCCAACAAACGAAATCAACGCCCAGAGAAAGACATCCCAGCGGGCAAGTACCGCGGGCGTCAAAAGCGTTCCCTGAATCTGCTTGAGGATATTAGTCTGAAAATAAGCGGGAATCGCTACACCCGATGCCCAACCCAGGACAAACCCCATCGGCAACCGGATAAACCAGGATACCTTAGGTATGAAACGGCAGAAGTAGCACAACCCAAGAACAAACGGAATAATATAGAGCAGTTTACCCTGCCGGAAGAGCGGTGTGATTAGGTCCGGATAAACCGAGTTATACCAAGTAAGTGCGATAGTATAACCTACCGAGACGCCAACAAAAAGATGCTCGCAGAACTTGTAAAACGGATTGTCCTTCCAGAGAAAGGAAAAAATCCCAAAGGTTAAAATCACCGCTACCCAAGTCCAGATGTCAGTTGAAATATGCATTTTACCTCCTTCTCTTTCTGGTGGCAAAAAACGCTAAATTGCCGATGAGCACCAGCGCAATAATGACAAGATGGGCTAACGACTGGGAGTCCATCGCTGCCACTGCGGGCATATATGCCTTACTGTAACCATTCTTCTGAATCAACACCTCGTACTCTGCTGCTCCCTTCATTCCTGCCAGTAAGCCGGTCAATTGACCGGTCTGAAGATAAGGATAGGCATCCGCTGCCGAAACCGCGGTTACTCCTGCTCCTACTTTCATTCCATACCTTGATTGGGCATAAAGCAGCCAGTCACTAAATCCGGGTGTGCCAGCCGAAATTGCCACCATAAATGGAATATCTCTTAACCTCGTAACCTCCTGCATCACCGGCAGTGAATCCAGTGGATGGCCATAATAATCTACCGGGAAAACATTTTTGATATTCTCGCCCATTCCTAAGATCACCGCATCCACTCCTGCTTTCCAGCCTAAATAAACCACATCCTCACCATACTTTTTCCCGTATTCCGGCGGAATCTCGGTTACCGCCTTATCCGCTAATCCGGCACCGGTGATCCATAAACCGCACAAAAGAACCTTCACATCCCGGGCAAAACAGTGGCGCATCAATGCAACCAGCATCGGATAAAGTTCTGGCATCGACGCCGGATCAAAATCGATCGAAATTAACAACACCTCTCCCGGCGGAATCGCATCAACCGCATCAAACACCGCTTTGGCTCTGGGACCAGAACTGACCCCCAAACCCAACGGTTTGAGTAAAGGGAAAAGTACCAAAATCGCCATCACGATGAAAATGATCTTGCGGTCAATTTTCAACAGTTTTTCTAAGATGCTCATCCCTTGCCTCCTCCCAGCCAGCCACGTTCAATACCCAGTATTACCTTTAGTGAGGTAGCGATTGCTCCCAATGCCACCCCGAAAAGAATCGCCCGTTTGGCTGCCATATTCGGCACTGAAAGGATCCACTCTGCAACCTCAGGAAGTCTGCCCCAGATTGCCGAGCCCACCGGCACCATACCCAACATCACGATGAATGCTGCAATCAACAACAGTGCCGCCTCTTTGGTGCGTGCCCGGAATGCCCGATAAGCGGCTGATGCCATATAAAATGCCAATATCGCAAACATCGATGCATTAAGCGGCACCAGCATATTCTTGAACAGCACCTCTTGTAATGGAGAACCCGGTTTTACGCCCCAACCCAATCCGATGACCGCGGTAACCACTAGTGCCACCATGGTAACGATTGAGTAACCCCAGCCCTGCCTTTTTCTTCTCAACCGGTCAAGGTGATAAAGGATCAGACTCCCGACCCCTAAGACCAGCGCAAAGGCTGAGACGATCCGGATCCATTTCGTTGTCAGATCATAAAAGGCGACAGATGCGGGATGTGGTACAAAAAACTGCACCATCATTAAAACTCCCATCCCTAAGCATATTGCCAATGGTATCGTCCTTCTCATTATCCCTCCTTAACTCACATTAAAGAAATTAATAATCTTGGCAAAAAAACCCAGTGCTGGATTTTTAGAAAGCAAAACCAGTATTGAACCGAGCACGATCAGTACCAGAATAATAATTTTACCGTAATCCTGTGCCTTTAACGAACCGAGTAGCAACGGCTCGCGCGATAAATAGGCGGATGCAGCATAGAGCTCCTCACCGATCAACGTATAATCGCAGGCGGTAATAAAAAACGGCAACTGGAATACCGAATCAGTTCCCGCAATCTGGATTGCACCGGTTGTTGCCCCGGTTTCTGCGAGAATCAATGATTCTGCCCAGAATGTGCCGAGGAAAAAGTTAGTAGCAGGTTTTTCCCGCACCATCAGACCGTCAACTGCTGCGGCATAGGCAAACTGTTCTGAAGTAACGAAAAAGACATTATCCGCCTTAAACGCATCTGGTCTGCCCGCCTTGGTGTACGCCTCCTTGACCACCTCCCGAGCCACAGTATAAACGATCGGATCCCGATTGGGAACCAGGAGCGCTGAATCGTACTGGGCAGTCTTTTTGGCAACCTCACCCAATATATTAACAGAGGCAATCGTCGCAATATCTGCTACCGAGCCTAACCCCGGAACATAGACGATGGGCTTACCCATCTCGGTTGCCCTACCCACCGCCTCTTCAACTGCATCCAGACCCGCGATCCGACGCACGAACAACTCCCTGCCTGCCTTGGCATGCTCAATGAAGTAAATCACTAAGGCAAAAAACACCACCATCGCAATCAGAATGTTCAACCGTTTCCAGTTAAAAAAATGGGGCGAACTTTTAACCGGTGCTGACCACTCGCTCCAGATCGTATCTGAAACCAGAACTGCACCTACCCGATACTGATACCACTTGCCGTCAACTACATTCTCATCAACCAAAATATTCTCACTGACAGGCAGACTACCCAAAATTACTACCGCCCCGTCCTTCTCTGTCCGCTCCAACACGAAAATGTCGGGCATTGTCTCACCCAGAAGTTGCCAGCGCACCGTGATACTCTTCCCTCCATCATTCGGCGTGTCCTGAGCAGAAATCACTGGTCCTGACAACTGACTTATCATCCATAACGACAACCAAAGCTGAATCATCACCATCACGCTCCTTTTATCCTTTTAAACCTTCGTTCCATAAATTTTCATCACACTGACACGGAAGTGAAAGGCATTTAGGACAGCCGTTTTTATATTTCTCACATGTCTCTTCCAGATCAACATCAGCCAGATTTGCCAGGCTTACCAGCCAGGCAAAAACATCTGCAAACTCCTCCTCTTTTTCTTTTTGTATGTTATGCCTTACCGCCCGTGCCAGTTCACCAACCTCTTCAACCAACCAGCGAAAGGTGCCATCAACACCCCGCTGTTGATCTTTAGTAAAATAAATTTTGCCGATAATTTCCTGAAACTCCTTTATTGTCACCTGTTTTTAGTATTAACAAAAGCCTGCCGATGTCAACTTTAAACACCAAAATTTATCCGTACCCCTCGCTTTCTGTTATCGCGAAGCCCGTGGCAATCTCACGCACAGAGATTCCTTCGCCCTTCGGGCCCGGAATAACGAAAAAAGGAAAGTCATTGCGAGGAGCGATAAGGACGAAGCAATCTCTTTGCGTGTAATCCCATGACCTCTTCTATCATTTCAATATTGACCGCCAATTTATTATTATTATAATATCCCAAAGGAGGCGATATGCGCCTTAAAAAGTATCTATTAATCATTCTCATCCTCGCTATCGGATTTGGGTCTGGCCAGGAACTACTGCTCAACGGTGACTTTGAACAGGAGTTAAGCATCGGCTGGACATATTCTGATACCGGCTACGGGACCCATCGCGCTCTAAGGGGAACGGAATACCATCCAGACCCGGATAATGAGGCTTGGGTTCAACAGTACGGCAATGCGGGGTGGACCAAACTGAGTCAGATGGTAGAGGTTCCAGGTGTGCGCCTGCAACTCTCCTTCTGGGCAAAACTCAAAGGCTATGGTGGAACAACCACCTGCTGGCCTGCTGCCTGTGTTCAGGTCTGCTACTACGATAGCGACACCAATCTCCTCGGCGAAACCAGGTATTACCATACCACCTATGCTAACTGGGAACCGTCTCCCACTCTGAGTCTTTATCGGATATACGACACCACCTGGCTCTATCATCAGTTAGACATCGCGGATGAACTGACTCGGAATTTACCCGGTGTTAACCCGTCAGCAATCGCGCTGGTGGAAATCGCGCTGTGGAGTTATGCGCACAGCGGCTGAGGCACACCCGTGGCGGAGGTCTCCGCCGACGATGTCTCACTACTCAACAACAACACCGGCCCGTTTATCCTCCTGGGCACCAGGACGATAATTGACTCGCCACCGGGCGGTAACGGCAACAGCCGGCTTGACCCCGGTGAAACCGCCCAACTGCTCATTGCCCTGCGCAACATTGGCAATGAGGGCGTTAATAATGTCAATACCTTACTGCGTTCCACCGATCCGCGTCTCCAGATCACCGACTCGACCGCTCACTACGGTTCAATCCCTGCGGGTGCGACCCGCACTAACTCTGACGACCCGCTGGTGATCTTCGCGGACCCAACGATACCTAAAGAAACTCAAGTGCTACTGATGCTTCTTATCAATGGCCACAACTATCGTGACACAATCTATTTCCGGCTCACCGTAGGTGAAATTGTCCAGACCGACCCAATTCCGGATGGCCCACGCCAGCCACCGCTTTACTGGGCATACGATGATGTTGACTCCCTTTATCCCCAGCATCCGCTCTTCTCTTGGATTGAAATCAACAACTTGGGCACGCAACTTTCCCTTAGTGACGACCAGACGGTTACACTGGATTTGCCCTTCAACTGGCAGTTCTACGGCACTATCTACAATCAGATTTCTATCAACTCCAATGGCTGGGTTGCTCCCGGGTACACCAGCGTCACCGCCTACTACAACACCGCACTACCGACAACCACCCTGCCCGGCGTAGTCTGCGCCAACTGGGATGATCTCTACCCGCCCTCAGGCAATGGTGTCTGGTATTACTACGACGAACCAAACCATCGTTTCATCGTGGAATGGGACTCGGTTTACTATCTCGGCGTCTCCCAGTGGGAGAAGTTTGAAATAATCATCTACGACCCGACCATTCCAACGCCAACCGGCGATAATCAGATCATCGTCCAGTATCTCACTACCAACTATTACTCCTCAAGTACCGTAGGTATCCAGGACCCAACCCAGAGCATCGCGATCCAGTGCCTGTTTGACAACCGTTATCACAACGGCAGTGCACCAATCACCCCGGGCAGAGCGATCAAATACACCACTGCTGGACCAACCGCAATCAGCGAGCAGCCCCCACAGAAAAATCATCTTTACTCTCAATCGGTTTTCCCCAACCCGGCAAAAAAGCAGGTTCGCTTCCACACCAATCTTTCCGGCACTCTGACAACGATTGAGATCTATGACCAAGCCGGTAGACTGATTCGCACTTTGAACGGTAATGGGATTATCACCTGGGACACCAAGGATTTTTCAGGTAAACTGGCGCCACCGGGAATCTACTTCTGCCGGTTCAAAACCGCTGAGCACCAGACACAAATCAAACTGGTTTTGACAAAATAACCCAGTCATAACCAATCACGGGCGCCTGCTACTATCGGCAGCGCCCGTTTATTTTAATTGAGCGTTCTACCTTTTCTTTCCCTGCCATTGCGGGGGTGTAAGCCCGTGGCAATCTCTATGCGAGAAAGTGGAATTACACGGACATAGATTCCTTCGCCCTTACGGACTCGGAATGACAAAGAAGAAGACAATCATCGCGTTCTACCAAAGGCAGGTGGCAATCTCAATAGAGAAAATTCGCAACCGCAATAGTGCTGGCGATAAAGCCCCAAAGACCGGGAGAGTACCACACTCTCCTTAAATCCCTCCTGCTTTTTCCAGTCCGCACTTAAGAACTCAATACCAAACCGTAACGCCAACTCACTGCCGAGCCGATTAATTACTACTGCCTTTTTGTTCGGACCGACCGTCAAGGTTGAAGCCACCACCTGGTACCCTAACTCCTTTGCCTTAACCACTGTTTCGGACAAGCGCAGCCGATAACAAATCTCACACCGTCTTCCACCTTCTGGTTCATCACCCGGATCCTTCGCCGCTGCTAAAAACCTTTGGTGATCATAATTACCGATGATCAACCCGAACTGCCAGTTTTGCATTAAAATCTCAACCCCAAGCAACCGCTTTTGATACTCCTCCCCAGGAAAAATATTCGGATTGTAGAAAAAACCGGTTAGCTCATATTCAGACCTGAGTCGCTTAATTACCACGGTTGCACAGGGGGCACAGCAGATGTGAAGCAGCAGACGAGGTTTCACCTTACCCCGGTCTGGGAAACCTCTTTCAATGCCTTTAACTCATTTACTAACTGATTTGCCTCGTAAACATTACGGACATAAAGCAGTAAAACCCCACGATAGCCCTTTTTCTCCTCCCGGGGCAACTGTTTGAGAAAATCCTCGACCTCCTCCTGCTTCATCCGCAAAAATCCTGCCAGGTGCTCCCGGGTTGTCCTGACCACCACGATCACCTCATTGGGCTTGGGAAATGGCCAGCGGGTACTATCAACTGCGACGACAATCGTCCCTTCTGCTTCTGGACGCTCAAGTGCTCTTGGAGTAAAAAACTCAAACCCCCGGCGGATAAGACCAATATCATCGATATAAACCAGCCTTTCCAGTATTACCTGCTGCTGACGGCTTGTCCCCTCTTGGGGAAATGACTCATAACTCCGCTGAGGCTTGGACTCCTCCTTGCTCAGTGACGACACCTTTGGTGTGTATTCAAGATAAGGCGTTGCTGGTGGCTTTACAACCTCCTCTTTGGGTTCGGCACCAACCACCATCGGCATCACAATCTCCAGACCATCCAGTTCAGTAAAATTAAAGGTGATAAGACGAGTATTCAGATTCATCTGTTTTAGATATTCCATCATCTGGTTCACTGTCTCATCCCACCGCTCAACGACAATGACCACTGGAAACTTACCCTCTTTCAAATATTTCTGGACATTATTGCCCCATTGCTCCTGGGCAAAATTGTCAACCCGGCTTTTGATTCGCTCAATCAGATTTTTTCCACTCCGGTCCCCGAACATCTCTGCCAGCGTCTTAAAAGACTGATGCCAGAGCCTGCCTGAAGCACCAAGCAGATCCCCCACCATTGTGCTGATGCCATCTTCACTGGATTGATCCGGACAGCCCACGATGACAATTTTTCCCAACTCATCCACCGCAATAAATACCCGTCCGGAATGGGAATTGGGCAGCGGTGCAAGCACTCGGGGAAGCGCCTCCAGTTCGTCGCCATAACCAACAAACTCCGGTGCCTGCTGTAAAAGTTCTACCAGTTCCAACGTCGGACGCTCATCCGCTTTATCTTTAATTGATCGCCGCTCCAGATTAACCTCCAGCCACCCCGCGGTTGCTCCTTTTGCTCTAACACAGCAGAATCTCATTCCCCACCCTCCCCTTCGTTTTTCGGTTTCGGTGGGGGCCTTTTCCCCGCCATTACCCCAGGTTTTGAACCGGGGGAAAGGGGTTTGGCAACCTTCTTTGCCGGTTCAGTAGGCATCGCACCCGCAGGAATATCAAAATCGGGTTGTGGCTGTGACGGCTCCACTATCTCATCTACCGGCGCGGTCTGCACCGCGGTCTTTTCCTCTTCAACTTCTTCGACTACCAAACTCTGGACAACCGGTTGATATACCGGGGAAGGTGTTTGTACTGGCTGGACTGGTGAAACGGTCCTTACCTCGGTTAATACTGAGGAAACCGGCTCAATAACCAGAATCCCCCCACTTTGCCAGAGCGAATAGGTTACCACTCCGGTACTGATGTTCATTCCATTTAAGTAGTTTATCACCTCTTGGATATCGCCCTGGGGAGTGTCAGTAACGATTAAAACCGGAAACCTGCCCCGCTGGAGAAAGGTAGTTATTGCGGGCTGAAACACCTCATAATCCCAACTGGCGCTACTGCGTTCTAACATCAGTTCTTCCAACGCACTTCCCGCCAACTCCGCAATCATATTGGAGAACTGTTCATAACCCATCCGCCAGACCTTTGCGCTCAGCGCCAGGATATCAGCAACCAGTGTAGTATAGGCATCGACACTCTCCTGCTCTGGACAGCCGATAATCCTTATCTCTCCTGATTCCTGTACTGCTATCAATACTGGCGAACTAAGTCCGAAATATTCGGCAATCGGCACCACCACCCGAAAAGGTGCTAACCCTTTTTCAAACAGATTGAGAAAGTCTGGACAGCGATGTACCAACAGGGCAACATCAACACCACTTTTCTCTGCTGGCCGTTTACCCGGGGGAAAAATCTGCCAAACCGGCTGTTCAGCAACCGCCCGGACATAAAACCGATTACCAGTTACCGACCGCGCCTCAGCCATATAACAATTTTATAGTAATAATAATTATTTGTCAATGTCCGCACTCAACGCCTGCTTTTTCTGTAATAACTCCCATTGCTCATCCACATACCGCTGTAACTCCGCAATCACCTGTGCCCCCTGTTCCGAGCCAAAAAGATGGTTAAACCTGCCCTGTAATTTCAGAAACTCCTCAACCGGTAGTTTCTTGGTCGGCTGATAATTGATCCGGTAACGATTGTTCTCAAACTCATAAAGTGGCCAGTAACAGGTCTCAACCGCCAGTCGTGAGAGCCTCACTGTTTCACTAGGCAGATGACGCCAGCCCAGAGGACAGGGCACCAGAACATTAAGGAAACTCGGACCTGGCGCATCCAGCGCCTTCTGAACTTTACTTGCTAAATCACGCCAGAAATAGACAGTGGTCTGCGCCGCATAAGCAACATCATGGGCGATCACGATCTCCATTATGTTCTTCCGGTGCTGAACCTTACCGGGTAAAACTCTGCCTGCCGGTGAAGTGGTGGTATCTGCACCGTAAGGCGTTGCGGATGAACGCTGAATCCCAGTATTCATATACGCCTCGTTGTTTGTGCAGACATACAAAAACCGGTGCCTTCGTTCCAGCGCACCGGAAAGCGCCTGTAATCCGATATCATATGTCCCGCCATCACCTGCAAATGCGATAATTCTGATATCATCATCAACCAACCCCTTCTTTTTAACAAAACGGTATGCCGCCTCAACACCTGCTGCGGTTGAAGCCGCAGTCTCAAAAGCGGTATGAATCATCGACACCTGCCAGGCGCTGTGTGGGTAGATAGATGAAAAAATCTCCAAACAACCCGTTGCCATCGTGGTTACCACCTTTCTGGGCTGGGCAGCCAAAAGAATCTGCCGAACCGCCAGCGCCTCACCACAACCTGCGCAGGCACGATGACCATGAGAGAAAAGTTCCTGATTTTTTGCCAGGTCCTGAAGTTTCAACATAATCACCTCACCCCTATATAAGTTACCAGTTCATCCTTTTTACCGCTCATCACCTGCTCATAAACCCCCATCGCATCCTCGGGTGTAAACTCTCTACCCCCCAGGCCATAAACATAAGAGAAAACCTCTGGCCTTTCTGACAGGTCATACAGCACCGAGGTTATCTCGGTAAACAGTGGTCCGCCGTAAGAATTCACCGCATCCACCCGGTCCAGCACCCCGATCCTTTTGAATCGACGCAGACATTTTTTAAGTAAACTGTGAACCATAGGTCTGAAAACCTTCAGCTTCACCAGCCCAACCTTCCTTCCCTTTGATCGCAACTGCTCAACCGCTATCCGACAGTTACCGCACGCCGAACCTATCACCAAAAGCACCACCTCCGCATCTTCACACCGGAACTCCTCCAGCACCGCATAATACCTGCCAAAGCGGTGTCCAAACTCTGCCTGAACCTCCTCAATGATCGGCAATGCCCGGTTCATACCCTCAATCTGACTCCGCTTGAACTCGAAGTAGTAGTCCTGCAAAGTTGCCGGACCAGCCAGAATTGGATTCCGCCAGTCCAGCAGATTGTAATTTGGTTTCAGTTGCCCGAGAAAATCCCTGACCTCTTGGTCAGCCAGAGTCTCAATCCGCTCCTGACAGTGGGAAAGGATGAAACCGTCAATCGCCACAATTGCCGGCAGATATGCCCGTTCTGCCATCTTCACCGCCTGGATCAGAGTATCATAACCCTCCTGCACCGTCTCGCAGAAAAACTGCATCCAGCCTGAATCCCGCGAAGCGATTGAATCAGAATGGTCACCATGAATATTCAAAGGCGAAGAAAGCGAACGGGAGGCAACCGCCATTACGATCGGCAGCCTTAAACCAGAGGCAACAAACAGCATCTCATGCATCAGCGCAAGCCCCTGCGAAGCGGTTGCGGTCATCACCCGCCGTCCACAAGCCGCTGCACCGATACAGGCGGCCATCGCCGAATGCTCACTCTCCACCGCCACAAATTCGGTGTCCACCTCTCCATCTGCCACATAATTAGAAAAAAGTTGCACAATCTCGGTTGACGGTGTTATCGGATACGCCGCAACCACATCCGGGTTGATCTGCTTCATCGCATAGGCAAACGCCTCATTACCGGTCTTAGCCAGAATCATTTTTGCTCCTTTTCCATATCAATTGCCTTTGCGGGACAGATGCTGGCACAATTACCGCAACCCTTGCAGTAGTCATAATCAATTCCAACCACCTTACCGTCTACGACCAGAATTGCACTATCCGGACAGTATATCCAGCACAATAGACACTGCCGGCATTTCTCTTTATTCCACACCGGACGCATACTCCGCCAGGCACCGGTTTTATTCTCCTTAACCGCATCCATATCGTCAATTATCGCTCCGCATGGCAACTCCTGCCAGCCTTTCAATTTCTTAGCCATCGTCCCTCCTTTACCCCTTAACCTCTTGATAAGCACGCCGGATACTCTGTAAATTCGCCTCAACCAGTTTCTCCCGGCTCCGGAACTTCGCCGCCAACTTCGACCGGATCGCCTCAATCATCGGCTCCAGATCCAGCACCCCGCTCACCCTTGCCAGCGCACCTAGCATCGGGGTATTGGGTACATCCCTGCCAACTGTTTCCAGGGCGATCGTTGAAGCATCAACTGTGTAAACCCGAATAGTTACCGGCAAACCCAGCCTTTGCCTCACCGCCTCTGGACTCTCCTGAGTATTTATCAAAAGTATCCCATCCGGTTTCAATCCCTCAGTGGCATTCGCCACCTCAATCAACGACGGGTCAAGTACCACCACAATATCCGGATTTTTAATTCCAGAATGGCTCCAGATCGGCTTATCTGAAAGCCGGTTAAATGCGGCAACCGGCGCACCCATTCGTTCTGGACCGTATTCAGGAAAGGACTGAATATACTTACCGGTTTCCAGTGCCGCTTCGCCAAAAAGCAACGCCGCGGTCTTTGCTCCCTGACCGCCGCGACCGTGCCACCTGATTTCCAAAACTTCCGCCATTAGACCTCCATTTTAATCAAAATCTGAATGTAAATTATACCTTAGTCGTAACAAGTGTCAAAAGTAGCCAGTAAATCCAAAAGCTCACCGCAAAGGTTCAAACCGCAGGGCCTATTTCTTCAACCCTCGGCGGCAAAATGATGACCTCTATTTTACCAGGAACTCAAGCGCTACCAGTGCACTTCTCTCTTTGTCTTTAATCTCCAGCATCAGATCAAAATCATACCCGGCAAGCGCCTGAATGAACCGCTCAAAATGCTCAGGGTCAATATGCTGGGTATGGGCGCCCGGTCTACCCACTGGTGCCTGAGAACTGTAATCCACCATCGGCACACCGTCACGCCGGCGCCAGGTTGCTGCGCATCGACTAAACGCGGTCCGCAGGTCATCACCATTGGGATTAACCTCGTGATGGAACGAATCAAACAGCACCGGCATACCGGTCTGGGCGCTTATCTCCAGACAGTCTGACACATTGTAAAACCGATCGTCATTCTCAACCACCAGCCGGCCGCGCACCCTTTCCGGCAGTTGCCGGTAAACCCTAACGAAACGCTCAATACTTTTCTTTTTATCACCATAAAGTCCGCCGGCATGAATCTGGATCTTTGCGCTTCGAGGCAGACCAAGCAAATCCAGCACCCGGCAGTGATACTCAAGCTCCCGGATTGAATTCTGAACAATCCGCTCCTCCTGCGCATTCAGCAATATAAACTGGTCCGGATGCATTGAGATCCGCATCCGTGCCTGTTTGATCTGCCTGCCAATTTTCCGAAAAACTGGTGCAAAAACCCTTGCCCAGGGGTAAGAACAGATCGGATGTGAAGCGAACGGAATCAAATCTGAACTTATCCGGAAAAAACCGATCCGGTGCAGCCGATTCCACTCAATTGTTTTCTCAAGGCAGGCAAGATTATTTGCCACTGTCTCCCGCATTCGCTCCCGCGAATAATTACGCAACCGGAAGGTTTTAGTCCCCCGGCACTTTAAGATCAGATTAATACACGGATAACCGATGCGCATCAAGACTACCCCTTTTTCCGTCCCTATAGCCCTTTTTCTTTAGATAGAACACTCAACCTTCGTTAGATGGGATCGCACTTTATCGGATGTCTTAAGCTCTTTTTAATTTAGGGAGGGTCATATCCTCCCTCAAAAGGACGACGGCATCGCAGGAGACGGTTAACAACCTTCAAGATACCCTTCGTTACACCATATTTTTGTATAACTTCAACAGCATATTGCGAGCAAGAAGGCTCGTAGATACAAGCACCTCTGAACAAAAAAGAAAAATATTTTTGGTATAAATGTAGTAAGAATATCAAAAATCGCTTCACATTGATATTTAATTTTTAATCCTGCGATGTCGTCAAAACCTCTACGACCTTACGCTTTCTTTGTAATCAATCCGCAGTTATTCTGTTGAGCATCCCACAATTGGCAATTTGGTCCCATGCAAGGTTGTGGCTCCCAGACCGCCACCTCCTTTTGACCGAACAAAGAACCTAAACATCCTGGTGATTTTGTTACAGAAATCCAGGAGAATAGACATTTAGCCATCTTTATCACCTCCTTTCTATCTAACTAAGATTTTTGTCTAAACTTAAATTAAACCTAGTTGGAAGAAATCCTTTCATCACAATGTCTGCGCCTTATGGAACTATGGTTCCTTAAGATAGCCGCGACCACATATGCATTTCTTCCCTGCGTAACCACAGGAACTGCACCACCAACGTCCACACGCACTGCACTGGTAGAAAATCTTCCCGGACTTTTCCGTGCTTCCGCAACCGTTACACTTTACCATTTTTACCTCCTTGCTGTTTATAGTCCTGGATCCACACACTATAATATGATTTCTCCCTGTCAAGAGAAGCCTCTGATCCGCTCTCTTCGGATAACTACAATTATCCTTTACAATACAGGCTAACACCCACCTAAAACTCCTCTCCATTTGCAAACCCTCGCCAAAAGTCACCTATTTTAAGAGTCCTTTAAATAATCTTCGTAACTTTCCCAGTGCCCCCCCTTAGATGGATCAGCACATTCACACGGTCCTCCAGGATGAAATGCATTATAGGCATTGCAATGCCAACCTTCAAACCTTTTCCTCCTTTCCTCCTCCTGCCTTCTCCTTTCCTCCTCCTGCTGCCTTTCTATTTCCTTCTCTGCAACCTTTCCGGCTGATAAAATATTCTGTTTTTGCCTTTCTGAAAACAGTGGGGAACAAACGCTTTTCTTTTTTTCGCCCCTTTCCACTTTATCAAGATACTCCTTCAATTTTAAAAACTCGCCCTTTCTCTCCTGTTTATCAATCTTTCCTTCCTGACCAGCCACAAGAAATTTTTGCGCCATAAAATATGCCCTTGCCTCCTGCTTAGAAGAGAATTTCTCTATCTTTTCGTCAGGAAATTTTTTAACTCGTTCAATCATCTTCCGGGCAGTTGCGGTCAGGGGTGTGTTACAATATTTACAAAAATCAAAGTAACTTAATTTGCCACAAGTGGAACACACGATACCGGCTACTGGATTGCCACACTCGGCGCAATATGTTGCCCCCTCTTCCAGATCTGCGCCACAGAATTTACACTTACCCTCTAATAACCACTCACCACAAACTTCACAAATATCCGCATTGGGAAGCACTTTTGCTCCACACCTTGGACATTTTCTCTCACCAGAAAAATCATAGCCACATTCAGCACAAAACTGGGCATCGGTTTCATTTATAGAATGGCAGTTGGGACACTCTTTACCTTCTTTTTCCTCTTCTAAAGGGAGATGTTTCTTCGCTTCTTTCCTTTTTTCTAGGTATTCCATAATAACTCTTCCTAAAAATATCTTCTTCTAAAAATTTTAACCACAACAGTGTAAAGTATAAAGGCTATAATTAAGACAGCACCCTGGGCTGGATAAGATATTGTAAAAAAGGCAACAAAAATGAGAAATGCCAAAATAGCAATAAGATCACGAGTTATACCAAAAAGTGATGTAAACATCATACCGAACAAAAGCGGAAAAGCAACTGTATCGGGTAAGTGCCAATCCCATATAATTTTAACGATGGTGCCAACCGCCAAGCAATCTCTGGCAATTTCTGACCATCGGCTTTTATCTTCTTCCTTTTGCCAAAACACCATCACCTCCTATCTATTTACCCCTCGATTTGAGATATCTCTTCATTTATCTGAATTAAAACTATCGTAATATTGTCCTTACCGCCTCCGTTCTTTGCCTCGTCGAGAAGTTTACTAACCGGATTTTCCTTTTCGTTATTCAAAATATCCTCTATCTCGTCATCGGTCAACATATCTGATAATCCATCACTGCATAATAGTAGCAAATCGCCGTCAAGAATTTTTCCGCCGACCGGTGCAAAATCAACAAAGATTCGCTCACGGCCACCTAAGGAGTTCAAAATAACATTTGCTGCCACATTTTTATCACCGGTTGCTTCTCGCAACGAATGGTCTTTAGAGATTTGAATAAGATTACCCCGGCGATAACGGTAAAGCCGGCTGTCTCCAATATTAAGATAATAAACCTTCCCTTCGTAAAATAATACCCCTATCAATGTTGACCCCATTCCCCTTTTGTTTATATCCTTTATTCCCTCATTTATAATTTCCTGGTGAATCTCCTTTACCCAATCTTTTATCTTTTCCGTAATCTGTCCTTCGTCCAAATTTTCTTCCAGAGATGCAAGCTTTCCTGCCATCTTTTCCAATGCCATTCTACTTGCCACCTCTCCCGCATTATGACCACCCATACCGTCGGCAATAGCAATAAATAACTTCTGATTTTTAGCCAAATCAATTTCTATTTTCCGAGAATTATCCCGAAAAATATCGTCGCCGATCACTGCCATATCCTCGTTATTTTCCCGAACACAACCTTTATCACTCATTGCCCAGATTTTAAGTCTCATTTTTTTATATTCTTATGGTTCCGGTTCCGGTTTTACTCATTTGCTCTGGACTTTCCAGTTGTACAAAGAACTCAATATTGGCAATCTGAAGATAGGATTTGTCAGCAAGAACCTGAGGCTGGTTCTGGATTAAAGGCACATTATTATATTTAGTGCCATTAGTTGAACCCAAATCGGTAGCAACCCAGCCTTTCTGGGGGGCAAAACTTATCCGAAGGTGTCTGCCAGAAACCTGGGGATATTTACCAAATATATAGACAAAATCACCCTCAACCCTGCCAATCAAAACATCTTTATCTATCACAATATCTAACCCAAGTGTTTTATTTATCAGATGTAATTTCCTTTTATCCGAAGAAACCGCAATCCTAACTTTCATCGGTATTAGCGGTGTTCCGTCGTGGGTGCAGACCTTGCCTTTGCCTGGTTTATTGCACTTTGGGCAGATTAAAATCTCCTGCCCGCACTGGTCACAATATAATGAATCATCATCAATATTAACCTTGCAATAAGGACAGTTCATAATATCATCGCTCGCCTAACACGTAGGTTTCCAGATATAGTCTCCACTCTTATCAATATAACCCCATTTGCCGCCAATCTCTACCGGTGCCAAACCTTCGGAAAAGGACCGAACATAATCAAACTGGGGATTAATAACATTCTCTCCCCTTTTGTTTATATACCCCCACTTATTGTTAACGGAAACACGAAATAGTGATTCTGCGGGAGCCTCTTCCTCAGGAACTTCATATTCTATTGCCCCATTTGCAATAAGAAAATTTACAATCTCTGCATGCCCATTCCTCTTTGCCCACATTAAAGCAGTCCAACCATCATTATCTTTTGCATTCACATCCGCACCTTTTTCTAATGCCGCTTTGAGCACCAGCATATTACCCTCTTTTGCTGCGTCAATCAATACTTCATTTAAATCTAAATCTATAGCCAACCTCCTTATAGGTTTATCGTTTTAAAATCTTCAATTGTAATTGTATTCAATATTTCTGGCTTTATCTCTCCCTTAGCCATCATCTCAGCAATTCTATTTGACTGATTCTGCAATACCATTTCAAAGATATTCCGGACTGTTCTGCCATTTGCAAAATTTTTATCCCGTTTTTTATAAATATCTTCAAATAAATTCGTCAAAAATTCTTCAACTCCTTCTCCAAGAACCATCCCTTTGTTTTTTGCCATTAATTTAAATATCGCCTTTAACTCTTCTGGTTTGTAGTCCTCAAAATCAATGTATTTGGTAAATCTTGATTTAAGACCGGGATTGGCATTTAAAAAATCTTCCATTGGTTCTGGATAACCGGTAACAATCACAATAAATTTACCCCGATCATCTTCCATTCGCTTCAGCAATGTATCAATTGCCTCTTTGCCATAATCGGCTCCCATACCTTTTGGTGCCAGAGTGTAGGCTTCATCAATAAATAAAATTCCGCCCATCGCACTATCAATAACCCGGTTTGTCCTGGGTGCGGTCTGACCAACATATTCAGCCACTAACCCTGACCTGTCAACCTCAACAAGATGCCCTTTTGAGAGAAGCCCCATTGCCTTAAAAACATCGGCAAGGATTCTTGCCACTGTAGTCTTACCTGTTCCCGGGTTTCCACGAAATACAAAGTGTAGATTCAAAATTGTCTCTTTAACGCCAAGAGTAGAACGGGCTTTTTCAACCTGGAGATAGTTTATTAAACTTTTTACCTCTCTTTTTACCGCCTCCAGTCCAATAAGGGACTCCAATCTCTTAAGCACATCTTCTATACTTATTTCTTTTTCTACCTTATACTTGGATGGTATGTCTTCCTCTCTGATAATTGACAACTCTTTCTTGTCATAATTACTCATAGAAGAAAGCCGATTGGCTTGCATTTTAATACATTCATCAAACAGATTCCTCACTTCTCTACCGTTGGCAAAATTCTTGTCGCGGCGTTCATACTTCATAATAAATATTCTTTTTAATGTCTCTTCTGCCTTTGGCTCAATCTCATACCTGTTTGATTTTGCCATCATCTTGAATATCGCCAGTAATTCATCCGGGGTGTAATCATCAAAATGAAAATAAGTGGTATAACGGGAACGGAGTCCTGGGTTGGCATTGAGAAAATTCTCCATCTCCTTTGGATAACCGGCAACAATTACAATAAATTTACCCCTATCATCCTCCATCCTTTTCAATAAAGTATCAATCGCCTCTTTACCAAAAGAATCAATCACATTTTCTGGAGCTAGGGTGTATGCCTCATCAATAAATAAAATCCCTCCCATCGCACTATCACAAAGTTTATTCACCTGAGGAGCAGTCTGCCCTACATATTGAGCAACTATCTTACTGCGATCAACTTCAACCAGATGTCCTCTATCTAATAACCCTATCGCCTGGAATATCTCACCCAGTTTTCTTGCTACGGTAGTTTTACCAGTCCCAGGATTTCCGGTCATCACAATGTGGATGCCAAGTTTATAAGTCTCACCTAACTCTTCTGCCCGTTCTTTCTGAATCTTTATCGTATTTATCAAATTTCTAACTTCAGTTTTTATGTTCTCCATACCAACTAAGGAATTGAGTTCTCCAAGAATTTGCTCAGCGGTCTTTTCTTCCGGAATTTTTTCCTTAATATCTTCTAGTATTATAATTGAGTCATCATTAGACCCGGCTGAAACCCGGATATAATAATTTTTCAAAATCTCCTCCGCTTGCTTTATTGCCACTCGGGCATTACTGAATGACTCATCTTTTGTCTTTACAATGTGTCTGAATAATTTCTCTAATTTCACTTTCGCATCTTCGCTAAGGGTAAAATTATATTTTTTAAACTGGTTCTCGGTAATCTGAAATAATCGTTCCGCATTTAGGTCAGGTAATTCAAATATGTATTTAAAACGACTTTTGATATTAGGATCTTCATTGAGATATTCATTCAACCCTTTGGGAAGACCAGCAAGAATGACAATCGGGTCATATCCGGACTTCTCCATTTCACAAAACAGTTTGTCTAAAGGATTTATTTCTCCGGAATAGCCAGCGGGCACTAATTTCTGAACATTGTCAATAAAGAGAATACCACCTTTTGCTTTCTGATAATTCTGTTCAAAATCCTTGGCAAATTTGGCATAATCAACTGCATCAACCATTACCATATCCTCTTTTGTGGTAATGCCATACTTATAAAAAATATGAGCCAATATCTCGCCAATCCGACTTTTCCCGGTTCCGGTATTCCCAATGATAATCGTATGCATATTCACCTTCGGAACCCGCTTACCTGCCTTCCGTTTTTGCTCCATCGCCCTGGCAACTTCAGTAATCTTTTGAATCTGCTCTTTTATCTCTTCTAAACCAACCAACTCTTCTAACTGAAAAGAAAGGGTAGATATTTTGGCACCACAGTATTTACAATATCTGGCAATATCCCGATTATCTCTATTGCATTTCAAACAGGAAATTACCATATATCCCAGTATTCCTTATGTTCTATAAACCAAACCCAAATAATACCGCCAATTATTCCTACAATAAAACCAATTGTTGCCCCTTTACTAAAATTATAACTTTTAAAACCAGAAGATATACACCATACCCCACCAAAGAGAAGGGTACTAATCAATCCAACACAGAGTATTTTAAATGCGGATATGTAAATAAAAAAGAAGATACTTCCTCCTCCTCTCTCTGGATATAAGGATTTATACACCCAAGTTAATATAAGACTTGCTCCTACCCCAATTAAAAGCCCGTACCATTTGGCAATAGCAATCCCCCCAATAAATGACCCTAAAACCAGTGTCGAACATATAGCCATTACTAATCCTTCATATTTTTCTTCTTTTAATTCTTCTACTAAATTTTCTACAAATCTCAGAGGTTGTTCTAATAATTCTTTTATTATTCCCTTCTTCGCTGCTTTTGTCTCTGCTATATCTCGTTTTACTTTTGCTATTTCCGATACAATATTCTTTGCGTCATATATTGCTTCTTGAAGCAGAATTAGAGTAAATTTGACCTTTTCTGACTGATTTATATCCCAGAAAGATTCCGCATCCGTTTTTTTCCTTTTACATTTTTCATAAGTCTTATAAATGTAAGGGTATTTAGAAGAACGGATGCCCTTAAGTTCTTCTTCTATTTTTTCTATGTTATCGGACAATTTCTTCAATTTAGTCTGGTAATCATCTTGCAAGCGCTCTTTATATTTTTCTAAAAGATTATTTGCGGCAGTAAAAGTGTCTTCTTCAATAGATAACCGACCTTCTCAATCATCGGTTTTAATGTATCCCAATAATAATTCACATCAAACCCGTTTGTCTTTATCGTATAATCAAGCAAGGCAGAAAACACTCTTCGGTTTATATTCGGCACCTTAGTTTTTAAGTAGCTATCAATAATTCTGAAATAATTTATATTCTGATAGTTCTGTAGCCAGCAATCAGCATTATTTACGAAAGAAGAACCAGGCGTCAACATCTCATTAATTCTGCTCTCGTCCAAAATGTATTTTTCAAAAAGACATTTGAAATCATCTATGGTAAATGCCAAATCATTAAAGAAATGAAACGGACTTCCTTTCTCAAAGGCATAAGATAAAGTTACTATATCGTATCTACTCAGTTTTCGCCAGTTATCAATATTAACTTTTAACTTAGGAAAACCTTCAAGAAAGATGGACAATTTGGAATCAGGATTAAGCAACTCTTTAACCAATTTCTTTTTTATCGTCTCATCCGCAGTTAATAAATCCTCCGGTTTATAAAAAATATAATTACCAATTTTAAACCTTTTTAATCCCTGGGCATCTGCCTGTAAGTCAAGAATCATCATATTGAGTGCCCGTTCCGGTTTGTATGCCTGAGCATATTTTCGGAAGGCATTTGCCACATCCTCGGCACCACGCGCCTCTAAATAAAGAAATAAATCCGCATTCTTTTTCTGAGTGAGATATTTACTATAATATACCGCCTCTTTTTCAATCGCATCTCCAATCTCTTCGGCAGTTCTACACTCTACACCAGCAAAGGTTTTATAACTCCGTATCGGGTCTAAAACATAAACTGATTTTATCAATCCCACATCCTCATCCGCAGGATACTCATCCTCCACGATCTTCTCTATCTGGGTAAAAACCGGGTCGTTTGCCTCCTCCAGCCATTGCTGAACCCTTCTCTTATACAAATGCTTTTTACCAATCTCCGGATACTTTAATATTAAATCAGCAAGTTCCGCTGGATTATTGGCAAACACCTGCTCTCCCCCCACAACGCCAAAAGGAAATGGCTCATACTCCAACTCCATTGTTTTATAATAAACCGAAACATACTCGCCTTTTAGCCACTTCTGAATTTCTTCATAACCCCACCGTTTTGAAGGCTCAACCGTTATTAAACCCTTTATTAATGTCTCCAATTCCCTGGGTATATCCCCGGGAATATAAACCCTGCCAGCACATTTTACCTTCATTATCGCATAAGGACTTAAATCTTTAAATGGCTCCTCACCACTCCAGATATGAATCAGCGTTATCCCCAGTGCATAACAGTCAATCTCTTTACCAACAACCGTTTTTCCGCCTAGCGCCTGATACAGTTCCGGCGCTGCGTATATCTCGGTTCTCGCCTGTCCGGTCAAACGTTTAGACAGACCTTCATCCAGCGCGGAAGAGATGCCAAAATCGCCAATCTGAATATCTGTGCCATCAGGTTTAGCAAAGAAGATATTCCCGGGTTTAATATCACGATGAATTATGCCGTTATCATGACAGAACTTGATGGCATTCACAACCTCTTTAACTATCTGTTTTATTTTCGCCATCTCCTTTATCGGAATATATTTATAAGTGCCGTCCGGGTTCATCTCCAAAAGTGACCCACCCTCCGCATACTCAAGAATCTCAAAGAAACGGTTTTGATAATAACCATAATCAATCAAGTCTATTATATCCTCATGTCTTATCCCCTTCAGTTTCTGTAAAACGGTGTCCTTGGGTGTAAATTGGGGGTAGTAATATTTAAGTATGAATTTCTTCTCCTCTTTTGTTACTAAATAGACCTCAGCCTCACCTGTAGTAGAAGAAACAGATTTCAAAATTTTATAATTTTTACCATTCAAGATTATCTCTGCACCAAGAGCACCTATAATCCCTGCGGAGATAATCCGGGAGGCGGATGTCGTCGCCCCAACCACACCGGATTTGATTACCGACTGCTCATCCCTCTCAGTTTTAGCATCGCCAGGCACTCCAGATGAGATAACCTCATTATCCTCACGCTTTGTCTTTCTAATTTCATCATCCATATACCACCCCTTTTTTGATCTGTGATTTTGTGACTCTTATAACATAACATTCAACAACTGCCAAGAAAATCTTTTTGATACACCGGACAATACCCTCCCCAGCAATATCACGCCTTAATCCCGGTAATCCACAACCCAAAAAATGTGCTACCGCCCTTTACCTGAATCGCTGATGAACCGTAACCCATCAGGATAAGGAGTAAAAAACCGCTGACGTGCCAGATAATCCTCCTGAAAACGAACAATGTAGGAAAAAAGCAAACTTACCGGCACACTCAAAGGCAACCTGCCCCGGCGATAGTCATCAACCGTATCTAAGAAAAATGCCTTCTCAGTGGCCGTAAGTTTATCCTTAAAATAACCCAGTGCGTGGAAAAGGACATTGATCGCAGCAGTATATTTCGGCGGCTTTGCCAGTGCCCGGGAAAGCATTACCTCATACTCCGCAACTATCTCATTTAATGGCCGATGCTCCAGATTGGCAACAACTCTACCCATTCGCGATAGCGCCTGCTGATCATAAGCCATCAAAAGCAGTTTGTGTTCAGTATGGAACGCCACCAGTTTTGCCATCGTCGGCGCCTCCTTTAACCGGCGAAAACGGGCTAAAGCAAAAACCCTGGTAAGAAAACTCTCCCGGATCAGAAAGTTCTTCAGTCTGCCCTCATCCTCAATCGGCCTGTCCAGAAACATCTCCATCGCAATCCCACCGAAAAGACCCTGCCGCTTGACCGCCGGCCTGAGATTTCCCTCCTCATTATACGATTTAACATCCCTTGTCCCGCAGGATGGTGAACGGGACTTTAGCACCATCCCATCTATCGGGGGCAGTCGACTGAGAAAAGCACGGGCAAACTCCAGCATCTCAACAGTTAAATCCCTGCCGGTTGTAACCTGCACCAATCTCCGCTCATCACCCTGATAGACAATTCTGATCGGCTCTCTCGGCACACCTAAACCGATTGCCATCTCCGGACAAACCGTAACCGGCTCAACATACTCCTTAAACATCTCCACAAATTCATCCCGGATTATCTCCCCGTTATAACGACAGGCTTCAAAACCAAGACACCGGGAAAAAAGCACCCTGGGTTTTACCTCGTCCACAGGCATAAGTTAACACCGATTTAATAACAACGGACCGGCAACAGAAATCAAACTGTTCATCTCTTTAACTGGATCTGGGTTTTTAAGGCTTCAATCTCCTGCCTCAGTTCCTGATTTTCCTCATACAGCGCCTGGATTGCAGCAAACAGCACCCCGTCCGCATCTGCCATATTGATTGCCTTATCACTTTCGCCGATACCGAAGGCGTTTTTGAAATCCTGTGCCACCGGTCCAAGGTGTCTTGTGCCATCATTCTG
>CAZPVT010000029.1:0-24130 GCA_964590395.1 uncultured bacterium
GCTTGCCATCACGCCGGAATAATGGGAGGAAGTCGTAAGCCTTTATCCAGTATCGCCCGACAGAATGATACCACCATCGGGCAGATGGAGGGGATTTGGCAGGGTCAGCATCGTATGTGCCGATAGTGGTTGGAATTGACCGGAACTTGGCATAAATACGGGCTCCAATCGGGTTGGCTACTCTGGGTATAAATCCTTTAGTCAACCTGCCAACTTTACCCATTTCCGGATTTAACACCACTTTGTCCCGGTTTTTCTGATGAAACCGGTATAATCTTGAGGATGAAACTAAACACCCGTCCCTGGGTTCTTCGTTAGCGATAAAAATGGTAACCCGCTGGTCAACGCCGGGAAAAATCTTTCCCGGTCTGATAGAGTAGTGCGAGGCAACCAGTTTTCCAAAACGCTGGTATAAAGCCTGTCGCAGTTTTTCGTAGTCAGCACCACAGGAAAATGACAATGGCACGATAAACCCGAAACTGCCTCCTGGTTTCGTGAGTTTCAGCGCTCTGGCTATGAAATGGCCAAACAGGTTCCCGGTTCCAGCGGCAAGTGAGCGGCTGAAATAGCAGTCTTCGGTAAAAATGTCATAAGGGGGATTACCGATTACTGCATCAAAACCCGGTTGTTGGTGAGAAGAACCATCAGATTCAAAGAAGACTTCTGGAAATGCAAGTTCCCAATGAAAGAAGCGATACTTATTACGGGCATCATTCAGTTTTTTCTCTATACGAGTTAGAATCTGGCGTAATTCTTTACCTGCTTTTGAGCGTCTGTCAGGCTGGGCGATAATCAGGCTGGCTAAATGGTGATATTCGTCCTCATTAAGAATTTTATCAAACCAGTTGTAGGTCCAAATGTCAGCCACCTCTGTGAATGGCAGTAGTTTTTCCCTTACCTGCCTTTGCCAGAGTATTTCCTTGCTTTTGACCGCCTGTAAATTTTCTGACTCTGTAATCTCTATTTCTTTAAGTGCCAGAACCGCATCGGCGATTGCCGCCTTAAGGTCAGGGCCAAATGGCAAGGACATTTTAATTGTATCGGAGGTGCTGGACAACCCAGCCAAATCGCCGATTTCCGCACCGATGAGAGAGTTTCCGCAAACCAGGTGATGGTCAAGAAAATTTAAGGGTTTGTCTATATCAATGCAGGTTAGCCATAAGGACAGTTTGGCTAATTCCACGGCAAGGGGGTTTAAATCCACACCATAGATGCAGTGTTCCACTACCTGTCGGCGCCAGTATGCCAGTTCTGCCTCGGCGTGGGATATTCCGGGCGGGACGCATTCCACTTTGAGTGCGGTGGTATCGTGATTAATAATCTTATCGGCAAGGTATTCGGTCGCCCGGACAAGAAAGTGTCCGCTGCCCATCGCCGGGTCAAGTATTTTCAGTTTGAGAACATCCTTTGCAAATGAGTCATCTTTGATAACTGCCCCTTCTGTCGCTCTTGCTCTGAGTTTAACTTCTATGCGGTCGCATAGCGGTTGCAGTGCATTCTCCACAATATACCGGACAACACAGTCAGGCGTGTAATAAGAGCCGGTGCTTCTCCGCTTTTCTTTATCTTCAATATACACTATTTTATTGCCTGATACTGCAAGGCGCTTTTCTAACAGTCCTTCATAAATTGAACCCAACTGCCGAATATTCAAATCGGCATAATCAATTGTTTCGCCAAAGTCTATCTGCGCCTGTTGTCCGGGGCGAGACGGCAATCTGGCGAAGATAAGCCCGCGCAGGACCTCTGCCAGTGTTTTCTCACCCAGCCGCCATTGTTCTAATTTCGGGAATTTATTTGGATCAAACAACCCGCCGTTGTAGAGCGGAACATTGCAGGCTCGGTTTTGGGCTGGATTATTACCATTAATCAGGTGAAATAATTTTAGTAACTCTTCATAGAGGTCGGTAAAGTCATCACTGTTATATTTGTTAGGGGAGCGAAGACGATGAATTAGTCTTTGCAGACTATAACGTTCCCGGTAATTTTTGTTTGACCCGGTATGCGGTTTTGGCTTTGCCGGTAGAAGTCCCCGGCCTTCGGCATAAAGAATAAACAGCAGTCGATAAAGAAAAATTAAACAATTCTCATATAACTCATCACAATCTTCACTTCCAATATTATTTTTCGGTAGCTGATAGAACCCGTTAGCTAAATCAAGAAGAATGTTGTAAACACGCTCTCGTAGGTCATCTTCCAATGCAATCTGATATTCCAGCGATTCTGTCCGCAGGTAGTCCAGCGGGCATAATCCGTCAGCATCCTGAATAAATACTGATGGCTGGAATAGTGCTACAAAAAAGGCAAAATTATCAACCGAGCGCAGCGCTAACTCAAAATCCAGTTCAAAATATGCCTCGGGTGGCGCTTCTCGACAATATAACCGCCAGCGATTGCCATTAGTAAGAATTGCCCAGCGGAAATAGGCTTGTCCTGATTGAGTGGTAGCCGCCTGGAGATAATCCCGAATTTGTTGGTGTGGAAACCGACCCGGCGTCTCTTTTTTAGATACCGCATCAAGGGGGTGATTAACTTTTTTTGCCTCTAAGATGGCAATCGCCGCACCGTATTGTTCCGGCTTTGATTTGCCGATAACCGCACTTTTAGTCGCCTCGTCCGGGTATAGCAAATAATCAGGTTCTTGTTTTCGCCCAGGTCCAGCAGGCAAAGCTTGATTTGGCAAGAATGAGAACCCCAGCGCTGCTAAAACCTTATCGATCAGTTCTTGTCGGGTTACTGCCTCGTTTTGTTTTGAAAGTGGTGTTCTAAGCTGATACCAGAGACTTAAGCAGAATTGATATAAAGGGTCGACCCGTTCTTTTGTCGGAAACAGGTTGCTTGTACGGAGTCTTGTTCTAAGATAATGGTCTGAAAAGATGCCTTTTGTTTCCCAATGTGGTTCTGAATCAAATAACCCTAATTCTTCTTGTTGTTTATCTTGATTAACGGGTCTATAAGGCATTGTTAGTATATGTTTTCTTATATCTTAAACTATCAATCCTTCCTGTCAAGCAATGTAAGAAATCTGTCAATTTTGCGGAATATAAATGAAGTTTTTGCGATTTATCAGTTAGTACTCAAACATCGGGGTTTCTTCTTCGTGGTCTTCGGTGGTGCGCCGGCGCTCGGGTTTGTAGTTGTTGAAGTTGTAGGTCAAGCCTAAAGAGAAGGAGAGCCCTTTTCTGCCAAAGCGGGACCAGGTGTAGAAGTTTTCGCCCCGGGTTTCACCTTCGTAGAATGAACTGGCAAAGATGTCTCTTGCCGAGATGGTCAGAAGGAGTTGCCGGTTGAACAGGGCCTGACGGGCAGAGATGCTGGAGAAAAGGCTTGCTCCTTCTCTGCCCTGGGTGGTAACAGTCGGGCTTTCGTATCTACCCTGAATCTGGAGTCTTGTGCCGGTGGGAAATGTGAGGTCGGTGGTGATGCCGATGTTCCAGTTGAAACTGGTGGTGTCGGTGTTGTTGTCTTTTCTGAGCCGGTAGTCGTAGAGATCCCCGGTTAAATTGATATTCCAGAGCCGGAACAGGTTAATGTCTAAGTTGGCTTCCAGCCCAACTGCCCGGTCGGTGCCGGCATTTTTTACCGTGTGGAGAATGATATCATCCTGATAGATTGAGTCAAATCGCTGGATCAGATTGTGGGTGAGCCGGTAATAGCCGTCAAGTGTGAGCCGGGATCTGCCTAAAGGCAGGAGAAAACCGGCTTCAAACGCATCAATGTATTCCGGTTTCAGGTTCGGATTGCCCTGGCGGACATTTTTGGGGTCCAGCCAGGTGATAAACGGAGAGAGGTCCCAGCCGCGGGGCCGGTCAATCCGCCGGGTGTAACTTGCCATCAGTTGCCTTTCACCTGGAAAACTGTATGAGAGATGGAGGCTGGGAAAAAGGTCTAACTGGCTTATTGGTGTGGCAGTCTGTCCGTCAATTTTTACCCCCCTGGTGCTGTATTCGGTGCGCAAGCCCAGCAGCGCACCGAATTGCCGGTAATTTAACGAGTAGGTTGCGTAAACCGCCTGGACATTTTCGGTCTGATTTGAGTTATGATGATAGGTGGTGTCAGAGAGGTAGGTCTGGGTGGCAGTGTCAAAGAGGGCTAATTTGCTTTGCTGATTCGGACCCAGCCTGAGGTTTGCCTGATAGCCTGCCTCAAGTTTGTCCTTTTCCCGTAACGGCAGGGTGTAGTCAATTTTTAGGTTTAACCGGTTGCCATAACGGTTATTAAGTGTCATCCTGCCGTCGCTTATTCTGCCGGCAACGCTGTCTTCAGTCCGGGTGGAGTCGTTGTGCAGGTTGCCGAAGAGTCCTGCATTGATGGCTAATTCATTTTCCTTTTTGCCAAAGTTGTGGCTGAAATTGAGGTCCAATGAATACTGGTTGCCATAATCGCGTGCGTCGGTGCCACCGGTGAAGTTTAAGGTTTCGTTTTTTCCTGTACCCCAGGTTTTATAAAGCGCCCTTTGCCCCCGGTTGCCCTGATTGCCACCGATTCTGCCGGAGAGGTTTAATCGGTTATTGGGGGTCAACTGGAGTTCTGCTCCGGCACGCAAGCCGTAAACCTTTCTTGCGTAAATCATATCGCCAGATGAGGTGCGATAGATGGTATCACCGGTCCGGGTGATGGTCCAGGTTGTTGCCTCCCTTGTGCCGGGAAAGGCAAACCGGTTCAGGTTTGGTGCAATGAAGAAGGTGCCGAGCCGATTTCTGGCACTCAACAGCAGACTGCCGCCAAACTGGCCATAATTTCCGGTGTTTAAGTTAAGGATTCCGGAGATGCCGGATTGGCGCTGTTTTTTTAAAATGACATTGATAATGCCTGCCTTGCCTTCCGGGTCATATTTTGCAGAAGGGTTGGTTACAATCTCAATTCTTTCAATCGTAGTGGCTGGAATCTGCTTTAACGCCTCACTCCCCTCAAGTGGGCTGGGTCGGCCATCAATTAACACCGTGAAACTGCTTAGACCGCGCAGGGTAACGTTGCCCTCAATGTCAACCTTAACCGCAGGCGCCTGTTCTAAGGCATCAACCGCACTGCCGGACTGGAGCGCGGGATTCTGGGCAACATTGATCACCTTTTTATCAATTCGGTATTCCAGTTTTGGCTTTTCTGCGGTGGCTTCAACTTCGGGCATTCGGATAACCGCAGGCTGAAGTTCAATTTTGCCGAGGTTAACCCGGGAGTCGGGTCCAAGTTGGATATCGGGAATCCGGCTGGTCTTAAAACCGATAAATGAGACCTCAAGGTAATATCTGCCCGGTGGCAGTTCGGTAAGGGTAAATCTGCCCCGCTCATCGGTAACCGTGCCGTTGACCATTGAGGAGTCGCGCTGGCGATAAAGGACAACATTGGCATACTCAATTGGGTGAGACAGTTCCCCATCCCAGACAAAACCGCTGATGATTCCATTTCCTTTTATCGGCATCTGCCCGCGCGGTTGAGCGGTAACAAGCGGGATGACAATAAAAAACGGGATAATTAATAATTTATAATGCATATTACTGATCTCCTGGTTTTTATATTAGACACAATAACGAAAAAAATTCTGCTTGACAAGTTTATTCATCGGGGTAAATTATGAGGCAGGGTTATGCCACCTGAAGTTCCAGAGTCCGACGAGGAGCGGGCAAGAAAGATCCTTGCCCAACTGCAAAGGCTGGAGAAAATGAGGCGGACACGGAGTGGTGGTTACAGTTTCATCTGGGTGGTAACTCTGTTTCTGCTCCTGGCAGTGGCAATAGTATTTTTCGCGAACCTGCCGAAATTCAAACTGCTTTATCAGCTGCTCACCCAGCCGGATTCGCTACTTTTGAGATGACGGGTGAGATTTAAGCCTCCGGACACGGCACTCAATTTTAACCAGGATATCAGGATCAAGTCCCCGTTTTTCCCATTTTTCCCGCCGGTTTTTAAGTTCAAACCATTTCTCGTTTTCAGGATAGAGCCGGCAGACCTTCTCTACCTCCAGCGCAAAGGTGTAATACCAGCGCCGATAGATGGACGGAATGCAGTTTGCCTCGCAGATCCGCCGGACCAGGAGATAAATCCGGCTGGCAACTATTGCATAACGGGCATAGTTGACAACCATCGCGGTGCGCCGGTTTTTCAGGGTCAACATAATATTTTTCGGGTCCTGTTTTTGGGCATATTTAAGGACCTGCTGTTCTACCCGATTAAAAAGCTCTTTTTTGTTTAGGTTCATCTTTATCTCCTTTCGGTTTAACATTTCCAATAATAAGATCCCAGAAACGGGCAAATATTAACACTCAATTTTTAAGTTATTGTTTTGCAATAACTTATGTATCAGGACACGGCATTAGTCTGCCCCCTCCCCAGTATCCAGGACGGTGTTGGGCTGGGTTTTGGGGTTCGTTTTGGTTATGGTTGGTATCAGGGTGGTCCGGGTGGTGGTGTTTTTGGTAATCGGTGGGGTCAGGGTTGTGGTGGGAAGCGGGGTTGTGGTGGAGGTGTCAGGTTTGGTGTTCAGGGGAGTTGGTAGGAGCGTTTTTGTTATGCTGGTAGTTACGGTTTTGGGTAGGATGAGCGGGTTGGTCTTATCAGGCATTGCGGAGGGGGATGTTAAATAATTGACTTTTGAGCGGGCGATTTTATGATTAAAATTAAGTTAATGGGTATTCTGTTATTCCCGGTTTTCTGTTTTAACATCTTCTGGCCTATTCCACCGGTTGATATGGTCCATCCGATCGGTAATAACTGGGGTGAGTATCAGAACTACGGAAGTGGTGGGTATTTCCATAATGGGATTGATATATTGACCCCGGACACTTCAGGTGTTGAGGTGCGGGCAGTTGCCAGCGGCTGGGTTAAGGCGTGGGGCACAATTCAAGAGGAACTGCATTACCGGCTCGCGGTTTGTGATTCGCCGTTGACCTATACCAGCAGGGCAGAGGGCTGGCTTTATGCGCACATTGACCCGGGAAAATGGCACAAGAATTTAGGTGATCGGGTGGAGGAGGGAGAGGTTATCGGTTATCTTGTTGCCTGGCCGGTTGATGCCACGTTTGACCACTTACACTTTGCCAGAATTTCTGATACTGGTGCTACCTGGCAGCGGTTTCCAAGTCCAACCTGGTGGTTCATCCAGAATCCACTGCTCGTTCTCCAGCCCAACACCGACATTGAGGCACCGGTTTTTGAAAACGCCCGAACCGGACAGCGGTTTGCCTTCTGCCGGGATAACCGGAATAACCAGTATTTGAATCCGGATTCACTTGTTGGTGATGTGGATATAATTGCCCGGATTTTTGACCGGACCGGGTTTACAACCGGAGATACGGTCTGGGACCGACTCGCGCCTTACCGGATTGAGTATATGATTCGCCGGGCAGATGGGTTGGTGGTGGTGCCGTGGCGGCTGGGGGTGGAGTTTTCCAATCGGCTGGAAGGTGCGCTGGTCAATGTGGTTTACAAACGGGATAACACCTGCCGTTCGCAGGGTGATTATGAAAACCGTGTCTATTATTACATTATCACCAATACCGATGGCGACTCCTTGATTGAGGCAACTGATACCACCGGTAAATGGGCAACCGGTCTGATCGGTGATGGTGAGTACTGGGTGATTGTGCGGGCAGCGGATGTGGTGGGTAATACTACAACCGATTCGATGCTGGTGCGGACCCGGAACGGGGTCAATGTTGATGAGTTGCCGGTTATGGTTTTTGACCGTGGCTTTGAGGTTAAACCGACACTGGGACCGGGGGAGCGCCGGGTTAATTTCAATCTGGTGTGTGCGGCTGATGTTAACCTGCGGTTGATTGAGCCGACCGGCAGAACCGTGCGAGTTTTTCTTAACCGGTGGCTGAATTCGGGCTGGCACTCAATTCCGATTAAGGTGGATAATGCCGGGGTTTACATTCTTGAACTCAGTGCCGGTCAGCATCGCTATCAGCAAAAACTGGTTTTTACCAAATAGACGATTGACAGGTTTAATTTAATCTCAGGTATTCAAATCGGCAGAGATATTTTTCTACCCCCCTCAAGGTGGTTAAAAGTGATTGTAAATGGGGAAAATTTTGGTTGATTTCTAATGATTTGAAAAATCAAGCACTTATGGCATAAGACGTTAATGAACCAGGCCGCAAAAAAACACTTGAACCAAAAAATGATTTTTGGTAGTCTAAAAACTGAGGGCACGTAGGCCCGGTACACTACAACGGCTCGGTCAATAAAATTGCCGCGTAACTGGACCTACCGTGACCCTCACCATTTTTTATGAAACAACTTGTTTGCTATTATTTTAACACGAAGATGTTGTGCCGCTCGCAGATTTCGTGGAGCTGTTTAGCCCAGACCGTAACCGTAACCTCTCCCAGATGCGCCTTGCGCAGTAAAAGCATATATGTCCTTGCCTGACCGATGCCACCGCCAATAGACAGAGGAATCTCATCATTCATTATCATCCGGTGATAGGGCAATGAAAGTCGGTCGAGTTGTCCAGCCATCTTCAGTTGCAGCACCAATGTTTCCTTGGTAACTCGAATACCCATCGATGACAGTTCGTGCCGGCGCTTGGTCAGGTGATTCCAGACCAGAATATCGCCGTTCAAGCCGTGAGTTTCTTTGCCAGTCCAGTGTGATGTATCGGTGATCCAGTCGTCGTAGTCAGCAGCACGCATCTCGTGGGGCAGGCCATCTTTTAACGGATACCCGATACCGATGATGAATACCGCGGGAGCAAACTCTTGCAGGAGTTTGGTTTCTCTTTGTTTGCGGGGTAAATCCGGATAACGTTCAAGAATTTCCTCGGCATGAATAAAGGGTAACTCTTTGGGGAGGTTGGGATAGCGCGGATCTTTTAGTTGCGGATAGAGTTCTTGCACATACTCTTCGGCGCCGGTAAGAACTTTCCAGATTTTTTTGACTACCGACTTCAGAAATTCCAGGTTACGGTCTTCAGGTCTTATCACCAGTTCCCAGTCCCACTGGTCAACATAAGAGGAGTGGTCGTGGTCAAGGAAGTAGTCCTTGCGCACGGCGCGCATATCAGTGTTGATGCCTTCTCCTACTTTGCAACCAAACTGTTTCAATGCCCACCGTTTCCACTTGGTTGCTGCCTGGACAATCTGGGCGTTAATCCGTGGCGAGATACCCAAACCGCAGGGGAATTCCACCGGGGTTCTTGAACCGTCCCGGTCAAGGTTGTCATTCATTCCGCTTTCCCGTTCGACAATCAAAGGCACTTGCACCATTTGCAGGTTCAACTCTCGTGCCAGACCATCCTCAATATAGCGTTTCACCGCATAAAGTGCCTTCATCGTCTCCATATTATTCAGGATCGGTCGGTAGTCTTTGGGCAGAACCTTTTCCACCTCTTCGTAAGTGCCGACGCCAGGTCCTGCTAAATCGGCACGTTTCTTATCTAAAAGTGTCGGCGCCTTTACCGCCTTTTTCTTTTTCTTCGGGGCGGTTTTTCTCGGCGTTTTTTTCGTGACTTTTTTAGCGGTCTTTTTGACCGTCTTCTTAGCCTTTTTCTTTATCATACTTTACTCCTTTTTATTTTTTAAAGTTGTACAAACCGGATATTGTTTGAGTGAAATTATAACAAAAAAGTCAACAGTATCAATAGAATACATCCTCTATCCTGTCATTCCACTCTACGGGGGGGGGGCAGGAGGGGATCCCGGTACGTTGAGATTGTTGTGGCTCTTGCCCCCCGCCTTCGGCAGTGCGAGCTTCGCTTTCGCAATGACACCCCTTTTCCGTGATTCCGAGCGAAGCGAAGGAATCTCTTTGCGTTGGAGTCCTGCTTTGACGCATAGAGATATTGCTACCCCCCTACAGCAGAACGCAATGACACCCGCTCCCTTCGTCATTGCGAACGGAGTGAAGCAATCTCTTTGCGTATTGAGATTGCCACGTCCGCCTTACGGCGGACTCGCAATGACCTGAAAAAGCAGAACGCAATGACATCGGTAGGTTCTGTTTTTAAGGTGATTGACCGGTGAAAAATTTGTGGTATATTAAATTGGGGAGAGCGGGGCAGGTGGTTGGGAGCGGATGCGACCAAAAGGAAAGGAAAGCGAATGGATGTATTGATATTAGGTTCGGGCTTGATGGCAAAGGCGGTGGCGTTTGACTTTGTCCATCAGGAGGATGTCAGGCGGGTTTATGTGGTTGATGTCAATAGAGCCCGACTGCGAAAATTGCGCTCGTATCTTAAGAGTTCTAAGTTGACAACGGTTGAGGGGGATATAGCCGCGAGTCAAATTGGGGAGTTACTGCAGAGATGTGATGTTGCGGTCAGTTGCGTTCCCTATAATTACAATCTGGAACTGACCAAAATGGCGCTCCGCGCCGGTTGTAATTTCTGTGATTTGGGTGGTAATAACACCGTGGTCAGAAAACAACGAGCATTGCACCGCACGGCAGTTCAGGCCGGTGTTACCGTGATTCCGGATTGTGGACTGGCGCCGGGAATGACGAATGTTTTGTCCGCGGACGGTATCAGCCGGTTGGAGCAGGTTGATAGTGTCAAAATCCGGGTAGGTGGGTTACCCAGAAATCCCAGGCCACCGCTGTTTTATCGGCTGGTCTTTTCTGCTCAGGGATTGCTGAATGAGTATGCGGAGCCCTGTTTAGTTCTAAAGGATGGGAAAATCAAACGGGTAAAACCATTGACCGAGCCAGAGATTATAGAGTTTCCGCCTCCATTCAATCAACTTGAGGCATTTAATACCTCGGGTGGTTCTTCAACCCTGCCAGAATTCTATAAAGGTAAAGTAAAGGAACTAAATTACAAGACCATCCGTTATTTAGGACACCGGTTGATGTTCCAATTGATAATGAAGAGCGCGGTGGGTGACTGGCAGAAACTGCCCCGGGCAGAACTGGCGTGTGCTCTGGAAAGGGTGGTCGGGTTTGAGGATGATGATGTGGTGCTTTTGCGGGTTGAGGTGCGCGGGAGAAAAGGGGGGAGGCCAAGGTTAATCCGTTACCAGTTGATTGACTATGCGGATGCACGCACCGGTTTGACCGCGATGATGCGCACCACCGGGTTTTCAGCCGCCATTGTTGCCCTTATGCTGGGTAGGGGCGAAATCAAAGAGAAGGGGGTTCTGCCGAGTGAACTGGTGATTCCGAGCCGGCGGTTTATAGCCGAGTTGCGCCGACGGGGATTTGATTTGAGAGTCAGTTTAAATAGGATGAAGGTCTGAAACGGGTATAAAGATTGACATTCGGGGCTTGTTGAGCTAAAATAATTAACGGTTGCGTTATATTATTCCCGCCGAGGATGTGGACCAGGTTGAACTACTTGGTCCGGCTGATGTTAACTTGACGACCGTCGCCCGTTTTTATCGGACCCATATTGTTTATCGGGATGGGCTTTTGCGGTTTTCTGGACCCAGAACCGAAAAAGCAGAACTGCAGGAACTTTTTGAACGGTTAATTGCCAGGTGTCGGCACGGAGAGCGAATTACTCCTGAGTTGATCGAGAGTGAGGTTTACCGCCTGCGCGAGGCGGAAGGGAGGTTGACTGAAGGAACAAAGAGCCTTTTGGAGAAGCCGGAGCCATTACCTGTGGATCTTTCGGTGATCCATACCCCTCGCAAGGCGATCGTACCTAAGAGCGCAAATCAGCGGCGTTATCTGGGGGCGATTAGCGAGAGCAATATCGTTTTTGGTATCGGACCGGCAGGTACCGGCAAGACATATTTAGCGGTAGCCGTGGCGGTCAGCGCGTTGATCTCGGGCCGCGCAAGCCGAATAATTTTAACCCGGCCCGCGGTTGAGGCCGGAGAGTCTTTGGGTTACTTGCCAGGAACATTCAAGGAGAAGATCGATCCGTATCTGCGGCCACTTTATGATGCCCTGTTTGATATGCTGCCATTGGAGCGGACCCAGCGGTTGATTGAGCAGGAAGTAATCGAAGTCGCACCGCTGGCGTTTATGCGGGGGAGAACTCTTTCTGATGCTTATATTATTTTAGATGAGGCGCAGAATACCACCTCAACACAGATGAAGATGTTTCTGACCCGTTTGGGCTGGAACTCCAAGGCAATTATCACCGGTGATATCACCCAGATAGACCTCTCCCATCAGTACATTTCAGGATTAGTGGAGGCGGAAAAAATCCTGGCGGGTATCGAAGGAATCAGTATCGTTCACTTTGACAAAACTGATGTGGTCAGGCCCCCCTTGGTTTCAAGAATCATTCGCGCTTATGAGGAGGGAAAAGAGAATGGCTTATCACCTGCCCAGTAATAGTCTAAAGGTTCAGGTGTTTGGCACTGAGAACCGCAGACTGCAGAGGATAATTCAAAAACTTGTTTGTTCGCTTGCCCCTTTGATTTACGGACATGTGCCGGCAGGTGTGATTAATATCATATTTACCAATAACCAGTATATCACCGAACTAAACCGCCGGTTCCGGGGGTGTAACCGTCCTACCGATGTTCTTTCATTTGCTCTTAAACCGTCAGGTCAAAGTCGATATCAGGATGAAAGGGTTGTTGGCGAAGTTTATATCTCACGGGAACAAGCGAGGAAACAGGCGAAGGAAATGGGTGTGAAACTGAGTGATGAATTGTTGTTTTTAGTTCGGCATGGCATTTTACATCTGGCAGGCTTTTCCCATAGCCAGATGAAAAAACTCGGCTGAGACAGTTCGTTCGATTTATGGTGTTAACAATTTCGGGTAGCGCCATTTTACTGCTGTTTTCAGCCTTTTTTTCGGGTGCCGAGGCAGCGCTTTTTTCTTTGCCGGTCTGGCGGAGCGCAGATTTGCCCGAGGTTAAGAAACTACTAGCCCATCCCCAGCGGTTGTTGGCAGTATTACTCTTTGGTAATCTGCTGGTTAATATCAGTCTTGTTGCACTTTTTACGCTTTTCCTATTACAGGTTAGTTATCAGATACACATACCGCGTGCGGTAATCTTAGGTGTGGGCGGGGTATTGATTACATTGGCAATTCTTTTTTTGGGCGAGGTGATGCCCAAGATGTTAGCGAGGCGTAACCCGGAGAGATATAGCCGGCTGGTGGCTCCGGTCATTCGCGGTTTACAACCGGTTTTGGCACCAGTTGGGATGGTTTTGGAAAAGCTGGGCGGTATTTTTAGTTTTTTACCCAACGAGTCATTGGTACTTAGTGATGATGAACTTCGGGCGGTTATTGAAGAAGGAAAACGACGGGGGGTGCTTTTTGTTGGTGAAGAGGAGATTATGCGTAATCTGATTGAAATGGACCATCGGACGGTTTCCGAGGTGATGACACCGCGTAGTGATATTGTGGCGGTGGCGGTAGGATCCCGGGTTGCTGAAGCGCTGGAAACCTGTCGGCATTCGGGATTCTCTCGGTTGCCGGTGTATGCTGGTAGTCTTGAGAATATTACGGGCGTAGTTTATGCCAAGGATCTGCTGACCGCACCCGATCCCAATCTGCCGGTGAGCACAGTTGTCCGTCCGCCTTATTTTATTCCTGAGGTCAAACGACTTTCCGCGGTGCTGGATGAGTTGAGGAGGAGAAATTCCCACATTGCAATAGTTGTGGATGAGTTTGGGCAGGTTGCTGGACTGGTGACCTTGGAGGACATTCTGGAGACGATCTTAGGTGAAATTGCGGATGAGTTTGATACAGTTGAGGAGGTGCCCTATCAGAAAATCGGCGAAGCGGAGTTTCTGGTTGATGGCGAGATCGATATAGCAACACTTAATCAGCTTTTTGACAACGCATTTTCCGGCGTCAACCACGAGCGACTTTCCGCCTTTATTCAGGACCGGCTCGGTAGATTGGCGCAAATTGGCGATACAATAACTTTTCAAAATTTACAGCTCACCGTTACCGATTTATCCGAGCGCAAACTATCAAGAGTGTTGATTAAAAGGTTTAGTTAATCAATGGAGTTACTTTTCGGCTTTTTTCTAATTATTTTAACCGGTTATTATGCGGGAACTGAGACCGCCCTCTATCGGGCAAACTGGGTAAGGCTATTAACCTGGGCGAAAAAGGGGAAAAGCGGAGCGAAGGATGCACTCCACGCACTGGAGAAGCCCACCGATTCGCTTATTGCCTCATTGATTGGGGCAAACCTTGCCAGTGTTTTCGCTACGCAACTTTTTGAGCATTATTTTGTGCGTGAGTTCGGAGCGGTATTTACCCCATTGGTGATCGGCGTTGTTTTGTCTTTTACCTTGATCGTGGGGGATTACTTACCTAAGGCTTTAGCCCAAGCACTACCGACCAACTGGCTTCGTGTCAGCGCAGTATTTTTGAATTTTACAAGAGCGATTTTTTCTCCGCTGGTTTCTGCCCTTGCCCGGATTTTGCCCCAAACCCGTGTTTTTAATCTTACCCGCGAGGACTATTTACGAATGATACCACAATCAACAAGTTCGCCAATTAGTATCCGAAATATGACCGCCCGGCTTTTTCGGTTTTCCCAGATGAAGGTTGTTGAAGCCGCTATTCCACTTCGGCGGGTTAAGTCAGTTTCCCGTAATGCTTCCCGGAATGATGTGCTGGCACTGTTGCATGAGTATGGATTTACTCGCATTCCGGTTTATGAAGAAAAACCAGAAAACATCACCGGCGTGATTATCGCCAAGGATCTCCTGCTTGCGGATAATCTGAGTAGTCGACAGGTTTTACGAGTAAAACCAGAAACCAGGGTGCTGGAATTGCTGAGGTTGATGCAGCGGAGGGGTGAGCACTTGGCAGTGCTGGAGAATGAACCCGGCGTTGCGATTGGTATCGTTACGCTGGAGGATTTGGTAGAAGAACTGGTAGGAGAAATCCGTTCTGAGGGCTAAAAATGGCAAAACCGGTGAATACCGAGGCGATCTGCCTACAGACCCGCAACTGGCGAGAGTCGTCAAAAATCGTCACCATTTTATGTCAGGAACTCGGGTTGGTCAATGCGATTGCGCGTGGCGCGCGCCGGCCCAAGCATGGTTTTGGTGCGGCGCTGGACCTATTTGTCCATTCGCAGGTGGTGCTTTACCTGAGAGAAAACTGGGATCTGGCAGTGGTCGGTAGTGCTGAGCTTTTGAATGCTCATTCCGGGATCGTTAATGATTATCAACGATTTGTGGCTGCCGCAACGCTGGTCAGTTTTATTAAGCAGATTGTTTTGCGCAATCATTCTGAACCGAAGGTTTTCCAGTTATTAAAAAGCAGTTTAGAGGTGTTAAGTACCAACCCGGTTCAGGGTGATTTTTCCGCCCTGATCGGTTCTTTTATCATCAAAACTACGACTTTTTTAGGATTTCGGCCGATGCTGGAGCGGTGTGTTTTTTGTTACAGTTCGCTTCAAGTTCTGGAGGGGGATGGTCAATCTCTTTTGGGTTTTGACCTGATAAAGGGCGGGGTGGTGTGTCCGGATTGTAGATCTCGGGTTAAGGAGCGTATCGGTGTGGCAGATCTCATCCTGTTGAAGCGCTTGCTGTTAACACCGGTAGCCCAGTTGGTTGAGGAGAAAATCTCTCCGAGGATGCTTAAGCTGTTAAACAATTATGCGGCATTCCATCTAAGAGCAGTAAAGGGTGGCGCTTTTGTGTCTAATAAATAGAAATGATAAGAAAGGCTTTTATCTCTGTTATCATATTGATAGTTAATGAGAGTTATCTTTACCATATCCCGGGGCAATAAGCGGCAAGGTTTTAGATTCTAAAAACAAACCTCTTATTGGCGCACAGGTCTGGTTAGATGGTTATCAGGTGGGAGCCACTACAGATGAGGAAGGTAGGTACTATTTTGAGGTGCCTGTGTCCGGTGAGTTCTGGGTTATTTATCAGTTTATGGGTTTTAAGTCTGAGACACTTAATGTTTTAGTACGACATGGAGAAAGGGTGATTAGGGATGTTAAATTAACTGAGGTTGCATTGAAAATGCCAGCGGTTGAGACCCCGGGGAAGAGAGGGGTAATCCACGAATCAAAATCACCGGCACCAACGGTGGTTATTCCTAAGGAGATCGCGGAACAGGCAGGGAAGGCAACAATAGGAGAGGCGGCGACCCTTGAGACTGGCGTTCAACTACAACGGAAATGCAGTGCCTGTGAGGCGAGCGAGATTTCTATTCAGGGGCTCCCCGGGCGCTATTCACTTGTTTTGATGGAAGGTATGCCGTTGTTCCGTGGCTGTGGGGGCGCGTTATATACTCGATATGATTCCCGTTGATATGATTGACCGGCTGGAGGTTGTGAAGGGTGCATCGGGAGCATTGTGGGGAGGAGATGCGGTTGCCGGGGCAGTGAATATCCGTTTACTTGAACCGGCTAAGAGTTTTGAGTCCAAGTCTGCCTATACACGATGCTATAATTATGGTAACGATTTTTCAGTGTTTTTCGGCAGCAATTTAAGTCCGTTGGCTGTGAGTGCAATCGGTGCCCGTAGTGACCGTCAGCCTGTTGATCGGAATTCAGACCAACTTGCTGAAAATACAGCTTACCAGCGTAATGTCTTGGTTGCCAACGCAAAGTTTTTCCCAGGTGTGAACTGGCGTTTTATCGCCGGAGGGCTTTGGGGAAGTGAACAGCGTCGAAGCGGAGCGATTATTCCAGATTCAGAATATGTTATCAATCCCAATGCCGAAAAGGTTAATCTGCGTCGATGGGACCTGTGGCAACACACAGGTTTAACAACGGCTGGTAAGGAGTTCGCCTTACGCACTACCCTGTCTTATTACAATGAGGATGGCGTTACCGAGATGATGTGGTACCGGACAGGGCAGTTTAATGTTTTCAGCGAATTTACTTTCGGTTTACCTTACCTCCTTTCCGGAGTTTCTTTTTCCCGCCAACGAATAAGCGACCCGCGTCTTTTTAATGATGTTTACACGGAGAACGGACTGGGGTTTTGGACGGTTGGTAGGAAGATCGCTCTTCCATTTTTAAATTTCGAGCATGAGATCCTTGCGGCGCTTAGGCTCGATCTTAACTCTTTATACGGTACATTTCTCTCGCCCTACGCTGCGTTAAGGATGTCACCAGGTTTATTTGATTTTGATTTTGCGGCAGGCACTGGATTTCGAACCCCTTTAATAGTATTTGAAAGTATGGAGAATCTACTTGGAGGTTACAGGTACGCGATCCGGCTTGATACTAATATTACCCGTGAGCAGGGTTTTTCGGTTCAGACCGGAATTGCAAAGCGTTTGGTTGGTTCGGCGGGTTTTGCTGAACTAAGGTTAAATCTTTTTTATAATCGAATTGGCAATTTTATTACCGCAGAACTGATCGGTAAGAATAGCGTTACTAAGAGGGCGTTTTTTTACTATCACAATCTCGATGAGGTTGTTTACTCCCGGGGCGTTGAGTTATCCAATACTCTATCCATTTTCAATAATATTACCGCTAATACAGGGGTTTATTTTCTCCTACCGGAGATGAGAGGAAAAAGGGCGTTGCCTTTTATAAGACGATGGAGCGTCAATCAGGTTTTTAATTACAAGCTTAACCCCTGGGGGGTTGAGATTAATCTCGCAGGAGGGGTTAATGGCCCAATGTTGGTGCAGGCGATTATGAAAAATGGCACAATTGAGGAGCACGATTCACCAATTTATACGGTGCTGAATTTACGTTTAAACAAGGAAATTAAGTTTCTCCGGATCGGCGTCGGCGTTAATAACGTGTTTGATTATTATCAGCCACCCCTCCATTCCAATACTGAAACCGAGTATTACTGGGGTCCTATTATCGGGCGGGAATTATACGCTACGATTTTGATCACGATATAAAAACCGGCGCCCAATAACGAACGCCGGCTACGGATATTTATTGTTAGTTACTATCTTGAGATGATCACCTTGGAAACAGAAGAACCGTTATTTTTCACCCGGACGAAGTAGATGCCTGCCGCTAACCTCCGGGCATCAAAGATGCCTGTGCCGTTGTTCAGTACAATCGTCTGAAGCATTTTGCCGGTGGCGTCAAATAATTCAACCTCGGCTGTAGCAGTTGAGTTGAGGCTTAACTTGATTATACCAGCTCCCGGATTGGGTAAAATGAGGAGTTTTGTCTGGGGATTAAACGGTGCGGGCTGAAGTTCAATTATTCCGACGTTGTCAGTGATTGTGGCGTTGACCATCGCATCTTGGGCATGGCGAGATGGTGCCCAGACGCCAGTGTATTCCCAACTTTGATTGGAGATCGGTGCCACTGAGTCGTGACCGAATGAAGGAGCGCTTGATACCGTGGAGATCGCGCCGACAAAGAAAGCGCCTTCGGTAATTGGAATCGGACTGGGTGGTGTTATTGTGTACCACTGTTCTGCGCTGACATTCACCGTAGTTAAATACAGGGTATCGCCTGGACTGCCACCTAAGCCGTTGTCATCAAAGATACCAATCGCACAGGAAACGGGATTAGTCGTGGAGGACATATATATGCGGGCACTGGTGATATAACAGGGGTAAATTGGTGGTACAAATCGGTTGCCATAACCACCCGGACCATTCCATGACCACATATGGGTCTGGGCTCCGCGATCATAAGTCAGGGTTGCGGGCATAGTAACCACACGCAACTCGATCTTGGCGGTGTCATTGATAGGTACAACATCACCAGGAAGTTTTGAGATGACCTCAATTACATACATGCCGTTGGTCGTAGGTGTCCAGGTTCGGGGGAAAACAACCGAGTCGATCTCCGAAGGAGCGAGGGCGCGGGCCGTGGTTGAGTCAATAAACATTACCGAGCCAGCCTGATTGCGCACCCGTGCTATTGCCCAGAATTGTGGTTCAGGCTGGTTACCGGTGTTCTGGATGATACCCCAGAATGAGATGGGTTGGCCATTGAGGGCAAACATTCCACCGTTGCGGTCATTCATTGCGTTGCGTACTGCCGCATCATGAATACGAAGGGTTGTTGATTCCGGCGGAATAAATTTTACCGCCAGTTCCGGATGATACATATTTCCCGGTGGTATGTTGCCTGAGAGGTAATTTAAGCCAATTCTGCCTGAAACATTCTCAATTCCGCACTGGTTGGCATCAGGAACCCAGCCGTTGTATGGTGCACCGGACTGCTCCTTATACTGGAAGGTGATTGAGGAGTCCGGGCGGGAGAGGATAATCTGGAAGGTATTGTTACCACCTGTCGACCAGAAGCGAATAGAATCGTACTGGACAATAAATGTGTCATTGTCCGGACTGGTCCAGATCCAGACTGAGCCATTAGGCGAACCGCTTGGGCTTGGGTCAAGGTCGCTCATCAGCGCTGCTAAAGTGTTGTTTGTACGAGTGGGGCTCGGGATTCGTTGGAAAGGAGAGGCGTTAAGCGCGTTGTCGTGAAACGCAATATAACCGTTGGAGCCGATATACACTTGGTGAACCTGATACCAGTAGTACGGGAAGTCAAAACCGATGTCAAAAGGACCCACCACATTATCATCACCCAAACCGGTGACTCTGGTGCCAACTCTCTTAATCTCGATCCAGTTATAATCCGGTGCACCCGGGCAGACGGTATCGGAATCAAGATAGCGATAGCCAAATGAGTCCGGACCACCGCCACCCCAGTGAATCTGGGGTTGGTGTTGGAGCCCGTTAGGGCTCAGTGCGATCAAAACCGCAGAAATTATCGTAACGAACATTAAGCCTCCTTTCGTCCGGTTAAGGACAATTGAATTAACCGGTTATAATATAAACATACCCTGCTATTTGTCAACCGTAAGCATTTTCGTTGTCTCAACGGCGGAGGTTTTCACCAAATTTACCCGTGTGTCTATGGTCGTGGCGGAACATTGGCCAGTGACTTTGCAGCAACACGCCTTCCGGTCTACCCGCAATTGCATATACACCGCCGTTTTCACCAGCAATGTAGATTATGCCATAACGGTCAATTACCGGTGAGGGTAGGATGTCAATACTAAACCGTCTGGGATGCGGTTTAAGCCCACCCGAGCGGTAAGCTGGTCCGTAAAGCATCACTTCCCAGCGCAGAGTGCCATCCGCGGTATTAATTGCACACAGTTTTTCAGTTAGAGAATCAGCCGGAGAAAAAATGTACAGCACGCCGTCTTGAGTCAAAGCAGGCGTGCTGGTCAACGCGGCGTTGGTTTGAACTTCATAACGCCATTCGAGATTACCAGATGGGGACAGTTTATAGAGATAGCCATCATTACATCCGAAGTAAATATTACCGTTTTGGTCAATTACCGGTGAGGAGAGAATGTCGTTTTGCAGTGAAGGGACATGATGGGCCCACATTAGGGTCCCGTTTTGATCAAGGGTAATTAGGTCTCCCTGCTCGGTGCCGAAATAGATATTGTTATAATTATCTACTGCTGGTGATGATGTTACCCCGCTATTGGCAAAATACTGCCAAGAGAGAGTGCCATCAGATGTCAGACAGGTAACATAACCCGAATCGTTAACCACCACTACTCTACCATCGGACAGAATAACAGGTGAAGATGCAACCTCGTCAGCAAGTTGGTAGCCCCAAAGTTCGGTATAGCTGTTGCCATTGTCCTGGAGTTTATAGATTTTACCCTCCTCGCCGGCAACATAAATATAGTTGCCATCAACTGCGGGTGAGGAGTAAAAGGCATTCTGGCTTAGAGTCTCGGGGAATCCCCACTTAAATGCGCCAGTGGGAGCAAAGGCAAAGACACGACCGTTTTCGTTACCGATATAAACCGTGCCATCAGCATTGATCGCGGGCGAAGAGAAGAATCCTTCCCATGTCCCATCTCCTAACTGGATATAAAGTGTCTCCGCCTGATAAAGATCAAAGGCAAATAATCGGTTATCGGTACAGCCGATGATCAGCGCAGGACGGTTTTCCCCTCCGGTGTTAACCGTTCCTAAGGCGGGAGAAGAGATGAACTCGTCGATATTGGTCTGCCAGAGGATGGTTCCTTCGTTAGCGACTTCAAAGGCAAATACCGCTGAAGTGTCAGAGGTTAACCCTAAGGAGTCTTGGGCAATGGCACGGATATAGTAAGTGCCAGTCTGGGTAAAGATAATAGAATCTATACCCTTATAGCCGCTAGGGTTAAGCGGTGTCCACTGGGAACTTGTGCCATCTCCCCAGAAGAATTTGTATTGAATTTTGTCGCCCTCTGGATCAACTGAGCTGGAATAGAACCGGTAATAAGGACCTTGTGCTATGCCTCGTTTCGGACCCCAGACAACCGGTTGATAGGGAGCGTGATTCTCTTGTAGACTAAGGAACTGTTTTGCGGGTGAGGTGTCGGAGATAAGGCCGGTTTTATCCCAGGCAACACACCGGATATTTTTTATTCCCCGGTGCTGGTAACGAACTGAATCGATAACCGTGTCTCCGCTTGCCACCAGTGCACTTACCGCGCTCGTTTGATTTTCATCCCATAGGAATTTGATTTTAACAGAGTCATTGTTTGGGTCCTCTGCTACTGCCTTAAAGACCTGCCACTCTCCGACCCAACCGGAATCAGGCCCGATTGGCGCGCCAACTACAGGTGGGAGTTGTTCTAATGCGATTACTCTGACGTTAAGCGTATCTGACCAGTCAACGCTGAGTTTACCTTTTGCATCTTTTGCCCGGACCCGGATAGTATAAATTCCGATTGAGGCCCAGCAATGTCTTCCGATCGTGGTATCGCCAGAGGGTTTAAGGTTGGTTGTATCAAAAGTGCCATCACCCCAGTCCCAGATGTAAAGCAACTTGTCTAAGTTCGGGTCAACCGTTACGCTTAAATATGCGGCGGTGTCACCCTGTCGGGCGACATTTGGTCCAATTGGCTTGATGGGCGTCTTCGGCGGTTTATTCCGGCATCCGGCACCGACGATAATCACGCCGGCTAATATACTAGTTAGCACTAGCTTTTTGTCCATAAAACCTCCTTTTTGTTTTAATGACGAGTGCCCTTTAACTGGCGCCTCCTTGGTTAAGGCTTTATTTCAATATAAATTTCCTTGGCAACTTTGTCAAGGTAAGCCCGCAGTCTTTGGGTAAATGCCTGTTCACCGAGATAATTGCGAATCGTTTCCTGTAATTCGTCAAATGTTAATAACCGGCTGGGCTGTTTGCTTACTACCTTAATGATATGAAATCCGTGCTCTGATAGAATTGGTTCACTCACTTCGCCGGTCGCCAAGTTTTCAATCACTTTGTTAAACGGTGGCATCAATCCCTCAAGGAAAAATTCGCCCAGATAACCGCCGTTGTTTGCTGTTTCCGGGTCTTCTGAGTACACCCGAGATAGCGAGTCAAACGGCACCCCAGATAGTGCTTTAGCCCGGATGTTATTTGCCAGCCGTCGTGCCCGGATAGTGTCTGCTGAGGTTACCGTAACCTTGAACAGCATCCTCCGGAACCGCACCATTGTCCCGGACTGTTGCTCCTTCTTGACGATTAAGTAACCCTCCCGAGTGCGAATGGGTGGTGATATCTGGCCGGGTTGGAGTTGATTAAGTACTGCCAAGAGTTCTTGGTGTAGATTGTTTAACTCCTGCCAACCCATATCACCCCCTTTTTTCCTGTTCATTGGGTCGTCAGAGAAGGAACGGGCAAGGGTGGCAAAGTCACCACCCCTTGCCAACAGGTCGAGTACTTCAGCGGTGCGCAGGCGGACCGCATTCTCAACTGAATCGGACGGTTTGACAGCGATAAAGATATGGGCGAGCTCAACTCTGCCCGGGACACGGGCGATTGAGTCCTTATGCTCGTTATAGAACCTTTCGGCTTCAGTGGGAGTAATGTAGATTTCAGTCAAACCTGCCTTTTCTAAAAGTTTGCGTGCCAATAGGTTGCGTCGGACCTCATCAGAGATTCGTTCTTTCAATAACCGTTCTGATAAACCCTCGGCTTTCAAAGCGTCTTGAAATTCCTCTTCGGACGTAAACCGTTTCCGGATATGTTCGAGATTTTCTGCCATTGCGGAACTCAACTCATCGCGCGAAACATCTATTGATTCCTTTTCTGCCTGTTCAGCAAGCAGCGCCTCATCAATCAGCCGTTGTTGTGCCTCATTCCACAGCACCGAATCCGCGGTCAGGGTGTCACCGGTAATTAACCGAAGATAGGTTACCAACTGCTGGACTTCACTGGCAAGAACAATCCGGTTGCCGACAATTACCGAAATCCGTTCTGCGTTTCCCGCGCCGGTCAGAAACAACAATGGGATCAGCAGAATTGTGCTCATCGGTTATTTCCCTGAGGGATACTCCTCAGGTTTTAAAACCACTTTTGCCTGCTGACGCAGTGTTGCTAACAGGCTGTCCAGTTTTTCGCGTCTTCTTTGTTCCTTCAGCGCTTCTGAGATATACAACTGGGTGATTTCATTCATCGTTGGATTGGCATTGATGGCTTTCTTTTCTACTACCCTTACTATCTGATAGCCTAAGATTGTTGACAGAACTGGCGAGATCTCCCCGGGTTTTAGGCTAAATACCGTCTCCTCATCCTTTAAGCTCCAACCCAGAGACATACCGACCCCGCGCGTCGGATAACCCGGGATGGTGATCGTTGAGGTATCCATAGACCGTTCCCGTGCCAGTTTAACAAAGTCGGCGCCGGATTTCAGCTCGGCAATGGTTTGTTCTGCGTAGATGGATTCGGGTAAGACCATCAGTTGCAGTTTTAAACCGGTTCCAAACTCCTCTTTATGTTGCTGGAAGTAGTTAAACAGGTCTGCAGGACTCAACTGGATTTCACCAGCGATTTTTTCGGCTAACTCAGAGGCGAGATACATCCTTTCTAACCAGGCGAGTCCGGAGACGACCCTGTCCTCTTTAAGCATACCGCGACGGATCGCCTCCTGTGCCATCAGCGATACCGAAACCATCCGGTCAAGGATTTTTGGTAGGTTGCTCGGTGTTACTTCCGCGCGTAACTGCCCAGCGGAATAGTCCACTTGGGGAACGGTCAGGTTGTCCCCATTTACTGTGCCGACGATTTTGCCTTTTGGACTACGCAGGTCAGAAGACTCTTTACAGGCAGAAGGGATAACCGTCAGCAGCAGGAAAATGGCGACGGATTTTAAAAGGCGCTTGCGGTAACTATTCATTATTTTTAACTCCTTTGCTATTTTGGGATATTGTTTCCCTAAGGATTTTCTTTAATTGTTGTTCATTGACGACAACGCGCGACCGGGCGTGCAGTTCGCGCAGAAACTCGTTCCGGCGCGCCTGACGGGATTCCCAAAGCAGGCTGTTGCGGATCAGTGGTGCTACCGCATTAAAGTCGTTATT
>CAZPVT010000030.1:0-342941 GCA_964590395.1 uncultured bacterium
CCTTCTCCCATTCTCCAATCCTTCCACTCCCTTGTTGAGCCATTATTCCAGAAAATCATCCTCAATCAGAAGCAGATAATGACACTCCGCAAGATCAGGGATACCCTTTTGCCTTTGCTTGTTTTTGGAAAATTAAGAGTGGAGGAAATATAAAAAATGGCTCACTTGACCGAAGATTATCTTGTGGAACAACCCGCCATAAATTGGTTTAAAGAACTTGGCTATTTCTACATTCATGGCTCAGAACTTATACCTGATAATGGGGAAAGGGAATCTTACCGGCACTGTGTTTTAAAGAGAAGATTTATTGAGGCAGTAAAGAGGATAAATCCCTGGCTTACTGATAATCTTGCCGAAGAGGTTTATAAAAAGGTTATTGAGTTGGATCATCCTGATTTTGTAATGAAGGGAAAGATTTTTTATGAACTTCTGACCGGGGGCGTGAGGCTGACTTATAAGGAGGGGCGAGAGGAGAAAACAAGAATTGTTAAACTCATAGATTTTGAAGAGGTAGAGAATAATGAGTTCCTTGTTGCGAATCAGTTTAAGGTTGAATATCAGTATGAGAAGGAGCAATTCAGGAAACCGGATATTGTCGTGTTTGTAAATGGCTTGCCAATAGCAGTTTTTGAACTTAAAAGTTTTAATGCTGATGAAACAGCAAGGGATGCCTTTTTAGATCATAAAACAAAGATAAAAGATATTCCCCAACTCTATGTTTATTCCCAGATGGTCGCTGCCTCTGACGGGTACGAGACGAAATATGGCTCGCCAACCAGTGATTGGGAAAGGTTTTTTGTCTGGGAGGGGATTTTAAGGGACGATGATTTGAAGGTGAAGAAGAAGGAAGAGATTCCCAATGGTTTTTATCAGTATTTTTATAATGGGAAAGAATTAACTTCCCTTGAAATTTTAATTAGGGGATTGTTCAGAAAAGAGCATTTAATTGAGTTTGTAAATGACTTTGTTTTTTATGAGAAGGCGGGCGAGAATTATGAGAAAAAGATTGCCATATACAATCAATTTTATGCGGTTAAAAAGGCAGTCGATAAGACAGTTAAGTGTGTTCGGCAGGGGGAAAGAGCGGAGGAGAGAAGAATAGGTGTTGTCTGGCATACGCAGGGGGCGGGAAAATCCTTAACGATGCTCTTTTATGCCAGAAAAACATTAAAGGTAAAAGAACTGGAAAATCCGCTTTTGCTTTTTATTACCGATAGAAGAAATCTTGATGAGCAACTTTATGGGTTATTTTCCCAGATCCCGATTGTTAAGAAGGCAGAAAGTATAAGAGATTTGCAGGAGACGCTAAAGAAGACTGCTGGTGGGATTGTATTTGCCACCATTCAGAAATTTGGGAAACTGAAATCTGAAGAATATCCATTGCTTACTGAGAGGAAAAACATAGTCGTAATTGCGGATGAAGCCCACCGCAGCCAGTATCGGGAACTTGCCCAGAATTTAAGAAAGGCAATTCCCAATGCCTCGTTTATGGGATTTACCGCAACGCCAATTGAACTTCAGGACCGGGATACATATCTTGTGTTTGGCGAACCGATAAGTGTTTATCCAATGGACAAGGCGTTGAGACATCAGGTGATAGTGCCAATCTATTATGAGGCGAGGCTGGCAGAACTCCATTTGACCAATGAATTTATAGATGAGGAGTTTGAAGAAATTTCTGAATTAATTGAACCGGAGCAAAAAGAACACATAAAAAAGAGATTTGCCCGGCTGGAGAAGTTAATTTTGAATCCGGATAGAATTGAGAAAATCGCAAATGACATTGTTGAACATTTTAATAAGAGAATTCAAGAACTTGCGGGCAAAGGGATGGTTGTTGTTATATCAAGAAGGGTAGCAGTTGAACTTTATAATGCCATTAAGAAAATTCCTGATGCGCCAGCAGTTGAGATAATAATGTCCGGTAGCAAGCAGAAAGACCCGGTAGAGTTTTATCCCCATATAAAAAATAAAGTTGAAATGGAGGAGATTCAAAACAATTTTAAGAATCCGGAAAAAGACCCGAAGATGGTCATTGTGGTTGATATGCTCTTAACCGGATTTGATGTGCCCTGTCTGCATACGATGTATTTTGATAAGCCGATGAAGAATCACAATCTTGTTCAGGCAATTGCCCGGGTGAATAGAGTATTTAAAGACAAGCCAGCCGGGCTGATCGTTGATTATATCGGGATTGCCGACGACCTCAGAAAATCTTTGAGCAAATACACCATTGAAACCATTCAGCAGGTGCTTACCAACATAAATAAAGTGATAGATATTTTGAAAGAAAAGTATGATATCGTCTCCGCAATGTTTTATGGATTGAATTATCGGTCCTGGAAGTTTCTTAAGCCGGAGGAACTGGCACAACTGACAGTTTCCGCCTACAATATGTTAAGAGATGAGGAGCAGAAGAAAAACTTTATAAAAAACTACCTTGCCCTTAAGAAAATTTATGCCCTTGCCAGTCCCCATCCTGAAACTATCAAGATAAAAGATGATATCAGATTTTTTGAGATGATTAAAAAGATGATAGTTAAGTATTCAACAATCAAAAAAGAAATATCAAAGGATTTGGAATATGAGATAAGCCAGTTGATTTCCAAAAGCATTTCTGCGGAAGAACCGGTTGATATTTTTTCGTTGTTGCAGAAAGAAAAGCCTGACCTCTCTATTTTTGATGAAACCTTTCTTGCCCAGTTTAAAAATATGCAACAAAAAAATTATGCGATTGATTTGCTCATCAAACTGTTGAATGATGAGATTAAGGCAAGGATGAGGGTGAATCCGTTTCGCTACAGATCTTTATATGATATGTTAAGGAGATTGATTGAGAGGTATAATGTTAAACTGGTGGATACTGCCGCGATTATTGATGAGTTGATAGAAATTGCCCGAGAGATAAAAGTGAAGCGGGATGATGAGAAAAAATTAGATTTGACCGAAGAGGAGCTCGCTTTTTATGATATTCTTTTAAAAGAGGGGGGAATTTTTAAGAATGAGGAGAGAATCAAATATGTGGCAAGGGAAGTTAGAAGACGTTTGGGTGATTATATTAAGGTTGTGGACTGGAACAAAAAGGAGACTTTGAGGGCAAAAATAAGGGTAGCGATAAAAGATATTTTAGCGGAGAATGCGGCGTTCAAAGAGGAAGAATGCGAAATAATATACAAAAGAATTGAAGAGGTTGCTAATGAAATTTGTGAGCATATTGAGGTTTCGTATGCTGTATAAAGGTAAGATACGGGTGAGGATTTTTTGAAATCGGCTAAGTGAGGGAATGGGTATATGAAGGTTGGATTGCTGGTTTATTCGTCGAGCGGGAATAATGAGCGGGTAGCAAGAGCGGTAGCGGAGAGGTTGGGGCTGGAACTGGTTAAAGTTTCCGAGCCGGGCGTCCGGCGGATGTTGACCACGGTGCTGGATATATTTTTAAACCGGATACCGAAGGTAACACCTTCGCCTGAGGTAATCAAGGGGTTTGATTTTGTGGTGGTTTTTGCGCCGGTTTGGATCGGGCATATTGCAACACCGGTGCGCGCCTATCTTGATTATATCCGGGAAAAGCAGATGCGCTACGGAGTGGTTACGGTGAGCGGTGGACCAAATCCGAAGGTTAAGGATGAGTTAATTAAACGGACCGGGAGGGAGCCGGAGTTTTTCGTTGAGTTGTCAATAACCGATTTTTTGCCTGCCGGTGTTAAGCCGACGATTAAATCGGTGATGGCGTATCGGTTAACTGATGAGGATATGAGACAGTTGACCGAAAAGGTGGTGGCGGTTGTTTCACCGCAACTGGCTGGTTAAACTTTATCAAGACAATTTTATCGGTATAATTAGGGCATTTGAGCAGGCACTTTTTTATCTCTGACGCACATCTTGGGTCAAGGAGGCCGTTGGCAGAGAAACGGCTGGGGGAGTTTCTTTTCAGTATCCGGGGCAGGGCAGATTCGCTTTACATTCTGGGGGATCTGTTTGAGTTCTGGTTTGAGTATCATCGGGTGGTGCCTTTTGCGGGTATGGGTGTGCTCGCACAGTTGGCAGAGTTACAACGTTTAGGGACCAGGGTGGTCTTTTTGCGGGGTAATCATGATGTGTGGTATCAGGGGGTTTTGAAGCGGGAGTTTGGGTTTGATGGTTTTTATGATGAGTTGAGGGTGGTGATCGACGGTAAGCGGGTTTTTATGATGCACGGTGATGCACTGGACAGGAATTTTGTGCCGAAGGTGTTCCGGTTTTTGATGAGGAATCGGTTGAATAGTAGGCTGTTTTCGCTTTTGCATCCGGATATTGGGATTGGAATGGCAAGGTGGATTGCACGGCGCAGTCGGGAGATGGTGCGACCTATGCTGGCTGATGATATGCGGAATTTTGCCCGGCAGAGGATCGAAGAGGGTTTTGATCTGGTGGTTATGGGACATTCTCATCTGCCGGAACTGGTGCAGTTTGGGGAAGGGTTTTATTTAAATACCGGTGATTGGTTAGGTAATTTTACTTATGGTGTGCTTGAGGATGGAAAGGTGAGTCTGGAGCGTTATCAATGAGGTTGGGGCAAACGGTTTATCAGGGTGCGTTGCGGGGTTTGCGTTCTTTTCTGAAGTTGATGCTGATCGTGGCACCGGTTTATACTTTTGTTACTTTTTTGAAGTATACGCCGGTGTTGGAGGGTTTTGCCCGGTTTATGGCGCCGTTTATGCGTTTTTTCCGGTTGCCCGGGGAGGCAGCGATGGCGCTGATTTTAGGTAATTTTATCAATATCTATGCCTCGCTGGGAGCAATTACCGCTTTGAAAATCACCGGTGATCAGTTGACGGTGTTGAGTTTGATGGTTTTGATATCCCATTCGCAGATTCTTGAGACCGCGGTTTTTTTTCAGATTAAGGCGAAGTGGTGGCTTTTGTGGCTGATCCGGCTTTTGCTTTCGTTTGGGGCAGGTGTTGGTCTGTCCGCTTTGATTGTGCGCGCGGGTAATTACGGAACCGCGGGGGTGGATTTCAGTGCACTCAGGCAGGTTTTTGTGCCTCTGCCTGCGATTGAGTCCTGGGCGCGGGGGCTTTTTAATACCAGTTTGAAGATGGTGCTGGTTTTGGTGGGGATATTTGTCCTTTTGGAACTGGCAAGGGTTTATGGGGTTCTGGAGCGGGTTTTGCGCGGACTCAGGCGGTTGATCGGTTTTATGGGTTATTCAGATGAGGCAGGGATGCCCTGGCTGGCAGGTAATGTTTTCGGGGTTGTTTTTGGTGCAGGTTTGATTGTGGAGTCGGTGAGGGAGAGTCGGCTGTCACCGAAGCAGGTTACTTTGGTGGCAACTTTTCTGGCGATCTGTCATGGGCTTTTTGAGGATACCGCAATATTTCTGGTGCTGGGGGCAAACTTTTTCTGGATCGTTGTGCCGAGAATGGTGCTGGCGGTGATTGTTACATTTATTTTGAGTAAGATTTTGAAGGATGGTCCGGTGTTGTCCGGAGTAAGAGATGTTGTTAAGTGAGTCGTTAATTTTTTAAAAAAAGAAAGGAGTTAGATGATGAAGGTTGAATTAACTTTAAGAAAGAGGTGGAGCGGTAAGTTTGGTGCTGCCCTGATGTTTGAGGGTGATAAGAAACCGCTTGGTATGGAGCAGGGTAGTTTTAATCGGTTGGTGCTGGCAGGAGCTGGGTTTGATGGTAAGTATCAGGAGTGCACGGTTGGAGTTGATGCAGATAAACGGCGGGTGATCGTCGCGGGATTGGGTAAGAGAGGTGATTTTGAACTGGAGCGGGTGCGGATGGCAGGGGCAGGGGTGATTAAGAAGGCACTGGAGTTGCGCGCAGGGGAGTTAGGTGTTTTTTTGCCTGGTGGCAATGAGATCAAGGGAAGGCTGGTGGATTTTGTGCGCGCAGTTGTAGAGGGTATGCTTTTGAGTTGTTACCGGTTTACCAAGTATCGTCAGCCCAAGCCCGATGAGGCAAAACCACCGGAAACCGTTTATCTGGTTTTCAGCACCGAGGAGGAGAGTAGATTGGTCTTGCCGATAGTTGATGAGACACAGCGGCGAGTTGATGCGGTTTATTTTGTGCGGAATCTGGTGAATGAGCCAGCGGCTAATAAGGCACCGATGAAAATGGCAGAACTGGCAAAGGGGTTGGCGTTGCCAGGCAGAATTGATGTGCGGGTGATGGATAGGTCAACGTTGCAGGAGATGGGAATGAATGGAATTCTGGCTGTGGGTCAGGGTTCTCATAATCCCCCCTGTCTTGTGGAGTTGGTTTACACTCCGAAGGTGAAGTCAAAGGGGACGGTAGTTTTTGTTGGTAAGGGAGTCTGTTTTGATTCTGGCGGGCTTTCGTTGAAGAATGCTCAGCAGATGGAGAATATGAAGGATGATATGGCGGGTGCGGCAACGGTGTTGGGTGTTTTTAAGTATCTGCAGAGTGTAGATTTGCCGTACAAGGTGATCGGGCTTACTCCGCTGGTGGAAAATATGATCGGCGGGGGCGCACAGAAGATAGGGGATGTTATCCGTCATTATAACGGTAAGACGGTGGAGGTGGCAAATACCGATGCGGAGGGTCGGCTGATCCTTGCTGATGCACTGGCGTACGGAGCAAAATTTAAGCCGGTTTTGATGATCAACATCGCTACACTGACCGGAGCCTGTGTTGTTGCATTGGGAAATGAGTGTTCCGGTGTTATGGGAAGGGATAAGGAGTCAGTCGCAAGGTTGATTGATTTGGGCAGGGTTGAGGGTGAGTATTTCTGGGAACTGCCGCTTTTTGAAAGGTATCGGGCGCATATGAAGAGCGAGGTGGCGGATATGAAAAATATCGGTAAGCCGATGAATGCGGGGACGATTATCGGTGGACTGTTTCTTTCCGAGTTTGTTCCCGAGGGTGTTAACTGGATACACATTGATATTGCCGGGACGGCGTTTACTACCGAGTCGAGAGGTTATTATCCTGCTGGGGCAACCGGTGTGCCTTTGCGCACGATGATTGCACTTCTGCATAGCCGATGGGGTTAAGAGAGGTGCCGGTCATTGAGTTCGATAATGTAACGGTTGCGTTTCAGAATACCGTAGCGCTCAGTGATGTCTCATTTGCGCTTGGAAAAGGGGAGTTTCTGGGAATTATTGGTCCCAATGGTTCAGGTAAGACAACACTTTTGAAGACGGTGCTGGGTTTGGTTAAACCGGTTCAGGGGACAGTGCGGGTTTTGGGTCAGAGTGGAGCGGGTATCAGCCGGATAAGGCGGAGGATTGGATATGTGCCCCAGCGTAAGCCGATTGACCCGAAGTTTCCGGTTAGTGTCCGGGATGCGGTTTTGATGGGAACATATGCTGTGCTGGGGTTTCTGCAAAGTCCGGGTGTTAAGGAGAGGAAACGGGTTAGGGTGGTGCTTGAGGCGGTGGGGTTAGATGAGTTTGCTGGACATATTGCAGGCCATCTTTCCGGTGGACAGCAACAGCGGCTGTTTCTGGCACGGGCACTGGTGGCTGAACCGGAGATATTACTTTTAGATGAGCCGACTGCCGGGGTCGATGTGGTAACACGCAGTTCAATTGTCGAACTGATCAGGAGCCTGCATAAAAGTTGGCATCTTACTACGCTTTATGTTACTCATGATGTTAATGAGGTGATGGATTGCACAGATAAGGTGCTGTTGTTGAATCGGACGGTCCAGGCTTATGGTAGATGTAATGAAGTTATAAATGAGGCGATGCTGGCAAGGCTTTATGGCAGTGGGGTGCGAGTGTTGGAAAGAGCTGGTAGAAGGTATGTAGTTGCCGGTGATTATCATGCTTGAGGTTTTAGGATTCGGTTTTATCAGAAATGCGTTTCTGGGAGCGTTTCTCGTGGCAACGGTCTGTTCGTTAATTGGCGTTTTTGTTGTCTTGCGTGGGTTGGCATTTGCCGGTGCTGGTATTGCTCATTCCGCATTTGCCGGGGTGGCACTGGGGTTTCTTTTGGGTGTTGATCCACTTTTAACCGCAATAGGTTTCTGTTTGGTGGCCGCGTTTTTGATTCAGTTGACCGGTTCCCGAGCCAATCTGCGACAGGATACCGCGATCGGTATTTTTCTCTCCTGGACAATGGCACTTGGGGTAATGTTGATCGGTTTGATGAGGCGCTACGACGCGCGGATTTTCGGCTATCTGTTCGGGAATATCCTGGGTGTTTCCCGGGGGAATATTATGCTGATGAGCGGATTGACCCTACTGGTGGTGATTTTGCTTTTTGTTTTTTACAAGGAGTTTAAGTTTATTGCGTTCGATGAGGAGATGGCGCAGGCGGCAGGTTTGCCCATCGGGTTGTTTAATACAGTTCAGTTGGGGTTGATTGCCCTGACCGTGGTGGTAGCGATTCGAGCAGTAGGGATAATTCTGGTTGAGGCACTGCTGGTGATTCCTGCCGCAATTGCGTATCAATTGACCAGCCGGTACGGGATGATGTTTGTGCTTTCCTGGATTACTGCAGTAGTGGCAAGTTGGGGTGGATTAGCCCTTTCCTATATTTTTAATTTACCATCCGGGGCAACAATTGTGATGCTCACAGCACTGTTTTTTGCTGTGGCGGCGATATTTTCACCGAAAAGGAGGAGATGCAGGATATGTGGCAGAGGTGGATAGTTTTTTGTGTTTTATGCGGGATTTTAGGCTGTGGTTTTAGTGGTAATAATAAGGTTAATGTAGTAACTACAGTTCCAGTGCTGGCTGACTGGGTAAGGGAGATCGGAGGGGAACGTGTTGAGGTGTGGACGCTTCTAAGGGGGTATGAGGAGCCCCATGGTTTTGAGCCCAATTCCCGAGATGCGAAGGCGGTTGTCCGGGCAAAGATGGTGGTGCGGGTTGGCTTGGGATTGGATGAGTGGTTGGATGGATTGATTGCAAACGCGGGCAATCCGAAGTTGCGGGTTGTGACACTGGCAGATGGAGTAGATATTATCCAGGATAGTGAAGATGAGCACGGGGAGCATCACTACGGCGTCCATCAGGAGGGTAATCCTCACATCTGGCTTGATCCGGAGGTGGCAAAATCCGGGGTGCAGAGAATTGCGGCGGTGCTAACCGAGGTTGACCCGAAAGGAAAGGAGTTTTACGAACAGCGGATCCGAAATTATCTGCGAGAACTGGACAGTCTGACCGAGGTGTTAAAAGAACTGGCCAGAGAACTGAAAAACCGGAAGTTTGTGGCAATGCATAGTTCCTGGCCATATTTCTGCCGTGCTTTCGGGTTTGAGATGGTAGCGACGGTGGAGCCGTTACCAGGTGAAGAGCCTTCAGTAAAGGGACTGGCAGAACTGATAAAAAGAATGAAGGGTGATTCGGTACGGGTGGTCGTTATCGAGCCCCAGCAGAACCCAGATTTTGCACAGATGCTTGCAGGTGAAACTCAGGCAAAGGTGGTTACCCTTTATCAGTTTCCGGTTGAGAGCAATTCTAAGATGGATAGTTATCTAAAACTACTGGACTACAATGTCCGGTCTCTTTTAGCGGTATTAGAGGATTAAGAGGCAGGTAAAGTAATTACCCGGATCAGTTGACCCCGAATTCGAAACTGGATCAGAGGAGATGAGTTCTGGAGAAGTTGGGGATTTAGTTTTTTTATCAGGAGATGATCTGTTTCTCCTTCACCGATAACAAGGTGAGTTAGCCCAAACCGATTTACTGGGTCGTTGATATTTGCCCAGTCAGTAATCGCAATTGCCCGTTTCTTTGATTCGATCATTAAAGGTGGTGCCCAGGGTCCGGCAATTACCGCATCAGGAGGAAGGAGTTGATCCAGTTGTCGCGAATAGGTGATAAGGTTGTAGGTGCGGTTGTTAAACCAGACGCTGAATTGATTGAAGTCAAGACGAAAGATTAGCAAGAAAAATATCAGTATCGTGATGATACGCAGGGGGGGGGATTGAAGTGCAATGCCGGCGGGAATTTTTCCAAGGACGAGGCGGATAGTAAAGGCAACGGTTAAGCTGATAGTTAGTGCCAGAATCAGAACTCCTAATTCGTTAGACGGCTGAGGGTAAAGCCGAAATTTGGTGATGTAAAATAACAGTTGTAAAACAGGTGGCCAGAGCCAGAGTGAGTATATTAATGTTTGGCTAATCGTTGGTTTAAATGGAGGTAGTATCGTACCATTGGTAAGTAGTTCGTTCAGCGCGGCTGAGGCACCGATGATCAGACAGGGGAGAAGGATAATCTCATATCTGGTGGGACGGTAGTTCATATACCCAAGCATAAATAAACCAAAGATAAACCAGAGTAAGGTGTAGCGAAAGACGGTTTTACGGGTCAATGCGAGCCAGGGTAGACTGAGATAACCAATGGTTCCTACCCAGAGCATCCGGGGTATGAGTTTTGAACGCAAGCCAAAGGTGAAGGTGTTGAGCAGATAGGCTGGTAGTGTTTTTGGGTGCCCGGCAGGCGACTCACTTGAGTGACGGAGAATATAGCGGATGTACTGGTGACGATAGGGAAGAAACACGGCGAGAAACCAGCAGAGTGCTGCCACTGCTACTCCGGTGATAAAGAAAAGCAAAATAGGGAGTAGTTTTCGGCTGAAGCGGTATTTAATAAACTCGCCGAGGAACATAATGAACACAGTGGGGATGATAAAGATTGCTGAGATTTTGATCAGTAAAACGGTGCCGGCGGCAAAGAAGCCACTGAATATCATTAGGTAGGGTCTTTTTAGTCCTTTGAGCCAAAATAGGCCGGTTAATATCAGAAAGAGTATCTGAACAGGTTCTACCAGTCCGAGACGGTTATACATTAACAGGGGATAACAGGTTGAAAGAATTAGACCGGTTAATAAGGCACTGGTGTTGCCGGTTTCCTCCCGGAGGAAAAGGGCGATTAAAAATATCGTCAGCATTCCGGCAATTAAAGACAGAATTTTTACCTGAACAAATCCGATACCGAGGAGTTTAAAAATCAGCGCATTGATGATGTTTACTAAGGGATAAACGACAAACGGTAGGAAGTCGTCGGTTTGCCATTTGCCATAGAGGACGAAATTGCGAGCGGAGTAGGTGTTTAGACTTTCGTCAGTATAGGGGGCAAAACTCCATGATAAATCCGGTGGCGGATCAGCACGCAGATCGATGGCTCGCAGAGTAAAACCGAGAATTGTAATGATGATCAGCAGTAGCCAGAAATGGCGTGCGGTTATGTTGTTTATCTGATTGGTTATTCCCGGAGAAGGATTTCTCACCAGCGTTGGTTTTGTCTTTTTTTTCATATAACTGTCTGGTTATGTCCAGCGCTTTAATTCATTCTGTGCGCGATTTAAAAGATCAGCATGTTCATTTAGAATTTTCCCCAGTTCTTCCCGTCGACGCTGGAGTTCCTGGATCGCTCGGACCTGGCGGGTGATATCAAAACCTACATCAATTACTCCGACGATCTCACCATTGGTGTTACGCCAGGGCAGTTTGGACAAGGAGAGCCAAATACCCTTTTCTGATTTTGGGTCACCGAGACATATGTCCAGATTAACCGGGTTACCGGACTCTATTACCTGTCGATCTTGAGAGCCGAGTAGTGCGGTTACCGTTGCGGGAAATAATTCGGCATCGGTCTTGTTAATGAGTTCGTCGCCGTTGCCGTAAATTTTCTTCGCGGTTAAGTTAGCTCCAGTATAACGGAGGGTTCGGTCTTTGAATGCGATTAGTACTTTGTCGTTTTCAAGGATGGTCCGCAGGCGCGATTCAGTATCTTGCCAAGCCAGTTCGATTTTCTTTCGGGTGGTAATGTTACGGATAATTGCAAAGACACCATCAGCCACCGGGTAGGTACTTAATGAGAACCATCCAGCATAGCGCTCTCTACCGTCCTGGTAAAAGAAATCTTGGTATTGAGGCTGGTGATCTAAGAGTGTTTTGCGGATGGGAATTACCATGCCACTTTTCTCAGCTTCTGGATATACCTCCCAAAGTCTTTTGCCGATGGCCTCGCCGGTGGGGACCCGGGTTTCTTTTTCCGCTCCCTTGCTCCAGGCGGTGATTACCCATTCCCGGTTGAGAAGAAATGTTCCATCATCAGGGCTTGACAATAGGGCGGCGAAATCCTTTTCCTTTTTGCTGAGGATTTCTTCCAACTGCTTTTCCGGAGTTATGTTCAGAACCAGGATTTCGGTTGTGCGTCGGTTGGCAAATGAACAAACCTTACCCATCATTTCCAGATGTACAATCTCATCACCGGGTTTTTTGATTACTCGGAAACGATGCCGATAGGGGGACTGACCTGTCTTTTTCAGTTCCTGCTCGACCGTTCTTACCCGCTGGAGGTCATCCGGATGGACATTGGCGAACAGGATTGAACTGTCGGTTATAACCGCCTCACGGGATACACCGAATAGCTGCTGGACAGTGGGGCTGATAGCAAGTATCTGTCCATTCTCGGCAATTCGGATTATGCAAGCGTCCTGAACTCCTTCGATTAGTGTCCGGTATCTCTCTTCACTTTCACGCCAAGCCTGTTCAACTTTGCGTCGGGCGAACTCGACATCGCGGGCGTCAATCGGAATTTCGAGGTTCTCATTGGTAATTAGTGTAAAAACCGGAGAGTTTTTCAATTCTCTTAGTGAATCTTCCGCCTTTTTTAGATCGGTGAGGTCTTCGTACATCACCGCGATCATTTTGACCGCACCCTCAAAATCAAGCAGCGGAAAGGCAGTTACCCTTAGACATATTTTACCTTTCTGGGTTGGTGGTAGTCCAATCTCTTGCGGGTCATACCAAAATGGGGGTGTCTCGATGCGTGCGCCAGCAAGCAGACGTTTGATCTGTGGTTCGAGTAGACCGGTGCGCTTTAAGCCTCGCTCTTCGTTTAGACTGGTGCCCGGTGGAGGGATTTTACCAAGCAGACGTTCGGCAGTCTTATTGCTTTTTAATAGGTTGCCATCCGGGTTATAGATTTCAATGGGAATCGGGCTGAAATCGACCAGGCTGTCAAAAATTGCCTGGGCGCGTGCCTCAGCGCGACGCCGTTCAGATTCCTGAAAAGCCTCTTGTTCTTCAAGGAGCCGTTTCGGATCAGTGTTTTTCGGAAAAATCATAATATCGCATATTTTTTAGCCGGCGACCCGGCTCGAACGGGTGACCTGCGGTTTACGAAACCGCTGCTCTGCCTGCTGAGCTACGCCGGCGGTCTAATTGAATTCTACTGCTGGCAAGGCAACGGTCAAGATGGTAATAGTCGTTTTTGACAAGGATAGTGCGGATAATATACTTGTAACAAAGGAGCAAGAATGTCAAAAGACCGAACAGCAGGGAAACTGGATACCGTTATCGGCAGTGAGACTCAGATCACCGGAGATTTGCGAGTAGAGGGTGGTTTGCGACTGGATGGGAAAATCGAGGGACGGGGTGATATTGGCGATGTTTTTCTTACCGGTCCGAGGTCTTTGCTTAAAGGTGAGGTGCGCTGTCGGCGCGCAGTGATTGCCGGTAGAATAGAAGGTAATATCACTGCCAGCGAAATAGTGGAACTGCAGACCGGTGCTGAGGTTTTTGGGAATATCACCTGTCGGGGCCTGGTGATTCAACCGGGTTGCTTTTTTGAGGGTAAGTGTACGATGCTCAAGGAGCAGTCTAGTCAGATATAATCTAATATCTATGCCCTGCCGGCTCGTTATTTTGCTTGGTATTGGACTGATTTGGGCGATGCCGCCGATGCCTAACAACAAGCGGTCCATCAGTTTTCCCGGTTTAATGGAGCGACCGGCGCCGCGCTACCTGACAACTGACCGACCGGTCCGGCTATTAGTGATTCTGGTTGATTTTAGTGATAATCCGCACACTTTTACCCGTGCCGATTTTCAAAGATTACTGTTGGAGGAAGGGAGCGGTTCAATGCGGGATTACTATTACGAGGTGAGTTATGGTAACTTATCACTCAGTGGTGAGATAACCGGCTGGGTCAGATTACCAAATCCCTATTCTTATTATCTTGGTGATTCATTTGGTATTTATGGCCAGTTTCCACATAATAGTCAGGGGCTGGTTAGGGATGTGGTCGTTCTCATTGATGATTCGGTTGATTTTTCGCAGTATGACTGGGATGGCGATGGAGTGGTTGACGGGCTGCTGATTGTTCACTCCGGGCCGGGGGCAGAAGAGACCGGCAGGATTACCGATGTCTGGTCCCATAAATGGCAGTTGTCGGATGGGATTATGGGTTCACCTGGACCACTGTTGACCAGAGATGGGGTTACGGTTGATCAGTATTCAATCCAACCGGAGCGCTTTGATGACGGAACCTTGATCACGGTTGGGGTCTTCTGCCATGAGTTTGGGCATCTGCTCGGTTTGCCTGACCTTTATGATACCGATTATTCCAGTGATGGTTTAGGAATGTTTTGTCTGATGGCAGCCGGTGGCTGGGCAAGAAAGAGCAGTAACGAGCCATACGGTAGCTGCCCGGTGCACCCTTCAATCTGGTGTAAATATCTCTTAGGCTGGGTAGTGCCAGAGTCAATTGAGGTGGGATTAGTTGATTCTATTGGTCCGATACCGATCATTGCTGCTGCTACTGCGTCGGTCGGTTTCCGGATATTAAAAAATCCCTTGGGCGTTGACTGGACTCCTGCTGGTACCGGACAGGGTGAGTATTTTTTGGTGGAAAATCGGCAACGTTACGGGTTTGATCGCGGTTTGCCCGGTAGCGGGCTTTTGATTTTGCACATCGATGAATCCCGGACCGGTAATACTGATGAAAGGTATCCGTTGGTGGGTATTCTGCGTGCTGACCATTCGCCCAGTTTTGCCCTGGATCGGGGCGACCTCGGCAGCGGCCTCCATCTCTGGCAGCAGAGTGATACCGGTGTGCGTAACTTTACCACACCTTCAACCGCATTTTATAACGGGGTCCAGAGTGGAGTGGTGATCGAAAAAATCGCGGCTTCGGATTCAATTATGACCGCGGTGATGAAGATCGCACCGCTCTTTCTGGGCAAGGTTTATTCATTCCCCAATCCGGTAGTGGTTAAAGACCATAATGCGCAGGCAACGATTGTTTATACACCTACCGATTCTTTACGTCTCAGAGGACAGTTTCCTAAATTTAAAATTAGGATTTTTAATCTCGCGGGCGAGCCGGTGCGGGTTTTGAACAAGGTGGGTGAAGAGATTATGCCTGAGTATCGGGTAGGTTTCTGGAACTTGCGCAATCAAAATAAGAATCCGGTTGCCAGTGGGATGTATTTTTATGTGGTGGAAATTGAAGAGGGTGAAATAAAGGAACGTAATGTCGGTAGGTTGACGATAGTGAGATAATTTAAAGGAGGGTCTAATGGCTTACGATTTGGAGGGGAAAGTAGCGGTGGTTACCGGTGCCGGTTCTGGTATCGGTAAGGCGATTGCCCAAATATTGGCAGAGGAAAAAGTTAAGGTCGCGGTATGCGATCTGATTGCGGAGTCAGTCCAAAAAACCGCGGAGGAGCTGGTTAATAACGGTTCAGAGGCAAAGCCATTTATTGTAGATGTTGCCAATTTTGGGGCGGTTCAGGATGTTGTGACGCAAGTTGAGAAGGAGTTTGGTGCGATACATATTCTAATAAACAACGCAGGAATAACCCGGGACAATCTGCTTTTACGGATGAGCGAAGAGGATTTTGACCAAGTAATAGCGGTAAACCTTAAAGGGGCTTTCAACTTTACCAAGGCGGTTTGTCGGTCGATGATGAGTCTGCGCTGGGGCAGGATTATTAATATCAGTTCAGTAATTGGCGAGATGGGTAATGCAGGGCAGGCAAACTATGCGGCGGCAAAGGCGGGGCTGATCGGTTTTACCAAATCGGTGGCTAAGGAGTTAGCAGGAAGGAGTATTACGGTCAATGCGATCGCGCCGGGTTTTATCACAACACCGATGACGGAAAAACTGGCGCCGGAAATCCGGGAGGCGTATATTCAGGCGATCCCATTGAAAAGGGCAGGCACACCCGTGGATGTTGCCAGCCTCTGTCTTTTCCTTGTCTCAGAAGAGGCAGGTTATATCACCGGACAGGTGATTCGCGTGGACGGCGGAATGTTGATGTAATTATCTAAACTGTCCAGCGGTGACCACAGTTTTTGCAATATAAGTAAGCTGGTGGCCGTGGTACGCCGTCATTACAACCCGGACAGGGTCGGTTAATCGGTTTATTATCAGGCCCGACGAACGCTTCGGCTTCCCAGGTGGTAATGCCGGTTGGTGCGCTGGGGCAGGGACGGTGTTCGTAGTGGGCGATTGTGTTATTACTTTGACAAGCCGGACATATTGCCTTAGTTGCGCTCATTGTTCCTCCTTTTTATTTTAGACAACAGAAATCCGCTGCCAGTCATTCTTCCAATATATAATAACCACAGTCAAATAAATGACAAGTTTTGCTTTGGCATTTGTTTTCTTCTTTACCGCAAGATTATAATTCGGCTGATAACCGGGGCTTTAGTGGTTTGCAGTTTCAGAAAGTAAATGCCCTGGGCAAGGTTATGCGGATTCCAGGTTAACTGGTGACTGCCCGATAGTTGCGTCTGATCCAGTAAGGTTGCTATGGTTCTACCGGTGATGTCATGGACAGTGATGCGCACCCGCTGAGCAAATGGTAGATGGTAATGAAGCGTGGTGGTTTGGGTAAATGGGTTGGGGGAAACCGTCAGGTTGACCGGTTGGACAAAGGTGGGGAAATCGTTATCTATTATTCCTACATTGTTATCATACCATTCTTGAAGCAACCGGCAGGTATTGAGATAGTTGAGTGAATCGACGCCTGCAATAAAGGCAAACGCGACTCTGTGTCTGTTACCGGGTGCGGGCAAGTCAAAAGGTGAGGTGCTGACCAGTATCGACCAGTTAAATGGCCGGTTGCTTTGTGGAACGCTAAGCGCACCGGTCAGCGCACGGTACTTTATATCCTCGGTCATTGCGGATTCCGGGTATACATAGATTGCGTGGTCAAGACAGGTGAGTTGGGCAGGGGTATTGGGGCTCAGGAGTTTAATACCAAGGTAACGGCGGTTGGCGTTCGCGTTGCGCATAAATGCGGTGTTGAGGTCTGGAACGGTGAAGGCGAGGTCGTGTAGCCGATCAGTGGGAATGACATCAAAGTCTGCAAATATGCCTGCATAGAGGCTGTTCACTGCTTCGGAACCAAAGTTATAGATGTCGTAAACGATGACAACCACATTACTTAATTCCGGTTGATCCAATCCTATTGCCCGCTGGTCGACAACGATGTTTTTGGCGCGTGGATGTGCTAAGTCGCAGAAACTTGCCTGGAGTAGTTGGTCGGCATTCCAGAGGGGCAGGCGGGTGCGGATGCTGTCGTTGAGCAACCAGTCCTGGTCAAATCCGGTTTGATTATAGAAACGATCAACAATATATTCCGGTGAGTTGCCGAGGACAAAACTGGCAAGGTAGAGTCCACTAGTGTCGGATTTGGGGTAGCGGAATCCTCTGCCGGCACGGTTTTCTGCCGGGTCGTAGCCGACCGTGCCACGGGCGGTGATGGTTAATGCGCAGGTGCCGGTGTCAATCTCTGCCCAGACTCTGCCTGGATAACCGATGGGAATGAAGAACCAGTATTGCCACTGATGCTGGTCAGAACTGATAGTTAAAAGTATCTCCGGGCTGGAGCCGGGAAAAGCCTCAGGCATAGCGTTGATGGTCAGGTCTTCAATGAGTGCCGATTCAGCGGGCGCGATCGTGCCGGCTATGGCTGTGGAGTCGATGATTATGAGTTGCTGACTGCTGGTCCGGATCAACAGGCGGGTGGTGGTGGCAGGAGCGGTGCCGATATTTTTGATTGTTAGTTTCAAGCGGGCGGTTTCTCCGGGTTCAAGAATCCGGTTGGGATTGGACTGGTTGGTGTCGTCGACTTCAAAACGGGTTTTTATTAGCACCGGTTCAGGAGCGCCAGCAGTGATTGTAATGGTTTTAACTGCGGGTAGATGGTTGTGAGCGGTGGCGGTGATTTTCAGTTCACCGGTTGTGAAGGGGTGGATGTTAAGAGTTGCCTGACCGTTGCCGGTGGTGAAACTGCTGGTCAGAACTTCGTTTTCTTTATAGGCGGTTATCTGAACACCGGAGGCAGGACGGGAGTTTACCAGCGCGGTTACCGTAACGGTCTGGGCACCGGTGGAAATTGTATCCGGTGCAAGCAGTGAGAGGTTAAGTGGGGTGTCGGTCCAGATGTCAACTGTTGGATCACCCAGAAGATTAAACTCGGTCAGACACCAGCGCCAGAGCGAGGAGTAAATTGCCGAAGGGGTGTACTCCTCTCTTGAGCGGTTGTGGCAGGGTCCGAGATGGAATTCACCACGGTTAAAGAGATAGTCATAGAAGCGCACGCACAGTTTTTCTGACGGTCCCATTGCTGGTGGTGTGCCCCAGCCGTACCTTGAGTTCATCATCACACCAATGGCACCGGCATTGGGACAGTTAAGTGCAATCTCGGCAAGGCAGTCTTCTGCTTCAAAGTTACCAGGATTGCAGGCAAGGGAGGTGATTACAGTCAGACGGTTTTGATTCTGCTGGTTGCCGGCAAAATTGCTGGTATAGATGGGCGTGCCGTCTTCGTCATATACGCCCGCTTCGTTGCCATGACCTGCCGGGTCAAAGATCAGAAAACCGAGGTCAAAAGAGTCAGCAACAATCCGGGCATTACGGGGATTTTCCATCTTGCGGTCCACCCAGTCATAAGGGGTGATTTCCGCAATGGAGTCGTTGACAAATTTGCCGTGATAACCGATATCCCGCCAGAGCCAGCCTGATGGCAACAGGGAACGTTTGATATACTCTGACACCGGACTGTTTTCAAAAGCCCGGACTTTGTTGATAAAATTTACTACTTGGGTTTGGTTGTCGAACGAAGCCCTGCTGACAAAGACATCCGCATACAGGTCAACCGAATCCGCCATCTCACCGAACAGGTTATTACGATTGGAATCCCAGGAGTAGTCAAGGTCGCCGTAATACAGATCAGTGGGAATCGAACCCATTTCATTGCCGACATAAACCCGGATTTGACGGGATGGGACCTGGCGGTTATCACCGGCTAAAAGTATCGAGGTAACGCCCCGGTTGTAGAAATAGTCGATGATGTGGTTGCGGATTTTTTCCTGCAGGTCTCTGCCCGGATAATTGCGTTCAATCCAGTCGGTGGTCCGGATCTCGGTTTTTAGCCCGCGGGATTTTTTATATTCCTGATAAGGGATAAGCCAGGAAGCGAGGTCAGGGCTGGTGATGATCAGGTAGTTAATTTCGGTTTGGTCAGCTTCTGCGATTGGCGGTGCGAATGCGGTGAGTTGCACCGGGTTGATTACCAGTGGTTTCAAACTACGGAGCAATTGGTTGCGCTGAAAAGGAGTCAGGTAAACTGGTGGTGCGGTATCAGAGTCGTAAGTGATGGTGATCTTAAGTTGGCTATGAAATAAGAGACGTTTAGTAAGCGGATAATAGGTGAAAGGACAGAGAAGCAGTCCCACTAACCGGAACCCCCCGGCACTGCCTGAAGAGTATTGGAGCAGGGGTTGAGCAGGATATGGGTGGGGCGAGTGGTAAATCTGACTGTCAGGTGGAACAAAATCAGGGATAGTTTTACTGGAGATCGGCACCGGTAATTGACCGGGCAGGATGTTTAACCCCGGTTTGAGTTCCTGACTTGCAACCGGTTCAACTTTAACGTCGGTAACCCGGGCATTGGCGGGAATTACCATTGTGGCATTGATCAATGGTAGAAAAGGTTTGCCCGGTTCTGTGATAAAAACCCCATTTTCCAGTGTTACCACATCATAATTATGATACTGATTGATACTTAAACTGCCAGACTGGATATTGACAGTCGCGGTAACCGCACCGGCAAATCCGTTTGTCAGTAGAATAACAAAAAACAGCATTAATCTTTTCATCTTCACCTATCCTTTTGGTTATACTTATATGGAATTATTTTAAATAAATTTCTGTCCGACGCAATAAACTGCGCGGTTAGTTACTCTTCTTGTTCCTCTTTTGGTTTTGTTTCTTCTTCAGGTGTGGGGATTTGCAGTTCCATTTTGCCTTTAAATGCGCCCTTTTTCTGTCGGCTGAAGCCGCCAAACAGGAGATTGAAACTTAACCAGGGGTTTGTCTTTGCCATCTCCGGTCCCCGTGCAAGATTACCCCGGTCAGCAAACTCCCATTTACCACCTAACGGGCCAAGGTTATAACCGGCACGAATCTCCACGCCGACAAAGGAGATGGGGATGACAAAGGTAATTTGGGGATTAATATTGAAGCCAGAAAAGTTCACAGTTGAGGTTCGTCCTGGATTCTTAAGTAGACTGTCAAAGTTGGGGACGGTCTGGTTATCAGGACCAAGGGTGATTGAGTAGCCACCACCACCGATGCCGATACCCGGAATAATCAGCAGATGCTTCAGGTCAACAACCGCATATCCGGTGCGAAACTCACCACCGCCGTAATTTACCTCACAAAAAAGATTCAATGATTCAGAAGTAACGGACTGAGTTCCGCCCCAGCCTGCACCACCGATCAGCACACGGTTAGCCAGCAGATAACCACCACCGCCAAACAACCAGTGCTGGGAGGAGAGTTTAGTTACTCCGTTTCTTGTAAATATCTCATTAATCTTTTCATAATCAATCAAAGCAACGCTTGGACCAAAGCAACCATAACCACCGGATGTGCCGCGGGCAAAAAGTATGGTTGCTATCAATGCCGACACCACAATTACTCTTTTCATACGCCTCCTTTATTTTTCAAACATAGCAGTAGATATTAACCGATAGAATTATTTGTGTCAAGTACGGGAAGGTTTAATACGATTCATATATATGACAATTAACAAACGGTTGCCGGCTGAGTCAATTTTGTTTCTGCCACCATAGCGATTAGCATCAGTAAAACCCCGGATGAGACTATCAGCCATACCGTACCGATAAGCCTAACCCTGAGCCAACCGCTAACCATTTTTCAAATCCTGATCGAAACCCTGACCCATGCCCAAAGCCAAACCACTACATAAACCCAATAGAACACCAATCCTATTACCATAATCATTACACTGCTAAATACCTATTTTATAGCCCAGCCCAAAATCCTCTTGGATACCGTCCCCGATACTGCCCCGGGGGCAGAAATCAATCTCTGTTCAAGATGATAAGACACGACATTTCAAATAGTTAACCGCAAATTAACCATTAGGATAAAATTTTCCTGTTAATCCCTGCCCATTTTGGGAGGGCTTATTATAATATACACAAAAAGACAGACAGAAGGGAGAAAAACTTCTCTCCTTTGGTCAGGGAGGAGCCGGATAGGGGATGGTGATAGGGTCAGTTTATTGTGCGGTTGTCAGTGGTGTAATGTTATCGATGCCTGACGAGTTCGCTGTCAGTCAGTATGCAATGCTTGACTGTTTTATATATCTGGTTATATTCAAAAGTTATAATTTAAAATTTTTCAGGAGGAAATGGTGAAAGAGTATAAGACACAGGAGATTAGAAATCTCGGTTTTTTGGGCCATGGCGGTGCAGGAAAAACATCGCTTTGCGATTCTTTGCTTTATACGATGAGGCAGAATACCCGGCTGGGTTCGGTTGATGCCGGGACTTCACTTTTTGATTATGATGACGATGAGATTGTCCGCAAGATCAGTATCAATTTGGCGCTTGGTTATGGTGAATACCGGAATACATTGATCAATCTGGTTGATGCGCCGGGTTATGCCGATTTCTGGGGCAATGTGATTTCCGCGGTGCGGGCGATTGATGCCGGAATTTTGGTGATCGACGCTTCCTCCGGAGTTGAGGTTGGTACCGAACTTGCCTGGCGGAAACTGGAGGAGGCAAATTTACCCCGGGCGTTGTTTATCAACAAACTGACTAAAGAGAATACCAGTTTTGATAACATTGCCGAGGAGGCAAGAAAGATTTTTGGTTCTAAGGTAACTGCGGTTTATTTGCCAATTGGTAAAGAATCGGGGTTAAAGGGAGCGGTTGACCTGCTCAGTGACAAGGCGTTTATTTACGAGAATGGAGTGCGTAAGGAGATACCAGTTCCAGGAGATATGCAGGAGCAGATCCAGCATTGGAAGGAGCGATTGATCGAAACCGCAGCAGAGGTTGATGAGTCATTGATGGAGAAGTTTCTTGAAGGTCAGGAGATTACTCCAGATGAGATGCGCAAGGCGGTGCGAAAAGGGATTAAGGCGGGGCAGGTGTATCCGCTTTTGGGTGGTGATGCATTGACGCAGGTCGGGGTGGATCTGATTCTGGAACTGGCGATAGATGTACTACCCAGCCCGGCAGAGATGCCCGCGGTTAAAGGCGTGGTGCCGAGCACTGGCGAGGAGAAGGAGCTAGGTGCGGAGCTGGATGGTCCAGTCTGTGCGCTGGTTTTCAAAACTATTTCGGAGGCGCATTTAGGTGATATGCATTATGTGCGGGTGTTCCGGGGGAGATTGGAACCGGGTATGGTGGTCATCAACGGCACCACACAGCGTGAGGAGAAGATCAATCAGATTTACATTATCAAGGGGAAAGACCGCAGTGAGATTGGTAAACTGACAGCCGGTATGCTGGGTGCGCTGGTAAAACTGAAAGAGACCCATACCGGTGATACCTTGGCTGATAAGCGGGAGCCGATAAGACTGGCGCCGATTGAGTTTCCCAACCCTTCAATCTCAGTGGCGATTGTTCCGCAGAGCAAGGGCGATGAGGAGCGGGTTTCCAATGGTCTTGCCCGTCTGCACGAGGAGGACCCGACATTCTCCTATGAGTATAATGCGGAGTTGGGTCAGCAGATTATCAGCGGGATGGGTGAACTGCATCTGGATGTGATCATCGGCAGACTGAAGCGCCGATTTGATGTTAATGTCGATTTGGTGAAGCCAAGAATTCCTTATCGGGAGACGATCACAAAGAAGGCAGAGGCGCAGGGTAAGCATAAGAAGCAGACCGGAGGTAGAGGTCAGTACGGCGATGTCTGGTTGCGCATCGAGCCGTTGTCCAGGGGAACCGGTTTTCAGTTCGTGGACGAGATTTATGGCGGTGCGATACCTGGGAAGTATATCCCATCAGTTGAAAAAGGCGTGATTGAGGCGATGGAAAAGGGGATCCTGGCAGGTTACCGGATGATGGATATTAAGGCAACAGTATACGACGGCTCATATCATGAGGTGGACTCTTCAGATATAGCATTTAAGATTGCTGCGGGCTTAGCGTTCAAAAATGCTTGCGAGAAAGCCGGGGTGGTGCTTTTAGAGCCGATAATGAATGTAGGGATAACCGTGCCAGATCGATTTACTGGCGATGTAATGGGGGACCTAAACGCCCGCCGGGGCAGGATTATGGGTATGGAGGCACAGGGCGGATTGCAGGTGATCAAGGCACAGGTACCGCTCGCGGAGATGTATAAGTATTCCAACAGTCTGCGCTCAATGACTCAGGGGAGAGGTTTTTTTACGATGGAGTTTGACCATTATGAGGAGGTGCCGCGGGAGATTGCCCAGAAGATTATTGAAGAGGCAAAGCGCAATAGAGAGGAGAAGTAGTTTTAGTGCCGGTAATCCGGGCTAATATATTTCATACCAGGTTCGGCGTCTGATCCGGTTGCGGATCAGAAGTCCGCATAGTGCACCAGTAATAAAGCCACCGATGTGGACAAAATAGGCGATGCCACCACCTGTGCCCGGGGCGGAAGAACAGCCGTATAGCAGTTGAAAGATGATCCAGAAACCCAAGAGGATTGAGGCGGGTAAATAGACCATCCGGATGAAGATGAAAAACGGGATGAGAGTTAAGATCTGGGCACGGGGATAGAGGACGAAATAGGCGCCCATAATACCGGAAATTGCGCCCGAGGCACCAATGGTCGGAATGGTAGAGTAGGGGGCAACGAAAATCTGGAGCAGACTGCCGGCGATACCGGAGGCAAAATACACCAGAGGGTAAAAGATATGGCCAAAGGCGTCTTCAACATTGTCCCCGAATATGTAGAGATAGAGCATATTGCCGAGGAAATGGAACCACCCGCCGTGCAGAAACATCGAACTAAAAAGTGTCTCCAATCGTTCACCCTGAATTATCCGCGCCGGTATCATTCCGTATTTTCTGATCAAAAGTTCAAACTCCTCAGGTGAACGGGTGAACTGCAGAAACCATCCAACTGCGCAGGCAGAGATCAGCAGGTAGTTAGTCCAGGGACGGCGGCTGGATTTTATGTCGTCGGAAAGGGGTATCATTGGGTGACGAGTAGAACCGTAACCAGTGCGGTAATGCTTTTTTGGGGTAGGGCAAGGCGTGTGCCCTCGGTGGTCTTGGCTTTAATGCCAATCAGGTCGTCAGGGATTTTTGTTAACCGCGCCAGACTTTTTCTGATTTCCGGTACATAAGGGCTGAGTTTTGGCAGATCGCAGACTAAGATGGCATCAATTTGGGCAATTCGGTAGCCAGCGCGGGTAATTTGGGCTAAAACGGTTTTGAATAGTTCCCGGCTGTCAGCATTATGGTATTTCGGATCTGTGTCTGGGAACTGAGTGCCGATGTCAGGTAGACCAAGGGTACCGCAGAGCGCATCGATCAGGGCATGAATTAAGACATCAGCATCAGAATGTCCGTCCAGTCCCAGGGTAAAGGGAATTCTGACGCCACCGAGCAGGAGTTGGCGTCCTTTTTTCAGTTGGTGGGCATCTAAACCAATGCCAATTCTAAACGGTATATTACCCTTCAAGTTACGGTTATTGTAACCAGTCAAGATTACAGGTCAATATTCACAGGTACAGTTGAGTAAGGCTATTGCTTGACCGGTAGATTTAGTACTTTATACTTATTCTATTGAGCAATTAAACAGGAGGTATTTAATGTGCCAAAGAGTGTTCGTGGTTCTGCTGATCGTTGCCGGTATTACCTTCGGAGAATGGTTAGGTGCCGGCAAGATCAGTAGCCCACCGCAGGTTACAGTAGTAACACATACCACAGATTACACCACACTGGAAATTACCGTGCCGGGTTTGGAGTTAAGTCGGACGGTAGTTGAAGGTGAGGAGTTTGTAGTGCTTAATCTGCCCGGTGAGGTGATGGCGGTGCTGGATGAAGGTAAACCGCAGGTGCCAAAGGTGTCAATACTATTGGGTATTCCTGATCAAGCGGTGGTTCGGGTTCAGGTGGTTGACAAACAGACCGAGCTGTTTCAGGTTGGCAAGGTGTATCCTTTACAGCCACCGCTGATTGATGGTCAAAAGCCCGGTCCTTTGGTGATTGATCGTTCATTCTACAATGAGAACCGGCATTATCCTACTGTTGACGCAGGGTTGATTAATACCGGACAGTGGCGGGACCTGAGCGTTGCCAATCTTCAGGTTTACCCGGTAAAGGTTAATCCTGTAACCGGGGAGATAGAACTGGCAACAAAAATTCGCTTGAGGGTCGAGCATCAGGGTGGTGGGTATCCGCAAACGATTGCTGACTGGATGATACCACTCTACAGCGCCTATCTGGACAATTTTAAATATCTGCCGGTTCAACCGTTGACCGATTATAACCCGGGTGTTCGGTATCTGGTCTTCTGTCATCAGTCTTACGATACCTGCACCTTTCTTAACGACTCATTACTCGGCTGGGTGCATCAGCGGGGTTATCAGGTGAGAAAGATCACCAAGGGCAGTTTTACCGCGCAGGAGATAAAGGATTCGGTAATAGCAGAATACAACCGCAACAATCCGGCACTTTTACGCTGGGTGCTTTTGGTGGGTGAATACGGCGAGATTCCGATGGGTTCTTATTCCGGTGTTCCGAGAAGTGATTTCTGGTATTCGGAGTTGACCAATGATAACTATCCAGAGCTCGGTATTGCCCGGCTGTCGCCGTCTTCGCCCGCAGATCTAAATAATCAAATTGCCAAGATTCTCAAGTATCAGAAGAGTCCACCCAGTACCAACAACTGGCTTGACAAACTGACAATGCCTGCCCATTCTGAGCAGTATCCGGGTAAATACTCGGGCTGTGTGCGCGGTATCTATTTTATGCCCAAGCCTTACTGGAATCCAAGTGTTGTTGAGACAATTATGGGCTATTACACCGGCAATACCACGGTTACCAATGCTTTGAATCAGGGTCGGGGAATCGTTGCCTATCGCGGTCATGGTGATTATACTGAATGGTGGGAGTGGGGAACTGAAGGCTCCTGGTATAATTCGCATATCTATGCCTTAAATAACGGTGATATGACACCGGTGGTTTACAACATCGCCTGCTATAACGGTGATATTTATCAAAGCGAGTGTCTGGCAGAAGCCTGGATGCGGAAGTATCCGGGTGGTGCGGTTGCAACCTTAGGGGCAACCAATCCATCCTATACCTATCCAAATCACGGCATCTGCTCAACACTGGTAAGAGCGAGTTGTGACACCTGGACGATTACCGCACCACCGCGTAATTATGGACCTACCCCTTATAATTTAGCAGATATCAAGTGTTATGGTGTTGATGCCTATGTGGCAAAATACTGGCCCAGCAGTCCTTATCCGGACAATATATATATGTATGTAATGCTCGGTGACCCATCGATGCCAGTCTGGTCAGGTGGTATGCCCCAGGTACCGACCGTTACTCTGCCAGATTCAATACCTACTGGACCCTATAACCTGAATGTTACGGTTAGAGTGGGAGCAAGACCGGTTGAGGGTGCGCTGGTCTGTGCCTGGAAGGATCCTGATGTGTATGTGGCAGAACGGACTAATGCGAGCGGTAATGCGACGCTGGCAATTAATGCTGCTATGCCGGGTAATTTGAGAATTACGGTAAGCGAGGGGCACTGTGAGCATTCGGTGCCCGGTGTTCAGCATACACCGATTCTCCCTTATTTCACAATACGACCTGTCGGTGGTGGCGGAGTTCCTCAACCCTATGTGATATATCTCTCCAATCAAGTGATAGACTCACCCCCAGGAGGCAACAGTAACGGCAGGTTTGACCCAGGGGAGACAGGTAGAATCATTGTCGGTCTGCGTAATGTGGGTAATACAACCGCGCAGAATGTGACCGCGAGACTTAAGTCCTCAAATCCGCTTTTTGTTATCACCGACTCTTTAGCCGGTTATGGAGATATTCCTCAGGATTCGGTCCGCACCAATCATTCAGATCCGTTCTGGGCACAGGCAGGTGCTGGTATAGCACCGGGGACAGTGGTGATCTGTACCCTTAAAATAACCGCCACCAATTATCCGCAGGGCTGGACCTATACTTTTGGTTTGCAGGTTGGTCAGCCACCTTTACCCGGGCAGTTTATGATTGACCTTGACACTGGTTCGGTTCTGCTTTCGGTGTGCGCAATCGGTTCAATCGGATATGATGAGCCACCGGCACTGGATCTTGGTCAGGGGTTCCGGGTGCCTAAAACCGCTGCCTCCTGTCTATTCTACGGCTCAATTATGGCGGGCAATTCACCAAGTTATCTTGTGGACCATTTCTATTCCCAGCCCGCAAATTCCGGGACAAATCGTGACTGGCGCACTCCGGATAGTTTCCGGATGGTTACACCGCCAGCACCGGCAGATGAGCACTGGATGAATACGATGACCGATGCGGGCCATCCGACTCCGAAGGGGTTAAGGGTAAGTCAGCACTGGTATATGAATACTGATGCGGGTTATAATAACTGGGCGGTGGTAACGCTGGAGTTTATCAATAATGGTTCTCAGCCGATCAACGAACTGTATGCTGGAATTGTCGGCGATTTTGATATCGGTTCTTCACCAACCGCGAATATCTTAGTCTCTGATACGGTGCGCCGCGCGGTGTTGATGCGCCAGAGTACAACCGAAAACCCCTGTGCTGGTTTTATTCTTCTGGAGCCGGAGCGTTACGCCAACATTGGCGCACTTGATCATGCGGTTTATGTGTATCCTGACTCCTGTGTTACCGATGGCCAGAAGTTCCGGATGCTGAATGGAACGATCGTTCAACGCAATTCTAACCGGGCTTATGACTGGTCAGCCTTTGTTTCTGCTGGACCTTATGATCTACCAGTGGGTGGAACGTGGCGGATCGCAATTGGTGTCGTTGGTGCCACCACAGTAAATGATTTCTGGACTGCCAGTGACAGTTGTCGTAACTGGTACATCGCCAATATACTCGGATTGGAGGAGAGGCCGGTTTATCTCTCTGTTACACCAGAACGACCGCTGGTTGTCAGCCCGAGTCCGTTCCGCAATAGCACGGTGATTAATTACTATGCTGTACAACCAGGGGTGCTGGAGTTGAACGTGATCGATGCCGCAGGCAGGGTTGTTAACGAACAGCGGATTCAGGTTAATGCCGGGGCAGGTAAACTGCATTGGCGGCCAAGTGGCTTTGCACCCGGGATCTATTTCCTGAAGGTTACAACTGGGGGGAAAAGCACGACTGCCAAGTTTTTGATGGTTGAGTAAATCGGCATAACATCACGGGGCGCCTTATGAGGGCGCCCCGTTTTTTGTTGCGGATGAAAAACTGGTTGCGGCAAGATAAATGGCAAATAGAATCAGTGCGCCCCCGGCGATTTCAAACATTGATGGTGGCTGACGCAGGATAATGGTTGCCAGAACTGTTGTGCCGACCGGTTCACCCAGGATTGTCATTGCGACTACCGGTGCCGGCAGATATGCCAGTGCCCAGTTAAATCCGGTATGGCCAATGATCTGAGGACCAATGGCAAGGAGAAAAATGAATAGATAGGTTTGGAGTGAGAATGATAGCAAGCGGTAGCCGGCGATTAAAGCGATTGCCGTCAAAATAAGAGCAGCGGTAAAATATACCGGATAAACATAGCCCAAAAGTGATAGACCATGACGCAATTTTCTGCCCATAATTACATATAAGGCGGCAAAGAACGCGCCGGCGAGAGCAAGCAGGTTACCAGTTAAATTGGTTGCTGAACTAAGTGCCGGTCGGGTGATTATTAGCGTGCCAATAACACCAACGGTTATCGCCAAGCCCAGCTGCCAGGAGATTTTTTCCTTTAGAATCAGCGGTGAAAGGATGGCGACGAATATCGGGTTCATTGCCACCAGGATTACCGAACTGCTGACAGTAGTGTGACGCAGTGATTCAATCCAGCAGACAAAATGGGCAGCAAGGAAGATTCCCGAGGCGAGTATCCATAATAGACGGGCACGGGTGATTTCTAAGCAGTATTTTGAAAACCGATAGCTGAAAAATGGGGTAAGAATCAAGGCGGCAAATACCATTCTGCCAGCGGCAATCACCAGTGTTGGAGCAGGAGTTAGCCGGATAATGATGCTGGCAAAGGAGGCAGCAAGGATGGCACCGATCAGAATAAGTAGTATTCGTGTCCGAATCGAAGGCATTTAATTAATTTCTCAATAATCAGTTAGCAGTCAAGCAGAGCATCGTTTTTTCGTATAGCGTTTTTCTTGATTGGTTTAGTTCTAACTCTATAATCAAATCCACTTCAATGATGAAGTTATGGCGCGAACCGTTAGATGCTGGCGAAAGAAAGCCGCCCCGGGGTGAAGTTCATATATTGATTGAACGATGTAAGGGGTGCGGTTTCTGCATCACCTATTGCCCTAAACAGGTGCTGGAAGCTTCACCGGATTTCAACCGCCGGGGATATCATCCACCGGTGGTGCGGTATCCAGAAAGGTGTGTAAACTGCGGGTTATGTACTATTATCTGTGCCGAATTTGCTATTTGGACCACAGCCGCGGAGGAGAAGGAAGATGGGGATGGGGAATGATAGAACAGTTCTAACCGGGATTCATTTCTGGGATGGTGATTATGCTTGCGCTGAAGGGGCGATTGCTGCTGGGTGCCGTTTTTTTGCCGGTTATCCCATCACGCCTTCTACTGAGATTGCGGAGCGGATCGCTCAGCGGTTTCCACTATTAGGGGGGACTTTTATTCAGATGGAAGATGAGTTAGCGTCAATGGCAGCAATCTTGGGTGCTGTATGGGCGGGAACCAAGGCAATGACTGTAACTTCGGGACCGGGATTTTCCCTGATGCAGGAAAACATCGGGTTAGGTGTTATGACCGAGACACCCTGTGTGGTGGTAGATGTGCAGCGCGGTGGACCATCGACTGGTCTGCCCACTCTGACCGGTCAGCAGGATATGATGCAGGCGCGCTGGGGTTCACACGGAGATTATGAGATCATTGCCCTTTCGCCATCTTCACCCCAGGAGTGTTTTGATTTAACGATTACCTGTTTTAATCTTGCTGAACAGTATCGGGTCCCGGTACTTTTTATGATGGATGAATGTGTTGGGCATATGACAGAAAAGGTGGTTGTACCACCTGTAGAACAGATTAAACTTTATCCCCGACGCTGGTACCGTGGACCGAAGGAAAAATACCGTCCGTTTCAGGCTGAAGCGGATGGTGTGCCGTTAATGGTCCGGGCAGGCAGAGATTATCGGGTGCATATTACCGGTTTAACCCATGATGAGCGAGGCTACCCAGTGATTAATGCGGAGTGTCAGAACTGGTGTGTATCAAGGCTGGTGAATAAAATCCGGGACAATGCGGATAAAATAGTAATGATAGAGGAATTTCACACGGAGAATGCGGATGTGGTGGTTATCGCTTATGGAATCAGTGCGCGGGTTGCCTTCAGGGCAATTGACGATGCCCGAGCAAGAGGCGCAAAGGTGGGGATGCTAAGACTCATTACTGTCTGGCCCTTTCCGGAACGAAGGGTTGCGGAACTGGCGCAACGGGTCAAAGCCTTTGTTATGCCTGAGATTAATATGGGGCAGGTCTATTTAGAGTTGGAGAGGGTGGTCGCCGGCAGGTGCCAGACCCGACATGTTCCTCACTGCGGGGGATGGGTTCATAATCCACAGGATATTTTTGATGCGATAATGGAGTATGTTAGGTGATTGAACGACTTGATAGACATCCGCTTGACGACCTGCTCAGGGTTGATCGCATTCCCCATATCTGGTGTCCCACCTGTGGGTTAGGAATTGTTCTCAACGCTTTTTTAACCGCGCTTCGTGAGACCGGTATACCCCAAGAGGACACAGTTGTTGTCTCGGGTATTGGTTGTACCGGACGGGCTGCTGGTTATGTGAATTTAGATTCATTTCATACCACCCATGGCCGGGCACTGCCATTTGCTACCGGTTTAAAGTTGGGCAATCCCAAACTTAAGGTGGTGGTGATCTCCGGGGACGGTGATTTAGTGGCCATTGGCGGCAATCATCTGATTCATTCCGCCCGCCGAAATATGGATATGACGGTGATTTGCGTAAATAACTTTAATTACGCAATGACCGGTGGACAGTTTGGACCAACTACACCGAAGCAGGCGAAGCTGACTACAGCACCTTATGGTAGTTATGAACATCCTTTCAATCTGCCGTTTTTGGTCGAATCCTGTGGTGCTACCTATGTGGCACGTTGGACAGTACTGCATATCCGGCAAATGACCAATTCGATTAAGGAGGCACTTCTCCACCCGGGCTTTAGTTTTGCAGAAATTATATCACCCTGCCCAACTGTCTATGGCAGAAGGAATCAGCTAGGCTCTGGCTTGGATATCGTTAGGTATTACCAGGAGAAATCGGTAGTGAAAAATGATGTCGATACTCGGGAGTGTGAAATAGAACTGGGTGGAGAGATAATTGTCGGTAGGTTTGTTCAGCGGCGAAAGCCGACCTATCTGGAAATGATGAATGAGTATTTGGGACAGATCGTAGGGGAAGATTTTGTACCTTACCAGGGACCGATGGATGATACAGGAGATTAAACTTTCTGGTTTTGGCGGTCAGGGGATAATTATGATGGGGATGATTCTCGGTAAGGCGGCTACACTTTATGATGATAAATTTGCCACTCTGACGCAGAGTTTTGGTCCGGAGGCACGGGGCGGTGCTTGTTCTGCTCAATTGATTATATCAAATACCCGGGTGTTTTATCCCTACCTGACCGCACCGGACATTCTAGTGGCAATGTCTCAGGAGGCATATGAGAAGTTTGAACCGACATTGAAAGCTGGGGGGGTATTGATAATTGAAGAAAATTTGGTTCGTCCCCACCCGACTGAAGGTAGAGTTCGGCAGTATTCAATCCCTGCGACCAGAATTGCGGAGACATTGGGTAATCGGATGTTTGCCAATATGGTGATGTTAGGGTTTGTCGGGGCAATAACCCAGACTGTTGCCAAAGAGGCGCTGATAAAGGCAATCAAAGACACCTTACCGCCCCGTTTGTTGGAGAAGAACCTTATTGCATTTGAAAATGGTTATGAAAATGGGCAGGCGTGCGTAGTCAATGATGGGGAGTGATTTATTATTCCGCTTGACACGCGGTTCATCAGATAGGGATATTGTTTTGCAGTTGGAAAATGAGGAAATAGAGGTCCATATATCCCGAATCTCCGATTCGCCCTGTCGAATAGGCTGTCCTGCCGGGGTTAATGTCAAGGGATATGTGGGCTTAATTTCTTGCGGGGAGTTTGAACGGGCGTTAAGTGTGGTACGCGAGAGAAATCCACTTCCCGGTATTTGTGGCCGGGTCTGCACTCATCCGTGTGAATCAGAATGTCGACGGGGCGAGATTGATGAACCAGTGGCAATCCGGCAGTTGAAAAGGTTTATTGCCGATTATGCTTTGAATTCACCCCCGGCTGTTTTACCGGAAACCACTCCCAAGTTGCAAAAAAGGATTGCGATTGTTGGTTCCGGTCCAGCAGGACTAACAGCAGCCAATGATTTAAGGCGGATGGGTTATGAGGTGACCATATTTGAGGGACAGTCGCAGCCCGGCGGTATGCTCGTCTGGGGTATACCCCCCTTTCGCTTGCCACGTAATGTAATTGAAGAGGAAATCAATTCGATATTGCATCTGGGCATCAGGCTGGAATTGAACAGTCGAATTAACGAACCGGCGCAACTGCTACGCGCAGGGTTCGCAGCAGTTTTCTGGGCTCCAGGCTGTCAGCAGAGTATAAAACTGGGGTTACCACTCGAAGAGGAACTGGGCGGGATAATCGATAGTTTAACTTTTTTGCGCAAGTCATATCAAGGCGAGATAAGAGAGCTTAACGGTAGGGTGCTGATAATCGGCGGTGGTGACTCAGCGGTTGACGCCGCCCGGGTTGCCCGTAGACTGGGTGCCTGGGAGGTAGTAATTGTTTATCGGCGCACCCGGGCAGAGATGCCAGCAGCAGAAGAGGAGGTGCAAGCAGCATTAGAGGAGGGGGTAAGGTTTGAATTTCTAACTCAACCGGTAGGCTTCATCTCCCAGGGAGTTAGGCTTTCCGGGTTGCGCTGCGTCCGATGCCAACTGGGTGAACCTGATACATCAGGGCGACGAAAGCCGGTACCGATCCTAGGGTCGGAGTTTATTATTGATGCGAACTTGGTGATTACTGCACTGGGACAACAGACCGAAATAGCGACAGGTGATTTGCCTGCCGGGGTGTTTGTCGGAGGTGATGCAGCAGGCGGGCCAGCAACCGTGATTGACGCTATTGCCAGTGGCCATAAAGGAGCTAATGCTATACATAACTTTCTGACGAGCGAACTACCTGATGAGCAGTTCGCGAGAGAAGAGTTTGAGGTGCAGACGGCGCTACTGAATGTTATTCGGATTAATCGAGCTAGAGCACAGGTAATACCGTTAAGCAGACGAAGGGGATTTGAGGAGATTGAGAAACCATTTACATCCAAGCAGGCGATCGCTGAAGCCCAACGGTGTCTACGCTGCGGGCCTTGTGCTGAATGTCTCCGGTGCAGTGATACCTGTCCCAGGCAGGTCTGGCAACTAAAAATTACTAAGGCAAAGGAACCATTACTAGTCCGGGTTCACGGTATCAATCCAGTACGGGGTGAGCAAGGGGTCATGGTTGCGATTAAAGATAATGATGGTGTTATCAATGGCGTGTTGACACCGTTAGTGGTAACGGTTGAAAAAATTTTATGTCGTGGGTGCGGTTACTGCGTGAAGGTATGTCCTTATCAGGCAATAAATTTGATCGAGTGGTATCCCGAGGTAAAAACAGCTAGGGTTGATGTTACTCGGTGCCGAGGTTGCGGTAACTGTATACCTGTTTGCCCGACCGGAGCGGTGAATTGGTCAAAAGGTAGTTTGGGTCCGAATGAAGGAGAGTGATCAGTTGACTCAGGGGGTGGCATTTGTTTGCAGCCGAGCAAAGGTCCGGGATGAGTTTTTAGCCAACAGGGGGTTCAGTGTCAGGTGGTTAAGTTGTATTGGACAGGTCGGAGCTGGGGAAATTCTTTCAGAGTTGCTGTTCGGGGCGCAGGGTGTTTTGCTACTCGGTTGCCAGGAGAATGAGTGCCGTCATACTTCCGGACCGGCAAATGCACGCAAGTGGGTGAATCTCAGTAAATCCCTGCTCAAACTGCTGGGCTTTGACCCCGGTAGAGTGGAACTGATGAGTGAGGGAAAAGAGATATGGTTCAAGCAGAAGATTGCCGATTTTGTTGGGAAATATTTTTCCGAACCGGCAGGTAGTAGCGGTCAGGAGGAAACCGGTGCTGAAGTAGTTAAAACGGTACAGCAATTCAGTTCATCATTAGATTTTGTCTGTTTGGACTGTGGTAGGTGTAGCGGTATCTGTCCAGTGGCAAGAACGGGTATGGGATTTTCTCCACGGCGGTTGATAAAACAGGCGATCGAAGAACAGGCGGAAGTGCCAACAAAGACCTTGTATGCCTGTATCGGTTGTGATTTATGCAGTACTGTCTGTCCGTCAGGAAAGAGCATTGGCAAAATGGTTAAGCGTTTACGGTCAATTGCCTATAATCGTGGTATGCGGTCGGTTCTGGCGCACGGTGGTCTACTTCTGATAATTGCCCAATTGATGGCAAAGAGCAATAGAAAGCAGCGCCGGCAAGACTGGCTTAAACCGGACCTCAGGGTGTCAGAAAAGGGGGATACCGCACTATTTGTCGGTTGTTTGCCTTATTTTGATGTGATATTTGCTGAATTGGGAGTAAATCCGGTGCGAACTGCTCAGAATGCGGTGCGCAGTTTGAATGCGGTGGGAGTTGAACCGGTGTTGCTTGATGACGAGCGGTGCTGTGGTCACGATTTGCTTTGGCTGGGCGATATCGGTAATGCGGTTAAACTCGCGACGCGAAATATTGAACAGTTGCAGAGGTTCAAGGTGAAGCGGATAGTTTTTCTTTGTCCTGAATGTCTTTATACATTCCGAATGGAGTATCCGGAATTGGTCGGTGAAGTGGGCATGGAACTTGTCCACATTACTCAATTTCTCCTCGAAAAGGGGTTTCAGCCGGAGACCCAAGGACAGGATTGGACCGTAACTTATCATGACCCGTGTCGGTTAAGCCGACAGCTGGGTATCAGTGAGCCACCCAGAGTGCTATTACAGTCTATTGCAGGTATTAATGTTGCTGAAATGCAACATATCCGGGAACAGGGGTTATGCTGTGGCGGAACCTCCTGGTTGGAGTGTGGTGCAGCAGTGAAACTTTTACAACAACGCCGAATCCGAGAGGCAAAGGAGACCGGTGCCCAGTTTCTGGTTACCGCCTGCAGTAAGTGTGAAATTCATCTCCGCTGTGCCCTGAATAAAGAGAATGAAGACAATTTATACCTGGTCAGTCTGATTGATTTGCTGAATGGATTTAATAAAATAAATGAAGATGAACCAAAGTCCTAACGAAGCACGGATTGGTGTCTTTGTCTGTCGGTGCGGAACCAACATCGCTGCCACCGTTGATGTGAACCAGGTAGCAGAATTTGCGCGGAATATCCCCGGAGTAGTTCACAGTCAGGTCGGACTCTATCTCTGTTCTGAACCCGGACAGAAGGAGATTAAGCAAGCAATCACTGAGAGGGGGCTTAACCGAGTGGTGGTTGCTGCCTGTTCGCCTCGGATGCACGAGCCGACCTTCCGTATCTGTCTGACCCAGGCAGGATTAAACCCTTTCCTTTTGGAGATCGCCAATATCCGGGAGGGATGTTCTTGGGTTCACTCGGCGGAATCGGAACGAGCAACACGGAAAGCCCGGGACCTCGTGCGGATGGCAGTGGCAAAAGTCCGGCTGCTTAAACCCCTGAGCGAGCGCCATTTTCCAATTAAAGATGCGGTGCTAGTGGTCGGTGGAGGTGTTGCCGGTATACAGGCAAGTCTTGACTTGGCTGATGCCGGACGTCAGGTCTATCTAGTGGAGAAACAACCGTCATTGGGTGGGTTGATGGCACAGTTATTCAAAACCTATCCCACGATGGACTGTGCGATATGAATACTCGCGCCCAAGATGGTGGATGTCGGTCGACATCCCAAGATCAAACTCCTGACCCTGACCGAGGTCAAGGAAATTGCCGGTCATGTTGGTGAATTTAAGGTAACAGTCAGGCAGAAGGCACGGTTTGTCAATGAGCGGGAGTGCACCGCGTGTGGTGAATGTGCCAAGGTCTGCCCTCAACTCGTGCCCGACGAGTTCAATCTCGGGCTTTCGCTCCGAAAAGCCATTTACCAGCCATTCCCCCAGGCAATTCCCGCAGCCTATGTGCTGAATCCAAAGGATTGCCTTGGGCTCAACCCTATTGCGTGCGGGAAATGCGCCCAGGCGTGTGATAAGAAATGTATTGATTATAGCGACGAAGACAAAGAGTTCACATTTGAAGTCGGAACGATAATCGTTGCTACAGGAATGGAGCCATTTGACCCGTTTGATAACCGGGATTTTGGTTACGGTAAGTTTACCAATGTGATCACCGCAATTGAGTTTGAACGGCTTGTTTCTTCCGGTGGTCCAACCAATGGTGAATTGCTACGGTTTAGTGACCGCCAGCCACCGAGAAGTATTGCCTTTATCCAGTGTGTTGGGTCCCGTTGTGCAGATCAGGGGAGTCCTTATTGTTCCAATATCTGCTGTATGAATACAATTAAGGATGCCCTTTTAATCAAAGAGCATCATCCGGATGTCGAAGTTAAGGTTTTTTATATTGATCTGCGGACGTTCAGCAAAGGTTTTGAAGAGATGCTCTGGCGGTCAAAACGGATGGGAGTGAAATATATCCGGGGAATTCCAGGAGAGGTGGAGGAGGATGGTCAGATTGGAAATCTGAGATTGTATGTTGAAAATACCGAGACTGGTAGGTTAGAAACTCACGAGGTTGGGATGGTGGTGCTAGCTACCGGTGTCAAACCCAGTATGGATACCGCGGCGCTGCAACATTTGCTTTCGCTCCAGTTGCATACAGAAGGGTTTCTACTTGAAGCACATCCTAAACTGCTACCAGTAGATTCGCCGATCCGCGGCGTTTTCTATGCAGGTGGAGCAGAAGGTCCTAAGGATATTAAGGATTCGGTTACCCAGGCAAGCGCAGCAGCAGGTAGAGCAGCGAGACTTCTGGCACAGGGAACGCTCGCTGCCGAACCCTACACGGTTGAAGTTGATTCGGCTAAATGCCGTTCCTGTGGTGTCTGCCTTAAAGTTTGCTCTTATCAGGCGTTTGAATGGCAAAGGGGGATGCCGGCAAAGCCACTTGCAGCAGTCTGTGCTGGCTGTGGTACTTGTGCCGCAGAATGTCGTTTTGGTGCGATTGAGGCGCATCAATTCACCGATGAACAGGTACTCGCTCAGATTGAATCCGCACTGGCTGATGAGCCGGAATCTAAATCACTGGTATTTGCCTGCCACTGGTGCTCTTTTGCTGCCGCAGATACCGCCGGTGTAAGTCGAAGTCAGTATCCGGCGCGTCAGGTGTTAATCCGGACGATGTGTTCGGGTAGGGTGGCAGAGGAGTTTGTACTCCGAGCCTTCGAACTGGGGGCACCCGTAGTCCTTGTTTCCGGTTGCCATTTTGCAGACTGCCATTATCTTAATGCCAACCGCTATACCCAGCGCCGGATAGAAAAATTATGGGACAAACTTGAGGCTTGGGGAATAAGACCGGAGAGATTGCAGTTGGAATGGATTTCTGCTGCCCAGGGACAGCGATTTGTTTACACAATGCAGGAACTGGAAAGACTACGGCAGACAGTTACTCGGGAAGAAATAGCAAAGACGAAAGAGATCCTTAAAAACCCACCCAAGATTGCCAGCCGAGCCGAACCGAAGGAAACGGGAGAAAAGCTTTTCAAATGTTTGCGTTGTGGTAAGGAGTTCAAACTTATCTACATTCCTGGTAAACCGCAGGAGCGTTCCTGCCCTTATTGCGAGAGTAACAGCGTCCGTATGGAAATCTAAACGCGATTCTGGATTACAAGAAAATTTGCCAAAGTGGTATGTCTCTTCATTGACAAAGCAATCGTTAACACCGTAAAAGTTACTTCTATAACCATCTAATATACTGTTACCTATATAGTTCCTCCTCGACCCCATCTTAAATTTAAGGCCGGTTTTGGTATTTTTGCGTATTTTAAAATACGGTGCGCCAGAGAGGCTTAGGGACTCTAAAAATGGAGAGGGAAAATGAGTTTTTTCAGCCGTAGTTGCTCATTTTCTTGACTTTTAGAACGGCCGGTTTATTATTTTTTTCTTATTATGGATTCGCAGAGTAACTCGCCGTTGATCCGGCGAATTGAGGAGTTGTCAGGCCAGAGGGTTGGGGACTGTTATCAATGTGGCTGTTGCACCGCCGGCTGTCCGATTGGTGATTTAATGGACCCACCACCGAGTAAGGCAATCCGTCTTCTACAGTTAGGTCTCGCTGAAGAACTTTTGGCAAGTGAGGGAATCTGGCTCTGTGCCAGTTGTCTTGTTTGTGGCAGTCGATGTCCGAGGAATGTTGATTACGCAAAGATTGCAGAAGCCTGCCGGGCGATTGTACTGCGGGCAAAGAGGAGTCGGGTTGACCCGGATGGAGTAACCGAGGTTGATCTGCAGGATGTTCCACAGCAGGCGTTTATTGCCAGTTTCCGTAAGTTTTCAGTATGAAATATCCTTATTATCCAGGGTGTACACTTTATTCTAAGGCAAGGAATCTTGACCGGTGTGCTCGTCAGGCAGCTGAACTGCTGGATGTAGAGTTGATCGAGATGCCATCCTGGAACTGCTGCGGTGCCATATATAATACCAATTTTGATGACTTTGCGGCGCAAGTTGGACCGGTGCGAAATCTGGCAAAGGCAAGCCAAATGGGGGAAAGACTGGTGACGCTCTGTGCTGCCTGTTACAATGTCCTGAAGCGGGCGCAGGAGCAGTTAAATGCCACCGGTTTTGAGGAGGATAGAAAGAGAATTCTGGAGTTTGTTGATGAGCCATTTGAGCGGGATGTCAAGGTGGTGCATTATCTTGAGGTGCTGAAGGAGTTGGGTTTTGAAACGGTTAAGGCACGGGTGAAACGTTCTTTGAATGGGCTGAAGGTGGCGGGATATTACGGTTGTCTGATGGTTAGACCAAGAGAGGTTATGAGGTTCGATGATCCGGAGAACCCGGTTGTTATGGACGAACTGCTTGCAGCACTTGGGGCCGAGCCGGTGCGGTTTGATTTTAAGACGGAGTGCTGTGGTGGATATCTGGTTGTGAACCGGCGGGATGTAGCTTATGCCTGTTCGCTGAGGGTGGTTGATAATGCTCGAACCTGGGGCGCAGAGAGTATCGTCACCACCTGCCCTTTATGTCAGTACAATCTGGAGATGGCTCAATTAAACCGGTTGCCCTCAGAACAACAGGTGCCGGTCTTTTATTTTACACAGTTACTTGGGTTGGGATTGGGGATAGAGCCAACAGGACTTGGTTTTGAGGACAACAAAATGGACCTCCGGGATTTTCTTTTGAATAAAGGATTGATTAATGAATAGGTGCGGGTAACAATGGGAAGGCGGCGGATCGGAGTTTTTGTCTGTCATTGCGGAATTAATATTGCGGGTGTTGTGAAGGTGCCGGAACTGGTTGAACGGGTTAAGGGTATTCCGGATGTTGTCAGTGTGCTGGACTATGTCTACTGTTGTTCAGATCCGGGTCAGAAGTTGATCCAGGAGACAATCAAAGAAAGACAGTTGGATGGTGTGGTAGTGGCATGCTGTTCCCCCAATCTGCATGAGGCAACCTTCCGTAAGGCAGCGAGCGCAGCCGGGTTGAATCCTTACCTGTGCGAGATCGCCAATATCAGAGAGCAATGCTCCTGGGTTACTGCGGATCGGGATACCGCGACCGATAAGGCAGAGAGGATTGTTAAGACGATAGTAGCAAAGGTGCGTGAGGATGAGCCCCTGCAGCGGTTAAAGGTGCGGATGATTAAACGGGCGTTAGTGGTGGGGGCTGGAATTGCCGGGATTCAGGCAGCAATTGATATTGCCAATGCCGGGTACGATGTGATGCTGGTTGAGAAGGAGCCGTCAATTGGGGGGCATATGGCACAACTTTCCGAGACATTTCCTACCCTTGACTGCTCCCAGTGTATTCTGACTCCGAAGACGGTAGAGGCGGGTCAGCATCCCAGGATCAAGTTGCTTACCTATTCTGAAGTACTGGAGGTTAGCGGTTTTGTGGGCAACTTCCGGGTGAAGATCCGTCAGAAGCCCAGGTATGTGGACATTGATGCCTGTACCGGTTGCGGGATCTGTCTGGAGAGATGTCCGGTGAGGGTGGATTCGTGGTTTGACCGGAATCTGACAAAGCGCCGGGCGATTTACCGTCTTTTCCCTCAAGCGGTGCCTAACAAGGTGGTAATTGATGCCGAACACTGCCGGCAGTTACAGGGAAAGAAATGCGGGGTCTGTGCGAGGGTGTGTCCGGCACAGGCGATTCGCTATGACGATGCCGAAAGGATAGTTGAGGAGGAAGTTGGTGCGGTAGTGCTGGCAACCGGTTACGAACTTTTTGATATCAGTCAGGTTGGTGCGTACGGTTTTGGTGTGGTGCCGGATGTGATCGATGGGCTTGGGTTTGAGCGGATTCTTTCTGCTTCCGGTCCATTTGCCGGTGAGGTGCGCCGACCCTCAGACGGCAAGGTGCCTAAAAGGGTGGTTTTTGTTCAGTGCGCCGGCTCCAGAGATATTAATCAAGGGGTGCCTTACTGTTCTAAAATCTGTTGTATGTATACCGCGAAGCACGCTTTGCTTTATAAACATCGGGTGCACGATGGAGAGGCAATTGTCTGCTACATTGATGTTAGAACACCCGGTAAGGGGTTTGAAGAGTTTTATCGGCGGACGACTGATGAGGGTGTTAAGTATCTGCGCGGTAAGGTATCAAAGGTATTTCGGCGAGGTGATAAGGTGGTGATCTGGGCAGCAGATACCCTGGCGGGTAAAAAGCTGGAGATAGAGGCGGATATGGTTGTTCTGGCAAACGCGGTTGTGCCCAATCCACGTGGGGTGGAACTTGCACGGCGTCTGAAGGTGGGGATGGATATGAATGGTTTTTATAATGAGGCGCATCCCAAACTGAAGCCGGTAGAGACATTGACCGCGGGATTCTTCCTTGCTGGGTGCGGTCAGGGACCAAAGGATATTCCTGAGACGGTGGCACAGGCCTCGGGTGCCGCTGCCAAGGTTTTGGCGATGTTTGGCACAGGTGAACTTTACCATGAACCGGTAATCGCCCAGGTTGATGATGAGTTATGCGTGGGATGCGGTAACTGTGAGCAGACCTGTGCCTACGAAGCGATAAAGGTGGATAGGAGAAAAGGCAAAGCGGTGGTGCAGGTGGTGATGTGTGAGGGGTGTGGTGCCTGTTCAGTTGCCTGTCCTTCTGGTGCAGTTAATCTGAAGAATTTTGCCAAAAAGGCACTTTTGGAAATGGTAGATGTGGAGTGATTTTTGTGTTTGAAAGGCGGAGCTGAATATATGGCTGATACGACAATGCCTCAGGAAGGTAAGGTTGGTGCGGTACTTGTGGTCGGGGGTGGCATCGCTGGTATTCAGTCCGCACTTGAGCTGGCAGAAGCCGGTTTTAAGGTCTACCTTATGGACTCCTCTCCGGCAATCGGTGGTGTGATGGCGATGCTCGACAAGACCTTTCCGACCAATGACTGCTCAATGTGTATTCTGGCGCCAAAACTGGTAGGTACCGGGAGACACCCTAATATTCAACTGATTAACTGTGCGGAACTAATTAGTGTGGATGGGGAACCGGGCAATTTTACGGCTAAAGTCCGTCAGCAGCCGAGGTATGTCCTACTGGATAAATGTACCGGCTGTCTGGACTGCACTAAGGTCTGTCCGGTCCGGGTGCCGGATAACTATAATCAGCGACTTTCTCAGCGGGGTGCGGTCTATAAACTGTTTGCCCAGGCAATTCCTAACGCGGTGGCAATAGATAAAAATGAGCGCCGCGCACCCTGCCGGCTTGCCTGCCCGGCAGGTGTAAATGCCCAGGGTTACATCGCTTTAACCCGTGCAGGTAAGTTCAGGGAGGCATATGAGCTGGTGCAGGAGAGATTGCCTTTTGTTGGCATCTGTGGTCGAGTATGTCATCATCCCTGTGAGGAGAGTTGTAACCGGCAGAAGGTCAATGGAGAGAAACCGGTAGCAATTCGGACAATTAAGAGGTTTCTTGCCGACTATGTGGCAAAGGCGGGAGGTATACATTATAAACTGGATAGACAGGAAGTAGCAGGGTCGGACTCGAGGGTGGCGATAATCGGTGCCGGTCCGGCAGGACTGACCTGTGCGCTGGATTTAAGACTCAGGGGATATCAGGTAACGGTTTTTGAGGCAACTGCTCAGCCAGGTGGGATGATGCGTTGGGGTATACCTGCTTACCGGCTGCCAAGGGAGGTTCTTGATCAGGAGATTAACGAGATTCTGAAAACCGGTATTGAAATCAAACTGAACAGCCAGATCAGATCTGCCGCAGAGTTAAGACAACTGCTGGCAGATGGGTACAAGGCGGTGTTCGTGGCTCTCGGAGCGCACCGAAGCAGGAGTTTAAATATTCCGGGAGTTGATCTGTCAGGTGTATGGCACGGTATTGAGTTTTTGCGCGAGGTTAATGGCAGCAGGGAGGTTAAAATAGGCAGGCGGGTGGTGGTAATTGGTGGCGGAAATGTGGCAGTGGATTGTGCAATGTGTGCAAAAAGGTCCGGGGCAGATGAGGTTACGATGGTCTGTCTGGAAAAGCGGGACGAGATGCCGGCACATCCCTGGGAGATTGAGGAGGCGGTTGCAGAGGGAGTAAAGATAATACCGGGTTGGGGCCCATCAGCGATAAAGGGCGAGAACGGTATTGTTAGTGGGCTCGAGACAATAGAGTGTATCCGGGTGTTTGATGAACATGGTCGGTTTAACCCGGAATATAATCCGGATAACCGTAGTTTTGTTCCGGTTGAAACGGTGATCATTGCTATCGGTCAGCAGGTAGAGGCGGATGGGTTTGATGGTATTGAACGCGGACCGGGAGGAACGTTTTTGGTTGATCCTGTTACCCTGCAGGTTAAAGGTCTGGATGGGGTTTTTGCCGGGGGGGATGTTGTCTCGGGTCCAGCATCGGTGATTGAAGCGGTAGCAGCAGGGCACGAGGCGGCGATTTCCATTGACCGGTATCTCAGGGGTGAGGATATGAGTGCGGGAAGGCCAGAGAGAAAGCCGGAACCAGCAGAGGTTGAGGATTCAGCAGCTTTTCGTACCGGTATTAAGCTACAGGAGCGTTATCCGGAGCCGATGTTAGGAGTTGGAGAGCGAAAGGGCTGGAATGAGATAAACCTCGGTTTTGATGAACAGACAGTAATTGCCGAGGCTCAGCGTTGTCTGGATTGCGGGGTCTGCTGTGAATGTTTTCAATGTGTTGCCGCCTGTGAGGCACAGGCGATAGATCACAACCAGACTGCCCAGGAGATGGAACTGAAGGTTGGCGCGGTGATCCTCTCAGGTGGGTTTATGGAACACAAGCCAGGTAACGATGTAAGTTTGGGCTACGGTACGCATCCGAATATTGTTACCAGCTTGGAGTTTGAGCGCATCTTATCTGCCACCGGACCTTATGAAGGGCATGTAAAAAGACCCGGGGATCTAACTCAGCCGAAGAAGATCGCCTGGGTGCAGTGTGTCGGTTCCCGAAATCAGGAGCACTATTACTGTTCATCGGTTTGCTGTATGTTTGCTACTAAGGAGGCGGTGATCGCTAAGGAACATTGCCTTGGTGATTTGGAGTGCCATATCTATTATATGGATATGCGGTGTTTTGGTAAGGGGTTTGAACGTTATTATGAGCGGGCAGAAAAGGAGTACGGAGTGGCGTTCCGACGTTCAAGGGTAAGTGCGATTAAGCCGGTACCAGGTTCTGGTGATCTGCTCATTTCCTATGAAGATGAGAACGGCACACTTCACGATGAGGTGTATAATTTGGTAGTTCTTTCAAGTGCGCTGGTGCCGAATCCAGCTTTGGCGGAGTTGTGTACGCGCCTAGGAGTACATGTTGATGAACAGGGGTTTGTTATAACTGATGACTATTATCCGGTAGCGACCTCTCGTCCCGGGATTTTTGCCTGTGGTGTTTTAACTGAGCCAAAGGATATCCCCGAGACGGTAACCGAGGCAACCGGTTGTGCAGGAGCGGTTGCTGGACTTTTGAGTTCTGTTCGTAATCAGCTGGTGAGTAAAAAGTCTTATCCTCTCGAGCGTGATGTGAAAGAGGAAGAGGCGAGGATTGGGGTTTTTGTGTGTAACTGCGGAATTAACATTGGTGGGGTGGTGCGAGTTCCTGAGGTGGTGGAGTATGCCCGTAGTCTACCCGGGGTCGTTTATGCCGAGGAGAATCTTTTTACCTGTTCACAGGACACGCAGGAGAAAATAAAAAGAATTATCGAGGAGCAAAAGTTGAACCGGGTGGTGGTTGCTTCCTGTACCCCCAGGACCCATGAGCCTCTGTTTCAGGAGACGCTCGCAGAGGCTGGGCTTAACCGGCATCTATTTACGATGGCGAATATCCGTGACCAGTGTTCTTGGGTCCATATGCATCTACCCACCGAGGCAACTGAGAAGGCTAAGGAACTGGTACAAATGGCAGTGGCTAATGCCCGCCGGTTGAAGCCTTTGATTGGATCGGTTCAACCGATTGTTCAGAAGGCGCTGGTAATTGGTGGTGGAGTTGCCGGTATGAGTTCAGCGTTGGCGATAGCAGAGCAGGGGTTTGAGGTCTTCTTAGTGGAAAGGGAAGAGAGGCTCGGTGGGAATCTAAAAAGATTACGGTATGACGAGGCAGGCAGAGCTACAGGTGAAATCGTCGCTCAGTTGGAACGGCAGGTTAGGACTCACCCTATGATTAAGGTGTATACCGCTGCCGAGATTAAGTCAGTTAACGGTTATGTTGGTAATTACCGAACAACTATTCAGAGGAATGATAGAATTGATAGTGATGAGACGGTAGAACACGGGGTTTTTGTAGTGGCAGTTGGAGCAAAGGAGTATCAGCCTAAAGAGTATTTCTACGGCGAAGATGAGCGGGTAAAGACACAGCTGGAACTGGAGGAGATGCTGGAGAATAACATCGATTTCAATCATCAAACGGTGGCAATGATTCAGTGTGTTGGTTCTCGAAATCAGGAGCATCCCTGGTGTTCAAGGGTGTGCTGTACGGAAGCGATGAAAAATGCCTTGCGTTTAAAAAGACAGAATTCACGGGCACAGGTTTATATCTTTTACCGTGATATGCGAACGTATGGATTCCGTGAAAAACTTTACCGTGATGCTCGCAAGGCAGGAGTGCTTTTTGTTCACTATGAGCCGGAGCAACTGGAGGTAGTAAAGCGTGATGGGAGAATAATGGTTTTTAGTTACGATCCGGTTTTAGCAAAGCGGGTTGGTGTGATTGCTGATTATTTAGTTCTTTCCACCGGTGTCGTGCCGAACGAGACCAATCAGGAGTTAGCAAAATTGCTTAAGGTACCTTTAAATGAGGATGGGTTCTTTCTTGAGGCACATATGAAATTGCGTCCGGTGGATTTCAATACCGCGGGAATCTTTATGGCCGGTATGTGTCACAGTCCGCGATTTATTTCCGAGACAATTGCTCAATCTTTGGCAGCAGCAGCAAGAGCTGGTGCGGTGATCAGTCAGGATGAGATAATGACCTCGGCAGTGGTTGCTAGGGTTAACAGTCGCTGGTGTGTTGGCTGTGGTGTTTGTGAAAGGGTCTGCCAGTACGAGGCGGTAATGGTTAATCCGGCGAGCCAGAAGTCTGAAGTTACCGCGGTGCTGTGTCAGGGGTGTGGTGCTTGTGCTGCTGCCTGCCCATCAAATGCTATTGAATTACAGGGTTTTGAGTCACGACAGCTGTTATCGATGGTGGAGGAGGGGGTGTGAGTGAAAAAGGAGGCTTTTAATGAGTTTCGAACCGAGAATTATTGGTTTTCTATGTAACTGGTGCACTTATGCGGGTGCGGACCTGGCCGGCACCTCAAGGATGCAGTATCCGCCTAATATGCGTCCGATTCGGGTAATGTGTTCCGGTTCGGTGGATTCAGTATATATATTGCGGGCGTTGTTAGATGGTGCGGACGGAGTTTTTATTGGTGGTTGTCATCCCGGTGATTGTCATTATGTTTCAGGTAATTATAAGACGAGAAGAAGGATGGTGCTTTTTAATTCGATCATGCGTTCTCTGGGGTTGGAGGAAGGTAGGGTGTTATTAAGATGGATTTCTGCAGCCGAAGGCAAGAAGTTCGCGGACACGGTTACCGAGTTTACTGAACGGTTGCGCAAAATCGGTCCGAATCCTTTTAAACATCTCTGGGAGGTGTAAGTTGTTATTAATGAAAATGTTACGGGTTAGGAGAAAGGATCCGGAAGCGACGGTGGTGGAGATGTTCAGTAACTGGTTGAGGTCGGGTAAAGTTGCCGGATTATTGGTGCCCGCGGTGTCGAAACTTGGGATAGCAGTACCGGTACTTTTTTCTGATCCAGAGAGGGTTGATAATGTGCATCCGTTTCTCCCGGTGATGAAGGTGAACGGTGCTTCGATTGTGGCTGAAATCGCAGGTGGGGGATCAAGCGGGGTGCGGATCGGTGTAGTGTTGAAACCGTGCGAGATGCGTGGGGTGGTGGAGCTGATTAAACTCCAGCAGGTAGCAAGGGAAAATCTCCTGTTGATTGGTGTTGACTGCCCAGGGACTTATAAATTAGAAAAGGTAAAAGCGGAACTCAATGATAGCAAAGGATTTGTGCGTAATTTCCTGATGGAGCAGGGACGATATCTGAATGAGCCAAACTTCAGGACAGCATGTCAGATGTGTGAATTTTCTGTGCCGTTAGTTTACGATCTGGCAATTGGCTTTTTGGGATTAGATCCCGGGCAAGAGTTGATTTTGACTGCGGCAACTGAATTGGGTGTTAGTTTATTAGATGGTTTGGAGACAGTGGATATTGCCGAGCCGCCCAAGGCGCGCGTCGACTATTTATCAGAATTATCCCGGATCCGTCAGCAACAGGCAGTTGAGAAAATCGCTGAGTTTGACCGGCATGCACTGGGTCCAGAGAGATTAGTTAAGTATTTTGCCGACTGTCTTAACTGTCATAACTGTATGAAGGTCTGTCCGGTTTGTTATTGCCGGCAGTGTTTCTTTGAATCTGAGGTTTTTGATAGAGAGCTTGATGACTATGTGAGGGTTTCCCGCCGAAAGGGGTTAAACCGGATGCCAGCAGGAACTATGCTTTACCACCTTACCCGTATGAACCACATGATGACCTCTTGTGTTCAGTGCGGAATCTGCGAAGAGTCATGTCCGGTAGGAATCGGGCTTACAGTGCTTTATAAAAAGGTTTCCCGTAACGCCCAGGCAGAATTTAATTATCTTTCCGGACGTTCTCTGGATGAGCCGTTGCCACTCACCACCTTCCGGGAGGATGAGTTCCGGGAAATTGGAGAAGAGTAGTTATGTCTGAATTGATATTGAATGAACTGGATGCTGAATTTAAGTTCCGGATTGCCCGGAAGATCGGAGATGACAGTTTTCTCAATTGTTTCGCTTGCGGTTCCTGCACCGCCTCCTGTCCGGTCCGAAGGCTGGAGGAAAAATATAATCCGCGCCGGTTGATACGGATGGCAATCTTAGGAATGAGAGAGGAGGTCTATAAATCGGAGTTTCTCTGGTTGTGTTCTTATCACAGTACCTGTCTGAATCGTTGCCCCCAAAAGGTAAATATCGGTGCGGTCAGCGATGCGGTAGTGAGAATCGGTCAGCGGTACAATGAAAAGGAGTGGAATGATGGTTTTGATTCCGGCTTTCGGCGTGCGGTGATGGCGGAGGTGCCGGGAGTAACTGCCTGTTTTGCCTGCGGTTCTTGCACCGCAGTTTGTTCTGAAACTTTTCTCGATAGAGATAAGGACCCGCGTAAGTTTATCCGTAAGGTTAATCTTGGGATGGCAAGACAGGCACTTACAGATGATTTTAAGGAGATATGCGCCATTCATTTTCGATGCGAAAGTCGCTGTCCGCAAGGGGTGAAAATCAGTAAAGTAATGCAGGCTTTAAGGGACCTGGCGATTGAAGATGGATATTCCTATCCGGAATCGCTGAGATTTCTGGAGCGATAGAATATGGCAATGGAGAAAAAGTTAAGTTCGGTCGTGGTAATTGGGGGTGGTATTGGTGGTGTCCAGTCAGCCCTGGATCTTGCGGATTCAGGGAGAAAGGTTTACCTGGTGGAGAGGGCGCCGGCTATCGGTGGGTATATGGCGATGCTAGATAAAACATTCCCGACTAATGACTGCTCAATGTGTATTCTCAGCCCCAAACTGGTTAGTTGTGCTCGCCATCCTAATGTCCAGCTGTTAACCTTAAGCGAAGTTATCGGTATTGAAGGGGAGGCAGGTGATTTTCGCGTAAAGATCAGGTGTTATGCCCGTTCGGTTGATCTCAACCGTTGTACGGGATGTGGTAGTTGTCTGGAGAAGTGCCCTGTTAAACTACCAAATGAGTTTGAAGGTGGTTTATCCAAGCGCCGCGCGATCTATCGACTTTATGCTCAGGCGGTACCCAATGCCCCGGTTATTGATCGGCAAAACTGCCTGAAGTTTACTAAAAACCGTTGTGGAAACTGCGCCCGGGTTTGTCAGGCAGGTGCCATTAATTATGAGGAGCAGGATCGAGATATTGATGTGGCTGCGGGGGCGGTTGTGGTGGCAGCAGGCAGTACGATTGTCAGTCCTTTAATTCGTCCGGAATATGGTTATCAGCGTTTCGCTAATGTGGTTACTGCACTGGAGTTTGAGAGAGTCCTTTCTGCCTCCGGCCCTTACGGTGGTCATATCCTTAGGCCAGGTGACAGGAAGGAACCTAAAAGGATTGCCTGGGTCCAATGCTTCGCCTCAAGAGATGAGAGCGTTAACCGCAGTTACTGCTCATCAGTCTGCTGTATGTATGCGGTCAAGGAGGCGGTCATCGCGAAGGAGCATTCCCGTGATATCGAGCCAACCATCTTTTATATGGACATCCGGGCATTCGGTAAGGAGTTTGACCGCTATATTGAACGGGCAGAGAAGCAGTATGGTGTGCGTTTTGTACTCGGCAGAGTTGCCGAAATCATCGAAGAACCGACGAGTAAGGACCTTATCGTCCGCTATGCGGGTGAGAATCAATGTAGTGAACGGTTTGATATGGTAGTTCTTGCCTGCGGTTTGGTGCCGCAGGAACAAAGCCGGTTAGGGTTAAAAACCAATGAATTTGGGTTCCCGGTGGTGGATATCTTGGAGCCAATTCGTTCTTCCTGTGATGGAATATTTGTTACCGGTAGTGGTGCGGAACCACAGGCGATTCCAGAAACAGTAACATCGGCATCAGCCGCTGCGGTTCGGGCGATGAGTCTGACTAAAAGTGAATCTACGGGCGAGACATCGGTTACGCACGCTGAACAGTCGGTGATCGGGCTGCCTCCACGGATTGGCGTTTTCGTCTGTCATTGTGGAATAAATATCGGTAGCGTGGTGCGAGTTCCTGAGGTGGTAGAATATGTCCGGACCCTGCCGGGGGTGGTCTACGCCGAGGAGAATCTATACTCCTGTTCGGCAGATGCACTGGAGAAGATTAAGGCACGCATTAATGAGCATGGATTAACACGGGTAGTTGTTGCCTCCTGTTCTCCTCGGACCCACGAGCCACTTTTTCAGGCAACAGTTGCTGAGGCAGGATTAAACCCCCATTTGTTCGCAATGGCAAATATCCGCGACCAGTGTTCGTGGGTTCATCCGGATAAGGACTGGGCAACACATAAAGCAAAGGATTTGGTGAAGATGGCGGTTGTCCGGGTTCGGCGTCAGGAGCCCTTGCCCCAGATTAAACTGCCGGTTAACAAAGCAGGTATGGTAATTGGTGGTGGTATTGCGGGGATGAGTGCGGCTTTGGCATTGGCAGATGCCGGCTTTCAGGTGTATCTAATTGAACGGGAGAAGATGCTCGGGGGTATTGCGCACACTATTTATAAAACAGTTGAAGGTAACGATGTCCAGGTGCAACTGGCAAATTTGATTGAGCGGGTTACTAATCATCCTTTGATCAAAGTCTATATCGACGCGCAAATAAGACGAATTGATGGGTTTGTCGGTTCATTCCAAACGACACTTTCGGTTAATAATCAGGAGGAAAAGATCAACCATGGTGTCGTGATTGTGGCGACCGGGGCAAAATATCGTTCTCCAGATGAATATCTTTATGGCAAAAGTGAGCGTATAAAAACCCAACAGGAATTGGAAGAGATTATCGCGCGCAATCCGGAAAGAATAAGAAATGTCGATACCATAGTGATGATTCAGTGCGTTGGCTTTCGGGAGGGGCAGCGGAATTACTGTTCTCGGATTTGCTGTGTTCAGGCGATTAAAAATGCGTTGGCAATAAAGGAGATCAATCCTCAGGTAGAGATTTTCGTTCTCTACCGGGATATCCGGACATATGGTTTTAAGGAACTGTATTACCGACGTGCCCGGGAGCTCGGAGTGCAGTTTATTCGGTATTCGGTTTCTGAAAAACCCCGGGTGGAGTTGGTAGATGGCAAATCCAGCGTTGTGATTCGAGATCCGGTGTTGGGGATAACATTAAATATTTCGGCTGACTTGCTGGTGCTGTCCAGCGGTGTTGTTGCTCAATCAGATGCTAGTGAACTTGCGCAAATGCTTAAGGTTCCATTACAACAGGATGGGTTCTTTTTAGAAGCCCATGCTAAACTCCGGCCGGTGGATTTTGCCACCGAAGGGGTGTTTTTTGCTGGTTTATGCCATTATCCCAAGTTCATAGATGAAACGGTGGCATCTGCGCAGGCGGCAGCGGGCAGGGCGGCAACGGTCCTGGCACGGGAGTTCATTGAGGCAGAGCCATATCAGGCGGTGGTCAATTTAGAGCGCTGTTCTGCCTGTGGAATGTGTGAAAATCTTTGTGCCTATCGTGCGATCGGAGTGCAGTTGATAGATGAAAAGACGGGCCGTCGGGCAGCGGTGGTAAATCAGGCGATGTGTAAGGGCTGTGGTGCCTGCGCGGCTAACTGCCGTTCTGCAGCAATTGACATAAAGGGTTTTTCGGCAGAAAATATCTGTCGAGAAATTGCGGCTCTGTTTGCTGAAGATTAAGCTATTACCGTAATTTTAAAATCCCGATGAGACGTTATCAGTTACTCGATCATACCGGCGATCTAAAGGTGGAAATTTATGGTAATGATCTTGCGGAACTTTTTACCAACGCTGCATTTATGGTTTTTGATGTGATGTTGAATCTGAGTAAATTCGAAGAAACGACAGTACGGACAGTTGAACTGCGATCGCCAGAGTTGTCCGAACTCTTTCTTGACTGGTTAAGGGAGTTGTTGTTTCTTTTTGCTACCCAGGGTTTTGTTACTAAACGGGTGGTGAAAATGGAAATTAATCCGGTCTGGTGTCGGGCAGAACTTTCGGGGGGGGAGTATCAGCCGGAACGGCAGGGTTTGAAAATTGAAATTAAGACCCCGACCTATCATCAGTATTTGATCGAAAAGAATGAACTGGGATATAAGGCGACCGTGATTTTTGATGTCTGAGCCGTTATTTCGGTCTATTTCTGGTGCAGAGGTGAGATTTCACGCAGCCGTCGGACGACTTTTTCCATCACCTCAAGCGTATAATTGATTTCTTCTTCTGTATTCTCCTCGCCCAGCGAAAAACGGACAACCGAGTTGCGGTAGATTTCAGGGATTCCGATGGCTTTGACAGTGGGAGATGGTTCCGGCTCTCCAGAAGAGCAGGCAGAACCGCTTGCTACCGCAATTCCCTCTATGTCCAGATTCATTAACAGTGCTTCCCCTTCGACATAGGCGATACTGAAATGGGAGGTATTCGGGAGTCGCCTTACCGGATGGCCATTTAGTCGTACGTCCGAGATTCGCTCAATAATTCCTTGTTCCAGTTTATCTCGTAACTGCTTAATTTTTTTGGCATTTTCCTGCCACTCGTTTTTTAGAATTTCGCATGCCTTACCCATGCCGATGATGCCGATGACATTTTCAGTTCCTGCCCGTTTGCCTTGTTGATGATGACCGCCATGAATTAACGGATGAATGGGCACCCCGGAGCGAATATAGAGGACCCCGATACCTTTGGGTGCGTGGATTTTGTGTCCGGAGATCGTTAGCAGGTCAACACCTAATTCGTTGACATCCAGTTTTATCTTGCCAGCAGCAGAAACCGCATCGGTATGACAGAGAACTCCGTGTTCGTGGCATATGGCGGCGATTTCTTTGACCGGTTCAATCGTACCAATTTCATTATTGGCGAGCATTACACTGACCAACACCGTTTCTGCGGTGATCGATTGTTTGACATCATCCGGGTTAATTAGACCATAGTCATCAACTGGTAGATAGGTAACTTTCCAGGCGGTATCGCTGAGATATTGGACACTGCCTAAAATTGAGGCGTGTTCAATCGGACTGGTAATGATATGTTTGCCCTTTGATAACATCGTGGCAACTGCGACACCTTTAGTCGCCCAGTTATTGGCTTCAGTACCCCCGCTCGTGAAGAAAATTTCTTCGGGTTTGGCGTTTAAGAAACTGGCGATCTGTTCTCGAGCCTGAGCGATACCTTCGGCACACTCGCGACCGAAATAATGTAGGTTGGATGGGTTGCCGAAAATTTCACTCAGATATGGTTCAATTGCCTGCTTAACCCTGGGGTCAATTGGGGTTGTGGAATTGTTGTCCAGATAAACCCGCATTTTCACTTTTACACTCCTTTCTTTGTTTTATTCCAATGATAAATTCATAAAAAAATATCATAATGACACCGATGACAATGAAGGCGTCAGCAAGATTAAAGGTAAACCAACGGAACCTGATTGCCCTGATCTCGAAGTCAATAAAATCGATCACATAACCCAGTCTGATCCGGTCAATCAGGTTCCCCAGTGCTCCGCCCAAAATTATTCCGTAGGCATAACTCAAGAAGTAGTTTTTGTTTCTTAGGACAAAAAATAGTAGTAGAACTATGCCTGAGCCTTGCAGTAGGAAATGAAACCATGGGGGACCAAATTTCAATCCGAAGACACCGGAAGGATTGGTGGTGAAAGATATTTTTAAAATGTTGCCAATTATTGAAACAGAGGGAGGGGTGTTGGGACGGGCAAACATTCCGTAGATAACGGTTTTGGTTAACTGGTCAAGAAAAAGCGTAATAATACTTGTCCAGACAAATGAGCGGTGTACCGGTGTTGGCATTAAACTCCTGATTGAGGAATCTTCTTCTGTAAAAGCAAACCCAAAGTCTTTCGGGAGATGGTATTAATATTGGTACCATACATTACTAACTGGGTATATGCGGTGTTTAGTATACTTGATGGTTTTATCGACCACATCAATATATTAGACCTTCAGTAATATCCAAGTGATTTTTGATTATACAATAACTGATTATGGAGTCAATGAACAGTGAGATTCGGGGTGGAAAATTGGCAGAGTATTTTTGGGTGGTAAACAGGGTTTGAATCTATAGAACAACTGGAGCACGGTTGGGAACAGACGCGAAATCGCTGAAAGACAATCAGCGCCGCCAGCGGGGCATCTTGCCGGAAGAGAGGTGACGAGCCAGGACTCGTGCCTGTTCGAATTCTTTGAGTAGACGGTTGACATCAGGGACGGATGTTCCAGATCCCTGGGCAATACGCCGCCGACGCGAGCCATTGATTATCTCCGGGTTGCGTCTTTCTTCCGGAGTCATTGACTGAATTATTGCCTCAAGTTTTATGAACTCTCTTTCATCAATTTCAATATTACCTGCATTGGGAATCAGCGAAAGTAGTCGGGAAAGTGAGTCCATTTTTTTAACCGTCCGGAGTTGATTCAGAAAATCTTCTAAATCAAACTTGCCTTTAAGGAATTTTTCTGCCAGTTCCTTTTGCTGCTCGGGTTGAGTGGCACTCTGTACCTTTTCAGCCAGGGTTTTGATATCACCCATTCCCAGGATGCGAGCAGCGATTCGGTCCGGATGGAATTCTTCTAGATCAGAGAGTTTCTCTCCGGTGGAAATGAAATAAATCGGCAGACCAGTAACATATCGGACCGAAAGGACCGCACCGCCTCGAGCGTCCCCATCAAGTTTTGTGAAACTGCAGCCACTCAGTCGTAGTTGCTCATTAAACTCCTGTGCCTGGTTAACCGCATCCTGGCCGAGCATACCGTCTAATACCAAGAGGATTACATCGGGTTTTATCTTTTCTTCGATTGTCCGCAGTTCAGTCATCATCTCTTCATCAATGTGCAGTCTGCCCGCAGTGTCAAGGATCAGGAGCTGGTTACCATTCTTCAAGGCAGTTTCCCGCGCTTTCTGGCAAGTGAGAACTACCTCTTTGTCTACCGGATAGAAGTCACAGTTAATACGCTGGGCGATCGCCTGTAATTGACCGCCTGCAGCAGGGCGTTTAGGATCACAGGCGACTAAGAGGGGTTTACGATTTTTAAATCGCAGGGCAAGTTTACCGGCCAGGGTGGTTTTACCTGTCCCCTGTAATCCCACCAGGCAGATGATTGCCGGGTTGGCGTTGAGTTCCAGTTTAGGAGTTTCCGAACCAAGCAGTTTGACCATCTCCTGATAGATGGTGTAGTTTATGATTTCTCCGGGTTTCAAACTGGCGGTGATATTCTGTTCTTTGATGCGGGATTCTATTGAGCGGACAAACTGGCCGACCACTTTGTAATTTACATCGGCATCCAGAAGGATGGTGCGAATTTCACTTAATGCCCGGCTGATCTCCTGGGGTCCTAGTCGACCATGGCCAAGTAGTTTCCGTTGAAGTTCAACGAGGCGCTGAGTTAATGATTCAAACATCGTAACTGGCAAATTGTCTGGGCGTAGTCGTTACTTTTAAATATCGCACTCCCCGCGACGAGGATGTCCGCACCGGCATTGACAATTGCTGAGCAGTTTAGTGGGGAGACACCACCGTCGACCGAGATGGTATATTTGAAGTCTTTTTCAGCGCGTAGTTGATGGAGACGGTGGATACGGGATAATGATTCAGGGATAAACTTCTGACCGCCGAACCCCGGGAAGACACTCATCACCAGCACGTTCATGATTCGAGGAAGATAGGGGATAATGGTATCAATTGGCGTATCCGGATTTAAAGCGAGTCCCGGCTGGCAACCGGATTGGTATATGGCGGTGATACAGTCATCGGTGTGGGTGGTGGCTTCAATGTGAAATAGGATAAAGTCCGAGTAGGGAGAGAATCTTTCGATCATCTTTTCTGGATTCAAGACCATGAGGTGAGAGTACACAGGTAGTTTTGTCAATTGTCGGACAGCTCGGGCGATCGGAACCCCGAAACTCAAATTAGGTACAAAGTGACCATCCATAATATCTAAATGGATGGCATCAATTCCCGCGTTAACTACGGCCAGGAGTTCTTCTTTTAATCGGGTAAAGTCACAGTCAAGGATGGAAGCCGAAACTTTCACTGCCACTGACTATTTTATGGTGCCGGTTTGGCTGGCCACAATTAGACTGACCGTATCGCCGGGCGCGACCAGCATACCCTCTTCAGGATATTGAAACAACACTGTGCCCACTGGTTCAGAACTGATTGCCGGTTTTAATTGAGCGAGGGAGAGTCCATGAGTAGCGATAATACCGCGAGCAGTTTCAATGTTTAGTCCGACAAGATTAGGCATCAGAAATGTACCTGATTTCGTGGAGACCGTGATTACTATTTCCGAACCGCGGCGGACATCACTACCTAATGGTGGTGATGTGGCAACGACTCGGCCAACCGGAAAGGCGGTGGTGCGAATCGATTCAACTCGGGCGATGATGAATCCCAACCGTTCTAAGGTGGTTATTGCGTTATTCAGGGGGAAACCTTCGAGGTTAGGAATACGGACAGTGGCTGTTCCTGAGCTGATGTCGATATCAACCTCTCTACCGATTTTAACTCGCCGTCCGGCGCGCGGATTTTGTGCGGTAACGCGACCGATTGGAATTTCTTGATTGAATGCCGAGCGTATTTCCCCGACCCGTAAGCCCGAGCGGTTAATGGTTGTAATTGCTTCTTCCTTATTCATGCCCAGCAAATCCGGAACGGTAACCTCTTGGCCGCGATGCACCAGTAGTGGCATTAAAAGGTTGGCAACAGTGAAGAAGACGATAACGCTGGCAGCGATTGCCAGTAGTCCGATAAAAAACCGTAAAGGGGCTTTATTTTTATTCATCGCTCGTCCCCAGCAGATCTTGGTTAGAGGGATGATAACCGTTGCGAAAGTCAATACCGGATATCACCTTGCCACCGGCTGGTTTAAGTAGCAACAGTTCAATTAGCCCGTCACCGGTTGCTACTACTAACTTGGGGAGGGTGGTGATGATTGAACCCGGTTGCGCATCAGTGGCGTTATTAATCAGCTTGGAACGTAGAACGATAATCTGACGGCCACGGAATGTGGTAAATGCACCGGGAAGCGGTGACAGTGCCCGGATTTGGTTGTGGATATCGCGGGCGGGTTTTTGCCAGTTGATTTGACGGTCATTTTTGGTTATTTTGGGTGCACGGGTGGCAAAGCATTGATTCTGGGGTTGAGGATTGACCGTGCCGCTTTCTATCTGCTGGACAGTTTTTAGTAAAAGTTGGGCACCGATCTTAGCCAGACGTTCGCTTAATTCACCAGCGGTTTCATCCGGTTGAACCGGCACAGTTATTTGATTAAGTATATCGCCACTGTCAACGGCAGAATTAATTTGGAATACGGTTACGCCGGTTTCGGTACAGCCGTCCATTAACTGACGGGGTATTGGGGCGGCGCCGCGATAAAGCGGTAATAGGGATGGGTGAAGATTGATGAATCCATGCTCAGGGATTTTTAGCACTGATTCACTGAGTATATAGCCGTAATCTACGAGAACACCGCATTGGGGAAGATATTGCTGAAATCGGGAAATAAATTCGGTGTCGTTCGGATTTGCCGGAGCTAAAATCGTGATATTCAGTTCTTCAGCAGTAATGGCGATAGGCGTCGGTGTGAGTTTTTTTCCTCGGCCTCCGGGTTTGGCCGGGGTGGTAACAACCAGCGCTATTGGGTACCCAGCCTGTTTGAGCAGTTTCAGACTTGGTATACCGAATTTACCACTGCCCCAAAAGACTATCCGCATTGTTGTTTTTCTAATTTTTCAATGGCCGCTAAGCGTTGCTCGAGAAGTTTGCGTCGCAGTTCGCTGATGTGATCGATAAACAGTATGCCTTGCAGATGCTCTATTTCGTGGACAATAGCACGAGCAAGTAATCCCGAGGCTTCGATGCGAGTTTCCTTTCCTTCCGGAGTTATACCTTTGATAATCACCATCTCCGGTCTGGGAATAACTTCGAAGGTTTCAGGAAAAGAAAGGCAACCCTCTTCGTTTTCAACCGTGCCTTCGGTGGCAATTATTTGGGGGTTGACGATAGCAGTTGTCGGCAGATCAACATCTGCTTCTTGGGGAGCGAGGGTAAATACCGCTAACGGAACACCAATCTGATTTGCAGCTAAGCCGATGCCGTTATTTTTGAGCATCGTTGTTTTAAGGTCGGCAAGTAATTGGAGAACATCCGAGTTGATAGTGGTTACCTTTCGGGCAACTTGGCGTAACAACGGATTGCCATACAGAAGGATTCGGTGGGGTTTACCGGTAACTGTTTGATGAGAAGTTTCTTTCATTGCCGAACGGATCGATCAGGATGAACCGATTTTATAGGTGATAGCCCCTTTTTCCACTTCAATTTCGGTATTTTCCGCAATTTTAACCAGAAAAGTGTTATCTTTGACATTGGTTATTACCCCTAAAATGCCCGAGGCAAAGACCACCCGGTCACCCTTTTTTAAACTGGCGATCATCTCCTGATGTTTTTTTTGCCGGCGCTGCTGTGGTAATATAATTAGAAAATATAGTACAACAAAAATCAGCAGGAGCGGTAGGATACTGCCGAGAAAACCCAGTCCACCGGTTGTTGGGGTGGGTGATGGATTCTGAGCCAAAGCAATTTCTAACATTTTACCTCCTTTTAATTTAATTTATAAAGTCGGTGCTGGTAGATATAGCGGGCAACCGCACTGGGAACGAGATAACGGACCGATAGTCCCCGGAAGATTCGTTGCCGAATTTCGTGGGAAGCGATTGCCACGGTGATTACCGATAAGAACCTGACCTGGTTCGGATCGTGTGCCGAAAAAAGTTTCGGTTTTTCGATACCGGGACGACTGACGACAATCAGGCAGGCTAATTGAGTGAGTTCCTTTGCTTTGTACCATTTTTTTATCTGCCAGTACTGATCGTAACCAATGACAAAAAAGAGTCTTGCCTGGGGATAAAGTTGGCACAACTCTCGAAGGGTGTTAACGGTATAGGATGGTGTAGGTTGGTTCTTTTCGATATCGGATATAGCAAATTGTGGGTGATAACTGATTGCGAGTTTGGTCATATTAACCCGGTGTTGAAAATCAGCCAGTGGTAACGGACGATGGGGTGGTTGGTAAGTGGGGACAAAAAGCAATTTGGTTAATTTCAGTTGCTGACAGACATCTTCAGCGACGAGCAGATGGCCAAGATGAATGGGGTCAAAACTCCCGCCCATAACACCTATACGCATCAGTTGCTGTTAATACGACTAAGCTGGCGCTGTGCCAGTTGAATAATCTTGGCTGGTGCGGCGCTGGTAAGAAGCTGTTCCAGTATCGTTTTCGCCTTCTCTTTTTCTCCATTGTTAATATAACAGATTGCCAGCTGATAGCGGTCGGGAAACGGCCAGTTGAGTTCTGGCCAGTTTTGTTGGATGTACTCGTAATAGACCAGTGCTGATACGTACTCACCTGCCTTGAAATAAAGACGGGCTGCCTGAAATTCATTGTGGGCTAATCGTTGGTCAATTTCATTAAGTAGTTGTTGAACTTGAGATTTAAAATTTGAGGCTGGATACTCTTCTAGGAAATCATAGAAAAGTTCTTTTGCCCGTAAGACAGCGGTCTGGTCTTGGTTTGGTCCAGGAGCGGAACGGAAGGTTGCTAGCGCCAGTTTGAAGGTTGCTTCTTCTTGGTAACGGCCATGGGGGAAATTTTTAAGATAAAATTCAAATTCCATTATCGCTTGGTCATAATTTTTCGCCTCCAGGTAGCAATCAGCAAGATGAAACTGAGCATTAGCGGCTTCGTTTGACCCAGGGAAATTAAAAATCACAAACGTGAATGTTTCTTCTGCCTTTCGGAATTTGCGGTTAGATTTGTATTCCAGTGCCTGTTGTAATGCCAGAGCGGGGTCCTGAAACTTGTTAATCTGCTGACGCTTGGTGCAATGCGGTTGCAGGAACAAAGCTAATATCGTAATCGCGGGAATAAGATGACCTGACAGTTTCAAATTCTTCTTACCACCTCGATGACCAGAGTAGCAAGGTTCGGTTCGGCTTCGTTGGCAACGCGGAGAACGGTTGCCAAATCAACCGGTTTGGGGTCTTCCGGAATGCCCATATCGGTAATCACCGAGAATCCGAGGACCCGTAACCCGGCATGCCGGGCTACGATAGTTTCCGGCACCGTGGACATGCCCACTAAATCAGCGCCGATTATTCTTAGATAACGATACTCGGCGGTGGTCTCAAAGTTAGGACCGGTTACCCAGGCATAAACTCCGCTCCGCAGCTGGATATTCAGCTCCTTTGCCACCTCCTTTGCCAGTTTGATCAATGCCGGGTCATAACATTGAAACATATCTGGAAACCGTGGGCCCAACGTGTCGTCGTTTGGTCCGCGCAGCGGATTGTGTCCCGTAAGATTGAGATGGTCAGTTATGACCACAATATCACCAGCATGAAAATCAGGGTTGAGACCACCAGCCGCATTAGAGATTATCAGCGTGTGGATACCCAGTTCTTTCATTGTCCGGGTTGGATGAGTAATCGCCTGAAGGTCATAGCCTTCATAATAATGCAATCTGCCTTGCATTACCACTACCGGCTTTTCGCTAAGCATGCCGAGGATAAGTCGACCGCCATGGCTCTCAACGGTTGGAATGGGGAAATGGGGAATGGTGGCGTAAGGAACAGTTATGTCAGCTTGGACATTTTCTGCCAGTCGACCAAGTCCGGTGCCGAGGATTATACCAATCTCCGGCTTAAAACCGGTTCTACTTCTTATCGCCTGGACACTTTCCTGAATCTTTTGCTTCAATTCGGTCACGGTGTTCTTTTTCAAATCTTTCGACAATTGCCAAATAGGTGGTGGCAATACCCCGAATTTCATCGATGATCAGCGCACGACGGGCAAGTAGTTCTTGAATATCCCGATGCAATTTTTCCGTTTCCTGTTTCAATTGGTCGATCATAATTACCCGTTCTTTCTCCGCAGAGGAACGGAGTTCTTCGGCAACCTTTTGTGCGGTAAGTAGGGTTTCCTTCAGGAGGTTTTCGGTCTTTTCATAATTAGCAATTTTACCTGAAAGTTCATCAACTTTTTCGGCGAGTGTTGCCCGCTCTTTACGGAGTTCTTCAAATTCGTTGGCGACGATCGCTAAGAAGGCACGGACTTCTTTCGGGGCAAATCCACGCAAAACGGTTAGGAAGGTCTTTTTTCTTATTTCCAGTGGTGTGAGAGCCATTGTTTTAGTCTATCCAAACTAATGTTTTTGTCAAGAAACATTGGTTATACTACTGCCAATGCTTTTTTGATGTCAGCGAGCAAATCCCGAACTTCTTCAATCCCTACCGAAATTCTTATCAAACCGTCGGTTATGCCCGCCTGTTGTCGGAGTTCCGGTGGCATTGATGCATGGGTCATCGATGCGGGATGCTGAATGAGACTTTCTACCCCACCGAGGCTGACTGCTAGCACAAACAGACAGGTTGTGTCCAAAAGCCGGCGGGCAGCTTCAAATCCTCCTTTAAGTTCAAATGTTATGAGTCCCCCTGGTCCGGACATCTGTTTTTGGGCAATCGTAAATTGAGGATGAGTTTTAAGTCCAGGGAAACGAACCAACTGGACCTTGGGGTGATCGGCAAGGAATTCGGCAACGGCTTGGGCGTTGGCACAGTGCCGTTCCATCCGCAGGGCAAGGGTTTTGATACCGCGCAACACGAGAAAGGCTTCAAATGGTGCCATAACGCCGCCGAAATGGTTTAGCGCCTGTCGTAATTTCTGATACATCAGCTCCTCCTTTACGACGATAGCACCGCCTACGACATCCGCATGGCCATTGAGAAATTTGGTTAAGGAATGGATGACAATGTCTGCGCCCAGTTCTAATGGACGCTGAAGAATCGGTGATGCGAAGGTATTGTCTACCACTAAAATCGCGCCGTGGTTTCGGCAGCGGCGGGCAATTTCCGCGATATCAGAAATCACCAGTGTTGGGTTACCGGGTGTTTCAATAAAGACCAGTTTTGTTTCCGGCTGAAAAGCCGACTCCACCGTCTGAAGGTTAGCAGTATCAACAAATGTGGATTTAATATTCAGATGAGCGAGATAGTTTTTCAATAGAGTAGCAGTAGGACCGTAGACCGATTCCGAACAGATAATATGGTCACCGGCAGAACATAGGGCGGTAAACACGGTACAGATCGCAGCCATTCCTGATGATGTCGCGAGCCCTCTTTTTCCCCTTTCTAATTGTGCCAGACAGTTTTCCAGTAGTTCGACGGTAGGGTTTAGCATCCGGGAGTAGATGTAGCCAGGGGTTTTACCGGTAAACAGGTCTACACCGTGCTGGAAATCGCGGAAACGAAATGTAGAAGAGGAGAAGATCGGAGAGACTACTGGTCCGGCTTTCAGGTCCGGGGAACTGGCGTGGACACAAATTGTTTTGATATCAAGATTTTCTTTCATTATAACAACTCCTTTTGTTAAATAGTGCCATAAGACGAGGTGTTGTCAAATTCATCTTTTTTTGTTGTTATACATCTAAATCCCATAATTGACAACGGGATAAGAGATTATCGCCCCAGATGGGAATTTAAAATAGGTCTTTTGGTTATCTTCTTGAAAAATAATGCTTTAAAGTTTTTACCGAATTTAGAATCTGCCCCCGGGGCAGTATTGGGAACGGTTTCCATTATCGTGAGCATCAGGGTAATAACAATGGTTGTCTTTAAGGTTACAGTGGTAGTTGGCGTCAGGGTTCTGGCCAGGGTTTTGACCTGAGTTTTGTCTCGGGTAATGGTGTTGGTTGCGAATGGCATAATGATGAGGGCAATTGTTAGGATGAGGATGGGGGTTGTGGTAAGAGTGTTGTAAACGATGACATCGATGGTTTTGGTCAGAGTAACGGCAGGGATTATAGAGATGTTTATTCGCAGTTTAGTAATTTTCCAACCGTCCGGAACGAAAGAGAAATGATGGCTATCTTGACTTAGGCAAAGGAAAGGGTTATTATTCGGGTTATGCCATTGCTTTTGGTAGTTTTTTGGTACGGGGTGGTTCAAGAGCGTCTGGAATATGATATCAGATATGGTCCGGTTTTGCTGGGGACGATGGTGCTGGAGCGGCTTGATAATGAATCGCTGGAAGGAGAGTTATGTCAATACCTGCGTGCTGAGGTAAGGCTCGACCAAAATCTTTCCTGGTTATTTTGGGCTAAATACCAGTTTGAATCCTGGTGTCGGATAACAGATATGCTTACGTTACGTTCGGTTAAGACAACAAGGGAAAAGAACTATCGGGATGAATGGGCAGTAGTTTTCGATCACCAGAATCGGCGGGCAAGGTATGCGGATAATTCCGAGTTCTCTTTGCCGGATTCGGCACGCGATATGCTAACTCTTTGGTATTATCTGCGCCGGGTTGACTGGGATAATAAGGATACTTTGTTTGCTAACGCTCATATTGACCGACGTAACTGGCGGATTCGGTTTGTGGTAAGTGGTAGAAAGAATGTGAAGACCGCTGCAGGTGAGTTTTGCTGTCTGATAATTTCGCCTGATGCCCGGGGACCTTTGGGGGCAGTTTATGTTGCGGATGACCAAAATCGGATACCGGTGGTGATCCGTACCCGTGTTAGTGGCTTGACGGTGAGCGCCTATCTGCGTAATATTAGAATAAGATTATGAGCGATATCTATGCGGTAATATTGTGCGGGGGTCGCGGGGAGCGGTTTTGGCCCAAGAGTCGGCAAAATCTGCCCAAACAGTTTGTCAGGCTTTTTGCTCGACATTCTTTAACCAAAGCAACCAGTGATCGAATTAAGCGGCTTTGCCCTTTGGAGCGTCAACTATTTGTTGCTCCCGAGCAGTTCGTTGGGTTGCTTAAAACGGAAATTCCAGTTGCACCGGATAATCTGATTTTAGAACCAGTAGGGAAAAATACCGCGCCGGCGATCGGTTTAGCCGCGATAACTATTAGCCAGCGCGCTCCAGAAGGAATCATGGTCGTTCTCCCTGCGGATCATCTGATTGCTCCGACCGCTGAGTTTTTAAAAGCACTCCGCATAGGAGTAGAACTTGCCCAAAATGGTTGGTTAGTAACATTCGGTATCACACCGACGAGGCCCGATACCAACTACGGTTATATTCAGTTAGGTGAGGAACTGATTCGACGGAAAAACTTGGTTGCCTACCGGGTAAAGGAGTTCAAGGAAAAACCGAATTCGAGGACAGCCAGAAGATATATCGATAGCCAGCGATATCTGTGGAATTCCGGGATGTTTGTTTGGCGGGTAGATTTAATACTACAAGAGTTTGCTCGTTTCATGCCCAAGTTTTATGAGGGTTTGATCGCTTATAATCAGCTCAGGAGTACCCAAGAGAGCAGAGAGACAGTCAAGAGGCTTTATCAGCGGGTGGAGGCGATATCTATTGACTATGCGGTGATGGAAAAGGCGGCTGATGTTGCTGTTGTCCATGGGAGGTTTGATTGGGATGATGTTGGTTCTTGGTTGGCGTTAGCAAGGAGATTGCCGGTTGATAAATATGGAAATACGCACCAGGGGGTTTGGTTTGAACGAGATACGCATAACAGTATCATCTACAGTGATGAGGGGGTGGTCGCTACTTTGGGGATAAGGAATTTGGTGATTGCCCGTTCTGGTGAAGCGGTGCTGGTCGCCGATAAGCAGGCGCTAGGAGAGCTAAGACAACTTCTCCGGGAGATGCAGGCTGACCCCAAGGGCAGGAAATTTCTGTGAAAATTCTATTTGCTACGCACAATTCCAATAAAGTTGCGGAGGCGCGCCGGATATTCAGGCAGTCCGGCTGGGAGGTTTTGTCGTTACCAGACATCGGTTTAGATGTCCAGTTTATTGAATCCGACCGTTCTTACCGTGATAATGCCCTTGGTAAGGCGCGGCTGGCGTTTGAGCAATGCCGGATGTGGACGATAGGGGAGGATTCCGGATTAGAGATCGATGCCTTAGATGGCAAGCCAGGCGTGCTGTCAGCGCGCTTCGGCGGTCAGGAGACATCATATTGGGAGTGTAACCGGCGAATTCTGAAGATGATGAGTGAAGTGCCTGAGCCGATGAGGACTGCTCGTTTCCGATGCGTAGTATGTCTGATTGGACCTGAGGATGATGAAATTTATTTTGAAGGTGTTTGTCCGGGAACGATTGCTGACAGTATTAGAGGAACTCAGGGGTTCGGTTACGATCCGATTTTCATCCCCGATGGTTATTTTCAGACATTCGCTGAGTTAGGGAGTGCGGTGAAGGACTTGATTAGTCATCGGTCAAGGGCGCTACGGCAGGTGATTGACTATCTGATATTGCGGGTGCAGAGTAGATAGCGTTAAGGTTGACTTCAAATTCCAAGTGCACTATATTAAAGTGAGCTCTTACGGGGAGTAGCGCAGTCCGGTTAGCGCACCACGCTTGGGACGTGGGGGTCGCTGGTTCAAATCCAGTCTCCCCGATGCGCCTGTAGCTCAGCAGGATAGAGCATCGGATTTCTAATCCGATGGCCGGGGGTTCGAGTCCCTCCAGGCGCGCTGTGATTTAAGTTGATATTAAACTTTCGGTTCGCTGTCTGGTTGATGTGCTATCGTTGATTCAACCCGAGTTTGTGATAGCGGTGCAGTTTCGCCTGCTCGTTGATAATAACGATATTTGTAGTAATAATAATAGTGATACCCTCCGGTTCCCCGGCTGGGATTAACCCGATTGACGATCACTCCTGCTACGCGTCCGCCGGCATTCTGAATTAACGAGTAGGCATTTTTTAATGCTTCAAATGGTGTTTTATCCGCAGTAATAACCATGATGGTTAAATCGACAAGCGAAGAGAGTATCGGAGTATCAGCCGCGATGAGTGTTGGGGCAGTATCAAAGAGTATGTAATTGTACTCCTTTTTTATCCGTTCGATAAACGAGTTAGTCAGAGGTGAGATAAATAGGTCAGCCGGATTGGGTGGTGTAGTTCCTGATGGTAGGCAGAGCAGTCGGTCAATCCTGGTTCCAAAGACAAAACCATCGGTGTTTTTGTTGGAGAGGACAAGATCGGTAAAACCCGGTTTGCGGCTTTTTTGGAAAATCGTATGTATCAATGGATAGCGGATGTCAGCATCAATCAGCAGAACCCGGGCACCCGCTTGGGCTAAAACCGCAGCAAGGTTGATCGCAACAGTAGATTTACCCTCGCCCGGAAGTGGGGAAGTGACGGCAATTGTTTGGAATGGCCGGTCAAGAGCAGAAAAGGAGAGGTTGGTTCTTAAGATTCTAAAGGCTTCGGCACCAGATGATTCGCTGTCACTGTGGGTAAGGAGATGGCTGACGATCTCTTCATAGTTTTTCCGATGCCGAGAAGGTCGTGATTGGTAGCGGTGTTTCCTTGGGATTGAAAAAAGGTTGGAGAAAATGGCGACAGTCCGTCGCTTGCCTTTTTTCCCCAGTTTCTTTAAGTCAGGAATACTTGCCAGTACGGTAAATCCCAGCCGTTCCAGTTCTTCAGGGGTGTGAACCGATGTGTCAAGCCAGTCCGCCAACCAGACCGAACCCAATGAGCAAATGACAGCGAAAAATAAGGCGAGGAGCAGGGAAGTTCGGATATTGGGTCTAACCTTAGTGGCATTCTGTGCTAAGTCGACGATGCGCACCGATGGAATTCTGCCGATTTCCTGGATGCGGGCTTCTTCATAGCGTTCGGAAAGATAACTATAAACCCGACGGGCGGTTTCAACATCGCGAGTGATTTTTGCCAGTGCCCTTTCTGAGGCAGGAATCTTCGCCAGCACTTTTTCGTAGTCTTTCAACGCCTTTTTTAACGCCTCCTGACGTGCCCGGCTGGTGGTGATTTCAGTTTCGAGGTTTAGAGCGGATTCGAAAAGCTGGTTAAGTCTGCCGAGCGGATCAGTGAATCCCTGCTGGGTAATTAACACCTGGGATTCCAACCGGAGCCGATTCCGAATACTGTCAATCTGTCGGTCCAGATTATGAACCTCATTGGAGTTTTCTGCAAATCCCTGAATCAGCAAGTTGGTTTTCTGCACCTCGAGTTGGTTAAGCGTGGCTTTGAGATTGGCAACCAGCGGCGAGCTGATGTTCTCTAAGCGGTCTGCCAGTCCTTTACCCTCTTCCTGTAATAAATTTCGGATATAGTCTAACCGTGTCTGTAATGCGGTTACTTCAGTAACAGTTTTCTCATAAGCGGCAGCAATTTCTGACTGCCGGGTGATGAGGCTTTTGGTTTCTTCCCCGATGTCAACCACCTGATTGGCACTTTTGAACTGCTCCAATTCCTTTTCTAACGAGTCGAGACGAGTTTTGACTTCAGCAAACTGTGCCTCCACATACTTGCGGACTACCGAAACATCGCTCCTATTTAGCTCTTGATCGTAATCAATGAAAGATGCTACATAGGTATTAACCACCGCACAGGCGACTTGTTTATTCGGTACGGTGGCAGAAACTTGAATCATATCGGTCTCTTTTATCCCACGCGCACTGATCAGCGAACGTAGAATTTGGTTTACGGAGTCACGGCGAGAAAGGGTTTTAATATATTGAATGAGAGAATCGGGTAATTTTTCCGCCACCAAGTCGGCTAAACGTTGACTCCTTAGTAGTTCGACATAATTAGCGACCTTGGTCTGCTGGGGCCAGAAGAAGTTCATTGGAGAGAAAACTTTGCTGTCCTGTCCAACGGTCATTATCGTTGCCTTTGCTTCATAAACCGGAGGAAGACGGAGATAGTAGAGCATCACTATAGCAAAGACCGTCAAAAAGACGATTATTCCGAGTCCGCCCCATTTGATAAAGCGTTCTAAATAGTCACGCGGGCCCGATGGTTTTTCCGGTAGCGCGGTGTTATTAGTAGTTAGGGTTTCGGTGGTATTATTATTTCTTGCTGGGTAGCTCAAAATTCCTCCTAGGTTCTTGCCAGATTAATTATGGTAAGCGTTAGGTTGGTGAAGATCGCCAGGGAGGTTACTATGGTCAGTTGGTCTCTTAATGTGTACCAGAAAGAGCGGGGGACGATGACCACATCACCGGGAGAAAGGGGTATTATTTCTCCCCGTGAGAGGATCTGCTTCAAGTTAATTCTGACCCGGTTTTTATTAATTGCCCGGACCAGTATTACTTGGGAAAGGTCCGCCTCAACAGTCGGTCCCCCGCCCGCTGATATTAACTCTACAACATCCGGATTGGCACTTAGGCTATAGGCACCTGGGGAACGAACCTGGCCCCACACATAATATTTAAAAATCGGTGTCTGATACAGCGATAAAGCACCACTTTGGGTAGACTGGCCAAGTAGAGTTGAACAGAAAATCAGTAGGGTAAATATCAGTAGCAAAGGCGGTCTTGGGTTGCGCACGAATAAGGTGAAACTCAAGTCAGTCTTCATTTGGTTTGCAATTTAAACTCGCAACGGCGGTTGAGATGATATTGATTCGGGTCGTTTGTAACCAGTTTTTCTTCACCGTAACTGATCGTGTTGAGAATCCCCGCGTCAATGCCCAGTTTGATAAGGTATGACTTTGCGGATTCGGCACGACGCCAGCCCAGTGCCATGTTGTATTCCGAAGTACCAATCGGACAGCAGTGGCCCTCAATCGTCACCGATGGTTTCTTGCCCTGGTCAATCAGATTTTTGATCTGGTTGGCGTTTTGCTTTAGGATTTCCGCATCACCGGGGCGAATGTTTGATTTGTCAAAGTCAAAGTAGATCTTCGTGAGCTCCAGAGTAATTGGTTTAACGGGTGTTTCAGTAGTTTCAGCGACAGGTCCAGGTGGTGGTGGTGGTGGTGGAACCGGGGCGGGCTTTCTAAATATCTTTTCAATCTGTTCTTTTCCGATATGGTAACTCAATCCGAAGGCAATTCGGCCGAATTTGTTTGCCTCGTTATCGCGAAATACCAATCCTTCAATCTTGGTTAATGCCAACCCCGCATGTATTGGTCCGAAATTTACTTTTACACCGGCATTGAGGTCTCTACCTTGTGCTTCCAGCGCTAATCCGATGTTAGGGGTGAAGTTTACTTCCAGGCCCCCGAATAGTCCCACTGCCCACTGGTGTTTTTCCTCGAAGAAGAAATCGGTATTGAAGTACTTTGAGCGGTTCCCGTAGCCCACATTGCGACCGCGGCCAATTCCCGCGTGGATTCTTGCCATCTTTAGCACCGGAATACTGGTTACGATAAAGGGTGAGGGTCGTTCCATCTGTCGGTCAGTATATGCCCAGTCAGGCCAGGTCTGATTTGTGTCATGACCAACCGGCGAAATATAGGAATGAAGACCTATGTCATGAATACCAACCGCCAGTGCTACCGGTGATTTTTTCGCTGAGAGAATCTGGTAACTGGCGCCAAGGACATAGTCTTTGTAGGTATAAGCGGTCAGGGCAAGTTCCAGTTGGTCAATAGGAGAAAATCTCAATCCCGCTCCCCTTTCCCATTTGGGATTCATTCTTGAATCAACAACCGGAAGGCTAGTGACCGCGGTAATTGCGAGAGAGCCCTTCGGTAAAACATCGGCAGTGGGCGCGTCAATTAATAGTGCAGTGCGATCAAATTGACCCAGCGCTGGTCCTGTGAGAGAGATGACTCCCAGTAGTATAAGTGCTGTTAAGCATCTTTGATGTTTTTGTTTCATTGACTCCTCCTTTTATTTTTGGTTAGAATTTATATTTACCAAATGGCCTGAAGCTGTGGGCACACCAGTCACCCAGGATTTGCATGGCTGGTAATCAGGCACAATTTTTATAAGTTCCTCCTGAATTAACTCCTGGTTACCCTGTGCCACTAAATGTTCCAGCCGACTTACCATTTTTACTATTTCAGAATGGCTGAATTGCCGGGAGGTCTTTGCCTTTAGAATTTTCTGATGTGAGGTTGCGGTGGTTCCTTCTTCGGCAGTAAAGATCTCCTCGGCTTCTCTTTCCCCAGGTCTTCTGCCGGTGATGATGATCGGGATATCAACATTGGGTTTTAATCCGGCAGCGCGGATAACCGAATGAGCAAGGTCGATAATTTTGACTGGTTTGCCCATATCCAGTACAAAAACTTCTCCGCCTTTGCCGATGATGGTTGCCTGCATCACTAAAAGTGCAGCCTCGGAGTTCAGCATAAAGTACCTTTGCATATTCGGGTGGGTAACGAAGATTGGCTTACGTTGGTGTATTGCGTCAGTGAAAATGGTTAATACGCTTCCCCGGCTGGCAAGAACGTTTCCAAATCTAACGGCGATAAAATGGACGTCACCCAATCCGTTCATCGAGGTTACTACCATTTCTCCCAATTTTTTGGTAGCTCCCATGATACTGACTGGATTCACCGCTTTATCAGTTGATATATAGACAAAACTGTCCACACCATACTGAACTGCAGCCGAAGCAAGGAGATATGTTCCCAAGACATTGGTTCTCACTGCTTCAATTGGATAGAACTCAAGAATGGGGACATGCTTGTAGGCGGCAGCGTGGAAGATGATGTCGGGTTTTATCCTTTCAAACACCCGTGTGACATCTTCCTTTCGGGTGATGTCACCAAGGTAAGGGTAAATTCTCAATTCTGGATAACTGATACGTAATTCATTTTCGATATAAAAGAGATTAGAATCATCACGTTCAAACAATACCAGCAATCCCGGGTTAAAACGTGCGAGTTGGCGGCAGAGTTCGGAGCCGATCGACCCACCGGCACCAGTAACCATAATAGTCTTTTGGTTAAATGTCTGCGCCAGTTCCTCAGGGTTAATACTCACCGGGGTTCTACCAATTAACTCTTGCATTGTGATATATTCCAGTAATCTGGTGCTCAGATGCCCATTGTTGTTATTGATAAAATCATTAATTGAGGGAATAATATGGGTCTGGATATTAAGTTGATGAAGATGAGAGTATAATGAGCCAAGTGGTACAGAGTGATTGGCAGTCAGGGCGATAAAAACTGTTTCGATGCAGCGCTTTTTTACTACTTTTTCAATATCTTCCAATGTGCCCAGTACCGGTATCCCTTGGCTTACCGTGCCACGGTTGACTGGATTGGGATCAATGAAACCAACGATTTTGTACTTAAAATACGGGATGCGACGCAATATATCCAAAAGAAAATAGCTTTTATCGGCACTTACGATCAGTAAAGCATTCTTTTGTTTTTTTCGCATTATCAGTTCGTGATACATTCGTTTACTGGCGCGAATTACCAGAATACCGGTGATGGTTACTAATCCCCAGTTGAAAGCCGTCCAGATAGTATAGTGAGTCAAGATTTTTAGCCCGGACAGCATGCTTAATATACCAGCGGTAATGACACTGGGAGCAATGGCTCGTGGTAGATCGCTGGATGAAAATGTTGCCCACCTTAACCGATAACTTGAGAATATAAAGCTGAATACCACAATACTGGGGAACGCTACCGCTGAAATGGGGAAGGCAGCGGTGAAGATGTTCTGTCTTTCAAGATGTGGTCTAACTACGATAGTCAACAGGGTAGCAGCGAAGATCACCAGGGCATCGGTCACGATATAAAACAGAATGCGCTTAGCTGTGGTTGGTTGCAACAGCTGCCTACCCAATTTACTTATCGGTCTCATCTTGGCTAAAATATACGAATTTATGGTTCTTTGTCAAGTTTTTTTATGCATAAGAAAATAATCATCCCGGAAAGTTGTTTATTTAGCAGGATGTTATCGTCTTGGCAAGATTAAATATTTCGGTGGCGGTTTTTTCCCAAGAAAACTGGCTCGCCCGTTGTTTGCCCAGAAGAGATAGGTGCTGGGCGAGGTCTTTGTTCTCCAGAATTATGTTGAGCGCTTGGGTTATAGCGTTGATATTCATTGGATTAAAGTACAGCGCACAGTTTTCGGCAATTTCAGGAATGCTAGATGTGTAACTGCATGTAACTGGAGCACCGTGTGCCAGAGCTTCAAGTACCGGAAGGCCAAAGCCTTCATAAAGGGAGGGGAAGACAAAGGTGCGGCAATTAGCATACAAGCTGGACAGTTGACGATCATTGACTTCTGGTAACAGTACCACGCGGCTTTGAATTCCAAAGTAAGCGATGAAGCGCTTGGTGAGTTCAATGTGTTCAGTTTTTCCCCAGCCAACGAGGACCAGTTTTAAGTGAGGAGTAGTTTTTAGCTGAGAGAAAGCGGCGATTAGCCGAGGGGCATTTTTAGTGGGAATGAAGCCTCCGACATATAATATGTAGGGCTGAAATTGAAGAGCGTAACCACTGTCTTGTTCACTCGGTTCCAGTCCTGGTCCTAAATGCACCACTTTAATATTTTTGTGCGTGAGCAATCGGCGTCTGAGCAAATCTTTTTTGGTATAAACCGAATCAGTTATGATAACATCGGCTCGTCTTAAGGTTTTTATGCCCAGTAAAAATGCAGATTTGTTCTTGGAACTGTGGTGTTTATGCTGTGCTAGGGGCGTTAAGTCGTGCAGAACCGAAATAATCGGCAGAGGACATAAAGGTGGTGTAATCGGTGTCATACACAGCAGAAGGTCAAATTCCCAACGGCAGTAACGGTGAAGGCAGGTCAGCTGCCAGAGGATTCGTCCCCGATAGGTGCGAGTCCAGTTAGGAATGGAAATAATTTGACAGTCCATATTAGCAAAGAGCTCCGGCGAAGAGGTGAGGACCGTTATTTCGCAAAGTTTGGTTAATTCGGGTATCAGGCATTCGATATAACGGGCAATACCTACGCGGAGACCGGTATGGAATGATGCATCAACGAGAATTTTCATAAATTTCAATAATATAATACTGATTTAACTTTGCAAGTAGTGGCTATCAAGCAAAATCAGTTCGAAAAACAGCGTTTGTTGATGAATATCTCCTAAACAAGGTAATTCTTGACTGAGAATTAATCATTTTTAATATACTTCTTAGTTATGCATATTTTCCCCGCTGAAGTTTTTTGCAACACCGCCTTGTGGTATAATGTCCGCTAAACCCGTTATTGCTATTGACGCGAGGAAAATGGTCCGTGCGCAGACGGGTATCGGACGCTACGTTTCAGAACTCGTTCGGCATTTTCCAGCACTGGCGCCAGAGTTTGAGTTCCAACTGCTGGTTGATAAGCCGCTGATACCTAGCGAATCGGTTACGTGTCGTATGGTATCTTTAGGGGGATTTTATCAATTTTATCAAGAGGATAATATACTCGCCAAACTATATTCTCCGTTTTGGATGAATGTTGCGGTGTCAAGATATTTATATAAAACAAAAGTCGGTTTGTTTCACGGGGCAAACTTTGCTCTCCCGCGCCGGGCTCATTGTCCTTGCGTAGCTACGGTACATGACCTTGCTTTTATAAGGAGACCTGACACCTATTCTTGGGTTTACCGGCGATATATCTATGCTCAAGTGCGAGCCGCAATACAACTTGCCAACGCAATTACGGTCGTTTCTGAAGCTACTAAAAGGGATCTAATTGATTTAATGGATGCGGATCCAGGAAAGATAACGGTAATTTACCACGGTATTAACGAGAGGTTTGCACCGATAACGGATCAATGGTATCTTGCGGCGATGCGAACAAAATTGGGCCTTCCAGGTAAATTTTTACTAAGCGTTGGCGTTGTGCAACGTCGTAAGAATATTGATACGCTTTTAAGGGCGGCTAAGCCATTAATAGAGCAGGGGCTAACCGAGGCTGTGGTTTTAGCTGGTAGGGAGGGATTAGGTGCAAATGAGGTTCGGCAGACCGCGGTGGAACTTGGGATTTTGGGCAGGGTTTATTTTCTCGGTTATGTTGGTGACGAGGAACTGGTAGGGCTTTACAACTTAGCCCAGTGCTTGGTTTTCCCCTCTTGGTATGAAGGGTTTGGTTTACCGATTCTTGAGGCGATGGCGTGCGGATGTCCGGTGGTCGCTTCAGATAGTTCGTCAATCCCTGAGGTGGTAGGGGATGCGGGGGTGTTATTTCCACCGGGCGATGTTGCCGCTTTGACAACCAGGTTGCGGGAGGTTTTGACCGTCGAGCAACTGCGTAAAGAGATGATAAGAAAAGGTCGATTATGGGCTTCTAAGTTTACTTGGCGAGAGACAGCTGCGAAACATTTGGAGATATATCGGCGAATTCTTTCGAGTACCAGAAAAGGATAACGGATGTTTGATTGGGTGGCGGTGGTTTTTTTCTGGTTGCCACTGGGATTATTCCTTTATCACTGGTTTATTTTTCCTTTTCTGCTTTGGGTAATGGTAAAGTTATCACCACGGCGGAGACGGAAGGATGGGGAGCACTTAAATAACCACGAGTTACCCAAGGTAACAATAGCTATCGCTGCTTGGAATGAGGAGTTGACAATCGAGGCGAAACTGCGTAACTGTCTGGAGCTGGACTATCCTCCGGATAAGATCGAAATTCTGGTTGGTACCGATGCGGTGGCCGATCGAACCAACGAAATTGTGGAGAGGTTTGCTCGCCAGGATAGTCGAATTAGGCTGATTGCCGTTAGCGAACGTATAGGTAAAAGCGCGGTAATTAACCTGTTAGCACAAGCAGCAACTGGTGATATAATTCTGTTTACAGATGCGGATGTTCTTTTAGAACCCGGTGTGCTTCAAGCCGGTGTTAGACGTTTTCAAGAAGCAGATGTAGGGGTCGTCAGCTGTAATTATCGAAGGCGTAACAAAGAAGGTAACCCAGCAGAAAGTTTATGGGACAAATACGAGAACAGGTTGAAAGATTGGGAGGGAATGCTTGGTTGTACTGTTGGAATATCTGGGTGGGCAATGTTTATGCGTCGGGTTGTCTTCCGTCCGCTACCCCATGATATTATTAACGATGACTATGTGCTGGGAATATTTGTGTTTAAACAGGGTTACAAATCGGTTTACGAAAGGTCAGCCATCGCTTGGACTAAGGTTGAACCGCCACAGATTGAATTCAAACGTAAGGCAAGAATGAATCGAGGTAATGCTCAACAGATTTTCCGTTACAGTGATATCCTTTTACCCAAATACGGCTTAGTTGCCTGGATTTTTTTCTCGCACAAATATTTGCGGTGGTTTACTCCTTTCATTTTACTATCGATACTGGTTACAAGTGCTATCAAGTCGGCGATACCGTTTTTCTGTATTTTACTGTTGTTGCAGATCCTGATTTACCTGACAACACCGCTGGTGCCGTATATTAAGGGAAAATTACGTAAGTTGATGTTTGCTCAGTATTACGTCTGGTTAAACCTTGCATTCATTGTTGGCTACTGGCAGTTTTTCTTTGGAAAGCGATTGAAGTATAACTGGCTGAGGACCGAACGGCGCGTTGATTGAACAGGCCGACGTTGATCTCGGATTAAATTGACATTAACAGGATAATTTCTAAAATGGCAACGATGCGGATATTATCGGTTAATATTGATCACATCGCTACCTTAAGACAGGCACGCCGTGAAAATTTTCCTGATCCGGTTCAGGCAGCGGCTTTTGTTGAAGCAGGTGGTGCCGACGGTATTACGGTCCATCTGCGTCAGGACCAGCGGCATATCAATGAGCGTGATGTGCAACTGTTAAGGGCAACGATTAAGACCGAATTGACCGTCGAGATGGCGATTGTTCCTAAAATGGTTAGGTTCGTTCAGCAGGTGAAACCTGATCAGGTTACACTGGTGCCGGAAGTTATTACGGAAGTTACCACTACCAGTGGTATTGATGTGATCAAGGAACGGGCGAGAATTAAGCGGGTTATCAACGAACTGAAGAAAACTGGTATCCGGATCTGTATCTTTATTGAACCGGAACCAGCCCAAATAGGAGCCGCAGCGGAAATCGGCGCTCAGGTTGTTGAGTTGAATACCGACCGTTACAGCAAGGAGATAAAACGGCGAGAATTTCATCTTGACCGATTGTTAAGAGCCGCTGATGTTGCGACTCATAACGGTTTGATTGTCCATGTTGGACACGGTCTGGATTATTTGAATGTGGTGCCGATTCTGGAGCGGAATATTGCTGAGGGATTTTCTATTGGTTTTGCGATTGTGGCGCGGGGATTTTTTGTTGGGCTAAAAGAGGCGGTTGCCGAGATGAGGGGATTGATACGGGGCATTTCGTCAGCAACCAAGAGAAGTGATTCAATTCAGGGGGACAGAGTTGAAGGGAACAAAAATTAGACTTGCTATCTGGCTGGTAGTTTTTATTATCGCCGGGTTTATTCTCTGGTCAGGTTTCCAACTTTATGTTCTGATACCCAGACAGGAAAGGGCACTAAAGGAGCGATTGGGACAGGCAACAACAGCGGCAGACAGTCAGGCAGTATTAACTGAGATCAATGAGTTCAACCGGCACAAGGCGTCGCTTTACGAAAAGCGCATTGTTCATCTCGGGCTGGATTTGGTCGGTGGTATGCATGTAGTTTTAGATATTGACAAGAGCCAATTGAGTGAAGAGGAAGCGAGAAGAGCCCCGGAACTGGCGCTTGAGGTGATCAGAAACCGTATTGACCAGTTTGGTGTGTTTGAGCCAACGATTCAGAAGACGGATAAAGGCAGGATTCTGGTTCAGTTACCCGGGGTTGACCGGGAGCGGGCGCTTAACATCATCAAACAGCCGGCGCACCTGACCTTTCAACTGGTAGAAGAGAAGGCAAAGGTCTATGATGCTTTAAAGACCATTGATGAACGGTTGCAGGCGGCAGGTGTGATTAGGGCAGCCGCAGAACCCAGTGGGACAGGCGAGATTGACACAGCAGAAGCCGCACCCGGCTCATTGTTGAGTTATTTGCGTCCTGAAGGGGATGAATTGGATTTAATGATATCAGCTCAGGATACCGCGGTCTTTTCCGTTCTGTTAAACCGGGGTAGAGAATTTTGGCCCCAGGGGTATGAGTTTAGGCTCGGGCCGATTGAGGCTGAGCAGTATGGCAAGGTGGTGCGAATTTACCTGCTAAAAAGCGAGCCGGAACTGGTGGGAACTAGATTGCGCCGTGCTGAGCCAGCGATCTATCAAGGAACAGAATTGGAGCGGGCAAACACCTGGGTGGTAAACTTTGAATTAGACCGGGAAGGAGCGGCGAAGTTTGCTCAAGTAACCAGTAGAAATGTCGGAAGAAGATTGGCGATTGTGCTTGACGGTGTAGTCCGAAGTGCGCCCAGGATTCAGGAGCGTATTCCCAATGGCAGAGGTCAGATTACGCTCAACGACCGCCGTGGAGACCGGGCAAAGGATTTATCCATTGTCTTAAACTCCGGTTCGTTACCTGCTCCGGTGGTAGTTGTTGAGGAACGTTCGATCGGTGCTTCACTGGGCGCGGATGCGATTCGGCGTGGACTGATTGCCAGTGCGGTGGGTGCTCTGGTGGTGGTCATTTTTATGATAATTTACTACGGCATCGGCGGCGTGCTGGCAGATTTGGCTCTCTTCTTCAATATCTTTTTACTCTTGGCGGTGCTTTCCGCTTTACGAGCAACTTTGACCTTACCTGGACTGGCGGGTATCGCTTTAACCATCGGTATGGCGGTTGACGCCAATGTGCTGGTTTTTGAACGGATTCGCGAAGAGTTGCGTTCTGGTAAGACACCGATGGCCGCGGTTGACACCGGTTATTCACGGGCTTTAGTGACAATTATTGATGCCAACATTACAACCATTATTACCGCAATTGCCCTTTACTTCATCGGTTCTGGTCCGGTGCGTGGCTTTGCCATCACATTGGCGGTTGGTTTGGTGATCAACGTGATGACCGCAGTATTTCTGACGAGGTTTATCTTTGACTGGTTCCTTGCCCGTTTTGAAGTCAAAACCCTGAGGATATAATTATGAGACTTATACGAGATACCAATATTCCTTTTGTATCCAATCGCAGAATATTCTTTATAATTTCTGCGGCATTGGTTTTAGTCAGTGTTCTGTTAGTGATTTTCAAAGGGTTCCGTTACGGAGTTGATTTTACTGGTGGTGGTTTAGTTCAGGTGCGGTTTGCTGAGCCGGTAAAAATCGATGCGGTTCGTGCCGCGCTTGCCGCAATGGGTGAGCCGGGTGCTTCAATTCAACAGACCGAGACCGGTGATTTTCTTATTCGGGTTAAGCCGAGGGAAAAGACTATCGATGAGTCCGGGTTTTCCGCGCGCCTGCGTCAGCAATTTGCGGTTTCATTTCCGAATATTCCGTTTGAGGTTGTGCGGGACGAAGCGGTTGGACCAAGGATATCTAAAGAGTTACAGTCCAAGGTCTTCTGGGCGGTTTTACTGGGCATCATCGGAATTTTAATCTATGTCAGTTTCCGATTTGACTTCCGGTTTGGCACCGGTGCAGTGCTGGCGTTGATTCATGATACCCTGATTACACTTGGGTTCTGTTCTTTATTTAATAAAGAGATTACTACTACCCTGATAGCGGCAATTCTAACCGTTATCGGCTATTCGGTCAACGACTCAATTGTTGTCTCGGACCGGATTAGAGAGGATACCAGAAAGATTCGCAAGGAGAGTTTCGCTGCTATCTGTAATCTAGCAATCAATCAGACACTGAACCGGACGGTAATTACCGCATTGACCACGCTATTTGTAACGATTGCACTGTTCATTCTGGCTTCAGCGGAAATCCGCGATTTTGCCTTTGCGATGACCATCGGTATCATCATTGGTACTTACTCGTCAATCTTTGTAGTTGCTAACCTGGTCGTAGAACTGGAAACGAAGTTTCCCACCCGGCGCCGGCGCTAAAATTTGAAATCGCTTAAATTTTACTTTCAAGCCGGTATAGGCTCGGGGCTTTTTACTGGCTATTTCCCAATCGCACCTGCAACTGTAACTAGCCTATTTACGTTGATTCCTGCTTATTATCTTTCCCGTCAACTACTGATTTCTTCTTTACTTATCATTATTGTTTTCTTCCTTGGGGTCTGGGTTGCTTCGGATTTAGAAAAAGTCTGGGGCAAAGACCCAAAACGGGTAACGATTGACGAAATTTGCGGCACACTTATTACCTTTTTATACAACACGGTCTCCTTTCAGGGGCTTTTGGTCGGTTTTTTACTATGGCGCGGTTTTGATGTCCTGAAACTACCGTTCATTAATCGGGTTCAGCGAGTCAAAGGTGGTTGGGGTGTGATGCTTGACGATGTCTTTGCTGGCATCTGTGCCAATTTGGTTTTAAGATTTTTTGTTCTATTATTTCCCCGGCTTCATTTTTGAGCCGGGTAGTTCGACAGATGTTACTATCTTTGACATTCTGGTTAACAATTGTTATTGTAAAATGACAATAAATCGGTAGCACCAATATGGGATAGGTGAGGTCCAGAAATGATGGTAGATAGAGTCTCGGGAGAAATAGTCATTGTAGGTGATGAGGTGGTGTCCGGAAGGGTGGTGGACACAAACTCAACGGTTATTACTCGGTCGCTCCAAAGGATTGGAATTGAGACTACTAGGGTGGTGCGAGTCAGGGATGATGAATTGGAGATCAAGCGGGCAGTAGCAGGGGCCCTGGTTTCCAGCAGATTGGTTTTTGTCTGTGGTGGATTGGGTCCGACGCCGGATGATAAAACCCTTTATGCGGTATGTGAACTATTGGAAAGAAAACCGGTTGTCCATCAGCCGACATTAGAGCGGATTAAAGAATTTTTTACCCGGCGAAGTTTTAAGATACCGGTTACAGCAGAAAGGCAGGCACTGGTGCCAGAAGGTGCTAAAGTTTTCACTAATCCCAATGGAATGGTACCGGGTATGGTAATAGAACATCAGGGAAGTCAGATCTACCTTCTGCCCGGTGTACCGCAGGAGCTTTCTACCCTTCTTGAACAAGGCATCATTCCCTATCTTAAAGGGCGGATTGGCTCAAAGACAGGTTACTCGGCAGTAATACGCACATTTGGTTTAATTGAATCAAAGATTATCCCGCAGGTAAAGCGGGTATTAAAGAGATTCCCAGGCGTTAGTGCTGGATATTACCCCGCGGTTTCCGGGCTGGATATTGCAATTACTGGTAAAGATGAAGAAATAGTCAAGCGGTGTGCTGATACTCTGGTAGAACTTTTTGGTATCCGGGTTTATACCCGGGATGACAAGAGTCTGCCTGAGGTGGTGGGCGAGATTTTAAGACAAAAGAGATTGACGATAGCTACTGCTGAATCCTGTACTGGCGGTCTTATTAGCGATCTTTTGACCAATGTCCCGGGGAGTTCTGACTATTATCTGGGTGGAGTTGTTGCTTACTCTAACCGAACCAAGATAAATTTGCTGGGTGTGGAGGAGAGGGTCATTGACCGTTACGGTGCGGTAGGTTCCCAGACCGTGAAAGAGATGGCAAAAGGTATATGCAGTGTTATGGGTACCGATTGCGGGATTGCAGTTTCAGGCATTGCCGGACCGGGGGGGGGAACTGTAAAAAAACCGGTGGGTTTGGTTTATATTGGCGTTGTTTACAGGGGCCGTTTTAGGGTGGAAAGAGGGCTATTTTCGGGAACAAGGAGGTTGATCAAGGAAAGGTCAGCCTATTCTGCTCTTGACCTTTTGCGTAGAGTGTTGTTGGATGGGTGAGTTATGAGCGAAAAAATCAGGTCATTTATTGCGGTTGATACATCAGAACAGGTTAAATACGAACTCTCACGACTACTTAGCGAACTAAAAGCAAAAATCGTTCTCAATGTCAAATGGGTTAAACCGGAGCAGATGCATCTCACACTGGCATTTCTGGGCGAGGTCAGTCCCGATTTCTTAGAAAAGACAAAGGCACAACTAAATGGGGTGGCATACGGGTTCAGGCAGTTTAAGTGTCAGCTTAAAGGACTCGGTGCATTTCCATCCTCTCAGCGGGCAAGGGTCATCTGGGCAGGAGTGGCATACGGTGCAGAAGAGTTAAGGAAGGTGCAGTCCGCGGTGGTAAGAGGTTTAACAGGTATAGGTTACAAACCTGAAAAAAGGCCGTTTAGTCCACACCTTACCCTTGGCAGGTTGAAAGCAGTTGCGAGCCTTGCATCACTTAACGAGACCGATTTTATCAGTTCGGTATGGCAGATCCGGGAGTTAATCCTTTTTAAGAGCGAACTTTATCCAGATGGACCGGTTTATACGGCGCTGGGAAAATTTGACTTCAATGGATAATTAGCGAAGACCGCTCAGGTTAAAAAGAAATGTTAAAACAGAATCTGATTTGTCAAGATAGTTTTCTTAAAACTCTTAACCGATGATAGCACAGGGTAACATACAACCGTCTCCTGCACCAAAACCAAAACACCGGTTATAACCTTTTGCCAGACCATATCACTAACCCCAGTCCAAACCCAATCGCGAACCATAACCAAAACCATTTTTAGAGCCATAACCTCTGTCTGAACCCAGACCAGGATATAAACCCGATAGGCCACTGGCCCCATTACCAAGACCCAAGTCCTGCCCAGCACTTCTCTTATAGTTATAGCCCGGGCTAAAACCCTTAAGGATACCGTCCCCAATACTGCCCCGGGGTAGTAATCGATGCCTTATGTTTATAATATATGCAAAAACAACAAAAAAGACAGAAAAACCCGTGCCGTATCATTACTAACTGATTTTATTTTAATGATTTATACAGTTTTCTGATTTCTTACATTATACCGCTTAGTGTCATCTAACTTCTAACCGGTTTCTAATGGTCTTTTCCCAGATAATAGCACAATAGCCTTGTGGTTGCCTCTGTATATTGACTTTTCCCGGGACCGGTATATAATACTCGGGAGACATAGAGCCATGAGCCGAGGGTTGGTTGTTATTATCGTAATCCTCTTTATTGGTGGTTTGATATGTGTTTATGCTCAACCGGTTGATGGTGCCCGTTGTCTGATTTTTACTCCGGATAGTTTTGTTGATGTGGTGCGTCCACTGGCGGATTGGCGAACTACCACTGGTAATTATGCTTTGATCATCCCGCTTTCTCAAGTAGAAGCGACACCTCAGCAGGTTAGAAATTTTATTCGCGATGCTTATAGCAACTGGCCCTTAAAGCCAGAGTTTGTTTTGTTGTTCTGTAATCCCGGTCAGTTGCGCGCGTATAACGACGACAATGACTGTTATTACGGTGATATGGGCGGTGATTACCGAATGGAGATTCCGGTAGGCAGAATGCCGGCAAGAAACCGGCGCGAGGCAGAGGTTATGGTGGCAAAGGTGCTTGCTTATGAACGATTGCTTGGATTTCAGGATACCGGCTGGTTAGTCAAGGGGACAACCACTGTTCAAGATTATGCGAGTGCGCCAGATTCCTGGTATCTGCCTGACTGTTATTTTGTCCATTCGCGCTGGCAGGGTCATAATTACCTCCATATTGATACATTTTACAGCCTCTGGGGCCATAATTCCCATGATTTGATCCGGGTGCTTAATGAAGGCAGGGCGTTTATAACTTATCGTGGTTATGCGACCGGTAACTGGTATGAGCCATTTGGTGAGTTTTATCCAAACAGCAACTGGCGAAATGGGTATCGTCTGCCAGTAATCGTTGCCGGGACCTGCCAGACAGTAACGTTGGCACCGGGTGAAGAGATGCTGGGGGATAAATCGGTGAGGTTTGGGTCAGCAGAAAGTTTAGGGGGCGCGGTTGCCTATTTTGGAACTACCCGCTCGGCAAATCGGGTTTCCCATTATCGGAGCAGTTGTTTTCGTGGTTTCTTCTGGGGACTTTTTAAGGATAGTCTTGAGTTTTTAGGCTGGGCAACGATTCGGGGCAGACAGTGGGTTGATTCACTCTATCCGAGTCAGACCCGCTATACTGAGTGGAATCTTATTGGTGATCCGGCGATGCGAGTTTGGACCGGTATGCCCAGAAATATAATTGTAAGCCATCCGTTTGCGGTTAACTGTCTGCCCCAGGATTTTGAGGTGCAAGTGCGCACCGGTGGTGAGCCGGTGAAAAATGCCCAGGTCTGCGTTTGGCTGGATTCGGTGGTTTATGCCTCTGGGTATACCGACTCAACCGGTAGAGCGGTTTTTGCTATCAATCCGGTTCATCCGGGTGAAATGCGGGTTACAGTTACCGGCAATAACCTGATTCCTTATGAAGGGGTCTGTCAGGCAGTGGTAACCGGAATGCCTTTTGTTGTCTATCGGCGTCATCAGGTCATTGACTCATTTCCCTGGGGAAATGGTGATGGTCTGATTGGAGCAGGAGAAACGGTTGGCGTGCGACTTTGGATTGAGAATCTGGGCGATTCCGGTGGTTCCCAGTTGAGTTTGCGATTGAGAGCAGATGACAGTCTGCTTACGCTGTTTGACAGTATCGGGGCGGTGAGTTATCTGGCACCGCACGATTCGGTTTATGCCGGAATTTTTAGGCTTTATCTTGGCCAGCGCTGTCCGGACGGTTACCGGTTTGTTATCAGGATTGGTGTTACAGATGAGACCGGTAGATACTGGGAGTCGAGGTTCGGTGATTTTGGAGTTAGAGCAAAACTGGTTTTGGACTCGATTAAGGTGATTGACTCCTTAGGTAATCGGAATGGCAGACTTGACCCAAATGAGATGGCGGAGTTTATCTTCACCTTACGTAATACCGGCTCAGGTGGTGCCATGCAGACCCGGGGTATTCTAATGTCTACTGATTCCCGGCTGGAGGTGCGGGATTCGGTTGGTTTCTGGGGCGACATACCCGGATTTAACCGTAGCCGGAATACTTCTGATCGGTTCACTGTTTACGCCCAGATGATGGTCCCTTCGATACCGATTGTCTGCACATTGACGGTTAATGCGGTCTATTATGCTGAGAAAATTTCTTTTGTCATTTCACCCGGGGTTTTATGTCAGACCGATCCTGCTTCTGATGGTCCGAGGATGCCACCACTTTACTGGGCATACGATAATATTGACACCAATTATCCTGACCATCCGGAATATAACTGGGTTGAAATCAAAGAGACGGGTGTAAATCTTAATTTGAGAGACAATCAGACGGTTCAACTTACCCTGCCAGACTGGTTTGGTTCATTCCGTTTTTATGGCACAAGATATGAGCAGATTTCTGTCTGTTCAAATGGCTGGGTGGCGCCCGGTATTACCGATTTTATCGGCTGGTATAACTATCCTTTGCCCCGCGGACTTGAGCCACCGATGCTGGCGGTTTACTGGGACGATTTGGTGCCCGATGCCAACAATAATGTGTATTATCTGTTTGACAGTCTGAATCACCGCCTGGTGATCGAATGGGACTCAGTTTGGAATCGGGAGTCGCAAAATGGCAGGGCAAAGTTTCAGATAATTATCTACGATAGCACTCAGAGTGCGGTAGACGGTAACAGTATCTTTGAGTTTCAGTACAAGATGGTGAGTTCTGGCTACAATTATACAGTGGGAATTCAGGATCCAAGCGATACCATCGGCATCAACCTTGTTTACAATCAGAATCGTCATCGTGCCTGTGCACCGGTTGTCAGTGGTCGGTGTATCCGGTTCACTACCAATCAACCGTTTGTCGCGTTCAGGGAATTAACCAACATAAAATCTGTGTTGAGGGGTAAAAAACGGACTACAGTTGTAAAACAGGCGATAATGGTGCCGGGGGCAGATTCTAAACAGAGAGGCGGCTTTTTGTTTGACACTGCGGGCAGAAAGGTCAAGGAACTTTATCCGGGTAAAAACGATGTAGAGGGGTTAAAACCCGGGGTTTATTTTATATATATAGAAGACGGGAAAATGGTGGATAAAGTGATAATTGTAAGGTAGTGATGGTTATGAAAAGGCTGATCATTTCGGTTTTGCTGATCTTTGGGTTCGCTTGTGCTCAATGGTTGCACCGGGTAATTCCGTTACTGGATTCGTTGGGCGGACCGATTGAGCCTTATGGAATCTATTTCATTCCGCAGGGCAACTGCGTTTATGTTGAAGGAGAGGAGGGTATAGCGGTTTATGATGTTCAAAACGGCAACCGTATTGCCCGGATTGAACTTGAAACACCAACCGAGATTGTCTGTAACTCAACCCATAATAAAGTTTATATCATTAATAGCGATAGAGAGAATCTGGCGATCGTTGACGGGGTAACCCACCGGATTATAAGGAATATTGGTACTGGTGGCAGTTATATCACCGCAATCGCTTATAACCCAGTTTTTAATAAGTTATACTGTTTGCTATATGAATACAATGAGGAGATTATAGTATTAGTTGTTGACGGGAGTGGTGATACGGTCTGCGGACAGATTGGTCCGGTTTCTGATGGATACTATTACAGTAAACTGTGCATCAACCGTGATGGGACAAAGGCTTACTTCAATACGGAGTTTGGTTTTGGGGTAATTGACTGTGCAGGTGACAGTTTAATTAAAATTGAAATGTTCGAAATAGAGGAGTTTGTTAGGGATATAATTTACAGCAGTGGCAGTAATCGTATTTACTGTGTAATACCGGATGAGGGGTTAATTGCGGTTGTTGATGGTGAGGCAGATACGTTAACGAAGATGATATTTACCGACGGTTATATGTATCGCTTTTGTTATAATCCGCTCAGCGATAAAATCTATTGTGGCGATTGGGATGAGCCGTTCGTTTATGTTATTGACTGTGCGTACGACTCCTTAATCGCGGCGATTGAATTTGAGGATTATATAACCAGTTTTGTCTTAGATTCGCTGGCTAATATCCTCTTTTGTATCCAGGGTGAATACGGCTCCATCCCCGGGATTTGCGGTGCCGGTGATACGATTCTCGGTTATGTGCCGTTATCAGGCTGGTCGGATGACGAGTATCAACCTGCCTGTTTTGACCCGATTCAGCACCGGATTTATGTTGTCTGTCCAGATTGGTCAGAGATAATGGTGATTGATCCAGTTATGTTCTCTGTAATCAACAGTTTTTTAATTCAATATCTTCCCACTGGAATCGTTTACTCATCCCGGCATGATAAACTGTATGTCTATTCCAGTTCTTCAAGACTGCTTGGTGTTATCGACTGCTCGGCGCTACAGCTTTCAGGGTGGTTTGTTCTGTCTTTTTCCAATGTCCGGGGAGTCGCTTATAATGAGGCGCTGGATAAACTTTATGTTGCAGTGGGAACTTCTTCCTCCGGTTACGCCCTTGGGGTTTTTAATTGCGCCAATGATAGTTTAATCCGGCTGATTCAGATGGAGAGAAGGCCAAGGTCTTTACTGGTGGATCCGGTCAATAATAAGGTGTATTGGTTAGAGCGTTCTGGAACACCGGCTAATCTGGTGGTGGTTGATGGTGTTGGGGATAGTATCGTTACTGCAATTCCGGTTGGTCGGCGGGGGTGGAGTATGAGTTTAAATCCGGAGCGGAATCTTCTGTATTGCGCAGTTAGAGGGGATAATGATTCTCTGATAATCATTGCGGTTGATGGTGCCGGAGATTCGATTGTGAGATGGATCAATGCTTGGGATGATGCCGATAACGCCTTTTTGTGTTATATTCCGAGCCGTGATTTAGTTTGTAGCACCACCGAGGATCCGCGGATCATCGTGGTTGATGGTGAGGTAAGACAGATTATCGGTCCGCTCTATATTAACCGGGAGGCAAAAATTCTGTTTTATAATCCATTAAATGACAAACTTTACTGTGTTGAGGACTATGACCTGGAGGTGATTAACTGCGGTTTTATGGAGGTGGAGACACGGATAAGAGTGCCGGCTGGAGCCGGAGCATTGGGTTTTGATTCAATTGCCAATAAAATTTATCTGACCCACTCTTCCTCCAATGTTGTCTCCATAACCGATGCTAATGCCAATCAGTTTCTGCGTCTGATCGAAACCGGAGGCGGTCCCCGGGCATTGGCATGGAGTCCTCAACACCGGTGGATGTTTGTCGCCAACTATTCAGGTCAGAGTATTGCGGTTATTGCAGACAGTGCAGTGGTGGGTATCGCCAGTAACAATAGGGTTTATGACCGGCACCAGGAGATGCCTACGGTCTGTCGTAATCTGCTCAATATTCCCACGAACAAGGTAACAAAAGAGCCTGTTGCTACTTTGTTTGATGTTATGGGCGGTAAGGTGCTTGACCTTTATAGCGGGCAGAATGATATGCGGAAGGTGGTTCCGGGGGTATATTTTATCAAAGGGAGCACCACATACCAGGCAAAAAAGATTGTTGTTGTCAAGTAAAGTATGCGAAATGTAGTGTTTTTGATGCTGGTAATTTTCACTGTTCAGTTTGCCCAGTGGGTTGAGACAACAATCCCTTTGCCTGATTCTCTTACCGGGCTGGTAAACCCAGGGGCGATGGTTTATAATCCAGGTAGTAATGCACTTTTTGTCGGGGGAGAGAACGGTTTTGTGCTGATTGACGGTTTATCAAACCGCAAGGTCGGACGGACAGTTACCACCGGCTATATTAGACCGAGGGCTGCGGTTTATGCCTCATTGGTGAATAAGATTTACTGGTGTGACGAGTACAATTATAAAATTTTTGTTCTTGATGGATACACGGGCAGGTTAATAAACCAAGTTTACTTATACCAACCCATTCAAATTTGCTATAACCAGACGGTAAACCGGGTGTATGTAATCAGTGGCGGAGATTATGGCGACCGGATCAATATAATTGACTGTTTTACTGACCGGCTGGTTAAAACGATAAGTCTGGGCAGTGATGCGTGGGTTTTTGAAATGTGTTCTGCTCCGGCAGTGAATAAGGTTTATTTAACTGTGTTAAACGAAGGGAATGCGCGGGTGGGGGTTGTTGATAGCAACCGGGATAGCATAATCAAATATATTGCCCCTGATTTTTACGGTTGGTATAAATTGATGTACAATTACTTAACCAATCGACTTTATATTTACTCCTCGGACAACGATAGTATTGCGGTTGTTGATTGTGCCCAGGATAGCATTATCAAATATTTAACCTTGCCCGTGCCGTACCGCTGTGTTTTAAATCCGAGTAGAAATAAATTTTATTTTGCAGGAAGCGACGGCAATATTAATATCCTCTGCGGTTACGGCGAGACACTGATTACCCGCATCAACCTGGGAAGGAGACCCTCATCATTACTGGTTGATTCCTTTAATAACCTGGTCTGGGCTGGATTTTATGGTGATACTTTGATCGGGATTGAGGGCGCTGGTGATACTATCTGTGCGATAAGGTGGCTTGGTTTTTCCCCGGCGATGTTCGCCCATAATGCATTTAGGAGTCGTCTCTACGGTATTAGTAATAATTATGGGGGTTTGCTTTATGTGTTTAACCTTGGTTCAGGATGGATTGAAGAGCAGGTTTGTCTGAATTTTACCCCCTATGCGCTATGCCGAATTAAAGGTTATAACAAGATTTATTGTGCTGGACTGCGCGAGGCGGCAGTGGCAGTGGTCAATAACCAGAATCGGGTAATAAAGATTATTCCGGTTGATCCGGAGCCGATAGCCCTGGAATCGGACCGACAATTGGGCAAGATTTACTGTATTTCTCGCTTGGGAAGCGTTGATGTAATTACCACCAGTGACGACAGTGTGAAAAATAAGATCACTATTGGCGGGACACCGGTAGTTGCCGGCATTGATACTCTCCGGCATAAGTTGTGGCTAGGTGTTTCTGGACCATCAGGTCTGGCAGTGATAAATTTGCGCACCGAGAATTTAGATACCTTATTGCCGGTACCGGTTACGGGAGCAATAGTTGTGGATTTAAGCCGGGGCAGGGTTTACTGTGCAGAATCTAATCAGGTCGCGGTCATCGATGCGGATAATGATAGTGTTGTTACGAGGATTCTAACCGGTGGTACGCTCACCAGTATCTGCCCTGTTCCTGATACCGATATGCTGATCTGCGGTATCAGGGAGAATCTTTCGCTCGCACTTATTGATCTGAATGAGCGCCGACTGGTTGAGTATCTGCCATTGAGTTTTGCGCCTGAGCACCTTTTTTACCACCGCGGACTGAACAAACTTTACTGTGCGGGCAGTAACAGAGTTGCGGTTTTTGATTGGGCATCAAGGGTTGTGGTTGATAGTTTTATTACCACGGGTGGGATCTTGGCATTTGCCTACGATTCGATCGCGGAACGGTTGTATCTGTTAAATCAGAATAATTCGGTTGGTGTTATTGACTGTCGCCGGGATACATTGATCAGAAGGATCGATGTAGGCAGTGAGCCAAAAGCGATCGTTTTTGCACCCGAGTGGCGACGGATGTATGTTGCCAATAGCAATAGCGCCAGTATTACGGTAATCAAAGACAGTGTTCGGGTGGGGATCGCGGAGGAGGTGGCTTTTTTAGATTTACCGGGTGCGCCTACAATTGTTAACAGTGCGATTATTTTAAAACCGGAAGTCTGGGGAGATGAGCCAGGGATGTTAATTGATGTAACCGGCAGGGCGATTAAAAAACTGTTGCCAGGGGTTAATTTGACGCACGGGTTGGGTAAAGGGGTGTATTTTATCCGGGTGCAGAATATCCACCGGCAGATTATCGGCAGGGTGATAGTAACTAAATAGCCGTTTTCTCGCAGGGAGATTGTCACCTACTTGTGGTAGAACGCAATGACATTCCTCTCTTTTGTCATTCCGAGTCGGCTGGTTCGGCGAAGGAATCTCTTTGCGTTGTACTTCCGTTTTGACACATATAGATTGCCACGCCTGCCTGCGGCAGGCTCGCAATGGCTGGGAAGGGGATTACGGGCTTGACTTATATCGCCAATTAGTCATTATGATTGCAAGCAATGATTTCAAGGAGGCAGTTATGCCTGCAATAAAGCCGGAGATCTGGATTGTTATCGGCCTGGTGCTGGTGGCACTGGAGATGGTTGTTCCGGGATTGGTGATTATTTGGTTTGGTGTAGGTGCGATTATTGCTGGAATTGTCGCATTTTTTGTTCATAATCCGGTAGCCCATTATATCATTTTTCTACTGGTTTCTGCGCTGGGAGTTTTTCTTGCCCAGTGGATTGGTAAGAAGATTACCAAACCGGAATCTGAGCCGGTGGGTGCACTTCGACTTTTCGGAGCCACCGGGCTGGTAGTGCAGGATATCAAGCCACCGGAATATGGTAGAGTTAAGGTTACTGGTGAGGAATGGTTGGCGGAATCAAATCAGACAGTTCCTGCTGGGACAAAAATAAGGGTTCTGCGGGTTGATGGAACCCGGTTGATAGTTGAGCCATTTGAAGAAAGGGGAGGAAAATGAGCGCACTAATAATTATGGTTTTGATATTGTTGTTTACCTGGGCGCTGCTGGGTTTGAAAATTGTCCGACCTTATCAGCGTGGTGCGGTAGAACGGCTCGGTAAATTTCAGCGCGTGGTGCAACCCGGGCTGAATTTTATTATTCCGTTTTTAGAACGGATAATTAAAGTGGATATGCGAGAACAGGTGGTTGATGTGCCACCGCAAGAGGTGATCACCAAGGATAACGCGACAGTTACGGTGGATGCCATTGTTTATTACGAGGTCACTGACCCGGTTAAGGTTTTATACAATGTGGCAAATTTCCGGCTGGCAACGATCAAACTGGCACAGACGAATTTACGGAATGTGATTGGAGATTTGACCCTGGATGAGTCTTTGACTTCGCGAGAGCGTATCAATGCTAAGTTGCGGGATGTGTTAGATGAGGCGACCGATAAGTGGGGTGCCAAGGTTACCAGAGTTGAGTTGCAGCGGATTGAGCCACCGAGTGATGTTACTGAAGCGATGCACCGACAGATGAAGGCGGAACGGGACCGCCGGGCAGTGGTTTTGGAGGCAGAGGGTGTCCGGCAGGCGGCAATTCTCAAGGCTGAGGGTGAGAAACAGGCAAGGATCCTTGAAGCGGAGGGCCAGGCGGCGGCGATTCAAAAAGTAGCAGAGGCAGAGAAGTATAAACTGCTGACTGTGGCTGAGGGTGAGGCACAAGCGATTGAGCGGGTTTACGGGGCGATTCACCGGGGTAATCCGACCAGGGATCTGATAACTATCAAGTATCTGGAGGCATTGGCAAAGATTGCCGAGGGTAAGGCGACCAAGATGTTTGTACCTTATGAGGCATCCGGTGTCCTGAGTGCTTTATCAATGATTGCCGAAGTTTTGAAGGAGAAGGGTGGGAGACAGTCCGAAGCCAAGGAATAGTGCCAAAAATCTGTTTTAGTTTTTATGACCGTTACCGAGGATTGGCACCTTAAAACGGTTGAACAAGTAAGTGCAGAACTCGGTTCGGATATAAATACTGGGCTGAGCCATAATGAGGTTAAAAGAAGGCTCGTCAGGTATGGCAGAAATGAACTTAAGGAACAAGAAATAAGATCTCCCTTTTTGATCTTTTTATCCCAGTTCGGTTCGGTGATGGTGATAATGCTTTTAGTTGCGGGGGCGGTATCAATTTTGCTCGGTGAGTTCATTGATTCGGGAGCAATTTTTGCGATTGTTCTGCTCAATGCGTTGTTGGGATTTGTTCAGGAGTATCGAGCGGAAAAGACGCTTTTAGCGTTAAAGCGACTGGCGGTGCCAAGGGTGCGGGTAAAAAGGGATGGTCACATTACCGAGGTGCCGGCGCGTGATATAGTTCCGGGTGATATCGTTTTCTTGGAGTCGGGTGTGCATGTTCCGGCAGATGGCAGATTGCAGGAGGCAGTCAATCTTCGGGTTTCTGAAGCGGCATTGACCGGTGAATCCGAACCGGTGGATAAGTTCTCTGAGTTATGCGAGATGCGGGCAGAAATACCAATTTCTGAACGATATAATATGGTTTATATGGGGACCTCAGTTGTCGCGGGAAGGGGTGTGATAGTGGTAACCGCTACCGGGATGAATACCGAATTGGGCAAAATTGCGGGGATGTTGGGGAGGGTCAACCGGGAGCAAACCCCATTGCAGAGGCGATTGGAAAAATTGAGTAAGGAACTGGCGGTGGCGGTTTTGATAATTGTTGGCATAGTTTTTGGCGTTGGTATTTTACGGGGTGGAGAGTGGCGGACAATGTTTTTGGTCGCGATCAGTCTGGCGGTGGCGGCGGTACCCGAAGGTTTGCCTGCGGTTGTAACCATCGCCTTGACGCTGGGCGCGAGGCGGATGTTTAACCGTAATGCGTTGATCCGGCGGTTAAATGCGGTGGAGACGCTGGGTTCGGTTACCACGATATGTTCAGATAAAACCGGTACAATCACTCAGAATCAGATGACGGTTACTATCCTTGATGTTGCCGGTGGACGACGGGAGTTGACAACTGCCGATGATTTTCAACCGGAAGGGCTGTTTTCCGGAGAAAACAGTACCGCTTTTACACTGCTGGTTACAGCGGGTGTGGTCTGTAACGATGCCATTATGGAGATGGACGATAGCCAGGTTCGTGTACTTGGTGACCCAACAGAGACTGCATTACTGCTTACCGGCTGGCGATTTGGGTTAAATCAGAAGGTGCTGGGTGCTATATTGCCCCGCGTGGCGGAGGTGCAGTTTTCTTCCGAGCGAAAACGGATGAGCACGATTCACCAACTAACCGAGGATAAGACCGCGACCTCATTAAAACGTTTAGTTGACATATTAAGTGGAATAATGCAAAACGGTGGGCAGTTGATGTTTACCAAAGGGGCGGTGGATGTTATCCTTGGGCTATCCACTACTGTTTTTGTCAAGAACAGATTTGAACCCATCGCATCGGATTGGCACAAGAGAATAATCTCTGCCCATAATAGTATGACCGAAAAAGGAATGCGGGTTTTAGGGGTGGCTTTTCGTATTCTGCCGGTCGAAAATGCTGGGGTTTGTTATGAGGAACTGGAGCAGGAGCTGTGTTTTGTGGGAATGATTGGGATGATTGACCCGGCAAGATCGGAGGTCAAAGAGGCGGTAAAGGTATGCAGGCAGGCGGGAATCAGACCGATAATGATCACCGGGGATCATCCACTGACCGCACAATTTATTGCTGGTGATATTGGTATTCAATCTGATTCGTGCTGTATAACTGGAGTCGAGATGGAAAGGATGACAGTGGAGGAGTTAAAACCTGTGGTTCAGCGTACGAATGTATTTGCCCGTGTCGCACCGGAGCATAAGTTGAAAATCGTTAATGCCTTGCAGAGTTTGGGTGATGTTACCGCGATGACCGGTGACGGTGTTAATGATGCACCGGCGCTGAAAAAGGCAGATATTGGAGTGGCGATGGGAATTACCGGGACCGATGTGGCGAAGGAGGCAGCAGATATGGTACTGCTGGATGACAACTTTGCTACCATCGTGGCGGCGGTAAAGGAGGGCCGGACAATATACGATAACATCAGGAAGTTCATCCGCTATACCTTTGCCTCCAATACAGGTGAAATAGTGGTTATGCTTCTGGCACCGCTCTTTGGTTTGCCTTTGCCATTGACGCCTTTACAGATTCTTTGGATTAATCTGGTAACTGATGGGCTTCCGGGATTGGCTTTAGGACTGGAGCCATCAGAACCGGGTGTTATGTTGCGTCCACCGCGCCCGGTCAATGAAAGTCCATTTGCTCGAGGGATGGCGGTTAATATAATTTGGTCAGGTGTACTTTTAGGATTGGTGTCGCTTCTACCAGGCTGGTGGTTGTGGCGTGCTGGAGATCCGGGCTGGCAGACGATCATTTTTACCGTACTGACTATGGGCCAACTTTTTCAATCATTTGCCCTGCGGTCCCAGAGCGAATCGGTATTTAAGCTTGGTTTCCTAAGTAATATGACATTGGTTGGTGCATTTGTGCTGACGTTACTTCTGCAACTGGGGCTTATCTATCTGCCACTCGGTCAGCGTGTATTTCATACCACTGCGTTACCGTTAGATGAACTTTTAGTTGTCCTCGGTTTAAGCACAGCGGTTTTCTGGGCGGTAGAGCTGGAGAAACTTATAAGGCGCCGGTTAGGAAAATCAAAGAAGGGGTTAGAAAAAGGAGCAACCCATCGGTGAATTTGCTAATACTCCTTGTTTTGACGACAACTGTTGCCGGTAAAATTGAGCAGGTAAGGTTTGTGGGTAACCGGACATTCGGTGCCAAGGTGCTTGTAAGGCTATTGCAGAGTCAGCCCGGTCAGGTATTTAACGAGGCCCTTTTAGAACGGGACGAGCGGACCTTGGAGTTATTTTACTATGCTCAGGGTTTCTTTAACGCAACGGCGAAAAAGGGGGTTGTCCCCGGAAAGAAAGGCGGGGTGTTGGTGACATTTTATATTCAGGAGGGTAAGAGGAGCCGGGTGTTAGGGACAGCATTTGAAGGAAATCGGGTTTTTACCACCGAACGTTTGCAACGGGTGATTGCTTTTTTACCCGGGAGTTTCTACTCCACAGATTTGGTGCGGAGGTCGGTACAGGGGCTGCGTGATTACTATCTTGAGCGCGGCTATCCGTTTGTCCGCATTCAGGACAGCATTGAGCAGATAGATACCATAGTTACTGTTCGGTATATTATTGATGAGGGACCATTTTGCTATATTAAAGATATAAAGATCAGGGGAAATCAAAAGGTTAGAACAAGGACGATTTTAAAGATAGTTGAGATTAAAGCTGGAGAGCGATTTGTCCGTTCCCGTCTTGAGGCGGCGAAACGCCGACTTTACGCTACAAAACTTTTTTCTCGTTCGTTATATCACATAATACCCAGAGATAGTAGTATGGTTGCCGGGGATGTTGACAGTATAGTAATAAGGTTTGATGTTACGGAGCAAGAACAGCAGGGGATCGGTTTCGGTATCGGTTTTGAAACGCCTCCCAACCGGTTATTGTTGACCGTCGACTGGGAACATAATAACATTGCCAATCAAGGCCAATGGGTTATCGCCGGAACAAGCTACAGTCCTGATTTCAGGGGAAATTACCGTCTGAATTTCAGTCTTACCTACCGGATACCTTATATTTTATGGGAACGAATAGACTTTCAGACCAACCCGTTTTTTTACTATGAACGGTTAGACTCCAACCATTTCCGGGATTACGGCATAGAGACCCGGATGGGAAGAGACATTTTACCTCAGCTACATTTGGGAATATTCAACCGTTTTCGTCTCGTTGCTGATACCGCCCGCGGTATTTCTAATTCTCTGGCGCTGAACCTAGTGTATGACACGCGGGACAATTTTTTCGATCCAGGTCGCGGGTTCTATGTTCAGCCAGTTGCCGAAATCGCAGGTGGTCCATTAAGAGGCGATAATGATTTTTTTAGAATAAAGGCGGACTGTAGAGTTTATCAGCGGGTGAATATATTTGTGTTGGCTGTCAGATGTGCATTTGGGAGAGCGGTACCTTATGGCCGTTCCAGTACGGTTCCTTATTATGAGGAGTTTTCCTTGGGTGGGGGCAATAATTTACGCGGCTACGCAGAACGTTCACTTGGTCCGGACACCACGGCTGGTGGACGGTATGGTCCGGTGGTGATTAATGGAAATCTGGAGTTGCGTTCACCATATCTGTTTAACTGGGTTGGTTTGGTTGGTTTCCTTGACTGCGGCCAGGTTGCGGGTCAGAATGACTTGCACCTGCGCGGTATTGAAACAGGAGCAGGTGTTGGTATCAGAGTCAGGACTCCGGTTGGACCGGTTCGGCTTGACTGGGGAAAAAGGCTAACTTCAGCACCGGTTGGTGACCGGGGTAGGTTTTATATTGGTATTCTCCACGCGTTTTAGATGAGATTATTCAGAAAAATTGCCATTGGCACTTTTTGGGGGATTGTTCTCCTGTTGCTTGGAGCATTCCTTTTCCGTCAACAGATTGGTCGATTAGTCCTTAAACAGACGGTGCGGTCGTTATCCCGGGCAATAGGTGGTGAGGTGAGTTATGAGCGGATTGAGGGTGATATCTTTTCTCGGCCGGTGGTAACTGGTTTGCGTCTGAACACTGAGTCAGAGACGGTTGGGATAAAAAGATTGGTGGTGAAATATGACCTGGTTGCCCTATTGCGGAAAAAATTGCTATTAACGGATGTTAAAGTTGAGGACCCGGAGATCCGGATTAGTCCGAGAGCGAGAGAAGAAAGGCGGTGGGAAGAGAAAATGGGGTTAACTTTTCCCCAGCTGAGTGCCGCGCAGGTTAAGGTTAGCAATGGAAGACTGTTTTGGGATGGTGTTTTGCGTGGCGACTCCATTGGTTTGGAGTTGAGTTTTAAAGCCGGTGGTTCCCGGCTGGAACTAAAACTTGATTCTGGTGCCTGCTATCTACCTCAAGAGAAAGTTCGAGTGCGCTCAATTACTGCTGGCTTAAATGTGAGAAACGATTCACTGCTGATCCGGGGTTTGCAACTGTACACCGGTTCTTCATATCTGGGATGCAAGTTGAACGTTGGTCTGCTGGATTACGGTATTATGATTGATTCTGTGCAGTTAAGTGTTGATTTACGGGAGTTGCTGGCACTGCCAGGTAGAGTTGAGCTTTTGGGAATGGGCAAGCTGGACAAAGATGATAGGGTGTTAAAAGCCACCGGCCGGGGTGAGGGCTTGAGATGGCGACACCTGCGTCTTCCCTTAATCACCGGTTCATTTAATCTGGTGGACTCGATCTTTGAATTGGCTTTGCAGGGCAGTGATAGTGATATGGGGAGCGTGAGTATTACCGGGCAGATTAGTCTGAATGATTTTCGATTTGCCGGTCAAGCTAATCTGGATGGTGTGCCGGTTAACAAACTTCAGACTTCACTGCCAGACTTTGCTTTGAGTGCTTCATTGACTTTTACTGGAAGATTGGGAACCGTTGCCGGTTTATTGAAAGTGCAGCAAAAGGGAATTGGGGATTCGGTCAATATGTCATTACGTGGCAGTATCGGAGAACTCGGGATTGACACATTGTATGCAACGTTGAATTACTATGGCAAAAGTTGGGAACTGCGGGAGCTGGTTGTCTCCGGGCCAATAGGCAATTTCCAATTTGATGGCATAGCCCGGAGAGATTTTCTGCTCGCGCGCTGTAAGATGATGAGCTTTGACCTGAAAGTGGCAGGGAGTTTGCTCGCGGGTCCCTTTACCGGTAGAGCGGATGGCTCACTGCAGTTAGCATTCGGTGGAGATAGCTGGCAATTTCTGGGAACCGTGCGGGTTGCTGGGTTCGGATGGGGCGGTTTTGAAGTTACTAATGGCTTGGTCGATGCCAATTTAAGTGGCAGGAGATTGTGGCTTTCGCCACCTGCCAAGGGCAGTTTGCCGAGGTCACTCCGCGGCGAGATTTCAGGGCGGGTGGCGGTTGGTGGTGAGGGGGTAAAGATTGCTGGCAGGGAGTGGAACTGGGCGCAGTTTGTTTGGACCGGTCCAGAGTTTGAGCTCAGATTGGAGCAGGATTCGATTCAGTTATTAGCCCTTGGTGACCTGAACTTTGAAAAGAGTGGGAGCGAAGCCCTGGTTAGGACGCTGATAATGAATGTCGCTGACGAGACACTTGCCTTACTTGACTCCTGTCGATTACAACTGAATGGTGACCGTCTGGTAATTGAGGATGTCTGGCTAAAATTAACAGATGGTGAAGTCAAATTTAATGCCTGTTTTGCCAGGGCAGTTGCCCCGGTTGTCAACCTGACTGCCGAGCGTTTGAATCTGCAGAAGATTAGCAGAATAGTGGGCTGGGAAACCGATTTATCAGGGACGGTCAATCTTAATCTCTATGGCCAGGATACCCTGACCGCGATATTAACCGGTTCTGAAGTTGGGGTGAATTCTGGAATGGGGATGTATTTTAAGAATATTGATGCAAGGTTGAAACTTACCACAAACACGGCGCTACTGGAATCGGTAAAGTTTATCTATCGCATTGACACAAGTTATGTTGCCGGTTCAATAGAGTATGACTTAAAACCGAGATGGCAACTCCGGCGAATGAACTTAGATTTGAATCTGGCGGACCCAGGGGTATGGGTTTTACAGGTTACTAAACCCTATGTGGAAATTCAGGAAGGGGTTATTTATTCCCGGGCAAGGATCAATTGGCAACCAGGGGATTTAAGGTTAGCCGGCAGGGCACGGGTGAGTTCCGGTTACCTGGTGGTACCATCGGTTCAAAGTACAGTTGAGCGGTTTGATGCGGAGTTAACATTTAGCGATAATCGGATAATACTGGAGAAACTCAGCGGCAGAACAACCAGAGGGATATTAACCGCGGAAGGTTTAGTTCAGTTGGCTGCTGGTGGACAATGTGAGGGGCTTAATTTTAAGACCCATTTTGCTGGTGCGGAAGCGGTTCCTATTACATCGGTCCTTGCCGTGGGTAGTGGCGATATAAATATCGATTGGCGTCCTTCTGAACCGGTGTTGATCAGTGGCAAGGCGAAAATTGAGGAGGCACTGGCGACCATCGGTTTTGGTGGCCAGGCGGTTGTTGCCAGCAGTGAAGGTCCCACAGTCAATTACGATATTCATATTTATGGCGACCGGGGAATCTGGTTACGGAATCGGGATGCGGATATTGAGCTGGGAGTAGACCTGACGGTCAGGGCGGTGCAGGAGGAATTACTTTACACCGGAGAAATGGTATGCCGACAGGGTGTGGTCTATTATCTTGACCATACCTTGAGAATAACCGAAGGCAAAATGATTTTTGACAATGTCAGTCAGTTTGATCCCCGATTGGATTTGAGTGCGGAGACGCGCGTCAGGTCGCAAAATAGCAACGCACCGGAAAAGATAGTTTTAAAGCTTACGGGAACATTGAAAGAGCCATCATTTCTGTTTGTCTCGGAACCACCTGTCTGGGATGAGACCAAAATCATTTCCTATCTTAGTCTTAACGTTACAATGGATGAACTGTCTGCGTTGGAGCAGAAGGAGTTGGTTTCCAGACTTTTGTCTGAACGGCTGTTAGCATATTTTCAGACCCAGGTTGCTAAAAGAGTAAGGGATTTTGTTGAACTGGATTATCTGGAACTGGAAAGCGGTCTTTCCGGAAGGGAGCAGGCACGGGTTACAGTTGGTAAGTATGTAGGTCCTAATCTCTATGTTTCTTACACACAGAATTTTATGGAGCAGTTCCAGCCAGCATTTCGTATTGAATACTATCTTAACCGGCGGAATGAACTCTTGGCGGAGAGGACCACGGATGGGCGCTACTCTTTTCGTTACCGGTTTAAATTCCGTTTTTAATTGGTATCTGGGCAGTTCACAAGACTGACAGATGTTTGCCGATGTTGTTATCCCTAAGACACCACTTGATGAGTTAACTTATTATTTCAATCCTGAGGAATTGGGTGGTTTAAATCCGGGTGATCTGGTTGAGGTTCCGTTAAGAAAGAGGCGAGTGATCGGCGTGGTATTCGGCGTTAGCGAGGAGTGCAAATTTGCCACTGATCAGACATTGCCTATAGCCCGGCTGATTTATCCAGGGTTTTTGTCAACAGACTTATTGGCGTTGACCCGCTGGGCAGGAGATTATTACCTTACCCACCGCGGGAATATTTTAGGATTGATAATTCCCGGCTGGATAAGAAAGAGGTTTAAGGCCGGTTGGGAGATTTTCCGATCGTTCACTGCCTGTGATGGGATTGCCGGTCCAGAACTGCCTGCCAGTTTAGGAGCGGCACTTGGTGCTGGTAAGTTTGGTGTTTGGGTGTTTACCGATGGGGCTAACTTTGAAAGTTCACTACCTACATTAATTAAACAGGCGCTTACGCAAGGTTCGGTGGTTATTTTGATACCGGAGTGGTCTTTTGATTACCGGCTGGCAACCCTCAAGTTGCTTCGAGAAAATTTCGGCGATCTACTTGTTGAATACCATCATCGGTTAACTGCAAAACAACAGCGGGAGGCATATCAGAGAGTGGCTACGGTTAGCAATCAACTGGTTGTTGGGGTCCGTTCTGTAGTTTGGGTACCTGTCAAGAAGATTGCCAGTATGGTGGTGATAAATGAACATTCCTTGTTCTATAAGGAGGAGCGCATACCTCGATACAACGCAAGGGATGTGGCGGTCGCGAGAGCAAAGTTTGCCGGCTGTCCGGTTGTCTGCTACGATGCAACCCCATCGCTGGAAACCTGGTTTAATATCAAATCAGGCCGTTATACAGTTGTTGATCGGCCAAGAGTTCCCTCGGTGCGGGATCGGGTTTTCGTGGTTGATATGCGCCGGCACCGGGGAGAGGTGCTTTCACCACGATTTATCCAAAGTTTACATCAGGTTGTGGAGAAGAAAAAGGGGGCGCTCTGTTATATCAATCGTAAGGGGTTGAGTCGATGGGTGATGTGTCAGGATTGCGGAACGGTTCTGAAATGTCCCGGTTGTCTTGTGCCGTTATTACTTACTGGAGATGGCAGGGTATCCTGTAATATCTGCGGGTATCAGGATGTTGCGCCGGATAGGTGTTGCCGCTGTCAGGGTGCTAACTTTCAATACCGGGCGATTGGCGTGGAACTTGTCCAGCGGTTGTTAAAGCAGCAGGGTATTTTTAGCACACTGGTTACTGCGGACTTACCGGTTAACTTTGAGTGTCTCTTTGGGGACGCAGTGTTGGTGGGGACAAGGAGGGTATTGTCTGCGGTGCGGAGCGGAAATTTAGGGCTGATCGGATTGATAAATTTTGATAGCGAACTTACCCGACCTGATTTTCGGACCCGGGAACGGGCATTTCAACTGTTGTTTCAGTTAAGAGAACTGGCGCGCAGTGCTCAGGCGCGGATGATAATCCAGACCTATCGTCCAGATGATCCGGTGCTGGAGTGGATGATCAGAGGAGATGTGGTAAGTTTTCTGAACAGTGAGTTAAGTTCAAGAAAAGAGGCGGGTTTTCCCCCTTATAAAAGGCTGATAGCGATGACCGTTGCAGGTGAGGAGGCGGTGCTCGGTGCTGAATTGGAAAAAATCACCGCCCGGTTGTGCGGGATTCCATGTGTGGATGTGCTGGGACCGTTAAAGTTAGGCAGACAACAGCAGAAAGTTCATCAGTGCCGGTTGATCCTTAAAATCCCCAGAAATGTAATTCCAGCCAGGGTAATTGATAGAAAGTGGGTTGATGGTTTGCGGGTTATGGTGAAAATTGATGTTGACCCGCAGGAGATTTTATAGTTAACCGCTGGAGGTTTTTCTCCACTTTTGTGGCTTCCTCCTCAGCACCGATGTTATTGAGATAATTCAGTGCCGATGTATACAATTGACGGGCGGTTGAGGTATCACCGGTTGCTTCACTGGCAACTGCTGAATTATTAAGGATAATTCCCATCAGCAAGGAGTCCGCGGTGGTCTGGGGAATGACAGTTTTTTCACTCTGGCGATAGTAATATAACGCACTTTCTGGTTGAGCATAAAGTTGAAATATATAGCCGGTATTAAAAGCAAGTTGCGCCACCGTGCGGTGATAAATTTGGGTTTCGGATAGACCAGATAACTCTAACCCTTCTTTAAATGCATTTAAGGCAGAAACGGGTTCGCCAAGTTCGTAGTAGGAGAAACCGATAAACAGCTTTATCAGTGCCCGTTCCTCCACGGTTCTTTTCCCGAGCATTTTTGTCAGGCGATAGATACAGTCTTTGAGTTCACGGTGGTTAATCATCTTCAGCGCCTGTTTAAAAACCTGTTGCAAGTCAGGAGGTAATTGAGCGATACTGATCGTGTCCAGTTCCACTCTGCCCAGCATTTTTGTATAGGCGTCAAGGTCCTGCCGTGTTATTTCAATTGGTTTATGTTCGGGTTCTACCGGTGGCACCCTGGACAGAATCCGGGCAAGAAAAAAAAGCATAAAGATGATTATCAAACCGGCAATACCCAGAAGCCAGCGGTTGTTCAGCCTAAAACCGGCACGCCTTTTCATAAAAGTCATTCTAACCTGGTTGCCTTTGATGTCAATCTCGCTGGGCAGACAGGTTGACTTTGTTCGGGAAATTACCTATAATCCTTCTCAGGAAGCGGAAGGTTAAGATCAGTTCTCTTCATCAATCCGGGATTTTCCATTTTGTCATTGCGTTCTGCGGAAGGCAGGAGGCGGTGCGTTTACTCTGTTTTTTGCAGGTTAACAGGGTGAAATTAAGATGGTGTTATTAATTCTACTTAGTTTTGTCCTGGCACAGGTGGAGCCTGCCTGGATCAGGCGCTGGGACAACAGTCGTAGGGACTACCCGGTTGATATTGCGATTGACTCGGTGGGCAATATCTATGTGCTTGGTTTGACTGCCGATTCTGGTCCTGAGGACGATCTTGTTACGATTAAGTATCTACCGGATGGTGAGATTGCCTGGGGGAGGCTTACGGGTTTTGCTGGTAGTGAGCGTCCATATCATCTGGCGGTTGACTCCTCGGGCAATGTGATTGTTACGGGTTCAAGTCAGGGTGAAGGGACCGGTAAGGACTATTTGACCATCAAGTACAGTCCGGAGGGCAGGACCTTGTGGCAGCGACGTTTTAACGGCACGGTGAATGGTGATGAGGATGCGTGTGCGGTGGCGGTGGACCGGACTGGCAACATCTATGTAACGGGCAGTGCGGCGATGGCAGGGACAGATGGCGATTACCTTACAATTAAATACGGTCCTGATGGTGAACAGTTATGGGTGGCGCGCTACGATGGACCGGCGCACAGGGGGGATTGGGTAGTTGGACTTGGTTTGGATGATAGTGGCTATGTGTATGTAACCGGCACCAGTTGGGAGTTTGGTTTACGCAATTCAGATTGGGTAACGATCTGTTATACTCCTGGTGGTGAAATCGTCTGGCTTCATCGGTTTGATACCACCTATGATGGTTCGATAGATGCCTGTGGGCTGGCGGTTGGACCGAATCGTGAGGTGGGTGTTGCCGGCACGATAGTTGGAGACATTCTGGTCATCAAGTATGTGTGGGGGCAGGGAATTGAGGAGCGGTCAGGCGGGTCTATCTTTTCTGGTGGGTTGATTGCCGAGCCCAATCCGTTTACTTTCTGGACCGAGGTGAGGTTTTTACCGGTGTCTGGAGAAAGGATTCGGGCAGAGGTGTATGATGTTACGGGCAGACTGGTGAAGCGGTTGGTTCCTGAACCTGGTGGTGTGGTGCGGTGGGATCGGAGAGATGAAGAGAACCGGTGCGGGCTGGTGTTTACAATCTGATATTAAGCGGTAAGAAAGGTAGGTCAGCGGTGAAAATGATTGCTTTGCCATGGAGATAGTTCTTGACGCGGATGGTCAGATGGGCACCTGACTCAAGGGAATGGGATGCGGGCAGGATAAGGATGGCGGTTTATAAGATAGCGTTGTTAACTCTTTTAAACTTTGCCCTGGCACAGGTCGCCGGACCTGATGAGATGATTAAAGGAATGAACTTTATACGATTTTCTTCTCAGTATCCTTATAATTCGGTTTCAGGAGAAAGTTCCCTGATTGATCTTAAGGAACTGACACGGATTAACTGGGTGGCGATTGTGCCGGTCTGGTGGATGAGTGATACCGGCTCATCAGATATTGTATTTATGCCAGATATTTCACCGAGCGATAGTGAGGTAATCCGGATAATCAACCTGGCACATAGCCTTGGTCTAAAGGTTTTTCTAAAACCAGAGGTGCGCTGTCTTTCCGGTGTCGGGCGGGGTTATCATAACCCGCGGGATACAAACTGGTTTGTCAGTTACCGGAACTTCATCAGCCGTTATGCCTTAATTGCCCGGCAGACCGGATGTGAACTGTTTTCAGTGGGTGTAGAACTGGACCAAACCACTGATGAGTCCTGGGAGGTTATGGAGTGGCGCAAAACGATTCGTCTGGTTAGAGGTATCCTGTCACATTCACCTGTTGCCTGTCTACTTACCTACGCAGCCGACTGGCGCATATTTGGTGCCATTCCATTCTGGGATTCCCTTGACTATATCGGTATCAACGCCTATTTTCCGTTGCGGGATGAGACAGAGCCCGAGCCGTTGCCGCTGCCTTCGGTTGACTATCTTTCCGTCTGGTGGAAAACGAGCTACCTTCCCCTGATTAAAAGATTAGCCGATTCACTTGTAAAACCGGTTATCTTTACCGAGGTTGGTTATCGGAGTATCAGGGGTAGCACAAGAAAGCCCCGGGATGAGACACTGTTGGGGGATTATGATGAGGTTGAGCAACGCAATGGTTATATCGCCTGCTTTCACTCCCTGCTTGGTAAACCCTGGTTTGCGGGCTGGTTCTGGTTTAACTGGACAACAGGACAGCCGGATTCCGGTGGACAGAGGGTGCCGGTTGACCACAGTTATTCTCCGCGGGGCAAAAAAGCACAGGAGGTTTTAAGGCGGTTTAACTTAAGTATCTGCTCGCACAAGGGGTTCTGTTTTCCCACCACCTATGATTTTACCTATTCATGGGGTAGAACCCATCAGGCGCTTAATTCGCTTGTTTCCCATTATGCCAACTGGGTGGCGATAAACTCCCGCTGGTTGATGAAAGACCCAGGTGCAGGTTATGACACAATAAAACCGATCCCGGGTGAGTCGCCAGCGGACACCTCAATCAAAAGGGTAATCAAAGAGGCGCGTAAAAGGGGGCTGTCAGTGGCACTGAGCTGTTATCTTGCCTGTTCAACCCGGGTCTGGTGTGGTCTGCATAATCCGGGTAATGATACCAACTGGTTTCAGGATGAGTCGCTCTATCTTGTCCATTGCGCCCGGATTGCTGAGGAGGAGAGTGTTGAGATGCTGATCATCGGACTGGAGATAAACAGGACAATGGACAGTCCGGAGGAGGCTGAACTGTGGCGGAGAATGATTATTCCTGCGGTGCGGGAGATTTATTCTGGACCTTTGTGTTATGGCGCCTCATACTCTGATGTCCATCCTGAATTCTGGGACGGGATTGATTTCTGCGGAATTCATCCCTATTTTCCGCTCGCTGATACAAAATTCGCAAGGCTGGTTTCACAAGGATACCCTTGGGACACAATGGTTAACCAGCGACCCAATATTCAGGATTTGGTAAAAGGGAATTTGCCTCCCTACCCTGGAAATTTGTTGGCCTGGGAACGTTGGTACATTCCGAATATCTATCAACACTGGTTCTTGCGATTTGAAAAGCCAATACTTTTTACCGAGATCGGGTATCGGAGTCTGGACAATTCCGCACTGCACCCTTCATATGACTACTGGTATGGCTGGCACCGGATTCCAAAACGCAATGATACGGTGGTTATGGTAACACGCAGAAATCTTAACGGACTCTGCTTTCCGGTTGACACGCTGGTCGGCTATATTGTTGGCGACTCCGGAACAGTGCTTAAAACGGTAAACGGTGGCAAAAGTTTTACCTTTTGTGCCTCAGGCACAGATTGTAACCTTTATGCGGTTGACTTTCCAAGCCGGGATACCGGTTATGCGGTTGGTGCGGATGGTGTAATTCTTAAGACCACAGACGGGTTTGATGGTTATATCACGGTTGAGTGGAGAAATACCTATATCGATTTTTACTCGGTCTGTTTTCCGGACAGTCCACGCACCGGTTATGTTGTCGGTGATAGCGGGGTTATCCTTAAGACCACAGACGGTGGCGAGACCTGGGAACGGCAGTTTGCAATTTTGCCCTCCGGTGAGACCCTGCGTGTGCAGTTAAGGTCAGTCTACTTCCTGCCAGGTGGAGTGAACGGTTATATTGTAGGTGAAGATGGAACAATTCTTAAAACTACCAGTGGTGGGGTAAACTGGTATAAGTTAACCTCTCCGGTAAAGGTGAAGTTTAACGATGTGGAGTTTGTCTCTCCGGACACCGGTTTTGTGGTGGGTGACAGTTCGGTTTTGCTGTTAACGGCTGATGGGGGCAGGAGCTGGACAAGACAGGTCTGGTGGCGGGGAAATATGTGGAATTTTAAAGCGGTTACTGTGCCGGATTATGACTCTGCCCGGTTTATAATCGGCACCAGGGGTTTAATTCTGCGCTGGGGTGATAGTTGGCCCCTGGATGGTGGTATTCAGTTTTCCAATACAAAAGATAACTTAAACGATGTTCTGTTCCACCGGGTTATGCGCGTCGGCTATTATGACCTGGTTGGGTTTGCGGTAGGTGATTCCGGGACGGTCCTTAAGGCATTTTCCGGCGGCAGAATGAGGGTGGACTTTAATGAGCAGGCAAACTGCTATGAGGCGGTATTTCAGGCGTTCTGGCGGGACAGTCTGAATCCCAGACCACTGCCCTGGTTTTACGGGTTTCACTTCTGGAAATGGGTAACCGATTACGAGCCAATGTGGATTGAGCATGAGGTCCAGATTGATGATTACACACCTCAGGGTAAAAAAGCGGGTGAGGTGGTGCGTCGCTGGTTTAGAAACCTGCGTTCAGAGTAAAATCGGCAGGTTGAATTTAATTGTAGTTTGTTATAAATAAGTTTCTTGATTTCAATTTGTTAATGAAAACAGGGGGGCTAGCCCCGGGCACCCCCTGGTGCGGTTGTGATGGCGGTGGTCAGGTGAGGAGAATGTGTGCCGGGAATATTTTATGAAGGAGGGTATTAGGTTGGGATAATAGAGTAAAACCGGTTCTGGATCTTCAGGCGATTTATTGACTTTAAGGCAGTTGGGATTAGAATGAATCTGGTGCAGATCGGAATACCGCGCGCTTTGCTATATTACCGGTATGGGGGGCTGTGGAAGAGTTTTCTCCGGGGGCTGGGGTTGGAGATAGTTTTAAGTCCGGAAACCGACGAGGCGATTCTCGAGCGGGGGCTGGTCTGTGTTTCAAGTGAGGTCTGTCTGCCGATTAAGATTATTGCCGGACACCTGTTGTATCTACGGGATTGTGTGGACACCATTTTTTTCCCGAGGCTGGACTATTTATATGATGGCCTTTACGCCTGTCCGAAGATGATCGGGATTGTTGACGTGGCAAGGATGGTTTTAGGCGAAAAGGTGCGCTTGATTGCCCCTACAATTGGCGGTAACTTTAACCGTGCCCATCTCAGCGCAGGTCTGCAAATCTGTCCTAATCCGGTGCGGGTCTGGCAGGCATGGCAAAGGGCAAAGAGGGATTGTTTGTCAGCACTCAAGCGGGATTCAGATGACATAGGGTGGGGCGAGCTGAAGTCAAAACGGGTGGGGCTGATTGGCCATTTTTATAACATTGGGGACCGGTTTATCTCTGAGCCGGTGGTCAGGACATTCGAGCAGAACGGTTACAGTTTAATAACTAAGGAGGATTTGTCCCCAAGCGTGTTGTTAAGCCGGCAGGGTTTTGCCCGTAATATCCGCTGGGTATACGAGCGGGAGCTTTACAACGCATTTGAGTTTCTACTGGATAAGGTGGCGGGGTTTTGCATAATTGTGTCAATGGGGTGCGGTCCGGATTCACTTGTTGTGGAGTTTATGCGGGAGCGGGCAAGGATTACAGGTGTGCCATTGCTGGTGTTGGTGATTGATGAGCATACCGGTTATACCGGATTGGTTACTAGGGTTGAGGCGTTTGTTGAGTTTCTGCAAAGAGGTAATAAAATCGGCAAATGAGGGTCGGGATCCCGTATTTTGGTTACGATACCCTGGCGCTTAAGGGGTTTCTACAGCAACTCGGTGCTGAGGTGGTTTTACCACCACCGACCTCCAAGCGGACACTGGAGATCGGAGTGAAATTTGCTCCGGAACTGGTCTGTATGCCATTTAAGATTACACTGGGCAATTTTGTCGAGGCGCTGGAGTCGGGGGCGGATACCCTTTTGATGGCAGCGGGAGCCAGAAAGTGCCGATTCGGTTATTATCATTACCTGCAGGAGCGGGCACTGCGCAGTGTGAAGGGAGATTTCCGGCTGGTACCGGTTACCCAGTATTCCGCATACGATTTTATCTTTAAACTGATGCCGGATTTGTTTAGTGTGTCGCCAGCCCGGGTGATTAAAGCGGTTTGTTATCTTCTGGCAAAAAGCGCTCTGACGCGCGATTTTCGCCGGTTTTTGAACCGCAGGCGGGCATTGGATTTTACCGATGCGGAGCAGGTTAAGCCGGTTGGGTTACAGGTTGTGGAGAGGGCAAAGACCATTTCCGAGATCAGATCCGCCCGGGCAGAGTTGAGCAGGCTTTTTCAGTTGAACGGCAAGCGTGCAGATATTAAAGTCGGAATGGTGGGGGAGATTTTTTATACGGTTGATCAAAAGGCAAATCAGGAGATCGAGAGGGAGCTGGGTCGGCTTGGTGTGGAGGTGGTTTTTGAACGGTGTCTTTATAGCCATCTCCGGCATCTATTGCATAGCGATTTTGGTTACTGGCGTTCCCGTCTGCTTGCCCGTAGGTATCTTGAGGTCTGTCCAGGTGGAGAGGCGATAAGAACCGTGGGCGAGGCGGTGAAGTTTGTGCGGCGGGAGGTGGATGGAATTATTCATCTTTTTCCGTTCACCTGTATGCCGGAGAATATTGCCTTGGAGGCTTTACAGCGAATTTGTGAGTCAAGCGGTGTGCCGGTGCTTTCCCTGTCGTTTGATGAGCATACCGCCAACACCGGGCTGGTAACAAGGTTGGAGGCTTTTGTAGAGTTGATACGGAGGCGAAAGTATGGTAAGCGGTTATCTTGGAATTGATGTGGGCTCAATTTCCACTAAGGGGGCAATAATTGACCATAATTATCAGGTGATCGCAAGTGCCTATCTTAGAACCCAAGGCAACCCGATTAACTCAATTCAGCATTTGTTGAGGGAGCTCGGTCAAAGGGCAAATTCCAATGTGCAAATCTTGGGTGTTGGGACGACCGGTTCTGCTCGCCGGCTGGCAGGGGTGATGGTGCAGGCAGATATTGTAAAAAATGAGATTATTGCCCATGCGGTAGCAGCGGGCAGTTATTATCCTGATGTTCAGACGGTGATTGAGATCGGTGGTCAAGATTCAAAGATCATTATCCTGCGGGATGGGATTCCGGTGGATTTTGCGATGAACACAGTTTGTGCAGCCGGGACCGGTAGTTTTCTGGATCATCAGGCAGCGAGATTGCAGATTCCGATTGAGCAGTTTGGCGCCCGTGCTTTGCGGGCGAAAAATCGGGTGAGTATTGCGGGTAGATGCACCGTTTTTGCCGAGTCAGATATGATTCACAAGGCACAATTAGGGGTGCCAACCGATGATATTATTGCCGGACTCTGTGATGCGATTGTGCGAAATTATCTGAACACCGTTGCCAAAGGTAAGGAGATTAAGCCGAGAATACTTTTTCAGGGTGGGGTTGCAGCAAATGTCGGGGTGCGCGCAGCATTTGAGCGGGCGCTGAATCAGGAGATTACCGTTCCCGAGTATTTTCTGGTGATGGGGGCAATCGGTGCAGCAATACTGGCAGCAGAACACACACAGGGAAAACCCAGCAATTTTGCCGGATTTGAGGTGGCAGAGGTGGAGTTTGAAAGCCGGGTCTTTGAGTGCGAAGGCTGTCCTAACCGGTGTGAGGTTATTGAGACTCTACGGAAGGCAGAGGTCATCGACCGTTACGGTGATCGGTGTGGAAGGTGGTCAGGAAATTGAACGGGGAGAGTTGGCAATGTTGAATTTTTATTTTAAATGGCAGTTACTGCTTTTTTTGTTGGTGGGCATATTGTGTGCCACACCAAGGGAGGAGAAGATGGTGCGTAAACCAGCAGTTGCCGGGCAGTTTTATCCGGCAGATGAGAAGGGACTTTCAGCAATGGTGGACAGTTTTCTCACCCGGGCAAAACCGCCACAGATGAAAGGCGAGGTCATTGGCATTCAGGTTCCCCATGCAGGACTTGAGTTTTCCGGTCAGACCGCGGCATACGGGTATAAACTGGTCGCAGGAATGGATTCACTGACGGTTATCATTTTAGGACCGAGCCATCGTGCCAATTTTGATCGGGCAGCGGTTTATGCCAGTGGTTTCTGGGAGACACCGCTGGGCAGGGTGGCAATTGATGAGGAGCTGGCAAGAGCGCTTTTAAAGCAGGATAACTATTTTGCTGATCTGCCCGCAGTGCACAGCGGGGAGCATTCGCTTGAGGTGCAGGTGGTTTTTCTGCAGCGGGTTTTGAAGAACTTTAAGCTCGTGCCGATAATGCTTTTATTTCCCACCTATGAGCAGTGTGAAAGGGTAGGCAGGGCAATAGCAAAGGTAGCAAAGAACCGGCGGGTGATTCTGCTGGCATCATCAGACCTTTATCACGGCTACTCTTACACTCAGGCAAAGCGAAGCGATTCGTTGACCCTGAGTCTGATTGAGGAGTTTGACCCGCGTGGTTTCTATCAGGCGTTAGCAAAATCTTATGCCGAGCAGGAGCCTTTAGCCTGCGGTGGTTTTCCGGTCGTTGCAATGATGGTGGCGGCAAAGGAGTTGGGGGCTAATAGGGCGGTGGTTCTCCATCAGATTAACTCTAACGATGTTTTAGGTCAGCGCGGCGGTTACTGTGTCGGTTACAGTGCGGTGGCTTTTGTTCGTGAAGGAGAGAGGCAGGAGGTAAAAGGGGTAGAGGAAAATAATGAGAGTTTGAGTGCGGCGGAAAAGGCAACTCTTTTAGAGAGCGCCCGAAATACGATTGAGCAGTATGTTCGTTACCGCAAAGTTCCGGAGGTTAAACCGTTAACCGGGCCTCTGGCTGAAAAACGGGGGGTGTTTGTTACCCTGCACCGGCGCGGTGAATTGCGTGGCTGTATCGGCTATGTTGAACCGGTGAAGCCGCTCTATCTCGCAACCAGGGATATGGCGATCAGCGCGGCAACCGAGGACCCCAGATTTCCACCAGTGAGACCTGAGGAGTTGAGTGAGATTGATATTGAGATAACCGTGCTTTCGCCTTTACAGCGAATTTATGACCCAAAATCGGTTGTTGTGGGTAAACATGGACTGGTGGTGCGTAAAGGGTTTTATTCCGGTTTACTATTACCACAGGTACCGGTTGAGCAGGGCTGGAGCCAGAAGGAGTTTTTGGAGTTTACCTGTCGCAAAGCAGGGTTGCCCCCAGATGCCTACAAGGATAAGGATACCGAACTTTATGTTTTTACAGGTGAGGTATTTGGGGAGAAGGAGAACTGAACCTGATTGGTTTAAACATCAGATTATCCAAATGTAACTTTAGTTGATTTTGGGGTAATACAGCGATATCTTATAAAAAATATAACTGCCGAAGGTGGGAGTTGAACCCACAAGCCCATCGCTGGGCGGCGGATTTTGAGTCCGCTGCGTCTGCCATTTCCGCCACTTCGGCTTTTCAGCATTTTAGAACTTCCGGTAATAAAGTCAAGGATAGATCGGTATCGTATCGGTTTATTAGGAGAGATATCGGGTTCATCTTTAGATAATCGGTTTGGATTAGCGAAGCAGGGGGAGAGGAGTTTATTTTGCCGATGGTTTATTAAGCCATTTTTGACAAATAGCAATGGGGTTGTATTGTTATAGATATGAATACTTTAATTCGCACATTTTTTGTTGGCTATTGTGTGCTTTTTTTAATGTTTGCCGGTTGTGGTGGTAAAAATGGTGCCAAACTTTCAGGTGGTTATCAGACCGGAGGTAAAGATGCGGGCGAGGTTTGGCTGGCAACATACCTTTTGGGTAAGAAGGTTGGTTATTCCGTTAGTAAATACGAAAGAGTCAGTGATGGTTTCCGGTTTAGCAGTTTAAGCCGGCTAACACTCGGGATGATGGGTAAGACCCAATCGGTTTTTTCTAAATCTCGGGTTCTTACCCATCCGGATTTGACCCTCAGGTCGTTTGAGTTTGAGTTCAGTTCTCAGGACGGGACATTTAAGGCAAGCGGAGTGGTTAATAGTGGACAACTGGTTATCAATACCAACAAAGGGAAACGGGTGTTGCAGTTGACCAGGCAGATTTATCCGATTGAGGCATTAGGCAGGGTAATCGTTGATGAGCATCCTAAACCAGGAGAGATCAGGAGTTATCTTACTTTTGATGGAACCGTACTGGATACTATGCCTGCTACCGTTGAGGTTTTGGCACGAGAGGAGCTGATGGGTCTTTCCACTTTGAAACTTAAGGTCAGGCGAGCGAAGTTTGATGTGGTTGTCTGGGTGGATGAAAATGGAATGACAGTGAAGGAGGAGTCTCCACTGGGGATTAACTCTGTGCGGGTAACAGAGCGGGAGGCGCTGGCAGGAGAGAATGGTTATACAATTGACGTTTTACGCTTTTTTGCGGTTCCAGTTGACACAATCGTTGATGAGCCAAGAAGACTAAGACGTGTGGTTTTAGAGGTTGCCGGAATAGACACTACCGAGTTTGTGTTGAACAGCGCGAATCAGAGTGTGATCGGGGTGTCAGACAGTGTGATTTTGGTGTCGGTCGTTATGCCTGAACTGTTACCGGTGGTCAGGTTGCCGATTCAGGAGGAACGGGAGTTTTTGAAGCCAACAGTTTCAGTTCAGTCGGACGCAGAGTTAATAAAGAGAAAGGCAAAGGAAATCGTAGGTAATACCACAGATGCAATTGATGCGGCACGAGTGCTTATGAAGTGGGTTTTCAGTTCACTGGGAAAGGAGGCGGTTGCCTCCATCCCGAATGCGCTGGGTGTGCTGAAAAATATGAAAGGTGACTGTAATGAGCATTCGGTGCTGTACGCGGCACTCTGTCGGGCAGTAGGTATTCCGGCCAAGGTGGTGGTTGGACTGGTTTATCTTGATAGTGCTTTCTATTACCACGCCTGGAATGAGGTTTATCTTAAAAAATGGGTGCCGGTTGACGCTACCTTTGGTGAGTTCCCTGCTAACTGTTTGCGGTTGAGGCTGACCGAGGGGGAGTTAAGTCAGCAGGCAGAAGTGTTAAGTGTGGTGAGGAGAATTCGGATCAGAATTAGAGAGTTTAACTGATTTTTCTTTTGTTGACCGGTTATGATAACTGGCTATTATTGATTCTATGAATTACCCTGGCTCAATTTTCCATCACGAGATGAAAAAAGGAGCGGATAACTGTTCAGCCGTGGTTAAATATTCTGCGGTTATCACGGGCACGGGTTTTGATGTGCCCGAGAAGATATTAACCAATGAGGATCTGCAAAAGACCCTTGATACATCTGATGAGTGGATTACCGAACGGACCGGGATGAAGGAACGGCGGATCGCCGGTAAAGATGAGGCGGCGTCCGATTTTGCCTGGCGCGCGGCAAAGCGGGCTTTAGACGATGCCGGTGTCAAGGCAGAGGAGATTGACTTAATTATCGTGGCAACAGTTACCGGGGATATGCCCTTTCCTTCTACTGCCTGTATTTTGCAGGAGAAGTTGGGTGCGATGCGGGCAGCGGCGATGGACTTGAGTGCGGGTTGTGCCGGTTTTATTTACGCCCTGACCACAGCCCAGCAGTTTATCCTCACCGGTACCTACCAAACGGTGCTGGTGGTTGGGGTGGAGGTGCTTTCAAAGATAACTGACTGGACCGACCGTAGCACCGCGGTGCTGTTAGCGGATGGGGCAGGTGCGGCGGTCTTAAGAGCAGAGCCGGACGCAGGACAGGGGATAATTGCTACCTATCTGGCAGCGGACGGGGCACACGGCCCGGATTTATATATGCCGGCAGGTGGTTCGCGGATACCGGCTTCTTTGGAATCGGTCCAGCGGCGGCTCCATTACCTGAAGATGAACGGTAGTGCGATTTTCAAGGTGGCGGTGCGGTCAATGGCGGATGTGGTTAAGAGGTTGCTTGCCCAGACCGGTTTGCGACCGGAAGATATAAAGTTGATTATACCCCATCAGGCGAATCTGCGGATTATTGAGGCAATGGCAAGCCTGCTAAGGTTTCCCATGGAAAAGGTCTTTGTCAATATTCAAAAGTACGCCAATACCTCGTCCGCGTCGACGATTATTGCGCTGGATGAGGCACGGCACAGTGGGAGGATAACGGCTGATGATCTGGTGATAATGGTTGCCTTTGGAGCCGGGCTTGCATGGGGGGGCGTGCTTATCCGGTTTTGATAGTTATGGACTATCGGATTTTTGCGTTACTTACTTTAGTGTGCTGGGGAGTCTGGGGGTTTCTGGCAAAGGTTCTCACCCGGCGTACCGCACCGGAGACAGTTGCCCTCTGGTCAACTTTGGCAAGTATCCTGCCGATTATGAGTTATGCGGCGATTACCGGTACAGCACAGTGGGTGAGGTCAGCACCGCTGGCGATGGTTTCCGGTTTTTTCGCCGGGGTGGCAACGGTCTGCTTCTATTTGGCAATGAAAGGTGGTCCGGCATCGGTTGTTTTGCCTTTGACCGGAATGTATATCGTTATTCCCGCTATTTTGGGTTATCTGGTGTTAAAAGAACCAGTTAATATTCAACATCTCTTCGGGCTTCTCTTTGCCGTATTGGCGGTGGTGTTTTTGTCGCGATAGGCATCAATTTTCCGGTGCTACCAGGTAGATCAGTGCACCGATCACCGCAATACCCGCAGCGGTAAACATTATCGTCTGATAGCCAAATTTACCGGTAAAGCCCTCAAGCAGAGCACCCAATACCGCGGCAAGGCTTAAAACTGACTGCAGTATTCCGGTAACGCTGGATTTTTCTTCGTTTTTGCGCAGCAGTTGTTTGAGTGTGCCCAGATAAAGGCAGGACCAGGAGAGAGCAAGGGCAATCTGGATCGGAATTACCTGTTCAAAACGTCGGGCAATTCCAAAGGCAACAAATACCAGTACGGAAAGTAAAAGGCCGATGCGAATTAGTTTAGAGTCGTCAGTGCGTTCCAGTAGGTTCATAAAGAAGAACTGGCCCAGCGGATTTAGGGCGTAGACCAGTCCGATCCAGAAACTGCTGGCACCGAGATGGACAAGATACAGCGGAAAGATCGTCCAGATACTGAAGGCACCTAAGTGCCGGAGTAAAAACGAGGTGTATACGCGCCAGTTGCGCCGGAAAATGGTGAGGTCAAAAAATGGCTGTTTTAGCGAAACCATCTGGGGTTTTAATGTGAACCGGGCAAAGGCACTGGTGAAAAGCATAAGCAATCCCGCCAGCCAGAAGATTTTTGGGTTGGCAAGGAGACTAACGAGCAATGAGCCAAATGCCCAACCCAATGAGCCAAAGCCGGTGAATCTGCCCAGATGGTTATTCTGGGAATAGAAATAGGCAACCAGGGCAGCAGGAAATATGCCGGCGGCGATACCCAATAGAAAACGGAGTAAAAACAGGGTGGGCAGGTTGCAGATCCAACAGTGAAGTGATAGTATCAATCCTGAAAGGGCGATACCGACGACGACAAATTTTTTTCGGTCTCCGTAATCAGCCCACCGACCAAAAAGTAGGCTGGCAGCAAACATCGCACCCTGATAAGCGGCAACCAAGAGTCCGATTTCCGAATGGGTCGCACCCAGCGATTTTGCAAGGAGGGGAATATAGACAACCGCGGCGGTCAGTCCGGCATTGGCGAAGACCTGGATAAAATAAGGACTCATCGGTGGTAATTGATAAATTGCGTTTGATACCAGTTTTTCAGGTGCTGCGCTTCGGCAAGCCGGTGGCGTTCTTTTAAAATTTTCTCCCGCCAGCGCACAAACATCTGATAACGGTCAAGGTTGATCCTTGTCCGGTGATCAACTCCGAAACGGGGAATACGGATAGTTAATCGATGATAGTTAAATTGGGGAATAACCGTATCAATGCGCATTTGAAATAGGATTCCTACAGGAATTGGGTTGAAACCGGCCCAGAGTTCGCGAGCATCGTTATTTGCATCAGGAGGGAATGTGGTATAGGCGGGTCGGGTCGGGTTGTTAATGATAAAACTGCGCAATAGAGCGATGTAGCATTTTTGAATGGCGCTGGGATCAAAAGGCTTTTTGTATTCGAACCGGTAGAGATGTTTTAGATAAGCCTGTAATTCATAACGGGAGTTCTCAATCAGCCAGGGATATTTCTTTTTTAAAAAATCAAAATACCAGGTTCGGCGTAATAGTTCTTTGTCAATTATACAGACATCAGTTCGGACCTTTTCTATTTTTTGGATATACAAAGCCGGGGCATAAATATCCCACCAGTCAGTGATGATGATTCCGTTGGTGTCCGCAGACCGGAGGGTGTTGACCGCCTGGTCGTATGCGACCCAGTTGTCACCTTTGTTTTGAACCGGAAAGTTGATGATGCCCATTGCCAATGGTATAATTCCTAACAGGTGAATTTTTTTGCCGTAACGCACCAGTAAGTAGTTGATGCCGACCGTAGTGATTACCCCCAGTGCGATAACCGCAGGCAGATAATATGCCTCAATGTCCGGAATGGCGTAGTTGGCAGAGTAAAGGATGGTTAGTATGATGGTGGTGGTCAGTCCAATAGCAAGCGGTAGGTTTTTGCGAATTAGAACATACCAGCCGTAAATTACCGCGGGTATAAGGAGATAACCCAGTGTGTGGGCAAGGAGGAACAAACCAGATTTCAGGTTTTTGAGTACTGAGGCAAAGGGCAGGGTGAACATCCAGACTTGATACTGTCTGCCGGTTATGTGCCAGAGCAGACGTTCCATGTTAATTGGGTTTCCCCAAGCAATCAGGGGCTGTGCTCGTGCACGTATGATAAGCATTAGGTAAGGAGATAGTCCAATAAGAAAAATCGGTATCAGCCAGGGGATAGATTTGATCAAATGTCTGCGTTTAGCCAGGGTCAGGGTGGTTGTCGCACCGATTACGGTCCAGATTCCGGTCAGATGGTTGGTCAGGATTAAGCCAGCAAGGTAGGCAAATATTAGTATGATATTCGGACGTTCAATTTCAACTATTGTTAGCCAGAGGAGTGCACTGATAAATAGGGTAAGGCTATAGACCTCAACATCGGTGCTTACTGACCAGACCGGTGGCGAGATGCCGAGTAGTAAGACAATAGCAGTGGTGGTCAGGGGGTGGCAGTTAAGCCTTTTACCGATCAGAAAAAAGAGTCCAAGTGCGGAAATGGTGAGCATTCCGGTAAGGGCTGTCAGGCGATGGTGAACCGTGCCTACTGGCAACAGTGAGAAGAGCCTGCCCAGCAGGGTGAAAAGCGGATAGCCGGTGGGATGAAGGATGTTCAGGTAATGACAGCCAAGTGAAATTTCACTAGAGTCAATCAGTCCGACTGACGGTAGTCGGGTGAATAGGTAGAGTAAAAAAATAGCGGAGAGCAATAGCGGTGGTAGCCAGCGCCATTGTGTCTGCTTGGTCATTCCCCCAAATAGGCAGATTTGACCTTGGGGTCCTGTTGTAACTCATGGGCAGTACCGGAAAGGGTAATCCTGCCGGTCTCCAGGACATAGGCACGATGGGCGATTGCCAGTGCCATATAGGCATTCTGTTCCACCAATAGAATAGCGGTTCCCTGTTGGTTGATCTCGTTGATGATGTTGAAGATTTCTGCCACCAGAATTGGTGACAGGCCCATTGAAGGCTCATCCAGCATTAACAGTTGTGGTTTTGCCATCAGACCCCGTGCCATCGCCAGCATCTGAAGTTCGCCTCCAGAAAGGGTGCCGGCACGCTGGTTGAACCTTTCCTTTAATCTGGGAAAAGACTTAAAAATTCTTGCCATTGAGTCATAAAGCTCCCTCTTCGGGCGATTAAATCCTCCTAAAAGCAGGTTCTCTTTGACGGTGAGATCAACAAAAGGTTTCCTGCCCTCCGGCACATGGACGATACCTATCTGGGCAATTTTATGAGCCGGCAGTTGAGTTATCCTTTGTCCTCGAAAGATTATTTCACCACTAACTGGCTTTAAAATACCGGAGATTGTTTTTAAGGTGGTGGTTTTACCCGCGCCGTTTGCACCGATGAGGGTAACGATCTTTCCTTCCTCGACGGTAAATGAAATTCCCTGCAGTGCCTTTATACCACCGTAGGCAACAGTAAGGTTATTAACGTTAAGTAGCATATGTTTAACAAATCCGTTCGTGGAGCGTTTTCCCAAGATAGGCTTCGATCACTCGCGGGTTGTTACGGATCTGATCAGGTGGACCAACCGCGATAATCTCTCCAAAGTCCATTACCACCACCTGTTCACATACTCCCATTACCACCTGCATCTGATGTTCAATCAGCAGAATGGTCAGGTTAAATCTTTCCCGGATGAACTGGATCAACTCCATCAGGCGGCAAGCCTCCGCCGGGTTCATACCCGCAGCCGGTTCGTCCAGAAGAAGCAGCTGAGGTTCAGCGATCAGGGCACGGGCGATTTCCAGTCGCCGTTGTTCTCCATAGGGCAGACTTTTTGCCAGTTCCTGTTCTTTTAACCGTAACCCCAGAACCGAAAGCAGTTCTCGGGTACGTTCGGCTACCATTTTTTCTTCTTTTTGGAACCGGGGCGTGTGGATAATAGCGTCGAATAAACCATATTCGCCCCGGTGATGATAGGCGACCCGGACATTGTCAAGGACTGTAAGGTCCTTAAACAGTCTGATATTCTGAAATGTTCGGCCAATACCCAATTGGTAAATCTGATAGGGTTTGAGTCCAACGATTTCTTTTTCTCGAAAGATGATCGAACCTGCTGATGGTTCAATCATACCGGTGATCAGGTTGAATACGGTGGTCTTACCGGCACCGTTTGGTCCGATGAGTCCAGTTAATGAACCGGGGAGAAGACTTAATGAAAAGTTGTTTACTGCTACCAGACCACCGAAGTTTTTCCTTAACCCCTGAATCTTAAGCAGTTCGTTCATCTACGCCGGTAATCCTTAGTTTTTAAAAAACCAAACTCAGTTCCGCCCATTGCTCCAGCAGGCCGAACCAGCATAAAGATGATAAGCAGTAGAGGATAGAGCACCATCCGCCATTCCTGGACCGGCGATGGCAAGACGATGCGGAGTCCTTCCAGTAGTGATACCCAGGTAACTGCCGCGAGCACGGTGCCCGAGATTGAGCCCATGCCGCCGATCACAACGATTAAAAGGACGTCAATTGATTTGAGAAAATCAAAATTGTCTGGATTGAGGTAAGTATAGAGATGGGCATAAAGTCCTCCTGCAACACCGGCAAAGATGCAACCGATGACAAAACCGATGGTTTTGTATTTGGTGGTATTGATACCCACTGCTTCAGCAGCGATCTCATCTTCCCGAATTGAGAGGAGTGCTCTGCCAATACCGGAGTAGACAAGGTTGCGCAGGATGAGGACCGCCAGAAATACCCAAATAAAGACCACCGCAAATGTGGTTAGTCGGGTAATACCACGCATACCTGCCGCACCTCCCATTGCCGGAATTACTTTGTCTGAGTTTTTGAACAGGACGTTGACAATCATACCAAACCCCAGCGTAGCAATGCCCAGATAGTCAGATTTCAGACGCAGTATGGGTAAACCGATTAGCAGGGCAATAGATCCGGCAGAGATTCCAGCCACCATCAGCGCGGGAAATAATGCCCAAGAGCTGCTGTTATTAGGTAAAATCCTCGTTACTAACGCTGAGGTGTAAGCGCCGATACCGAAAAACGCAGCGTGTCCCAATGAAAATTGGCCGGTGTAACCGTAGATGAGATTAAGCCCCAGTGCAGAAATGACCATAATTCCGGCATAACAAAGGATGGTCTGGATATAAGGGTTGATCAGTCCTCTTGTCATCAGGATTTGGAGTAGCCCAAAGATAGTAGCGGCAACAACCGTAGCGGTGAGTCTACTATCCAGTTTTTGCATCTAAACTTTCTCTCTCTCCTTTCTGCCCAATATTCCGCTGGGACGGGCGAGCAGAACGATAATCAATATGCCAAATGCTGCTGCATCACGCAGGGTAGAGGAGATGTAGACTTCGGTCAGTTTCTCCACCACCCCCATAATCACCGCACCGAGCATTGCTCCGGGAATGATGCCAATTCCACCCAGCACTGCAGCAACAAACGCTTTAAGTCCGGGCATAATACCCATAAATGGGTGAATCTGGGGATAGGCGATGCCATAGAGAACGCCACCGGCACCGGCAAGTGCGGCACCGATACCAAAGGTGATGGAGATTATGCTGTCAACATTGATACCCATCAAGCGCGCGGTGCTGTGGTCATAGGATACCGCGCGCATCGCCAACCCGGTTTTGGTCTTATTGACAAAAAGTGTGAGTCCGACCATTAAAAGGGTCGCAACAGCAAAAACGATTAACTGGATATTAGAAACGGTAACATCTCCAACGCAATAGGCTTTTACTGCAAACGGACGGGGATAAGCACGAAAATAAGGCCCGAAGACGAATTTCAAACTGGTAAAATATTCAAGGAATAGCGATACCCCGATTGCGGTTATCAGGGCAGATATCCGCGGGGCATTACGCAGTGGCTTGTAGGCAAGCTTTTCAATCGTGATTCCCAGAACTGCACAACCGAGCATAGCAATGATGATAGCAGCTGGTAACGGGAGGTGCCAGCTGGCTAGGGCAAAAAATCCTAGATAGGTGCCGATCATAAACACATCGCCGTGGGCAAAGTTAATCAGCCGGACAATACCATAGACCATCGTATAGCCGAGTGCGATCAAGGCGTAGACAAAACCTAACTGTAAGCCGTTAATCACCTGCTGGAGAAAGTAGGACAACAAGATGATATTTTAGAAAATTTTGACTCAAGTCAAGAATAACGGCTGAAGTTGACAGAAATTAGATATTGATAATAATTTTAAGGAAGGGAGTGCATAAATGGCAAAAATAAAAACAGTCGCCATACTTATAATCGGGCTTGCCAGATTGGGTAGTGCCCATAATATCCGCATCCAGAACCACGAGATTCCCTTAGTGATCAATACCTATGTCCAATACCGGGAGAACTCTTCGCCTTTCTACTGGACCCCATTTGATTCTACACGTCAGGTCTGGGATATGACGCAGTTTCCCGGTGAGCAGCGTGCCCGGGTCGGAATCCGCCATTATACTCAGGGTCCATCACCAGCACCAGAATCGATGATTGCCGATCCACCAGCACCGCAGGTTTGTGAGTTTGATACCCTTGGTAGTGGATCAGTAACTTTCGTTTATCTATACCTTGACCAGTATGGACTTTTTATTGATGGTATGGATTTTTCCACCGGCGGATTCCGGTTTATCGGCAACTACCGGCCTGATGCGATTGTTTACAGTCTGCCCATGTACTATGGTGGCAGTTGGATAAGCGCCTGGAATTGGCGGTATGAGATATTCCCGAATGTTTTCTATGAGGCAAACGAGCAGCATCAAAAGAAAGTCGTTGCCAAAGGCAAAGTAAGGGTGCCGATGTCTGGTGAGTATTTCTGGCCCTGCCTGGTGATCAGGGATAATATGGTTTATACTGACAATATGGGAACTAACGAACGTCGCTGGATTTATGAGTGGGTTGTGCCCGGGCATTTTGCCGGCGCGAATGGTGTTTGTGCGGCAATGAGTCAGAACGGTGCGGCACCGGATTTTGTGGTTGTGGAAAAGTTTCTTTCAGTAGAGAGCTGTTCAATTCCAGACTGGGATTTGCAGCCGCCGGTCTTTGCCAATACCCGAGTATGGCAGGATACAAACTACACCGGACCTTTTGTTGTCTGGTCGACAATCACCGATAACGATATGGTAGGTGCAGAGTCGCTTTTCTACCGTGTTGACCTTGGATCGTGGGTTGGAGTTAGTGCCGATTCACAGCGCGGTAACACCTATTATTTTACCATTCCTTCGGTTACCGCTCCTGCCCGGATCGACTATTACATCTGGGCAATGGACAGGTTCTGTGTTAACAATCAGATTGAGTTCTGGACTACCTGGCCGGTCTGTTCGCCGGAGAGCACGATGATAACTTTCAATGTGGGAGCAACCGGACAAGAGGAGTCAAGACAACTGCTGTCCGGCGAGGCGAAACTGACCGTCAGCCAGAATCCTGTGACTCAGCGCGCACAGTTTGCGCTTAATCATCCTTTTGTGCGTAATGCCACGGTAAATATCTACCGGGCCGATGGAACGCTGATTCAAACCGTAAAACTCCAGCCCGGGGTTAATGGTTGGTTGACGGGTGAGTGGGATGTGCGGGCTTTTTCCAACGGGATTTACTTTTACAGTTGTGTCACCCCGGGTTATGCAGTTAGTGGTAAGTTGACCGTTCTGCGTTAAGTTCATATGGAGATCAAAACCGTTACGATTGAAAAACCCCAAAATAGCAATGTAATCATCGGGCAAGCCCATTTCATTAAGACAGTGGAGGACATTTACGAACTTTTGGTTACATCGGTGTCTGGGATTAAGTTCGGTTTGGCGTTCTGCGAGGCTTCCGGTGCCTGTCTTGTTCGGCATACCGGAACCGATGAGGAACTTGAGCGGTGCGCAGTTCAGAACGCTTTGGCAATTGGTGCTGGCCATTCCTTTGTTATTGTCCTGGGTAATGCTTACCCAATAAATATTCTCAACGGTTTAAAACAGGTGGCAGAGGTCTGTTCAATTTACTGTGCAACCGCGAATCCGGTCAAGGTGGTAGTTGCCAAAGATGAGGCTGGGTGCGGTATCCTCGGGGTGATTGACGGAGAGGGTCCAAAAGGGGTTGAAGGAGAGGCAGAAAAAAACGTCCGCAAGGAGTTTCTCCGGCGGATCGGTTATAAGCAGTAAATCGACAGGAGCGGTAAGGTAACGGAGATAGTTAAACAGGTGAATAGGGGTTCGTTAATCTTTGTGATGCTGTTATTCTCTGCATTCATTGGCTGTTCAGGAAGAGGTCGGGTTTTACCCGCCAAACCGGAATATGAAATTGTTCCGTTAAAGATTGTCCCACTGGATAATGAGGTGGTTGATTTTTGCGCGGATGATACCCGGCTGTTGTTGCTGGATATTTCGGGTACCAGGGTGCTTGCGGTTGATACCGGATTTTCAACGGTGGAAACCATTCCCATAAGTATCAGAGTTACCTCCCCGCGCGGCATTTATGCGGATCGGTATTACATCTATGTTTACAATGACCGGGCACTTTTCCGGATGGCAAAGGATAAATTGATTTTGTCTGCACTGCTTAACAATGTGCGTATTGCCGGACTGGCAGTTTATGCACCAGGTGAGTTGCTGGTCAGTGATGAGGAGAGGCAGACCGTCTGGCTGAAGACGATTTTTGGCGAGAGCAGGAATTTTCTTGACCGTTCAGATCTAGCAAGACCGAGGGACCTAACAGTATTTCCTGGTGGTATTTTTGGTGTTATTTCCGGGGAAGGGCGACTCTGGCAGTTTAACCGCGCAGGAATTTTTATCAGTTCGCTGCCGATACCACCGAATATGGACCTTCTGGGATGTGACCGGGAGGGCAGGGCTTATACAATGCAGCGCGGGGAGACGGTGATCTGGCTGGTGGAGGACAAAAAAACGATGGGCTATGAGTTAAAAGGCGTGGTTAGCCCAATGCGTTTTGTGTTCATCGGCGAAAAGATGTTTGTGCTTGACAGTGGCAGGCGGATTGCGGTTTATTCGGTCCCCAGCATCTGAGGTGATGGGGTAACCATCATTTCCATTCTTTTCTCGATTTTCTCTGTAATCGGTTATCAGGAAGAGAAAAGTTTTATTATCGAGCAGACAACGGCTGTCTATGAGTTAGGTGTGTTGATAGATACGAGCCAGGTTCAAGCAATACTGGTTGTTGGTAGTGATTCGGTCTTTTTGAACGGGAATCCGGTTTCAAGGTCCCAATATCTCATTGAGCCCAATCAGGGGGTGCTGGTTCTCTTCGGTAGGGTGCCGGAGTTTTCTTTGCTCCGGGTAACCTATCGTTATCTATTGGTGGGAAGGTTAAAGGGTGAGGACAACATCTGGCGTTTACGGAAACTGACCGGTGAAAATGGGGATAGTATTTTGACAGTTGCTCGACTGGATACCGGTCATATTCAGTCGGTTGGGGATTGGCAGATTTCCGGGAGTAAGACCGTAGGGTTGAACATTGGCACGGAAGCCGGTGTGGGTATTGACCAGGCAACGCGGATTAATCTTTCCGGACGGGTTGAGGATGTTAAGATTGATGCCGAGGTTTCAGACCAGAGTTCGCCAATACCGCCTGAAGGAACGACGTTGGAATTGAGGGAGCTGGATAGAATAAAGATCGATATTTTGGGGAGAAAATGGCGGTGTAATCTGGGTGATGTTGATATCCAGACGAATGTTGGCAGTTTTGGCCAGGTAAACCGGCAGGCGATGGGAGCAGTTTTAACCGGGAGCACCGGTATCTTCTCCGGTTATCTTGGTTATGCCCAACCAAGAGGCGAGTTCGGTAGAGTAGTGCTAAAAGGGATTGATGGAGTTCAGGGTCCCTATATCCTTGCCCCAGATGGTCGGATAACCCAGATAGTAGCCGGTAGCGAGGTCGTCTATCTTGATGGCAAGAGGATGACCCGTGGCTGGGATGCGGATTATACCATTGACTATTCAACCAGCGAGGTGGTTTTTACTAATCGGCACATCATTACCAGCAGGTCAAGGATTGAGGCGGAATTTCAGTTTCAAACCGATGCGTATGAGCGCAGCGGTATCGCAGCTGGTTTGAGAGTGACACCCAATCCGTTTCAGGTCAATTTAAGTTTTTTTCAAGAAGGGGACAATCCCAGGCGGTTAATGAACGAAGATTTGACCGCTGACCAGTTGTTGATGCTGGCACGGCTGGGCAGAGATACGGTTAACAACTGGCTATCCGGTGCGGAGTTGGTTGGCGAAGGGATGGGCGATTACGTCTTAGAAGATGGTTATTTTCGTTTTGTAGGTAGGAATGCCGGCAATTACCGTGTTAGGTTTACATATAAGGGTGAGTCGCTGGGCAGTTATTTTTATGATGATTCGCTAAACGGCTTTGTTTACCTGGGTCCGGGTCTAGGCAGTTATGTTGATAGTATCCGGATACCACTACCGAAGCGGGATGAGATTGGTTATGCTCAATTCGGTTTCGAGTATGACAGGTTGAAAGCCAGTCTGGAGGGCGTTCTTCGGCGCAGAAATGTCAATCTTTTTGCTGGTGATCAGGCGATCGATGGCACCGGAGCAGTGGGGCTGGGTGTTGATTGGATCGATAGTATCTTAGGGTTTTCGTATCAGCACCGGGAAAACGGAAAGGGTTTTTTTGTTGCCGCTCAATTGCCCGATGTTGATTTTTCCTATCGTTGGGGGGGGATAAAAGAGAGTTTGCGCCGGGCAAGTGATGAGTTGGTTATTAGATCTTTTCCGCGACAGAATGTTCAATTTCAGGCAGAGTTCGGACGCTTGCTGAAATTTGACCATACGCAGATTAACCGTTACGGTGCCGGGGCTCAAATTTTCTGGTTAGAGTTGAACGGATTTAAGGCGGGTGATTTCATTTTCGGGCAGGGAAGGTTAGCACCTAATATTCGTTGGTTTTATCCTGAGATAGTAGTTGAACAGGAGTTAAAACCGCTTGAATCGCACCGCAGTTTAAGATTGGGGACAGAGATAAAACCTAAAGATGATCTTGTTGTGGGAATGAGTTGGCAGGCGACCGGTTATCAGCGAAGAGGAACACCAGACAGTTTTTGGGAGAATGGCGATAGGACACACCTATGGCAACTGACAACAAACCAAAGAATCAGGGAGATTTTTGAGCTTTCCGGTGTCGGTGGTTATCAGTCTTATCTTTATTCTGCTGGCGGGCAGAACTGGGGCAGGTATTTTGCCAGTTTAAACGGTGGGGTAAGACCAATCAGCGGGCTGAAGGTGGCATTTGACTTAAATCATGCTTATCGCCAGCAGCAATTAAAAGCGGAGCAGTTCCGCTATGTTGGTCCGCACCGGGGCAATTACCGATATGACTCAATTACCGGTGTCTATGTTTCTGACCCTGATGGTGATTACGAGCGAATTGTAGTTTATTTGGGCAGTTTTGCGCGGGTGAGGGATTTTTCCTTAAACACAACATTTGATTGGACCGGGCTGGAGTTATTATATCTTTTTGGGTCATTCTCTCGGGATCTGAGCGCTACCGATACCAGTGCAATGAGTTGCGCGGAGAATTTCAATCTGCGCTTGGACTGGAACGGCTGGGAGCCGGTGGTAAGACCAACCTTGGGAATAATTGGTAATCGTGACCTTGACCGGACATTGAGTATTACGGGCAGACAGAGTACCCAGCATATTGAATTTTTGGAGCTGACGAGCAATCAATGGCAGGAACTGGAGATGTTTTTTCGGATAGAAAGGGCAGATTTATTGCGTAGATTTGTTTCCGGCACACTTGATTATCAGAAGTCAGGGTGGCAATTTACCGTTGCACCGGTAATCGGTGCGCAGTTAAAACTGGAAACCGGGATAAGTTGGGACCGGAAGGCAATTGTCAAACCACAGTGGAGTGAGGAAATCGCGTGCTTCAATCTTAACGCGGTGGAGTTCTGGGTGGCGAAAAACTGGGTATTTTTTCGGCAGACCAGGTTGAGGTTGAGAAGCGGTGCAAGTTATCGGTGGGCAGATGTCAAATCCCTGCCCTATGAAATCGCGCTTACCCGGCCTTTGGGTTTTGTTCCTGATTTCACCGCGGAAGTTGAGCAGCTCTTTAGTGATATGTTTGGTTTGAATGCCAGATATTTTTTTACTAAACAGGAGGGCCGACTGTCAACGCACAATTTCTCCTTACAGATGCGGGTTTATTTTTGAGTTTTTTTGTTAGCGGTGACTGGCTATCCAGGTGGGTGGTAAACTCAGCCGATTCTGATTTGAGTAAGTTAATAACATTAATGGCACCGAGTTTTGTTACTGCTAAACCAGCGTGTTAGAATTTAACCTTAAAGTTAAATTTGTTGACTCGGTAATTTTCCGGTTATCTCTTTGAAAATCAATATGTTAACCTGAATTTAGCCGAATTTCAGACCCCGTCCCCTATACGGTATCCAGGGTCGTAGTAATCAGTGTGTCGGATTGGGTTAAGACAGGAGTAAATCCTATGGTCTGTGCTGTGGTGCAGTTTAGGATGGCAGTCAGGGTGCCGGTTTGGGTTTTGCTTTGGGTTTCAGTTGGGGTTAGCGATCTGGTTATCCTATTGTTCATCACCGCGGTCTTGGCGATGCTGTCAACGATGGTTTTGTATCAGATGGCTAACAGGGTTGAGAACAGGGTGATGTTTACGATACTTTATTTGCTTGACATCAGGATTGGATTGATGATAATTTAGTTAGGTGCAATAAGATGGTTTTACTAAGAGAAGGAGATTTTTATGATGTCGGCTGGTAGGTCTGGTTCTTCAGGAATGCGACCCCGGAGTGGAACAAAGAAAAGACAGGAGTCCGGACCATACATTATGTTGGCGGTTGTTGCCATTCTGGTGATTGTTATCGTTTTGGTGGTCGCCTTAAGTGGAAGAAAAAGTGGGGCTCAAAGAGTCGCCCGACAAGAGCGGACAAGGTCAACAGAAGTTGCCACATCAGAGCGGGTTTCTTCAACCGGCAGGAAAACGGAGCGGAAATCTCCCCGGGTGCCCAAGCGGGAGCGAAAGAAGCTGGAAACAGAAACTCAGCGTCGTGAACGCCGTCAACGGGAAAGATTAGAGCGGAGGTCTCCGGGTCGAAGTACCAGGAGGAGCAGTCGTGGGGGCTATGCTGTTAGGAAATCCGGCACTCCGGTTCTAAGAGCGATTATTTCCCAGCCTACTGGAGAGCGGGTTGCAGTTGTTGGTGAGCGTCAGGTGAAAAATGGTGACCAGATTGATGGACGGAGGATAATTGAGGTTGGAGCAGATCGGGTGAAGGTGGAGTATTTTACCAAATCTTACGAAGTAAAGTTAAATCAGCCGCTTTATTAGTCGCATTTCGGAGTTGCCATTGTCATTAGCATTTTTGAGAAAAAACTTGACAGTAGATGAGGAATTATTAAATTTTTATTGCCCTGCTGAATGATAGTTATAAAGCAAATTAAGGAGGATAAAAAATGATACAGGAATTTAAAGATGGCGGCGGCATAATGTGGTTTCTACTGGTCTGTGCTGTTCTGGGAATCGCCTTAACGCTGGAACGGCTTTTTACTCTGTTCATCAGAACCAGGGTAAATGTTAAAAAGTTCAGCCAGCTTTTGCTAAAGACGATTGAGCAGAGCGGGATTCCGGCTGGTATTCAGTTGTGTGACAAGACGCCGAGTCCGGTTGCCAAGGTGCTGCGCGCTGCGCTGTTAAAGGCGGAGTCAGACCGGACAGTGATTGAGGATGCGATTGTCCGCGTTGGTACGACAGAACTCGCTTTTCTTGATCGGGGCATGGCATTACTTGCTGGTCTGACAACGGTTGCTCCTTTCTTCGGTTTCTTAGGCACGGTTTCCGGGATGATTGGTGCATTCAAAGCGATTGCCGCGGTCGGTGAGGTTGATCCCACGGTGGTCTCCAGTGGTATCGCTGAGGCGTTGATTACCACCAAGTGGGGATTGATAATCGCTGCCCCACTGGCTATTGTCCACATTCTCTTTTCGGGGAAAATCAACGGTTATCTCCGGGATATGGAGACCGCCTCAAGTGAATTGGTGGACTATCTGGTTACCCGTAGCGGCGCCGGTAAGGAGTGATAATGGCGCTTTCGCTGAAACCCAGAGGTAGGAGTTCAGGAGAACCCAACATACCTACTGCCTCAATGGGTGACATCGCTTTTCTGATTATCATTTTCTTTATGACCACCAGCATCTTCAGTCGAGAAAAAGGCTTAAAGATTGTTTTACCAGAGAAGGGTGCGGAAACGAAAATCAAATCGGAAAATATCCTTACCGTGGCGGTAAGTCAGTCCGGTCAGGTGCTGATTGGCGACCGGATTGTCAGCGTTCCTGAGGTCAGTTCAATAGTAACTGAACAACTGGGGAAGAATCCCGACTTGGCGATTGCGCTCCGGGTGAGTAGAAGAGCACCGTACCAGACAATGATTGAGGTTTTTGATCAACTGAAAGTTGCCAAGGCGGAGCGAGTCAGTCTGATGCCGGTGCAGGAGGAGGGGCAATGAGAAGGATCGGGCTCAAAAAAGCCACTACTCCGACCATTCCCACCGCTTCAACCGCTGATATCGCGTTTCTATTGATCATTTTCTTTATGGTCTCTACCCATTTTCGGACCGAAAAGGGATTAAGGATCAATTTGCCCAAGGCAGAGATGACCGAACGGATTCTAAAGCGACGTAATGTTGCAGCGGTTTGGATTGATCCTACTGGCAGGATGACGGTAAATGATAACTGGGTAACGCCAACAGCGATAACCGCAATAATGACCGAGAGAGTGATTACCAATCCGGAGTTGGTTGTCCTTTTGCAGGCAGATAAAGATGTCAAGTACGGTTATGTAACCGATGTGCTTGAGGCGCTTAAGGATGCCCGAGCATTGAAGGTAACATTTGCGACCAGTTATGGCAAGGGAGGCGGGGGATGAACCAGATCGGGATGGATAATATCACCGCATTAGAATGGGAAGAGCGGTATTATGCGGTGGCGATTAGGTTGGGACTTATTGCGGCACTGGTGATAGTAATTGCGGCGTTTCTGTTTTTACCAAAAGAGTTTGTCGTCAAGCCTTATCAACTGCGAAGAGCGGTCGAAATGGTGATGGAGGCGCTTCCCCCCGAACTGGAAAAGATTGCTGAACCGCCGAAGGCGGCGAAACCTTCGGTACCGGTTGCCGCGGTAAGCGAAGCAGAGGTGGAGGCAACAACTGTTGAAGCAACCACTTTTACCGAAGTTACTAAAAAAGCGGTGGAGACGGAGATTCCGATTGTACCATTCTGGAAAGTAGAGAAGAAGCCGGAGCCGGTAAGCATACCGAAACCTGTTTATCCGGATCTGGCGCGCAATGCGGGTATTGAAGGTAAGTGTGTAGTTGAGGCACTGGTGGATGTTGATGGTTCGGTGATTGATGCCAAGATTATCAAAAGTTCAGGTAATCAGTCATTGGATGCGGCAGCAGTTGAAGCTGCATTCAAGGCAAAGTTTACCCCGGCAATTCAGAGGGATAAACCGGTCAGGGTATGGGTTTCCATCCCCTATCAATTTACCTTGCAGTAAAGGGGTAACATAATGAAAAAAGAAGAACCAAGAGCAAAAAGGAGGAAACAAATGCGCGGTATGTTATGTCTGCTGATATTGGTGCCCGCTCTGGTTTTGGCGGGTAACCTTCAGCCCATCACGGCGCTGCCATCAGAAAATGGAGCGCCCAGGACGGAGCAACAGCCGGTCCCACCAGCAACGGTCAGGTTTACTGTTGGCAGGGTGGATACGATCGGCGGAACGACCTATGACTGGGCTTTTAACGGTCCGGTATATCGTGGTCTTGTGAACTCACCGGAATATGGCTTACATGCAGGCTGGATGTTTTCTGCTGAGCCAGCTTCACCATGGAATGACCGGAATATGCGCTACAACTTTTTTGACTATGCCGCTGGCGCATGGAACTGGCTTGATCCGGATTTTATGGCATCGGGTATAAGTGTTTATACCAACCGCTCTGGTTTTGGACATCTGGATGCTGATCCAGTTACCGGTGTGGCAATGTTTACTGCCCATCAAAATCCGGGTGCTACACCAACGTCAATAAGGCCGGTTTTGGGCAAGGATATGTCTCCGGGTGCAGGATTCTTTGATTTCTGCGACGGTTCGCCTAATGCTGAAGGGTATCAATGGCCACCGATTTCTATCGATGCCAATCAGGTTGTTCACTGCGCAATTATTGATGCTGCTACTACCGATCAGCTTTACTATACCAAAGTTGGCACCTGGTGTAACTGGGAGGTGCCGGTAGGTATTGTTGCTCCTCAGCCGGATCCGATGTTTCCTGACCAAAACATCGCTGCTTCCAAAGTCAGCCAGAAGGTCTGCGTTGTCTGGGTATATTCTGAGGGTACCTCATACGACCCAGCCTATTATCGTATTTCGACTGATGGCGGTGCAACCTGGGGTGCTCCGACTGAACTTGAGCCACCACCTGCTTACAGTGGCGATACCATTACCTCATTCCATATTACTTCACTATTCCCATGGTACGATGATGAGGACCGGCTCCATATCGTTGCCGGCGTGATTCCGAGTGTTCGTGATACGCTTTACATTATTCCTGCGGAGATCTGGCACTGGTGTCCGGACAACACTCCAGCCTGGAGTCGGGTGCACCGGGCAGGATGCGAACCAGAGAATCTGATGGCTTCGGTTGGTTATAATGCCGCTTATGCCTGCAGGCCAAGTATCGGTCAGGATGATATGGGAAGACTTTATGTTGCCTGGGAACAGTTTGACTCGATGAATGTTGAGCCGGTAACCAACCTGTTGCGCGCGGATGTTTTTGCTGCAGCTTCTGAGGATGACGGCAATACCTGGTTACCTGCAGTTAAACTGACTGAAGCGGGAACCGCTTCCTGCCGCTTCCCTTCAATTGCGGACAAAATGGTGCGTTTTGATGGGCAACTCTGGGTGCCGGTTATTTACGAAATAGACCAGCAGGCTGGGTTTATCGTTCAAGGGCAAGGTTCATCCACCAATAACCCTTATGTCGTTCAGTGGGTGCCGGCAGAGTCGTTAGGTATTGGCGTTAGCGAATCACCCAGGAGCGCGCCGAAACGCTTAACTCTCTCGGCAACACCTAATCCTTTCTCCTGGCAGACCGTCATCTCCTATACTTTACCGAAAGCCGGAAATGTTTCTCTCGTGGTATATGACGCTTCGGGCCGTCCGGTAAAGACACTGGTTGATGGTCATCGTCAGCCGGGAAGTTATGAAGTAAAATTGAACAGTGCGGGACTATCCGCCGGCGTTTACTTCTACACACTTACGATCGAACGGACTTCTGTAACAAAGAAGTTTACCGTAGTGCGGTAAACACAGAAGGCGGGGCGGGATGCTTTTCCCGCCCCGCTACACCACGCCTTTAATGGGAGATGACGGTTGAGGTCTCCCGTTTTTTTATTTAAAAAAGGAAGAACAATATGCGACAAAACTGGTTTTTTGTTGTACGCGGGATAATAGTACTGTTTTTTTTCTTTGGCGGTGTAACCTCTTCCGTTCGTTGTGGTAGAATGCCACCTCCAAGCTGGCCCTGGTGGAATCGTGAAGATTCTTTAGCGGTGAGAGATGTGCTTGAGAAATGGACAGACATTTTCCAACCGATACACGCCTTAAGCGATACTTTCCGTGTGGATATTTCTTTTGGTCTTAACTATGCAGATAGTAGTTCCCGTACCGGTGATACACTTTATAAGATTGCTCATTTTATCCGTGCCTGGATTGAACCGGGAGAAAACAGGCGAAATGATCTCTATCAATTTGGCGTTACTGTTGATACTGTTAGTCTGAGCGATACTTTCTGTCAGGTAATATACCGGGATACTTTTAATATGAGCGGTTTGTATTTGGAGTTTGATACTATCTGGGTAGTTGGTTTCCGGCCTGATACATTGATTGACACAACTAAAACACCAGCCGAGACAACAATAGTGCAAAGAGTAAGTTACGTGGGAAAGCGCGGTTTTTCAGTGTTACAGCAGGCGGTTAAAAATTATGGCTGGGAGTTTTATCGCTGGATTTTCTTGCGTCGTGATACATTGCCCGATACTAACTATTATACTGTGGTAAAGATCAGTGGCGGTTATACGCAGATTCCAACCGCCGAGGAGTCTCCCAGGATATCAAGGGTAATTTTGAATAAGCCGGGTAGAGCAGATACCATATTCTATGCACCACGGGCTGATGGCCGAGGATTGACTAACCTTAAGCCGATTGATTCGCTTTATCAAATTCGGGCTGGCGAAGAGGTGTCAATCGTGGTTAATACTGCGACGCCACAGGATACTGTTGCGGACAAAAATCGGATTTTTCTCACAGTTGTCGGCAGGACAGTAGATATAACTACCGGTGCACAAAGTGGCAGTGGCGTTCTGCGGTTCAGTAGTAGCGATACCGGTTATCAGCATATATTCATTGAGGTTCTGCCGGTGAGTAATCTTCTTTATCCTAATTCCGCATTTACCGGAACTATCTGGGCAATTCCGGTACGGGTAGTTTCAGAATAGGAGGTGGCAATGAAAAAATATTTAGTATTTTGGGGATTTGGTCATTGCTTGAAATTGGTAGTCATTCTGATTGTGGTTCTATTAATAGGTCAAACGTTGGCAGGAGAAACTGGCAGGATCCGAGGTCGGGTAACTGACGGGAAGACAGGGGAGCCGCTTATCGGGGCGAACATTGTCGTCGAGGGAACGATGTTGGGCGCAGCGACAGATGTCAAAGGTGAGTATTTGATCACCAACGTACCGCCAGGCAAACAGACTCTGGTTGTTTCATATGTAGGGTATCAAACTCAGAAAAAAACCGATGTTTTAGTAATCATTGATCAAACGATTACCGAAGATTTTCGTCTTTTACCAGCAATGGTTGAAATGGGGGTAGTGGAAGTTAGGGCAAAACGAGAGGCAATTGTACGTACTGATCCTACTACCAGCCGTTATATGACAACCGAGGAATTTGCCAAGATGCCGGTTGCAACGCTGGCGGATATCATTCGGCTGCAAGCCGGTGTTGTCACGAGCCCGGCCTATGGTCAACACCTGCGTGGCGGCAGACCTGATGAGGTGATGTATTATGTGGATGGTGTCGCAACATCCGACCCACTCTTCGGCTATCAAGCAGCAAGGGTAAATTCTGAGGCGACTGCAGAAGTGGTGGTAATATCTGGGGGGTTCGACGCAGAATACGGTGAGGCAATGTCTGGAGTTATTCAGATTATTACTAAGGAGGGGCGGAATTTTACCCAGGGGAGAGTGCGCTGGACAACCGATGAAGTTTTTCCTAAAACCCTGAACTTTGGTGACAATCGTTATGAGGCGTCAATCGGCGGTCCGTTGTTAGGATATAAGCCACTCCGTTACTTTTTTTCCGGTGAACTTTACTTTGCCGACGACTACAATCCGATGCGCTATAAATTATCACATCAGAATCGTCAGGATTACAAGTTAACCGGCAAATTGACATATGCTATTCCAGTCGGGCAGGGATTGAAGTTCACTGCAGATGGATATGTTGCCCGCGAGCAGTATGAAATTTATCCTTACGATAGGGAGAGCGAAAACCACCTGGGATTCAAATACAATCTCGATCATTTTCTTTCTCGGCGGGAACGGGTCAGGAAATTTAATTTATCAGCCAACCATATGCTGACCAAATCTACGGTGTATACGGTTAGGATGAGTTATTTCGGCAACGAGAGGATGATCGGGGTGCGGGACCTAGAGCGGGAGACAAAGGAAAGAGATTTCTCAATGCGCTTTTGGGAGGATTATATCTTTAAAGCTGAAGATACAGTGAGAAAGGATTCGACGGTTCTTTTTAAACCGATGCCCGGGTACATTGAGCAATCCAAATCCAACACCAATAACCCCTGGGGGGTCTATAATCTTTTCTACGGGTATGGCGATTATCGGTATTTTCAGCTACATTGGGCAGATGTGTTTACTCTGAAGGGCGACATAACCCATAATGTCGGCAAGGTTCATGAGTTTAAAATGGGTGGTGAGTTGCGTCAGAATTATCTGCACCGGCGATATAATTCGTTGCCCTGGGATCCGAATCCGTTTGTTGACTTTTATGATGTAAGTCCACTTGGAGCTGCAATATTTGTACAAGATCGTATGGATTTTGAGGACCTGGTAGTGCGAATCGGAGTGAGGCTTGATTATCTTGACCCCAAGACTTATAAGCGCGCTAATCCCGGTGACATCGAGGATACATCAACCGTTCGCGCGCTGGTCAAATATAAGATTTCCCCACGACTGGGAATATCTTTTCCGGTTACTACGAGAACGAAGTTCCGATTCAGTTACGGTCACTTCTTTCAGACCCCAGCTTATCATTTTTTATACGACAATATCTCATCAGCCGCTTATGCTCGGGGGAACCAGATTATTGGCAATGTTGACTTGCGTGCACAACAGACTATTGCCTACGAACTTGGACTGGAGCAGCAGATTGGCGATGTTGTAATAGTTGATGCCACTGCCTACTATAAGGATGTATTTGATTTGATGGGGGTACGCTATCAGCCCGCGGTGCCGATGGGATATTATCCAATTGTCAATGAGGAGTATGGAAATATCAAAGGATTAGAAGTGGGGTTACAGAAACTGGAGTCGGGTTATTGGCGTGCCCGTTTATCGTACGCGCTATCAATTGCCCGGGGCACTGCTTCGTATGCATATGAATGGTATTATGAGCGTTATCGCTACGGTATTGACCCCGTTACCGGTGAGGAGATGGAACCGCCGAGGAGAGATTACGCTTTGGATTTTGATGAACGACATAACGCGAAGTTATCGTTGGGATGTGAGTTTCCTAACGATTTTACATTCATTCCATTCAGATTATTCAATGGTTCAGTGCTGTTTAATTACGGTTCTGGTTTACCATATAGTCCCAGAGAGGTTGGCAGGTTGAATGCGGGACGATTAACTGTGGAGCGGAACTCGGCACGCATGCCCGCAAGATTTACCTGTGATCTTAATGCCGCTAAGTATTTTCAATTTGGCAGATTAAAGCTCGGTTTCACATGTGTTGTTGCCAATCTTTTTGATGCGCAAGTGGTGCAATGGGTATATGGGCACACCGGTCGTCCCGATGATGACGGTTATATCGCCGGTTACTCGCCAGCAAACTGGGTTCTTGATCCGGACGTTACTCTATTAAACAGGAGTAAGTACAATCCGGTCAGGGACATTAATCACGATGGCTATATTACCGATGAAGAGGAGTATGTTGCCTACAAACTTGCCTATCTTGACTTCGTCAATAATCCGGTAAATTATGGGCCACCAAGGCAGATAAAGGTTGGTTTTATATTTGAATTTTGAGGAGGCGCTATGAGGAAGCAAGTTTTAATCTTTTCGCTCTTGGTGATGGTTTTGGTTAGTGCTGGTTATACTCGTACCGCCAATTCTCAAGAAAGGCCGAGAAGGATCTACGATTTTCAGTGGTATCAGAGGAATCAGTGGAATCTGGCGATAACCAATTATGGTGTCTTTGGTAACGGGATTGGCAGATCTGGCGGGGAGTGGCCTGCTGGTTCCGGAGATATGTATATTTACGGTGCGGGAGTGTGGATTGGCTGTATTAAACGGACTGCTGGCGGACCTGATACTTTCGTCTCCAATGGTTATAATCCTAACTCTGGTAAGTCGGAGATGACACCGGGTTGCTTCGATAATGCGGGCGGGGGCTACAGTGCGCGTTCTTATGAACGGATTTATATCACCCCGGATTTCCCCCCCAATCCAACAGATTTTCCTGTGTCACTTCAGGATTCCGTGTTAACTCCGTTGCGCATTCCTAAAGGCAATGAAACCGTTCCCAGTTATTTGTATTACATACCACGCACCACAGTTTCTACCGGTGATGCTTGGATGGTTTTTAATGATACGGACCCGGCTAATCATACTGCTGGCCGGACGCCACGTCCCATTGGTATCGAGGTTTATCAGTCAATTTATTCGTGGAATTTGCCATGGAATCGTGATATTGTATTTATGAAGTATGATATCAGAAATCGGAGTAGCGACACACTGAAAGATTTGTATCTAGGTATTTGCTGTGATGCGGATGTTGGGAATGCGGCAGATGACTGGTGTGGGTTATGTCGGCATAAATATATCAAAAATGCTACCGGAACCGATTCAGTTTTTGCAGACAACTTAGGTTATGTTTACAGTGACGATGCATCACCGAGTGGTTTTATCGGATTTGACTTTCTCCAGAGTCCGTATGTTAAAAATCCCGATGGTTCGATCGACGGGTTTGATGGAATTGATAACAATGGCAACGGGTTGATCGACGAACCTGCCGAAGGGAGACAGGTGGGGATGAGTTCATTCCAGATTTTTATTCTTGCCGGTGATCCGAAGAACGATTTTGAGCAGTATTTGGGTTTAGCCGGGTATGACTGGAATGACCCGACCTATCCTTATGTGCCCTACGACTCTAATGATGCGGCCCCTGATGACAAGCGGTTTCTTCAAGCCACCGGACCGGTTACCCTAGCACCGAATGAGTTGACGACAGTTACTGTCGCGGTTATTGCGGCAAAGGCTGACCGTAGCGGACCTCCTGGTACCTGGCCATATTATCTTGCTGTAGCTTCGCGTGCAGCACAACAGGCGTACGATAATAACTGGATAATGCCCGAACCTCCTATTGGCCCGCATGTTACTGCAATTCCTGGGGATGGTAGAGTTACTTTAGTCTGGGATGATGTTTCCGAATCAGCAACGGACAGGTTTTTTCCTCTCGCACCGGCGTTACAGAACCCGTTTTATATCGAGCAGGATTTTCAGGGATATAAAGTTTATCGCAGTCGTTCCGGTCAGCCTGGTGATTGGCAACTTTTAGCCCAGTTCGATAAAAAGGATGGAATAAGGTTTGAGGACACAACACAAGTTGAGTCGTTGCGTACTAGGGCAGCCGATGCCGGTCTTGCCTACTGTTTTATTGATTCGTCCGATTTACGTTTGGGTTTTCCCTACTATTATGCGATTACCGCGTTTGATGTTAATTATCTGGGAGGGGATCCTAATCAAAATCCTCCACTTCCCCCTGACACATTAAGCCTCGAATCGGGTATCATTCCTGTAAAAGCGGTGCCGAGAACTCCTCCCAGTGGATACCGGCCACCGAGTGCCGATTGGATGCAGACGGCAGGAAATACCAGGCTACATATTGATATTAAACCTTTGGGTATTACGTCTTATGCGGTAAAGTCCGACACCTACTGGCTACAGTTCCTTCCGCCGGTATACGATGCCTTGGCCCGCCAGCCGAGATATAGGTATCTTATAACTAATAAGGGAGGCGACACGATTGTTCCGATAACTGAGTTTCCCGTTAAAATTGACGCCAGATTTGATACAATCAATATCGTTGCCACGGTTTTCGACTCAATTATTATCAATATTGAGCAGAAAAAAACTGGTGTGGTTGACACAGTCCGTGCCTGGATGCCGGTTGAACAGATTACCATTAAGCTGCATATGGATTCAATTCCCTATCAATTTTATGATCGGCTACGGATAACCGGTTCTTACCCGGCTGATTCAGTCGTCTTCCTTGATGATGGGACAAACAACCGTGCACACTGGGCTTACCGCGGTTCTCATTACTGCGTCGTTTGGGAAAACAAGGGTAATAGCAGAACGATAAAGGTCTATGATCTCGATAATGATTTGGAGGTTCCTTATCGTTTTATGCGTTTTCGACGAGATCCAGATTCCGCTGATGGTTGGTGTTTTCAAACCATTAACAGTGCAGCAGATACATTGGCGATTAACCAGACATTTTATCTTTCGCTATGTGGTGGCCAGATTATGTTTCGTCCCCGTACTGGTAGCCCGATTTTGCAGCTGCCCGAAGCCGGTGATACCTGGTATATCTACACCAAACCGATTTCACCTGCTCCTTATTATGGCCGATTTCGAATTACTTTCACTCCGATGACAGTGATCAGTGGCGGTGAACCCCTTAATGTGAAAGTTGTTCCCAATCCATACTTAGTACGAAATGAGTGGGAAAGACATCGTGATTTTCGAAAGTTAAAGTTTGTTAATCTGCCCCCACATTGCAATATTTATATCTACAATCTTGCCGGCGACCTCGTAAAGGTCATTCGCCACGACGACACCCGGCCTGATTTTGGCGGTGTTCCTAGTCAATATGGTGGTGATGAGGACTGGAATCTTTTAAACGAAGCCAAGCAGAAACCTTCGCCGGGAATCTATCTTTTTCACGTTGAGTCAGATGACGGGAGAAGACAAACCGGCAAGTTTGTTGTGATTTATTAAAAAGGAGACGCCGATGAAAAGACAGACTGTTATTCTCTTGATGTTTTTTCTCTTGAGTAACGGTTTTGCCGCCTTTACTAAAGTCGGAATGGCAGGACTGCCATTTTTAAAGATCGGGGTGGGTAGATGTACGGGTATGGGGGATGCCTTTGTGGCGATTGCGGATGACGCAACGGCCGCTTACTGGAATCCTGCTGGCTTGGCACTTTTGAGTAAAATTCAAGTAATTGCCAATCATATTGACTGGATCGCGGACATCAATCACGAATTTATCAGTGCGGTTGTTCCGAGCAAATTAGGGAGTGTCAGCATTTCACTTACCGCACTTTCGCTGGGGGGGGTTGAGGAGACAACCATCGACCAGTATCAGGGTACGAGTAAGACATTTACCGGTACCGACCTGGCTTTGGGTTTCTCTTACGCTCGGATGTTTACCGATAAATTGGCATTCGGTCTGACTACCAAGGTGCTGTCAGAAAAGATCTGGAATGTTGGCACAAATGGGGTTGCGTTTGATTTTGGTGTTCATTACAATACCGGGTGGCGGAATTTACGACTGGGTATGGCAATAGCCAATTTCGGTCCGGACTTGCGCTATTCTGGCAGGCAGCTTGACTTTAGTTACGAACCCGACTGGGAATGGCCCTGGACAAGAGAACCAATTCCTGCTACTCTTCAGACCGAAACGTTCCCTTTACCGATGCTTTTCCGGTTCGGTATCGCCTACGATCTATTAAGTAGTCATAACTCCAGTCTCACAATGGCAGTTGATCTGAACCATTTTAACGATGTGAACGAGAAGATAAATATGGGTATGGAGTATCGTATCGGGGGATTTTATCTGCGTGGTGGCTACATTTTCAATGCCGATGTAAATTATGCGCGTGATATTGGCTGGAGTACAGGACTATCAGGGGGAACGGGCCTACGTGCGAAGCTTAATTCGTTAATCTCTTTTGGGGTGGATTATGGTTATCGCCATCTTGGGAGATTAGGAATGTCTCACAGGTTAACTCTAAGCACAGAATTTTAAAAATATACCTCTTTAATAGGAACAAAAATTATGCGAAGTTGTTCATCTTTCGAGATAGAAAACTGGTTTTTCCCAAAAAGAAGGAACGAGTTTATCGACTACAAATTGATAATCAAGGTGTTCTGATCTAATGGAAAACCGGATAGTTAGGGTTGCGGTTGATGAGACCACCAATATTGAACCCCAAGTAAAAGAAGGGTTGAGAATTTCCACTTTGCCAATTCATATTACCGGACTTACTCAAGAAATGGAGTTAGCGGCCAATCAATTGGGTGAAGCCGAGTTTTACCAATTACTAGGTAAATCAGGTTCCAGACTGAATTTTGGAACCAAAGCAGGCGGTTTTTTTGAAATTCGTCGGATTCTGGAGGCGATGATTCAGACAGATGACTGTGATATAATTTGTTTTGTGGTGGGTGGGGAACTCTCCGCGATTTACGACAATACTGTCCAAGCGGCAATGGAGTTGATGCGGATATATCCTAACCGAATTGCGGTCATTGGTGGACAGGCTTTTTTGTCTTTGGAGATAATTGCCGAAACAGCCGCTGAATTTGCACTTATGGGTAAGAGTTTTGAGGAGGTATTGAATTTTGTGAAAGAAAGGCGACCAAAGTCTTTTGTCTGGGGGAGCGTAATCGATTTACGACGTTTGCGCAGTTCAGGAAGAGTGCCGATACCGATGGTAGTAACCGGACTGGTTCAGCCAGTGCTGAAAGTTTTCCACTTGTTGCCATCTTTTATTCTTGAAGGTGAGAAACCGAGGATAATGAAGTTATTCAGACGGGAGAATTTAGTTAAGTTCGTTGCCCGCCTAATACAGGAGCGGGTGGGGTTTAGGGAACGTTTAGTTGTGAAAATTAGCTATACCGGTATTAAACCTCCTGAAGAGGCGGAGTTACTGTATGATTTTTTTAATATGCAAGATGAATTTATTTTAATTAAACCGGTGCAATTAGTGAGGGCAAGCCCGGTTATTGGCGTTCATACCGGTACCGGGTTGGTGGCGATAGGAGTAGTTGGAATGGGATATGAACACATCGCGACGCCGGTGCTGATTAAGTTCTTCATTGAGGCACAGAGAGAGCTTAAGAGATTGCGTGCGATCGTAAATTCGATTAACGTTTTTCCAGTACGAGACGGTGATACTGGTTCCAACCTTCTTTCGCCGCTTTTGGGTATCACGGAAGGGGTGGATGCCACAATGCCCATTTCGGTTGTGCTCAATCAGTTGGTTACTCTGATTGCACGACGCGGCGGTGGGTACTCAGGTGGTGCACTGAGCGCTTTCTTTTTAGGGTTTAATACCACTGTTCAGCAGCAAAAAGAAAGTGATGTTCTACACTTGGAGACGTTGGTTTGGGGGTTGAAGTGGGGGACAGATCGTTGCTACCAATATTTTGGTACTGCTGCTAAAGAGGGGACAATTCTTTCCGTGATGCGGGCAGCAGAACAGGCGGCTCGGAGGGCTTTTAATGACAATCCGACATTCAGCAATGTTATCATTCAAATGTATCTCGGTGCGACTGAAGAATTGTTAAACCCGCAAGTTCAGGAGGTGGAGATACTGCGACAGGAGCGGTTGGTTGATGCTGGTGGATTTGGATTTACCTTGCTACTTTGGGCGCTGTTACGGACACTTGGCTTACACCGTGAAGCGCGAGTTTGGGAACGTTACCATTTAGTCCTAAGAGAGGTGAGAGGACGTGTAGAATTAGGCCAGCGTTTGATTTATCGGCGTCAACCAGAGGCGTTACGCGGGTTCTGTATCGAGGGGTGCGTTCGTGGTGAGGTTGCTATAGAACTGCATAATGAATTTCTAAAACTTGACAACCGTTTAGCCGATGCCAAAATGACTTTCAATGAGGTAGATGGTACAACCCATTTTCACATTCATGTTTCTGAAGGGCTTGAAGAACAGGTACAGCGCATTGCCAATCGGTTTGGTTATATTCTTCCTCCAAGACCGCCGACCCGACTTAGTAAACGTCGACGCGAAATTTATCGTTTCAGATTGGTTAATATTTTTATTCCGTTCAAGAAAATTCTCCGGCGAATTTTCAGTTTTTCGCTTAACTGGTTAGCTTATGCCCTATTTTTCCCTATTGCTTGGACACTCCAGTATCAACGTTGGCAGAAAAGTAGAAATGAGGTTCATAAATTGCGGTTGATACAGAGGGCATTTATAATGCTTACCAATAATAGCAAGTGGCAATACTTGATTTTTGATAGTTTGGCTAATGTAGTATTTTCCTCAGGAAGTGAATCCTCAGGAGGTAAGATGAAGTTGGAGAGTCTATTTCCGCCTGATGTTCTACAACAGCTGCGGATTAATTTAGCGATGGTGTCTTCAGAACGTCAGGTTGGTAAACGGTTCTGCTACAAAAACTACCAATTTGAAATTCTCCTAATTACCACAGCGGAAACAAAAGGGTATCTTTTAAAATATCGTCGGTTAAACAATGGATAAAGTACTCTTGGGGCTGATAACCGGTTACCTTGCCGGGTCCATACCATTTGCCTGGTTTCTTGTGAAATTATTCAAGGGTGTCGATATTCGCCAATATGGAACGAGGACAGTATCAGCCACTATGGTTGGCGTTTTGGTTTCTAAGCCGGCAGCGGTCTTGGTCGGTATTTTAGATATCTTGAAGGCACTCGTGCCCGTCTGGATATTTTACCGAACTTATTCCAGCTTTTTCGTGGCCCATTTGTGTGGCGTTGGAGCACTTCTGGGACATTGCTGGCCAATTTGGTTGGGATTTCACGGTGGCCGGGGGGTGAGTGTGATTTTAGGTACCCTAACCATTTTATTTCCGCCCGGAACCATTTATTTGCTTTCGACATTAGGAATAGGTAGGATATTTAAGATTGGTGGTACAGCCGTGCTCTTTGCTCTTTTGACAATACCGTTACTGGCGGTTGTTCTTCGCCAACCACTATCGACGGTTTTGTTTTGCTTAATAATCCTGTTCGTGACGGTAGTCAAAAGAATTGAAGCAAACCGAGAACCATTACCTGAAACAGGGAAAGACGCGGTGCTACTGCGCCGGATTTTTTTAGACCGGGATATAAAAAATTATAAGACTTGGATAACCCGGAGGTTATAAGACAGTATTATATAGGATGCCGAGATGCAATCTAATTTATTGTGAAAATAGCAATAGCGCATAGTTCCAGCCCAATTAATAACAATTCCAAGCAGAACGATATTAAATATCATGGCGGAAACGGCAACCCAGTTTTAGATTCAAAGTTTCGATGCTGGCTAAGTTGGGTTTTTCATAATTTAGATCCCAAAGTAATGATGATGTGATGGCAGTTCTTTTAAAGTTGAGATTTAGAATAATTAGGCAATAGGAAAGTAGCAATCGTCATAGATATTAGGGCTGGGCAGGTCATTAGTTATACCAGGCCAAATTTTTCATATATAGCATATGGTCATTTCAATATTGGCCAGCAAGTTGACCACAGCCAGCTAAGATTGATGAGCCTTTTGATTTCCGGATGGTAACAGCGGGAAGGTAAGGATAAAAGGCGGAGGCGAAATCTTGGATACTTTTTTGTTTCGGTGGTCGAAATTTGCATTTTGGAAATAAGTTGAAGGGGATAAGGTTTATTTTGCAGGGAATATTTTTTAGAAGTTGAAGCAGACGAGTTACGTCCCTTGGGAGATTGTTTATTCCATCGATGAGCACATATTCGAATGTTACGCGTCTGCCGGTTTTTTTACATAAGCCTGAGCAGCCTCAAGGATCTGGCTGATTGGGTAACGGTTATTTATGGGCATTAATTGAGAACGAATCTCATCGGTGGTAGCATTAAGGGAAATAGCGAGTCTAATTTGAAGCGGGAATTCAGCAATGCGGTAGATTCCTTCAGGAATGCCTGCAGTAGAAATGGTTATTCGTCGAGCACCAATTTTGAAGCCATAATCAGAGTTTGTTAGATTAACCGCTTTGAAGACCTCGTCTAAATTCAAGAATGGTTCTCCCATCCCCATCATTACAACGTTTCGCGGATAGATGTTGGTATTTAGAATGATCATTCGAATTTGTTCAGCAATTTCATACCATTTTAAGTTGCGTTTAAATCCAATGGTTGCGGTAGCGCAAAAGCGACAGCCCAATGGGCAGCCGACCTGGGTGGAAACACAAACAGTATAGCGGTTTTGGTTTGATATTAATACTGATTCTATGAGATTACCATCTTGAAGAAGGAAGAGAAATTTTTTTGTGCTGTCCGGAGCAGTAATTATCGATGCTGTGGAGAGTTGGCTGATATAAAACTTTTGAACAAGTTCGGCACGGAGGTTTTTAGACAAGTTGGTCATCTGTTCAAATGAGGCGGTATTTTTCTGCCAGAGCCATTGGAATATTTGATAAGCACGATAGTGTTCCCAGCCTAGTGATTCACTTAGTTGAATGAGTTCTTCCAAGGTATAAGATTTTATATCTGTCATTGTTTTATTTATTCTGGTTTAGTACCAACATTTAAAAGTAAGCCGAGCATGGTCATCGTGACCAATAGCGAGGAGCCGCCATAACTGATAAATGGCAGGGTTATTCCGGTAATAGGTAAAACCCCCAAAAGCATGCCGATATTAACAAATATCTGATAGGTGATTATTGCAGCAAAGCCGATACAGAGCAAGGCACCATTCTGGTCCCGCGTTTTGTAGGCAGTTAAAAGGATCCGGTGGATAAACAAGAAGAATAGTAGTAATAAAACAATACTCCCCAAAAGACCGAATTCTTCCGCGATACTGGAAAAGATAAAGTCAGTGTGGCGGTTGGGTAAAAAACCAAGACGTTTTTGGGTTCCTTTAAGATAACCCTTGCCCAGAACTCTGCCCGAGCCAATAGCGATCTGGGATTGAATGGCGTTCCATCCTATGCCATGTGGGTCTAACCAGGGGGCAAAAAAGTTTTTTATCCTTGCTCGTTGGTAGTCTTTAAGCAAAGAAATGACAATCGGTGAGAGCAGTCCGAAGGCAGAACTGATGATGAGCGTGGTGATCGCTGGAAGAAATTTCATCCGTAGGAAGACGATGATTGCCAGTAAAATGAAGAAAGGAATCCAGAAGTAAATAGAAAAGCCAGCGACAAAGGAGAAGGGGGGAATAAATAGTAATAGAATGTGTAGTGGTCTAAGCCCCTGCCAGTAAAGCATAGCAGCAAAAGCAGGGAGGATGGAGATAGCGGTGCTTAAGTCTGGTTCGGCAAGGATCAACAATACGGGTGTGATTGTTAGAAATGCAGGTCCTGCAATGTTGGGAAAATCAAGTTTTAAATTGCGACGATAACTTAGGTATTTAGCCAACACAACTGTCGTTGTGAATTTTGCTACTTCTGAGGGTTGAATGTTAAAAGCGCCGATAGCAAACCAGCGTTTTGCCCCTGGACCTGTGCCCCAAATCAAAACCGTAATTAACATAATAAGCGTCAGGATATAAAGTATTTCAGCGGTACCCAAGATGATGCGTCGAGGAGTAAAGAAAGCGACAAGTAGTCCGACTAATCCAAATGGTAAAAACAGAAGTTGACGGAAAAGATAACGAGTACCAGCAGCAGAGTAAATGGCAATTAGTCCGATAATTATTAGAAACGTAACAATTAGAATCAGCGTCAGGTCAATCTTGCGCATAACTGTTTTTTGATAAAAAATAGGAGCGAACAAGAGCGCTAACGATTGGTGCTGCCGCCGCACCACCTTGTCCAGCATTTTCTAATATCACAGCGAATACCACCTCGGGGTCTTCGGCGGGTGCATAGCCGACAAACCAGGCGTGATCAGGTTTTGGTGGATTTTGGGCGGTGCCTGTTTTACCCGCTATGGAAATTTCCGGAAGCTGGGCACCCCTTGCTGTGCCGTATTCCACCACCCTGGTGAGTGCGGTTTTGATAATTTTTAGCTGGCTTGAATTAAGTTCCACTTTAACCTGTTTAGGATTAGCGGTGTAGATAACGGTACCGGCGGACTCAATGCGATCGACAAGATACGGTTGAAAATAGGTTCCATCGTTAGCGATACAGGCGTAAAGTAGAGCGAGTTGCAGTGGTGTTAAGGTAAGTTCACCTTGTCCAATAGCGAGATTAAGCATAACTCCTTGAGTCCATTTTCCTTTACCGTAACGACGGTTAAGAAATTCTCGACTCGGAACATTACCGATTTTTTCGCCTGGAATATCAATATACGAAGGCTGATCGAGTTTTAAACGGCGGCAGAATTTAGAAAGTGTGTCTACATTTAAACGCAAACCGATTTGATAGAAGTAGCTATTACATGATTGTTCTATCGCTTCGATGAGATTGAGATGACCATGGGCAGACCAACAGCGAAATGTACGGTTGCCATAGCGAAATCCGCCATTACAGGGAATAAAGTTGGTCTGAGGAGTTATCAACTGTTTTTCCAGTGCCAGTAGAGCAATAAGCGGTTTAAACGTACTACCCGGCGGATAGGCAGCGGATATAACACGATTAAAAAAGGGTTTAGCCGGATTGGAAACAAGTGAATCCCAGCGGGCAGAGTTAAGATGGGAGAGAAAAAGGTTGGGATCAAACGCAGGATTTGAGATAAGACAGAGAATTTCTCCAGTGCGAATTGCTATGCCCACAACAGCGGAACGTTCGTAGGGTTTAGATAATTCATAAGCAAGTTGTTGTAGACGATGGTTTATTGTGAGATATATGTCATTACCAGAGATCGGTGATTGTACCCTTTTTTCTGGTAGTGGACCAATTTCCCGTCCACGAACGTCGACTTCAACAAACTGTGTGCCGTCAGCACCTCTAAGACGCTTCTCATAGCGCGCCTCAATACCAGTTTTGCCGATGTAGTCAAGCCGGTGATACGATGTGTCCCGAGCAAGCTCAGCATCGGTTATTTCACCTATATAACCGATGCAGTGGGCGTAAATAGGTCCGTAGGGGTAATTTCGCACTGGATCAACTCGAGTCATTACCCCCGGCAGGCGAAAGTTGTTTTCCTCGATTTGAGCAACGATTTTAAAAGATACATCCCGACAGATGTTGACCGGTGAGGGGAAAGCGGCAATTGGCTCCAGCCGACGCCGTAATTCAGGCATCGGTATTTTGAGGATTGCGCTTAGAAAAGATAAAGCGCTGTCATTTGTTTCAGTGGGAATTACCGCGATGGTCCAGGACGGCCTAGTATCAGCCAGAGGGATACCGTTGCGATCAAATATTCTGCCACGAGGAGCGGTTAGGATAATTTTTCTAATTCGATTGCGGTCACTTAATCGGGCATAACGTTCACCGCGAATTATTTGTAAGGAAAAGAGCCTTATGCCTAAGATGGCAAGCGAGATGATAACAATTTGATTGAGTCGCCGAAGCCGGATTTTCATTTTTTAGAGTTAAAAAGCGGTCTTAACAATGGTTCAACCCATGGGCTCAAGATCAATGTTAAAATTATAGTTATGATCGATGCCGGATGTGGTTTGGAGTTACCGGTAACTGCTCCTATTGCGGTCTTAACACCTAATGTTATCAATGTAAATATAACTATTTGCCATCGACTGCGGTAGAAAAAGTTGCGCAACCTGCTTATTCCATAACTGATCAAAGTGAATATAATTATATACACACCGAAATTATTGGGGTTTGTTAAATCAACACACAGCCCCACAAAAAAGCCAAGTAGGGTAGAGGTAATTTTTTCTTCGTGAAGAGCAAAGAAGATTAGGGCAAGCATGGTAAAATCTGGGCCTGTTTGAACAACGCCCGCCTGAATGATAAAGAGAAAATAGAGTAAGAGGAATTCAAACAATTGACGCATGGTTTTTCTTCATTCCGGAATTTTTAATTCCGATGGTTTCCGTCCATCAAACCAGTATCCGGATGGGGACGCTGCCGAAGGTGTAACTATAAACAGGTGCTCTAATTGACTTAGATTTACAAATGGTTTTACACGAATATTTTTGAACAGTAGGTCATTTTTTTCCTGAACCGATACAACAATTCCAACCCGTAATCCCTTGGGGAATATACCGCCTAAACCCGCAGTGATTATCGTGTCGCCAACCCGAAAATCTGCCTCTTTGCTTATATAGTCAAGTAGTAACAAATCATCTGGTCCTGGGTGGGCCATACCTACTTCACGAGAACGACTGTTTAACACCGCCATTCTAAATCCTGGTTCAAATATTGTTTGAATCAGCGCCTGTCCTCTGGTGGTAGCTATTACCTTGCCGACAACACCTTGATGAGTTAGCGCGAATGCGCCTGAGGTGATTCCGGCTTCGCTACCGCGGTTAATCGTAAAGTGACGTTTCAAAGTAGTTAGATCGCGAGCGATAATTTGTGCTGATATTGTTTTTAGGTGGTTCGTTGTTGGGAGCGTGTCTTGGGAGTTAAGTTCTGATTTGAGTTTGGTATTTTCCAGTATCAGTTCACAGACAAGATATGACATCTGCCGGTATTCATTACTTAATATAGAAAGGGTGGTTCTTAATGAGGCTACGACACGGAGAGGAAAGAGGAGTCCGTAAGCCAGTGGTTGGGTGATGCGAAGTTTGATCCCAGATGGCAGAAGAAGGATGACAAGAGAAATTAATATTACCATCCAGCATATTCGGTCCTGAGTAGTTAAAGATGATTTATGGAGCATCTAAATAATAATCTGATTCTTAGATGATTACTTGGCACGTAATATTAATTTTTCATTTAAACCGATATTTTCCAAAATCTTACCCGCACCCCGGACGACACTCTCAATTGGGTTATCTGCTACATATACCGGCAGGTTTGTTTCCTCTTTAATTAAAAGATCAAGGCCACGTAAAAGTGACCCGCCACCACACATATAAATACCCCGGTCAACGATGTCGGCAGCCAGTTCCGGCGGAGTTTTTTCTAACGCCAGACGGACAGCGTCGATGATGAGGGACACCGGTTCCTCGAGGGATTCCCTCACTTTAGTTGAGGTGATGCGTATAGTTTTGGGAATTCCCGAGACCAAATCTCTTCCTTTTACTTCCATCGTTTCCTCTACACCGGTAGCATAGGCAGAACCGATAGCAATTTTGATGCTTTCGGCAGTCTGTTCACCGATAATTAAATTGTAGTTTTTTTTGATGTAATTAATTATTGCTTCATCCATTTCATCCCCGGCAACACGGATTGATGCTGCATTGACAACACCTGAGAGTGCCACAACGGCAATCTCAGTAGTTCCACCGCCGATATCCACGATCATATTGCCGGTAGGAGCATCCACTGGCAAGCCGGCACCGATTGCTGCGGCAATTGGCTCGGATACAAGATATATTTCCCGCGCTCCTGATGCTTCTACTGAATCCCTTACCGCCCGCTTTTCTACTTCTGTAATTCCAGATGGCACACAGACAATTACTCGGGGACGGACGAAAAGTTTCTTTTTTTGGACCATTCCGATGAACGACTTTAGCATTATCTCCACCATACTGAAGTCGGCGATTACCCCATCTTTCATGGGTCTGATCGCCCTTATACCCTCCGGGGTTCTGCCTAGCATTCTTTTCGCCTCGGTTCCTACCGCTACGACTTCGTGAGTTACCTCATCAACAGCGACGATAGAAGGTTCGCGGAGGGCGATTCCTTTCCCCCTTACATAAATTAATGTAGAGGATGTGCCGAGGTCAATTGCGATGTCGTTAATAAACCGTTCGGTAAAACCTCTGATTATGGTATTTAACATCACAGCCACATAGCCTAATCTAAATTAAATTATAAGTCAAGTTTAGTATAAGCCGTAAGATTTACCATTGGACAAAACTCTCTCCTTCACCGAGCCTGTAGTCGTTATAATATGCCATTATCTAAACCTAACTCTAACCAAACCTAAAGCCCATCTGATAACCTTAACTAAAACCATTTTTACCACCCCAAACAACATCTAAAATACATCCCCACCAAAAAGCAACCTCCCCTGGAGCATCATAACCTCAAATAGCGCCCAACCCTAAACCCGCTCCACAATCATAACCCAAACCTTTAAGAATACCGTCCCCAACACTACTCCCGGGATAGAGTTTTCCCCAAAGATCCAGCAGGATAAGGCACATTATTTCAAATGGTTAACTCAACACTACTGGATAAGAAAAATCTTTTATTCTCCATAGGGTATATATTGCTTCCGTAAGAACCGGGTAAGAAAACTAACTACAAGCCCAAGTTGACCCCCAAAAATAAATGGTTAAATTCAATATATGCGTTATATCGATGCTGGTGTTGATATAGAAAAGATGAATCTGGTAAAAAGTAGCATCGTCCGTTTAGTTCGTACTACTTATTCGCCAGAAGTGCTTACCGATATTGGACTATTCGGCGCTCTTGTTCGTTTGCCTAAATCGATAGGCTTACTCATCGCTGCTAGTTGTGACGGCGTTGGTACAAAAGTATTGGTAGCAAAAATGATGAATCGGTATGACACCATCGGAATTGATATTGTTAATCATTGCGTAAACGATATTTTAACCCTCGGTGCCAGGCCATTGTTTTTTTTAGATTATATTGCCCACACCAACCTGCCTTCGGAGAGTATCGTTGAGATTGTCAAGGGACTGGCCAGGGCTTGTCGATATAATAACTGTTCACTGGTGGGGGGGGAGACAGCAATGATGCCTGATTTATATCGGAGCGGAGATTTTGATCTTGTTGGATTTATCGTCGGTTTAGTGGAAAAGAAAAGGATAATCGATCCCAGAAGACTGAAGCCGGGCGATTTGGCGATTGGAATTCCTTCCTCAGGGTTGCATACTAACGGTTACGCCTTAGCAAGAAAGGTTTTTTTTGAGTTACATAAATATCCTGTTGATGCAACCCTACCTGGTTTGAATGGTACAATTGGTGAGGTGTTGCTTAAACCCCATCGTTCATATTTTAAACTCGTCTACCCATTGTTATCCAATATAAATGCTATCGCCCACATTACTGGAGGTGGTTTTTACGATAATATTAAGCGTCTGCTACCATTAGAAACAGCCTGTATAATCAAGAAAGCTACTTGGCGACCACAGCCAATATTCAACCATATTCAGAAGTTGGGAGGTATACCAGATGAAGAGATGTTTCGGACATTCAATATGGGAATAGGTTTGGTTATATTTGTTGAGTCCAGAAAGGTAAAAGTGGTAATTAAAAAAATTCCGGGAGCGAAAATAATTGGCAAGATCGTTCGGGGAAATTTTGGGGTTGAAATAATATAATTTTTATAAATGCAATCATATCAGCCCCGCGGGTGAAAAGTTTTGTACACTTCTCGTAGATAAGAACGGTCGATATGAGTGTAGATTTGAGTTGTAGTTATGTTTGTGTGCCCCAGCATCTCTTGCACCGCTCTCAAATCGGCACCCCCCTCGAGTAGGTGTGTAGCAAACGAGTGTCTTAAGGTATGAGGGGTAATGCGTTTGTTTATACCGGCGAGTCTGATACACATGCGGAGAATTTTCCAGAAACCCATTCTTGTTAATCTGCCTCCTCTTTTGTTTAAGAAAAGGTAAGGGCTATGTCGCTGGCGGGCATAATGGGGACGGGCGATAAAAAGATAATCCTTTGTAGCGTTGATTGCCGATTGCCCTAACGGTACGATGCGTTCTTTTGAACGTTTTCCCATGACCCGGACAAATCGTTCTTTTAGGTTTATATCTGTGGGTGTGAGATTTAGGAGTTCAGAGACCCGTAATCCGGCGCCGTAAGCAACCTCCAGCAGCGCCTTCGCTCTGAGCGCCCAGAATCGATCCGGGTTCTTATTAACACTTTCGATTAACTCATTTACTTCCTCTTGGCTAAGGGTTGTAGGCAATGAACGCTTGACCTTTGGTTGTTTGATACTGTCAACACCACTTAAACTGATATTAAAGTCTCTTGAAATAAATTTAGATAATGATTTAATAGAATTTAACTTACGCGCTATAGTTGATGTAGACATACCAGATTTGCTTAATGAACGAACGAACTCACGGATTCGTGTGGCATCAATCAACTTGGGGTTATTCAATACATCGGGATAAGTAGCGATAAACTGAGCGATGTCTGTAATATAGCATTCTACAGAGTTTGGTGTTATTCCTCGTTCAACCAGTAGGTAGTGGGAAAAACGTTCAATTAGACCTTGTTTCTTAATCTCGTTGATTTTATGGTTTTTCTTTTTATTACGAGAGGAAGTGGCCAAAGTCTTCTTTTGATATAATAGTATCTCTTTCGAACCTCTCTTCGGGCAATGGGTGGTCCTGATTATAATGCAATCCTCTGGATTCGAGACGTAACTGAGCGCAGCGGACAATCAGTTGTGCGACGATAAGCATATTACGTAATTCAAGGAGAGCGGTGTTGCTTTGCCAGTCCAATGATGATATCTCTTCTGCCAGTTGATCCAATTCAGTCTGGGCTTTTAGTAAACCGCGGTCAGAGCGAATAATTCCAGCATGTTGCCACATCAAGGTTTGCAATTGGGTAACAAACTGATTTAGTCGCAGGTGATTTACCACTCGGTTTTGTTGGGATCGGAGGTAAACTTCGGGTAGAATCAGGGGGGAGTGGTCCGGGAGGTCATATTTACTTTCTACACGGATTGCTGTACGTTCGGCAAAAACCAGCGCTTCGAGTAAAGAGTTGGATGCCAGCCGATTTGCGCCGTGTATTCCCGTAAACGCGCTTTCCCCGGCACAAAATAATCTTTTTATATCGGTCTCTCCCCAGGAATCTACCGCTACTCCGCCACACACATAATGGGCAGCTGGAACAACGGGAATAGGTTGTTTGGTAATGTCGATACCTAAGTTAATGCAGGTTTGGAAAATATTGGGAAATCGTTCCCTTAGTTTTTCTCCAGGAATCGGACTACAATCCAATAATACATAATCGTCACCGCGGCGCAATAATTCAGCAGCGATCGCCCGCGCGACAATATCCCGAGGTGCCAGCGAACCATCAGGATGGTATGCGGACATAAACTCTTTGCCGTCTTTTGTTTTAAGTACCGCACCTTCACCACGCACAGCTTCAGAAATTAAAAATACCCGATCGGCTATTTTGTATCCATAAAGTGATGTCGGATGGAACTGGATAAATTCCATGTTGGCGATACGGGCACCTAATCGGTAAGCCATTGCTATGCCATCGCCCGTGGCGATGGCGGGATTGGTGGTGTGTCGATAGACCTTTCCAATACCACCTGTGGCTAATAGTGTTGCTCGGGCTTTGATGAGTTTAATTTTGCCCGTTGATTTTTCTAATACAATTGCTCCGGCACATACGCCGTTTTCGTTAATAATTAAATCAGTAGCAAAATGTTGTTCCAGTATGGTTATGTTCGTTAGCGAACTAACCGCTATAAGTAATTTGCGTTCAATCTCCTGTCCGGTTGCATCTTTGGCATGAATTATTCGGTGTCGAAGATGGCCACCTTCTTTTCCTAAATCGAATTTTAACTGCCCATTACAGCCAAGTTCCGCGGAGAATCCAACACCGAGTTCCCATAGTTCCCTAACGAGTCTCGGGCCAGATTCAGTAACCATTTTAACGATATCTGGATGGGCAAGTCCAGCGCCAACCCGTAGAGTGTCTTCGTGATGGAGTTTTGGGCTGTCGTTTTCCCCAACCGCGGCAGCAATGCCCCCCTGGGCATAATTGGTATTGGATTCCATACTCTCCTTCTTGGTGACAAGTAAAACTTCGTTCCGTTTGCCTGCTTTCCATGCGAACCAGAAACCGCTTATACCCGAGCCTATTACCAGATAATCGGTTGTTATTTCTTCAAACTTCATCTCTATCGGGGTCGATAACGCAATTCAATGCCTGGCTGGGCTTTAGTGGGTAAGAACTCAATTTTCTTTCCCAAACCTTTTCCGGGAAGAAAAAATATACAGTCAAGAAGACTCACTATGCGGTTTAACACCAAGCCGGCGGTTAGAAAGCTGACCGTCATACCCACCTGTCGTGCTGACCTTCTTGTCTGCCAATATAAATAAACTCGGAAGGAGTCTGATTGCCATTGCCATTGTGATTCTCCGAAGTAACCATGAGCTGCAAAATAACGTCGTTGGGCATCTGGGTCATCCGGATACAATTCTCTTGCTCGTCGTCGAATGTCTTCATTATATTGCTCGGTATTGTTGTAACGTTCAAGCGCGCGGTAGTAACCTGGATCTTTAATGCTGATATCGGCATCGGCATATTTCTTGGCTATTAGTCGTGCATCTTGCTCCCGGTTATTTCTGTACCAAGAAAAAGAGGCATAAGAAACCCACAAAACGCCGTCTAACCACATCATTGCCTCGCCGCGTTTTTGGGCGTTGTTGATCAATTGACCTGAACCTGGAATTACTACGGAACTGATTACAGAGATTCCCGGGTTGATTCGGCTGGGTTCATAGTTGCTCTCTTTGGGTAAACTAGTTATCGCCAAGGCAAAAGCCCATACTAAATTCACTTCATCCTCCTTGATTTTATAATAGTAAAAATTTGTGGGTTAAGATCTTTTCACCATTTTGAATGGTGAGAAAATAGATACCCGAAGGTAAGCGGTTGAGGTTTAATCTAAAGTGATCGGTATCTATTTTGGTTAGATATAACCGTCGGCCTGAAGCATCACTGATAGTTAAATTTGCACCACACATTTTTTTAATCTGCAGGCTTTTTTTCATAAGAATCACGGGAAATGGTTGGTGCAAGGTATTTTTAATGGTATTAGTTGCTACCGTGGGTTCCGAGATACCAATAAGATTCCAATCAGTAATTTTGGCAAAGATATCCCATCCTTTATGCCGGCGATTGTCGGTCCAGGTGAAGGCGATAATTTGCGTGTCAGCAGCAACACTTTGTCCAACTGTCCAGTGGGTGTTTTTCGGGAAATAGTTGGGCTGATTAATTTTCTTGTTAAAACTTATGCGGGAGCAGTCGGAATTAAATCGTTGGCAGTAAATCTGGGGATTATCAGGGGTTTCTCTTTCGTCATTAAACATTACTGCCAGTCTGCCATTTTGGTCAAATGCACAGGAAGGTGAATAACAGTAGGTTTCTCCAGGTGGGTTATCATTAACCCTTTCATTGTTACCTAACCGCTGACCAAGCGAGTCCAGCCATTGTAAGTAGACATCGTAAGTACCGTTCCTGGTATCTTCCCAGGCAATGGCTATGTTTCGGTTATCATCGATCGCACAGGAAGGGTAACCCTGGTAAGCACCTTGTCCGTCAGTATTCACTAATATGTTGCTACCGATCGGGGAACCTTCGGGAGTAAACAGTTGGCAGTAAATGTCGGAGTTTCCGTTTCGATAGTCCATCCAAGCGGTAACCCAATACCCATCAGAATTTTTTGCGGTACTGGCGTAGAGTTCGTCAAACAATGTATCTGGAGTATCTCCCACTCGGAATTCAGACGTAAGCGGATTTCCGTTTTCGTTGTAAAGGCGGGCATAAATCTTTGATGTGCCACCGCGACGCTCACACCAGACAATCACACTTCGGTTATAGGTGTCCATTGCACAATATGGATACCATTGGTGAGCAGAAATTGCCCCTGTATTGACAAGAAAGTTATTTCCGATTTTTTCTCCCGATGCTGAAACATATTGGGCATAGATATCCCAACCCTGTCGCGAGTCAACCCAGGCGATTAAAAAACGGTTATTTCCTCCTGCTACTGCAGGATAGTAATGGCTGTTAGCGTTTAGGGGGTCATCGTTTAATCGGAAATTAGGTTGTAGCAAGTTCCCATTTTCATCAATCACAGCACCGTAAATATCACAATTGGTATTTCGTTCATCCTCCCACGCAATTAAGAGCCGTCGGTTTTTCTCTCTGCCGATCGAAGAACATCTCTGGAGGGCACTAGCAAAATCGTCGTTAACCCGAAAGTTTACTCCCACTTTGTTTCCTCCTCGTTCAAGCCGTTGGCAGTAAATGTCATAATCTCCTGAGCGGGCATCTGCCCAGGCTATCCAGTAGCCACCGTCTGGAGCGGCAGAAACCGATGGAGAATTTTGCGGCTTATCAGTGTTATCGTCATTTATTTTTAAAGCCGTTCCTAATCGACTTCCCCGCACATCAAATCGTTGAGCGTAGATATCATCATTGCCATTGCGATTATCAGACCACACAACGATAAATTCATTGAATCGGTTTACTGCAACATCGCCCAGCAACTGTTGAGCAATACCGGTGTCGGTATTGACGCGGAAATTGGTATCTATTGGCGAGCCATTGCGGTTAAAAATTTGCGCATATACATCCCATTGGCCTCTTCCGCGGTCATTCCAGCATACCATAAAATCGCCGGCTGGGGTTACCGCGATTTTTGGGGAGAATTGGTTGCTGTCATTATTTGAAATGCGAAAATTTCTGCCGAGGGGGGTTCCATCTGTTAGAAATCGCTGTCCATAGATACTCCAGTTTCCGTCGCGACCGTCTTCCCAAACAACCACAAATCTTCCAGAATCGTCTCCTGCAACATCGGGCTCATATTGGTTGCCATAATTTATTGGGTCGTCATTGATTCTAAAGTTATATCCGCGCAGCGAGCCGTCGGGATTAAGAAACTGTCCATAAATGTCCCCGGTTAAACCATTGCGACGATCATCCCAGACAACCAGTGCAGTTCCGTCGGGTGCGATGTGAACAGCTGATATACTCTGATCCCCGGATGCCGAAGAGTCACTTACCCGGAAGTTGTCGCCTAATCTGATTCCCTCACTGGAAAAACGTTGAGCAAATACATCCGAGTTGCCGATCTGTCTTCTATCTTCCCATGTGAATATAAAACTGCCATCAGGAACAATCACAGCTGCCGGGTCCCCTTGCCAGCCGAAAGTGACGTCATCATTAACTCGTTCATTAATTCCCAGCGGGTTACCAGTGGAATCGAAACGTTGAAACCAGACATCAGCGTCGCCATCCCGGAATTCATACCAGGTGATGATAAATCTCCCATCTGATCCGACCACGATCTCTGGAGCACGTTGGGCACAACCTCCTGATAAGTCGTCATTAATCAAAAAGTCTTCTTTAATTACGCTATCGGTTGACGCCGGGCAATGTTTTGCTAGCCGAAATTGTCTTGGAAGTCTTTCAAATTTAAGGACGGGTTTTGGATTTTCAGGTCTCAGTTCGCCTGATAGTTTTTCGGTTGGGGATGGTTCTACTGGGTAGAGGCCAACAAGCGATAGAACCAGAATCAGATTGATCATCTAATGATAGCCAGTTTGGCAAACCTAATTTCCTTTTTCTCGTTTTTTTCTACTTGTAACCGGACAACATAGATTCCAGGTGCAAGAGTGCCCAATCTTAATAGATATTCATTGACCATTTCTGCTTTTACCGGTCCGGAGAACTCTTTGATTATCGGCTGTCCGCTCATATCCAGAACCATTATTGATACTTTACTAACATCTTTCCCTAAACGGTATCGGATATTTACTTCTTTATCTGCCGGGTTGGGATAAAGAAAGAAGTTGTCAATGATATAATTTGCTTCACCAATTTGCGCTGGCTGTTCATTTTGGGGAATATAGCCGGTATGTTCTGGATCGTGGTAGGCACAGTTCCAGATAACCCGAAAGTTCGAAACCGGCATCTTCCAGACATAAAACACCCCGTCATCGCTACCGCAGGCAATTTCTAATTTGCCGTCACCATCAATGTCGGCAATAAGGGGTATGGCGCTTAAAGAGGAGGTGGTCATTAAGGGAAAATACTGAATAGTTTTTCCGTTTTTGCCATCAAAACCCAGTAGTCCATATTGGGGGGAGCCAATTACCAGGTCCGGGATGTCATCGCCGGTTAAATCAGCGACAACCGGAGATGAACGATATTCAAATGGCAGATCGTAGGTGATTATCCAGTTGCCGGCAAGTTCCCGAATTGAGTATGTAGAATCGTATAGCAAGGGATAATTACTGACCAGTGTGCCGTTATAGTTGAAGGCGTAAATTTTGTGTCGAGAGGCGCAAATGACATCAATAAACCCGTCCCGATTGATATCCGCGGCAGCAAGTGTGCCTGTGAAGGGATGGTCAACTATTTCTCGGCTGGTAAAATGGACCGTGCCATTTTCTTCGATGATATACAGACGAAAATGGTGTTCACCACCGGCTACGACAGCGATTTCTATCTCGCCATCGCGGTTAAAATCGGCAACCAGTGGTTGAGCGGTGGCATAAAAGGAGGAATTTCCTAATGTTATCGGATACCCGCTGATCAGTCTGCCATAAGTGTCATAAACAAAGAGTCGGTGGTCAGCGGTAAGCAGTACGATTTTTTTGGGGGCGTCGGGAATAATCGCCACCGGGGCTCGAATTTCGGAACCAATGTCAATAGGGAAGCCGGAAACGGTTTCACCATTGTAGTTCCAGACATAGAGTTTGCCGTCAAGAGAGCCAGCGATTATTTCACAATAGCCATCTTCATTTAGATCAAAAAGAACCGGCGTGGCAAGAACTCGATCTCTGGTTATAAGTGAGAGTTTTAATTGAGCGCTGGTATTATAGACCCGGATTCTGCCATCCTGTCCGGCAACCACAACCTCTTTTCCGGAATCCGGGGTTACATTACCAATCGCCACATCTGCAATGATTGAGGAGCCGATATTCACAAATGCACCGGAAGGAAATCGGAATCCGGTGCCGTCTGAACGCCAGATATTTACCTGTCCAGCACTGTCAGCAGTAATGATCTCTTGGTTGCCGTCATTATCTAAATCAACCGCAAATGCTGAGCGCAGAGCGCTGCCCCGTCGTTGATCAACGGGAAATCCGGGTTGGTAAAGTTCCCAGGTAATATTTATCGGTATCAGCGTATCTTTCAGACGGTTTAGCGTATCCCTTTTTCCCAGGAGCGTTATAGAAATAAAGCTTTTACCGGTATAGCCGTCACTATTTGGGGCGGTCTGCGCGTTAAACCGGTCGTTGTAACCTTGTTTGGAAAAGGCGTCGTATTTATACCCAAGAACTTCATAGGAGATTTGAGGATACGGAACATCGAAATCTTGAATACCGTCTGCCTCTTCTAAATCAACGCCCTTATGTTCAGGAAAGATGTTTATTGCGTTATAAGGACCATAATCCGCGATCACTGTTTCGTCAATGTGCCAGATCAAAATACCTGAGCCGGGTAAAAAGAAATCATATTCGTTTGCCTCTACACCCCTAACAACGCCATATAAAGTATCAACGATAATTGTGTCTGGTTTGTTTACATCGGTTTGGCGATTTTCAATGAGAAAATACTCGTGCTGATTGATATTTATTTTTATTATGGTGGGATAAGAGCTGTCGCTGCGAGAGAATTTTGTGGTATCCATTGCGGCACAAAAGACGAAGACCGATTCTTTAGGTATTTTGATTTCTATGGGATTTATAAAACCAAGTTGCACACGGTGATAGGCATCAAGGAAACCGGGTATTACTCCAGGTGGAGCGCCGGAGCCATAATCTCCTAACCAGCCTCCATATCCCATTAAACTCCATCCACCAACCCCCATTGTCAAACCGGTAACATCGTAGAGGTCGTAAGCACCCAGGAGATGGGCGAATTCGTGTGCTAAGGTACCGGCGATCCCAATCATACCGGCAAGGTTCGTTTCTCCAGTTGCCGTGAGGGTATCTTGGCGCATCATCTCCGGTAAAACCGTTGCCTGTTCGATTCTGGTCTGTCCCTCGTCAGCAAGAATGTAGGGTACGCCTAAATAAGCCTCGATTGCTCCCGGTGGTATTTCACCTGCCAGCAGATCGTACTTACTGTCCCATTTGCCGTCAGCCGCATAGTCTGATTGCAGGCCGCTACCGGCGTGGAAGATGATAAATTCGTCGTAGTCGCTAAATCTGATCGATGGATCACGATCGGCAATCACAAACGCGTCACGCATTAATCTCACTAAACCAAATTCAATTCCTTCGTAAGAAATGGTATCTCCATAAAATTGCATCTCTCTGGGTAGTTGATAACAACTCTTCTCCTCGTCGGGTTTAACGGTGAAGTCAATATACAGTCTTCCCTTCGATTGGGCGAGGTAATAGTTGCGCAATCCGATCATTAATGCTTCAAAGTAACGTTTGAAATGCGGGGGATCATAAAACAGTCCGGAATCAGGGGAAAGAAACCCGAGCGTATCCATCTTTCCGGTGCCGGTTGTCAGGGGAGTGGTGTCTTCAACAAACTCTACTCTCAGGCACAATACCCGGACCGTATCTACGTCGCCGGCACGCAGTTTATTAATTCGGGCAATATCTTTCGCAGTCGGTGAGAACCGAAATCGAGATAATGGCTGGGTACCAGTCTGCCACTCTGTTACCGCTGGAATCAGGCGTTTATTGAAGTCAATTTTTTGCCCGCGGTCCAGAGATGATTGGCGATAAAGGGGTATTCTACCGTCAGCCGGAGAAAAAAACACAATGTTGGAAATCAAAATTGCCAGTGTTATTTTTTTCAACTTTACACCTTTATTTATAAAAGCGGAGAGAGAGGGATTCGAACCCCCGATACCTGATTCCAGGTATACGTGATTTCGAGTCACGCGCCTTCGTCCACTCGGCCATCTCTCCATAATTAATCAGATTTGAGCCGGCGTTGCTTGAAAAACTTTTTCAAAAGATTTGTTGCCTCATGAGATAATACACCACCAGTGACTTCAAAACGATGATTAAATCTATTATCTCGCTCAATAGTGTATTTTGATTCCAGACAGCCAAATTTTTCGTCTTTTGTGCCGTATACAACTCTTTTAAGCCTTGCTAATATAATTGCACCCGTGCACATCAGACAGGGTTCTACGGTAGTATACAGGGTTGAATCAAGTAACCGCCAGTTGTTGAGTGTTGCCGCGGCAGCGGTTATTGCCAGAATTTCGGCATGGGCAGTAGGATCTTTTAGTGTTTCAACACGGTTGTGCCCTTTACCAATTACTTTATCGTCCTTGACGATAATACAACCTACCGGTACCTCGTCTTCCATTAGCGCCTGTTCGGCTTCTTGGATTGCCAACTTCATCCAGAATTCGTCCGGATTATAATATTCTACGTTTCTTTTACACAAAAGCAACCTTTTGCTATTTTATCGCCAAAAGTTTTCTGCGCCCGGCGCGACTCGAACGCGCAACCTACGGATTCGTAGTCCGGCACTCTATCCAGTTGAGCTACGGGCGCATCACTTTTACTATTTTAAAATAATTATTTTAGAAGTCAATCGCTTTGCCCATGAGAGATTAAATGTCTAAGAAAGATATTTGATATCGTTGTATAATGACCAAGACTTGGGTTTAGGTTTAATGCGTTTTGATGAAAGCGATGATAGAAATACAATAGTTTAGCGATGAGTAACGGTACGGAGAGGTTATAAAGTATTGGTGATTTAAGAATCGGGAGGAATGAACACCCAATGCGTGAATGCAGGGTATTATAACAAATAGCGAGTGCAGTCTCGCTGGGAAAAGTGGGGGAGGTTGTATTTAATTCTTCAAAAGCGCGATACAAGGAAGGATATCCTAATCCTTCTTTACTGATAAGGTCGATTAATTGTTGGCAAATGATCGTCTCAGGATTTTTTAAAATTGCTAACGCTCTTCCCAGAGAACCTTGTGCTAAGGCGGTTGCCAGAAGTAAGTTTTGCTGGTGATCTATATGGTTATCATATTCTGGTTTGCGGTTGTTACTTTGAAATTGTAACTGTGCAGTTAAATATTTACTAATTTCATTTTCAGGGATATTGGCAAACCGAATAGTTTGACATCGAGAACGAATTGTGCTAAGTAGTGAAGTAGAGTTAGTCGTAGTCAGGACGAATACGGTATTTATCTGGGGTTCTTCAAGGATTTTTAATAACGCATTTTGAGTTCCGTATTTCATATGATGGGCGTTGAGGATAATATAAAACCTTTTTTTAGCGTAGACCGGAGGTTTTGCCATTTCAGTACTTAGCCATCTTACTGTGCCAATAGGTATTACGAAATTAGGTGGTAATGACGGCTGAGGCTTATCAAGTGTATAATCAGGATAGTGTTTTATCATTTCAGCGATGATTTCGGAAGGGGATGCGGTAGCAGATGGTTTTCTTGTCGGGATGATGATACGAACTTCTGGGTGCGTTAACCGAGCAATTTGCTGGCAAGTGTTGCAAGTGTCGCAGGCAACATCATTTCTGCGTTCGCAGTTTACAGTTTGGGCCAATTTGATTGCCACAGTACGTTTTCCGATACCCGGTTGACCGACAAAGAGAAGTGGGAAGGAAAGATTTGCTTGAATAAGTCGATCAAGAATATTACAAACACGGTCCTGAGCTATGATATCACGAAATGGCATTGTTATTCTAACCAATCTTTTGGGTTTAGCGGCTGTCCATCTTTACGGATTTCGAAATGGAGAAAACTATCTACCATACCTATAGTGGTTTCTGCTCCAACTTCAGCTTCGATGATCGTGTTAACCGTAGATAAATTTCCGTACAGGGAAAAGTATCCCCCCCCGTGATCGACTATAACTAAATTACCGTAGCCGATAAAGCGGTCGGCGTAAACAACCTTACCTGTTGCGATTACTCTTACTGGCGTTGTTTCTTTAACTTGAATATCAATGCCGAAATTATTGATCTTTGTGTGATACCGTGGGTGAGTTTGGACACCAAACTGAGCGATGACCGGACCACGTACAGGCCAAGGTAGCTTACCCTTATGTAATTCCAGGTAGTGTCTGTCGGTAGCCTGAGAGTTAGCACGTAATTGAAGTTGAGTAATTAATTTTCCAAGATTTTGGGCGGCATTCATAAGTTCCTGTTGTAATGTTGACTTGGCTGCTTTTTCGGATCGAATTCGGTTGAGAATTTTCGTTTCCGTTTCTTTGTCTTTCATTAGGGCTTGTTTTTTCTCTTGGGCCTCTTGCTTTAGTTTTTCTTGTTGGGCAACGGCCGATTCAAGTGCGTTTTGTTTTGCAACGATTTCATATTTTAGTCTTTTAATTTCCTCAAGTAACTTCCGATCTGCTCGACTGACAATTCTTAAGGTTAATATTCGGCGATAGAATTCGGGTAAGTTACTGCTGGTAAGAAAAGCTTGGAAGCGATAAAATTTTGAATACTTGTAAATATTTGTTAGACGTTTTTTTAACTCTTGCTGACAAATTTCCTGTTGTTTAGTAGCATCTGCTAATTGCGTATTAAGTTCGTTTATTTCTCGATTATAACGAGTAATCTGGGATTCTAACTGATGGAGCGCTCTTTCAGTTAAGACTATTTTTTCTTGTAGGATTTCAATCCTTTGTAGACTACTTTGTTCTTGGAGTGTGATGTGCGCTAATAATTGACTAAGTTCAGAAATTTTTTGTTCTGTGGAGTCCAGTTGCCGTTTCGCTAAATCAAGGGAATCTTTGATAGTAGCAGTGGTCAGTACTATGTAAATCAATGTCGAAGTTGGTAACAGTTGTAACATTTATCAACAGCGGGAAATGTTATTGAAAGGAACTTCTTTAAGAGTAGTCGGTAGGCGACTCAACGCCAAAATCGAACCGCCCAGTCCGAACAGCATCCCTAGGGTTATAGTGGTTATTAATATAATTTTGATAGGGAAAATAGGCGCAGGTATAAAGGAAATAATGACCCGATAAATCAAAAGTATCATTACAAAAGCCACAGCACCCCCTAATATTCCTTGAAAGACACCCTGTAATATAAATGGAATTCTTATTGCTCGCAGCGGTGCACCAACAAGCTCCATGATTTCAATTTCATGTGCCCGGTTAATTATTGAATTTTCTACGCTTTGAAAAGCAATAAAAACAACTGAGACCGCAACAATTACTAAAATTAATATGTCCAGCAATACCACCGTTTTGGCTGCTTGATTGAGTTGAGTTAGCAGTCCTTTTCCAGACCATACTTCGGTAATTCCTGGCAGCAGGCGGAGTTTTTGTTCAATTGCATTAATATCTTTCTCAGAAGTAAAATCCGGATGGAGGGAAAGACGTATGGATGCAGGAATAGGATTATCACCCAAGACATTTAGTAAAGTCGAGTCAGCATCAAGTTCCTTAATCAGTTCTTCACGTGCCTCGGATTTGGATACGAACCCGACAGCGGTAATACCTGCTATGTTTGCAACCATTTGAAGTAACGCCCCGGGTTCTTCAGCAACCTTGTCGTTAACAAACGCATGTATTTCAGCTTTGCGGGTAAGTGAACTTGCTAAACTGAATACATTGAGCGTTACCCAAAGAAATATCATTGTTATTAACAAGCAGGTTGCTATCACTCCAGAGACAAGCAAAAACTGACTCAAACTACGTTTGATAGTTCTGATCGTTTCGGTTAAGAGATAGGCTAAGTTCATAGTTATCCATCGTCTCGCACAACTCGACCTGCATCAAGTGAAACTCGTCTTCGTCGACTTCGTTCGGCGAGTTCAGCATCATGGGTTGCCATAATTACAGTAGTCCCCTGGTAATTGATGTCCTTAAGGATATTTAAAATATCGTCTGCAGCGTTCGGGTCAATATTACCCGTAGGTTCATCTGCTAGGATGATATCAGGTGATTTTACCAATGCACGAGCGATTGAAACCTTTTGTTGTTCCCCACCTGAAAGTTCGCGTGGGTAGGAATTTTTTTTGTGTACCAACCCAAGTTGGTTAAGCGTTTCCTGAATCTTTGCCGGGATCATATCTGATTGGGTATTTATTGCACGAAGAACAAACTCAAGGTTTTCATACACAGTTCGATCAGTAAGTAATTTGAAGTCTTGAAATATTATACCAATGCGCCTTCGTAAAAAAGGAATTTCTCTTTTTTTCATTGTAATCAGATCATAGCCCAATACTTTAATTGATCCCGCATCGGGTAATTCATGACGATAGAGCAATCTTAGTAGTGTGGTTTTTCCGGCTCCGGTTGCGCCGAGAAGAAAAAGGAAATCACCAGAATAGATGGTTAAACTTATATCGGTCAACGCCGGCCAATCGCCATGGTAGTATTTAAAAACACCGGTTAATTCAATCAAAGGTGAAGGTTTCTCTAAGGTTAGTTTCTCAACTGACATAATATTTTAATAAAGTCCAGATGGCAGCAATACCATCTTTCCAACTTATTTTTTTCCCCTTGGTTCGTGCCCGATATTTAATCGGAACTTCAACAATTTTACACCGTAGTCGCAGTAATTTACTGGTAATCTCCGGTTCAATGTCAAACCGCTTGGCAGTCAATTTGAGTCTTGGAATGATGCTTTTTTTTAGTACTTTATAGCCGGTCTCCATATCGGTTATCCTTCCACCGAAGAGAGCATTGGTAAGAATGGAGAGAAAGATGTTGGCAAACTGACTGTGAATGAGGAAATTGCCCCTACCTTTAAATCGAGATCCGTAGACTGCGTCAACCGTGGGCCGATAAAATGGGGACAGCAAAAAGGGATAATCAGATGGGTCATATTCCAAGTCGGCATCTTGAATTAGAATTACATCACCGCGAGCACAAGAAATACCTGTACGAATAGCCGCTCCTTTACCGGTGTTTGACTTATGAGTGCAAATTTTAATTCCAGAAGTTGAATTCAATATCGTTGGCGTATTGTCATTTGATCCATCATCGATTACAATTATCTCCATATTGCTAACCGGTGAGTTTTTTACGCGCTCTATTAATTCTAATACCGAATCTTCTTCGTTATAAACTGGAATGATTACCGATAGTTTCATAGTTGACGAACATTTTTTGGGAGAGACTTTCCAAGAAGCGAACAACTTTACATCCTAATTCCCCATTGTTCTTTGGTTGTTGACGGGTAATACAGCAGTTAATGAACTCTTTAACCATTGTCGTGAGAGGTTTTTCATAATTGGGTAACCAAGCAATGGGCTCGCTGCCGTTTGGCTCCTGATATTCAAAAACCCCGGTGCTGCTGTAAACTTTCAATAAACGGTAAAATGGTGGGTCGGCCCAGCTTACGATACCGGAGAATCTAAGTTTATCTGGGAATTCAATTTGGTAGTAACAGGTATGGTGTTGATATACACAGTAGTTAATATCAATCGGGTTACCGAATAGGCTAATAGCAATAGCAAGATCATGTCCAGCTAAATCCCATAATACACCAGCGGATTTTTCTCTCCCCCTTGATGTCCGGATTGCTTCGATTCTGGAAATCTTCCCCATTTTACCAGAATTAATTTCGGCAGCAAGCTGACGAAAACTATCGGTGTAAAGCGGAATATGAGCAACTCCAAGAATTCGACATTTGGTCATAGCAAGGTCAAACAACTCGTGAGCCTCTCTGCTACTGTGCGCCATTGGTTTTTCTAACAATACGTCCTTACCGAAATTCAGTGCCTCGCGACACAATTGGTAATGAGTTTGTTCCGGTGTGGCAATGATTACCACTTGGACCTCTTTGTTTATTAGCAAGTCGTCGAGGTCAATGAAAAGTAATTCAGGGATTGAGAAGTTCCCAGCCGGCGCAATGTCTGTACCAAAGAGAGAAGTAACACCCAATTCTCTCAGTGTTTGAATATATTTTTTCCCCCAATAACCGAGGCCAATGATGCCGATTTTTAAATTGTTCATAACGATTGCGTATAAAGTCTATTCCGAAACCAAGAAATTGTCAATTGTAAACCATATCTCAGTCCAACTTTCGGTCGCCAGTTAAGCAGTTTTTTTGCCCGGGAGATATCGGGTCGACGTTGTTTGGGATCGTCAGTGGGTAGATGGTAAAATTTAAAAGTGCTTGAAGAACGAGTTATTTTTTTTATCAGGCGGGCAAGATCTATGATGGTGAATTCATGCGGGTTACCGAGGTTCACCGGGGTTGGTTCCGGGCAGTCAATCATCTTAAATAGTCCCCGGATCATATCCGAGACATAGCAAAAACTTCTTGTTTGTCGTCCGCTTCCATATATGGTCATCGGTTGGTTAGTCAAGGCTTGATAAATTAGGGTCGGTACAACTCGGCCGTCGTTAAATTTCATTCTCGGTCCGTAGGTGTTAAAAATTCGAGCAATCCTTACTGGTAGTTGATATTTCCGATGGTATGCTATTGCCAGTGCTTCGGCGTAGCGCTTGGATTCGTCGTAAACTGAGCGAGGTCCAACTGGATTTACATTTCCCCAGTAACTTTCTTTCTGTGGTGATATTAGTGGATCACCGTAAACTTCAGAAGTGGATGCTTGAATGAATACCGCGCTGTTTCTAATCACCAGTTCTAATAGATTTCTGGTACCATCAGCCCCAGCTCGCATCGTTTCTAATGGAAAGTCAAGATAGTCTTTAGGTGAGGCAGGGGACGCAAGGTTGAAAACATAATCTGGATGCCAGTCTAAAGCCCGCGAGAGAAATTTCGAACTACTGATGTCAATTTGTACAAACAGAAAATCAGGGTGGGAAATAAAAGACTCGATATTTTTTTTAGTACCAGTGATAAGCGAGTCGACACAGATAACCTTAAAACTATGTTTGAGCAGATATTCGCACAAATGAGAACCTAAAAACCCGGCACCGCCGGCGACGAGAACATTTTTTTTTGATTTTCTTTTCATCTACCGACACCGATGTAGGTGAATCCTAGGCTTTCGACTGTCTTCCTGTCAAATAGGTTTCTACCATCGGCGAGAATGGGGACTCGCATCCTTCTTTTTATTAGATTTAAGTCTAACGACCTAAATTCATCCCATTCGGTCAGAATTGCTAATAAATCGGCATCGTTAGCGACCGCAATGGGGTTATTACAGAATTCTACTCTGGTGAGGATTGGTTGGGCTTTTTCCATTGCCTGTGGGTCATAGGCACGAACCTTGGCACCTTCAGACAATAACTCATTTATAATATCTATGGAAGGGGCAAAACGCATATCATCCGTGTTGGGTTTAAAAGCAAGACCAAGCACACCGATTCGTTTTTCTCTTAAATTCCACAGGGCACTTTTAATTTTACGGACAAACCGTTTTTTCGCTTCCTCATTGATTTTTTCCACTTCCTGAAGAAGGCGGAAGTCGTAACCTAGTTCTTCGGCAATACGGATGAACGCACGCAGGTCTTTAGGGAAACAGAAGCCCCCATATCCTATTCCGGCATTAAGGAAAGCACGCCCAATTCTTTTATCCATTCCCATGCCATTGGCTACTTCAACAACATCCGCACCGACAAGTTCACAGATGACCGCTACTGCGTTGATGAATGATATTTTCATTGCCAGAAAGGCGTTAGAACAGTGTTTAATAAGTTCTGCGGATGCCAAGTCAGTAACAATCACTGGCGCTTTGATCGGCTGATAAATCTCAAGCATCAGGTTTTTTGCCTGTTCAGTTTCTACACCGATAACGATTCGGTCAGGTTCGAGAAAATCTTGTACCGCAGAACCTTCGCGTAGAAACTCTGGGTTTGATGCGACATCAAACGGTGCTTGATGTTGGTTATAGCGTTCAATTGTCCGTTTAATCCATTGGGCAGTTTTAACCGGCACAGTTGACTTCTCTACGATCAGTCGATAGTCAAACATCCAGGTTGCAATTTCACGAACGACGTTCTCGACATAGGTCAAATCCGGCTCGCCGGATTCCATCGGCGGAGTGCCAACGGCGATGAAGCAAACCAAACTATTTTCTACAGCTGATCTAATTTCGGTACTGAATTTCAGTTTACCGTTTGCCATACATTCAACGACAATTTCCTTTAATCCGGGTTCGTAAATCGGCATATTTCCCTGATTCAGGATAGCAATTTTTTCTTTGTCGTGATCAACGCAGATGACATTATGGCCGATTTTTGCCAGACAGGCGCCAGCGGTTAGTCCTACATAGCCGGTGCCGATTACGGAAATGTTCATTTGTTTTAATATAATGAGCAAAATATTAAAGTCAATAATTAATGAGTGGAGAAGTTAGTATTTTTCTTCTGCAAGGCGTTTTAGTTCAGCAAGGAAATTTAGGGCCTGTAAAGGAGTAAGTGCTTCAATTTTTAGGTTGAGTAGTCTTTCAACGACCGGATGACGTTGATTGTTTTCAGCGATGATTGGCAGTTCAATGGCTCGGTTTAACTGGCTAAGACTGATTTCTTCTGCTTGGCTTAAACTTTTTAATAGTTCTTTTGCTCGGCAAAGTACCTTTTCTGGCAGTCCGGCAAGTTTGGCTACCGCAATGCCATAACTTCTATCTGCCGGTCCGGGTTGTAGTTTACGGAGGAAGGTTACCTGTTCACCTTTTTCCTGTACCAGAAAGCTGTAATTTTTTACTCGAAGCAAAAGCGTGGCAATATCTGTTAATTCTCGATAGTGAGTTGCAAAAAGCGTGCGCGGACGGCATTGTTCATCATTATGCAGATGTTCAACCGTTGCCCAGGCGATTGCTAAACCGTCATGGGTGGATGTACCCCGTCCCACCTCGTCGAGGATGACCAAACTACGGTTAGTAGCGTTATTTAAGATATTAGCAGTTTCGGTCATTTCTGCCAGGAAGGTAGAAACTCCCCGGGTGACATCGTCAGAGGCGCCGATCCGAGTAAAAATCTGGTCGACGGCGCCAATCCGGGCAAAGGCGGCGGGAACAAAAGATCCCATCTGTGCCATAATAATGATCAAAGCAACCTGACGAAGATAGGTGGATTTACCAGCCATATTGGGTCCGGTGATGATAAGAATCTGCTCGCTTTCGGTGTCAATTTTTGTATCGTTAGGAATAAACTGTTCCTTTAACATAGCCTCGACAACCGGATGACGTCCAGCCTTTATTTCTATTATCCCAGACTGATCAATTATGGGGCGTACATAATTTCTATCTCTTGCCACGGTTGCCAGACTAACGTATACATCAAGCTCGGCAATTGTCTCAGCAAGCTCCAGCATTTGGTCAGTATAAGAGGATATCCTATTACGTAGTTCGGTAAAAAATTGATACTCAATAGTTTTGATTCTTTCTTCTGCAGTCAATATTTTGGCTTCCAGTTCCTTTAGTTCGGGAGTGATAAACCTCTCTCCATTAGCAACTGTCTGTTTCCTTATGTAATTTTTCGGCACCAGATTCAAATAAGATTTGGTTATTTCGATGTAGTAGCCAAATACTGAATTATAGCCTATTCGCAGGTTAGGGATTCCGGTGCGTTCCCGTTCGGTTTTTTGTAATTGGGCGATATAATCCTTAGCGTTGATTGTTAGATCACGGAGTTCATCAAGTTCTTTATTAACCCCGGCCCGAATCAACCCGCCTTCGTTTATTCCTAATGGTGGGGTATCGACCAAAGTTTGGTTTATTGTCGTGACCACTTCGGGGAAATCGGTGATCGCCTGAGAAAGTTTATTTAGACTAACGGAATGTAATTTGTTGAGACGTGATTTTATTTCCGGGACCACATTAAGCCAGTTACGTAGAGCAATTAATTCTCGAGCATTGGCTCTTCCCAGTGCTATTCGAGAAGCGATTCTTTGGATGTCGCCGATGCTATTCAGTAATTCTGCCAGTTCGTCAAGAACTGAGCCTGCGCACAACAGGTCTTCAATAACACAGAGCCTGGCGTTGATTTTTTCTACCGATAAAAGCGGAGTGAGTATCCAACGGCGCAAAACTCTTGCTCCGCCGGGTGTTTTGGTGTGATTAAGAACCCAGAAAAGAGTGCCGGTAAGATCGTTTTTCTGTTCGCCCAGTTGGATTTTTTCTGTCAACTCCAGATTGCGGCGGGTAATGCGGTCAATTAACAGGAATTCGTGGGTGTTATAAGGGGATATCCGTTTCAGATGGGGAAGGGCACTGCGTTGAGTATGTTCGAGATATTGGATGATCGCACCCGCAGCACAGATTCCTTCGGTTAAGTGTTCAATGCCAAATCCAGAAAGGCTGACTACGCCCAGATGGGCGGTTAATTTCACAAAGGCAAATTCTTCGGTAAAGTAATAATCGTCAATCTTAGTGATACGCAAATTGTTAATTCCATCAATGTTACCCGGCCAATTCTTGGGAAGAATGATCTCCGCGGGAGTAATTTTGGCGATCTCTTCACCGATGCTTTCCGGTTTTAATTCTGCCACCCAAAACTCACCGGTGCTTAAATCAGCAAACGCCATACCCCACTTTTCACCATGGGGCGATATGGACAGTAAGTAGTTATTTTTGCTTTCTTCTAACAAGGATGTGCGAGCCACTGTTCCCGGCGTGATTATTTCAACCACATCACGATAGACAACCGGTTTTTTAGGATCGGGTTCCTCTAACTGATCGCAGATCGCAACTTTGAATCCCTGGGCAACCAGACGTGCAACGTAACTATCTAACGTTTTAACAGGAATACCAGCGAGGGGAACTCTGATGTGAGGTCCATGGGGACGAGAGGTCAGGGTAAGATTTAATGCCCGGGCTCCGATTTCGGCATCTTCATAAAACATTTCATAGAACTCACCCACTCGAAATAACAGTATGGTTTCAGGATAACGTTGTTTTATCCGCCAATACTGACATAGTAACGGGGTAAGTTTTTCTGCCACCTTGCTCAGTAAGGGAGTGGGTTTTTATTCAATATCCTCGATCCAGCTATAACAATGGGGACAGATGATTTCGGTACCGGTAAGGTTCTGCTGACAGAGCCGGCACTGTTTAGGCGGTTTAAGCGCGGTAAAGGCGCGATCAAGGTATTGTTGGGCAAGAGCAGACTTACCCTGACGGAGATAAAGTCCAGCAAGGGCGGTCAGGATACCTAAATCGTTAGTTGGGGTATAGTTTTCGAACAGGCTTATCGCATTTGATAAGTCCTCCTTTTTGGCATAAATCATGGCAAGGGAAATTGCTAAACCTGGGTCATTAGGAACACGGGTAAGTAGGCGCCGATACAGCTGAATTATATCTTCGTAACGACCGGATTCATAATATGCTCGTTCCAGTCGTTCGCGCACCAAGTGGTTTTTCTGAGGAGCGAAATCTAATAGTTTGTTCCAGGTGCCTATTGCTTGTTCGATTTCTCCCCCTGTGAATAGTAAATCGCCCAGGAGGATATGTCCGGCAATCGAGCGCGGGTTAATCTTTAATGCCTGTTGAATAAAGCCAATGCCTTCTTTCGGATTTTCCTTTGCTCGATGGTAGCCATAAAGGAGATATGCACGGGCAGTGCGTACCGCAGTTCGCAGGCTAAATTTTTCTAATAATTTCTTGGCTTTTTCCCAGTTTTTGTTTGCAATATAAAGGTGCAGTAACTGTTCTTTGCTATCGAGGTCGTCCTGGTCAAGCTGAACAATTTCTTCCAGCAAGGGTATTGCTTTTACCGGCCGGTTGACTTTTAGATAATCTTTGATTAGGGCATGATAAACCTTCTGTTCATCTTCTGGTCTAAGGTTACGCCGGAGTGCCAAATTTTCATGAATGCGCAGTGCCCGTTCGGTATCACCTTCTGTTAGAAAGATATCACCTAGACGAATATAGGCGTCAATATTATTAGTGTCCTCCTCAACCGCTGCCTTTAATTTTATTTTAGCGTCGTTGATTTTGCCATCGAGAAGGAGTTGCAAGCCCTCAACATAGTTGGGGAGACTCCTCCGGCGCTGACGGAAGAAATCTCGAACCACCGGATATAGAGCAACAATCAGAAGTGCCAAAAGAACAATTAGCAACGGATACATATTATTCTTGCTCCCTTTCTTCAACAATCTTTATTTCCCGGTGTGCTGATTTGTCGGTCACAGAAAAATCCGAAATTACATTTAGAGGGGCGTTACGCAGGACACGTAACTCCTCGGTCAATGCCTCAATTTCCTTACGTTGTCGGGCGAGGCGGTTGCGCAATCGAATTTCCGAGATAACAGTAAATATTCCGATGCAGAGTGCTCCAAAAGCGAATGAGTAAAGCATAACAAACGCCACCGGTACATCGTAAAATGTCCGGGAGAAAACATGGACCGTTACGTGGTCCTGGTTTTGCCAACCAAGGATGAATAGGGTGACGAATGCCAGTAGAACTAAAATAATCCGAAAAGTAATCATTTAACCTCCCTCAACTATTTTGCCAATCGGCGTCCAGCCACGGAGTTCAGTTATCATTACTCTAACAAGACTACCGATTCTGAGTGGCTGGTCAAGAATTACCACCTTCCCCTGCGCTGTTTTGCCGAGTACGCCATTCCCCCTAGGTGATACCTGTTCAATTAGCACCAGATACTCCTTTCCTATTAGCACCTGGTTCAGTTCCCGGGTAATCCGGTTTTGAGTTTTAATTAACTCAGCCAGCCGTTGCTGAATAACAGCAGCAGGCACTGCCGGCTGTAACTCTGCTGCCCGGGTGCCAGGCCGTGGGGAAAATTTGAACATATAGGCATAATCAAACTTGATTGTTTTGATCAATTCAATGGTTTCTTCAAACTCCTCATCGCACTCGGTGGGAAAGCCGACGATTATATCGGTAGTAAGTGAAATTTCCGGAAGTAATTGGCGGGCAGCGGTTATCTTCTGCAGATACTCATCCCTGGTATAACCACGGTTCATCAGCTGTAAGACGCGGTTGGAACCGGACTGTAAGGGGAGGTGCAGTTGAGGGCATATCTTGGCAAACTCTTTCATTATAAGCAAGAGGTTTATATCAAGGTCACGGGGGTGGGAAGTGAGGAAGCGCACCCTTTCGATCCCATCAATTGAACATACCATTTTTAACAACTGACAGAAATCGGTGTTATTGTCCCGGTAGGCTAAAACATTCTGGCCCAAAAGAGTTATCTCCTTAACACCCCTGGATACCAGTTCGCGAATTTCCTCTAAAACCGATTCTTTAGGACGCGACTTTTCCGGGCCTTTAACATAAGGCACAATACAGTAGGAGCAGTAATTACTACAACCGCGGATAATGGAAACGAAAGCGGTAACAGGATTTTTACTTAGCGGATGAATCTGTGCATAGCACTCATTAGTGAACCCCACTGCCAGCTGTGGTTCGCCTTTTTGCGTAATGGCGATTAATTCAGGCAGACGAAGGTACTGGTCCGGGCCGACAACAAAATCAGCGTGGTGCTCAGTGATTAATATATCCTTAAGGCATTCTGCCATACAACCCAGGACGCCAATGATTATATTCCTGGATTTCTTCATCGCCACTAACTGTTTCAGTCGGCCCAGCGCCCTTTTTTCCGCATGCTCTCGAACTGAACATGTGAACAGCAGGACGATATCAGCGGTGGTTTCGTTGTCGATTTCTTGGTATCCGGCTTGATTCAGAATGGCGCGAACGGTATCCGCCTCATAAAAATTCATCTGGCAGCCGTAGGTCTGTAAATAGTAATTAGTCATTTTCCTACTAAACATTTTAAACAGCTGATAAAGTTGTCAAGAAAAGAAGCACTTAGCAACCGCTGTATTTTGTCTCTAACCGCGAAGCGATCAGGGTCAGATTTTAAAAAATAGGAGGATACTGGTCCTCGGAGTGAGTTGAATGGTATCGATCACAGTTCTGCCTCAATCTATCTTTTGGGGATAAAGACATGAGATTAAGTTTATTGAGTTAGCCGTGGGCTCCAGGTGGGGAAGAAGGCACCACCTGTCCGGGTAATCTGCCGCTGGTTAGCACCGTTCCAGTCCATCATCCAGATTTCCCAGATGCCGGTACGATTCGAGGCAAAGGCGATGTGCAGTCCATCGGGTGACCAGCAGGGGTCCTCGTTATTTCCCCGTGAAGTTAACCGGATGTAAGTTTCGCCTGTCATATCGGTGAGGCAGATCTGGTTGGTGCCATCAGGTTGACGCTGGACAAATGCAATTAGATCTCCTCTTGGGGACCAGGCCGGCGAGGTGTTATAAGTGCCAGAGTATGTTAATCGATAAAGGTCGGTGCCGTCGACATTGATGACATAGATTTGTGGTGAACCGGTGCGGTCAGAAACAAAGGCAATTTGCCGACCATTAGGTGACCACGTTGGAGAGATGTCAATGCCTGGATTATAGGTCAAGCGGCGCAGATTTTTACCATTAACGTTGATCAGATAGATTTCTGAATTGCCTTCATAGGATAGGGAAACAGCGAGTTGCTTGCCATCCGGTGAGAAAGCCGGGGTAGTGTTTAGTCCCAGATGCTGGGAGATGGTAGAAATTTTATTGGAGCCAAGGTCAAGCAGGTAACAGTTTAACGAGCTACTGCCATAAGAACAGAAGGCAATGTGCTTACCATTAGGTGACCAGTCGGGAAAGAGTTGTAAGCCTTCGGCAGCAATGAGTTGTTGCAGATTGGCACCATCGTAATCCACGACAGCAAGTTGTTTACTGTTATTGCCGATTGATTGAGAAAAGATGATCCGGGTACAACTGATACCATCCTCGCCGGTAAGTAGTTTTATTACTTCATCAGCCATCTGATGAGCAAGCCAGCGCCAATTTGGACGCAGGGGAAAGTTTTTGGTGGCGATAGTGCGAAAGGTTGCTAGATCGTAGAGCCGGAGGTTCAATTGAACTGTTCCTTTCTGGGGTGTAAGATCAGCGCAGATCAGCACCTGCGCTCCGGTTTTCGCCCACTCTTTAAAACGGGGATTTTTCGGGTCGGTTGGAAAGTTGTAGGTGGCGCCGGATTCCGGTTCTTCAAAAGTAAAATAAAGCGAAAACTGGAGATCGTTGACAAACACCTCCCGGATATTGCGCACCATTGCCAGGGTTTCGCTCTTTGTTGTTTTTGGGCAGGTAAACTCAGCAATAACTAACGATAGGCGTTGACGAGTCCCGGAAAGTTTGAGTTTGAGCCAGAGTTCATCGGTAGCGATTACCGGAGATTCAACTGTATCCGGTAATTGGGCAAATAACAGGAGCAAAATTGTGCTGGTGCTTAATAACACGTTCGTATTATAACCACGGTATAACCGCCAGTCAAGGCTTAACGATGTTCGGTTCTTACAGGTAAGGCAGAGTAACCGGGTGATTGCTGGTCTGAGGTATATATCCGCACAGGTTAATGAGTTGAAAAGATTGATTAAGTGAAGTAATCTCAATGTGTGAGAGTGCCCCGTCGCTGTCGCTCCTCGCCATTAGTTTTACTTTCACTCATTCCGCTCTGCCGAAGGCAGGAAGGAATCTTTTTAGACAGGTAGCAATTTTCATCGAAAACAAACCAGAAGGTTTATCCTATATCTTAATCTTTACATCAACCTATTTGCATTTTCTAATTTTCGCAATGATGGAGAGTGCATCAGGAGATGTCCTAGAGATGCACTCCTGATGTTAAATTATTACTTTTTGCATATATATTAATAAGCCACTAAAAACGGGCTGGGATTAACAGGGAGTTTCTTTCTCTGACGGTTGATTTGCGGTTAAATGTTTGGAATGGCGTATGTTATCGTTTTGAATGGGTCTTGAGTTCTGCCCCCGGGTCAGTATTGGGGACGGTATCCATCAGGGTTTTGGGCTGAGTTATAAGATGGGTGTTGAGCAGGGTTTGGGTTGTGGTGATGGGGTTGGTGGTGTACTGGGTTTCCATTGCGGTTAGGGTTTTGGTAGTGGTGAGGATTTTGTTCAGGGTCTGGGTGATGGCTGGTGGTTGGGCTTGGGTCAGGGTTGTGGCGATGGTTTGATAAGGGCTTGGGAGCAGGGTTCTTGTTTTGGTGCCGGGTTGGGATGTCGGGATAAAATTGTAGTTACAGTGTGCCTTCGTCAGTTAAACGATGCTTCAGTTTTTACTTGACAGAGAAGTTTAGAAATTTAATATTATACTGTAGGATAAATAAGGAGGTACGAAATGGCATGTGCAAAGCGCGGTGTGAAAAAGACCGCAAAAAAGACTGCCAAGAAGACAGCAAAGAAGAAATAGTGGTTGCTGTCAACAGTAAATAATGAAGGGGGCACCGCCCCCTTCTGTTTTATGGAGACCATTTATCGACAATTTAGCAATAATCCCCTTTTTGCGAGCCTCTTAGGGTTTTTAAGTAAAACCGGCGAGGTTAAAATCCAACAGGCGCCCCTCTCAGTGCAGTCATTATTAGCCATTTATATCACCAGGCAGTTGAATAAACCAGTTGTGGTATTGGTTAGTGATTTTTCACAAGCGCAAACAGTTTTTTCTGACTGTGAGAGTCTTTTCCCACAATTACCATTGTTAATATTTTATCCATCAGGAGGATTGGGTGTTCAACAGTTAATTGACCTCAGAGGTCAGGCGGTAATCGTTACCACCAAAAATGAACTAAACTTATCGGTTCCGGATTGGCGTTTACCGGGTGCAGTAATGACACTGACCTGTGGTGCCCAAATGGAAATGGGTTTTTGGGTTAACTGGTTGACAGAGGCGGGGTATGAAAGAGTCGATATGGTTACCGAACCGGGTGAGTATGCGGTAAGAGGGGGAGTGGTTGATTTCTTTCCTAGTGAGACGGAACAACCGGTGCGAGTAGAGTTCGCTGACGAAACGATTGTTTCTCTGCGCAGGTTTGAGCCGTTGACGCAACGTTCCTGCCAACATTTCCAGCAGATGAAACTGTTTTTACACCGTCCGGGTTTACTACCCTCGGTGCCTGCTGCCACAATCCTGCCGCCAGACGCTATTTTCATCGGCACGGATGAGAACAGGGTTAATCTACCCGGGATAATGTTAACCGATGGAGTTTGCGACCTCGACCTCGGCTATTCTCCGGCACCGGTATATTTAGGTAATCTGAAGGTATTACAGGAGGAAATCAATAGCACAACTGGGAAATGGACCGTGGTAGCGGTAGCTGAGCAGCGCCGATATCACCTGGAGCGGATTTTGGGACGGAGTCCAGAGTATTTGGTGGGCAATTTAAGCAGCGGTTTTGTCAGCCGACTGCAGAACTGGACAGTTTTGAGTGAACGGGAACTTTATGGTGTGCCCTGGCGCCGGGCGATGCGCCGTCGGTTTAAAGGAGTACCGATTGATAATCTGTTCACTTTGCGACCCGGCGATTATGTTGTGCATATTGATTACGGCATCGGGTTATTTCTGGGGACAGAACGGCTGGTGTATAACGGCGTGGAAAAGGATTGTTTAGTTATTCAATACGAGGGCAATGACCGGATCTATGTGCCGGTCGATAATCTGGGATTGATTGATCGGTATATCGCTACTGGGGAAGGCGAGGTGAAACTTGATCGATTAGGAAGTAAGTCCTGGCTCTACGCTAAGGCACGAGCAGCAAAGGCAAGTGCAGAATATGCTGAGGAGTTGAGTGAAATCTATGCTCGGCGTCAACTTGTTAGAAGCAGTCCGATGTTACTTGAAAGGAGTTTGTTAGTTCAGTTAGAGGCATCGTTTCCTTATGAGGAGACGCCAGACCAGTTAAATGCGATATTAGCGGTGCACTCAGATTTGGACGGTGGTGTTCCTATGGATCGGCTGGTTTGTGGTGATGTTGGGTTTGGTAAGACAGAGATCGCATTGCGTGCGGCGTTTCAGGTGGCGATGAACTGTCGCCAGGTGGCGCTCCTTGTGCCTACCACCGTGCTTGGGTATCAACACTGGCAAAATTTTACTCAGCGACTGAAAGATTTTCCACTGCGGGTGGAGATGCTTTCTCGGTTTGTATCTCAGAAAAAACAGGCCGAAATCATCCGCGGGTTGAAGGATGGGATAGTTGACATTGTGATCGGCACCCAGCTATTACTGAGTCCCAGGATCAGATTTGCTAATCTCGGGTTGTTGATTATTGATGAGGAGCAACGTTTTGGTGTCAAACAGAAGGAGTTATTGCGCCGCCTTAGAGCCGAGGTAAATGTTTTGAGTTTTAGTGCAACACCGATTCCCCGCACTCTTTATATGGCACTTACCGGTTTGAAAGATATTTCGGTAATTCACTCCCCGCCGCCCGGTAGAAAGGAGATTTTGACCGCAATTAGTGAGTGGGATGACCGTTTGGTTCAGAGTTATGTTTGCCGGGAGTTGAATAGGGGGGGGCAGGTATTTTTTGTCCACAACGAGATTAAAACACTTCCGCAATTGGAGAAACGGTTGCGCGCCATCCTCCCAGATGTTGATATTATAGTTGCCCACGGTCGGATGCACAGTAGGCAACTGGCAAATCTTTATTTAGATTTTGCTGCCGGTAAATATCCACTGTTGTTATCAACGGCAATCATCGAATCGGGTCTGGATTTGCCCAATGTTAATACCATCATTATAAATCAGGCAGAGAGGTTTGGACTTGCGGATTTGCATCAGCTTCGCGGCCGAGTCGGCAGAGCGACGGAACAGGCATATGCCCTTTTTTTGGTCTCTCCGCAACGGCAAATAACAGTTGACGCCCAAAAGAGACTGTCGGCGCTTTTTGCTTATTCTCAGCCCGGTGCCGGTTACCGTTTGGCATTAAGAGATATGGAGATTCGTGGGGTGGGAAATTTATTAGGTGTTGAGCAGCATGGACATATCAGCCGTGTGGGTTTTACCCTTTATACCAAAATGCTAACTGATGCAGTCGCAAAATTAAGAGGAGAAGAAACGGTTATTGAGCCGAGATTGAAACTTAATATCAACGCCTATATTCCTGAGGAGTATATTCCAGATACTTTTCAGAGAGTCGCTATTTACAAGCGCCTGTTGAGTGTTGAAAAAGAAGCAGAACTTGACGAGTTACGTGAGGAGATAATCGATCGCTTTGGCAAATATCCACCAGTTGTAGAAAACCTGCTGGTGGTTGCCCGGTTACGGGTTCGCTGTCATCAGCACAGAATTACTGAGGTTAAACAGGTAGAAGATAATATAACAGTTACCAGTCTCCACCAGCGGATGATTATCAAGGGCGGTTTAGCCGAGTTGCTTAAGTGCCTGGACAATTTCAGGGGCTAAATTGTCAATCTCTATTTTTCTTCCGGTGGGGATCACGCTCAGATGGATACGCACCGTATTATCAGGTAAAAGAGACTCCGCCTTCTCCGCCCATTCTATCAGACAGACACCGTTTCCCTGGAGATAGGATTCAATTCCGATTTCAACGAATTCATCAGGATTAGCAATCCGGTAAAGGTCAATGTGATATACAGGAATGCGTCCTTTATATTCAGTAACGATAACGAAAGACGGGCTTTTTACAGTTTCCCGGACCCCCAGTCCCCGGGCAAAGCCTTTAATTATTGTCGTCTTGCCCGACCCCAGTTCCCCATAAAATGCCACAACCCCACCGGGCTTTAAAAATCCCGCCAGTCGTTCTCCTAACAGGATGGTTGCCTTTTCGCTATCGGTTTCGAATGTCAGAGGCAAAGCTATAATTAAACCAGCTCGATACTCATTGCCACTGCTTCACCGCCACCCAGACAGATCGCTGCTAATCCTTTGCTTTGCTGGCGATTTTTTAGAGCGTAAATCAGAGTGACGATTATGCGTGCACCAGAGGAACCGATCGGGTGACCGAGAGCGATCGCGCCACCGTTGACATTTACTTTTTCCTCATTCCAGTTAAGTTCCTTACCATCAGCGAGAACTTGAGCGGCGAATGCCTCGTTGATCTCTATCAGGTCAAAGTAATCCAGACCAACACCCTGGATTTTTAGCAAAGTTCTGATCGCTTTAATTGGCGCATAGAAAAGCATCTTCGGTTCAACACTGCCAGTAGCATAGGCGATAACCCGGGCAAGTGGTTTAAGATTATGCTCCTTAACATACCTTTCACTGGCAATAATTACCGCACTGGCACCATCGTTGATTGAGGAAGCGTTGCCGGCGGTTACCGTCCCATCTTTGGTGAATACCGGTTTGAGTGCGGCAAGTTTTTCTATCGTTGTATCAGCACGTGGTCCTTCGTCGATCTCAAACACCAGTGGTTCGCCTTTGCGTTGAGGAATTAAGACCGGCGTAATTTCGTCCTTGAAGCGACCTTCCTTGATGGCACTGACTGCACGTTGATGACTGCGCAGTGCCCAGCGGTCCTGTTCCTCTTTGGTTATATTTGAGTTTTTGGCTGTAAAATCGGCAAGTTCTCCCATATGAACATCGCCAAAATAGTCCCAGATACCGTCGTAAATCATGCCGTCTACTAAATCAGCGGTGCCCATCTTTTGCCCCTGACGCAGAGTTTTCAAATAGTAGGGGACATTGGACATTGATTCCTGACCACCGGCGACAATCAGCTGCGCATCGCCGGCTTTGATCTGCTGGCAGGCAAGGGCGATGGCAATCATACCAGAACCACATACCTTGTTTACGGTCAATGCAGGTATCTCCGGTGGTAGACCGGCTTTGATCGCTGCCTGTCTTGCCGGTGCCTGTCCAATACCAGCAGGACAGACATTGCCCATAATTACGCCATCAACATCAGCCGGCTTGACTCCGGCGCGTTCGATGGCACCTTTGATTGCTACTGCACCCAATTCTGGCGCGCGCAGGCTGGCAAGACCGCCCAAAAATCTGCCGACCGCGGTGCGGGTTGCACCAACAATAAATGTGTCCTTTGCCTTACCAATCGTCATCTTTTACTCCTTTCTTTTCCATTCTGGTTTTCTCTTTTTTAGAAATGCATCCGTCCCTTCTTGGGGCTCACCGGTGGCAAAACAGAGACCAAATGCCTCAATCTCATAGGCGCATCCGGTGTTTAAATCGGTATCCAGCCCGTGACTGATACAGAGTTTGGCAAGCCGGACCGCGGCTGGACCCCGATCGGCAATTTTGCCTGCCAGTTCACTGACCACCGGGATAAGCTCCTCAGGTTTTACCACCCGGTTGACCAGCCCGATACGCAGTGCGGCATCGGCATCAAGGGCATCACCGGTAAAGATTAACTCCTTGGCAAAACCAGGTCCGATTAACCGGGCAAGGCGCTGGGTGCCGCCGAAACCGGGAATCAGCCCCAGATTAACCTCGGGCTGGCCAATTTTAGCCCCTTCGGCAATGATCCGCAGGTCACAGGCAAGCGCCAGCTCGCATCCGCCTCCAAGTGCAAAACCGTTAATGGCGGCAATTACCACCTTTTCAATACCGGCGATCTTGGAAAGCATCCGATGGCCATTCCGGGCAAATCTCCGTGCTTCCAGCGGGGAAAAACCGGACATCTCTGCAATATCAGCTCCGGCAATAAACGCCTTACCCTGGCCGGTGAGAACAATTACCATTATCTCCTCATCCCGGGCAATGAGATCAAACGCCTGCTCAATCTCCAGAATCATCTCGGTGTTTAAGGCATTAACCGGTGGACGGTTGAACTTAAGCCAGCATATCGGTGCCTCTTTATTCAGAACCAGATATTTAAACTCCATTATTATTCCTCCTGCTTCCACTAAATATATAAATCTTCATTATCCGGTCAAGAACTGCCTTCAGACAGAGAAAGCACCGGATAGATGCAAATGGTAACTGCAGATTAAAAGGGGGTTAAGAGGTGACTGAACCGGGATATAGGAGCGAGACCAAAAGAGAACCGGTAAAAGGCTTTAACCGATAACAGGACAAGCCGCAACGATCAGCACGACTTAAATGGCTAAAATCATAGCCTTGAATATGGTGAGAGAAACCCTCTGGAATAGAACTTTTAAAATGGTCAGGGGGACGGTATAGGGGATGGGGTCTAAATTTCTTGAAAAATTAATATAATTGTTTGAATTTCAATAAAATATACCAATTATGCCCATCCTAATTTTTTAACCTATAGGTTAAATTTTAATGGGCAGAATTTAATAAGATGCATAATAAGATGCAGACCTGCGGATTTGATATTCAGTTTAAAGACTTTTTCAGATACCGGCTGGGCGTTGCCTAACTCAATGCAACCGCAGGGAAAGAATTGACTTTATTGAGTATTGATAATAAATTCTATGAAATGGAGTATTTATAGATATGAGCCACAAACTTGATATAAAAACACTGGAAAACTGGCTCTGGGAGGCAGCGTGCAAGATTCGGGGTGAGATTGACGCTCCCAAGTATAAAGATTACATCCTGCCACTCATATTTATCAAAAGGCTTTCTGATGTATTTGAAGACGAGATGCAGATACTCGCTGAAAAATATAAAAGCAAAGAGAAGGCAGAACGATTTGTCAATCAGGACCACAGGGTTGTTCGCTTTTACCTTCCCGAAAAGGCAAGATGGCAAAACATCGCCCGTCAGTCCACCGGTGTTGGCGAATATCTTACCGATGCCGTTCGCACAATTACCCGGGAAAACCCGAAACTTCAGGGTGTAATAGATACGGTTGATTTCAATGCTACAACAGCAGGACAAAGGGTTATCAGCGATGAAAAATTAAAAGAGTTAATAGATGTGCTTGGAAGGTATAGGCTTGGCTTAAACGATGTTGAGCCAGATATTATAGGAAGGGCATACGAGTATCTACTCAGAAAATTTGCCGAAGGCTCAGGTCAGAGTGCGGGGGAATTCTACACGCCGCGAGAGGTTGCCATATTGATGGCTCGGATATTAGACCCAAAACCCGGTATGGAGGTTTATGACCCCTGCTGTGGCTCTGGCGGACTGCTTATTAAGGCATATCTCCGATTTAAAGAAAAATACGGTGAGAACCCAAAAGTAGCACCGTTGAAGTTCTACGGTCAGGAGATATTACCTGCCACCTTTGCAATAGCAAAGATGAACACTTTTATCCACGATATGGAAGCAGAAATTGCGCTCGGTGATACAATGAGCTCTCCCAAATTCTTAAATCCGGACGGTTCGCTGAGAAAATTTGACCTGGTTACTGCCAATCCAATGTGGAATCAGGATTTTTTACAATCGGTATATGAAAATGACCCGTATAACCGCTTTGTATTTGGCTATCCACCTTCCAGCAGTGCGGACTGGGGCTGGCTCCAGCATATGTTTGCGTCATTAAAGGATGGGGGTAAGATGGCGGTTGTTCTTGATACGGGCGCAGTATCCAGAGGAAGCGGCAATACGGGCAGAAACCGGGAAAGGGACATCCGGAAGGAGTTTGTGGAAAGGGATTTAGTGGAGATGGTTATACTCCTACCAGAAAATCTCTTTTACAACACCACCGCGCCGGGCGTTATAATCGTGATAAACAAAAACAAAAGGCACAAAAACCAGTTACTATTGATAAACGCATCCCAACTTTATGAAAAGGGAAGACCTAAGAACTACCTGACAGAATCTGCTATAAATGAGATTTCAGATATTTATTATAACTGGCAGGAAAAGGAAGGAGTAAGCAAAATAATAACCAGAGAAGAGGCGATAAGAAACGATTATAACCTTAGCCCTTCAAGGTTCGTTGCCCAGAATGGCAAGGATGAGGTGCTTCCTTTAGACGAGGCAGTGGTTGAACTGGCAGAGGCGGAAGGAGAGCGAAGAGAGGTAGAGAAAAAATTAAAGAAAGTAATGGGAGAACTTGGCTTAAAATATGAATAAAGACACACCACTCGGACCACTGCCAGAACACTGGGATGTGGTGAGACTGGGGGAGGTGGCGAATTTTGAAAGTGGGAAAAGAATGAAAGGTGGAGGTAGAGAATATGGTGAAGTATTAAGTATAGGAGGCGAACATATTGGTGATTTTGGACAATTAGTTATCTTGAAACCCCAATATATATCCAACGAGTTTTATCAGAAAATGGTGAAAGGCAAATTGGAAAATGATGATGTTTTAATATGTAAAGACGGTGCAAAAACTGGCAAAGTAGCGTATCTAAAAGAAAAACTTACAAAATGCATGGCAGTCAATGAACATGTTTTTATTATAAGAAGTAAAGATAAAAACACGTTATTAAATAAATTCCTATTCTTTTTTTATTTTCGTGCTTTGGGCAAAATCAAGTTAAAACTGCTTTTCACGGTTTAATTGGTGGAATTACTAGTGAAAATATCAAAAATTTTAGCATCCCCCTGCCCCCACTTTCAGAACAGCAAAAAATTGCTGAAATTCTTTCTGCTGTTGATGAGAAAATCCAGGCAGAAGAGAATAAGAAAAAAGCGCTTGAAGAGGTGTTTAAGTCAATGTTGCATAATCTTATGACCGGTAAAATCAGGGTTAATAATTTAAAAATAGAGGTGTGAGTATGGCAGGTTTGGGGGGTGAAAGAAGTTCAGTCCAGAACCCAATTATTAAATATACCTGCGAGCCATCCGGAGAATGGAAAACAGGTGAAAAGGAGGGAAAATATTCCGCACTCGGCTGGGAATATGTCAGTCCTGATGATGCGCTCAGGTTGAGAGGGGGGGAGACAGGTTTTATATTTAAGGAGATTTTTATAAATCAGATAAAGAAACTTAATCCTTTTGTCAGCGATGAGGTTGTCCAGGAAATTATTAAGAGACTGGAACGAATTCCGCCAACGATTGAGGGTAATTTTACCACACTGGAATATCTGAAGGGCATAAGAACTGCCTTTATCCCGGAAGAAAAAAGGGAGCGAAACATCAGGTTTATAGACACCGAGAACATAGCGAATAATATTTTTCAGGCAACTGAAGAGTTTGAATTTACCAACGGCAGAAACACCATACGGCTGGATTTGGTGTTTCTTATAAATGGTGTACCGGTAATTTTTGTTGAAACCAAGTCCGCCCATAAAATAGAGGGAATGAGCGAAGCACTGGAGCAGGTGAGGCGGTATCATCGGGAGTGTCCGGAGATTTTAGCAATACTTCAAGTATACGCTATTACACACATAATAAAGTATTATTACAGCGCCACCTGGAATACTTCTATTAAAAACATATTTAACTGGAAGGAGGAAACGCAAGGCAATTTTGAAACGCTGGTAAAAACATTCTTTGATAAGGGCAGGGTTGTCCGGCTGATAACTGATTTTATTCTTTTTACCAGACAGGATGACGAACTTAAAAAGGTTGTGTTGCGACCCCATCAAATTAGGGCTGTTGCCAAAATTGTGGAAAGGGCAGAGTCTGAAAAGCGGAGAGGTCTGGTCTGGCATACGCAGGGCTCGGGCAAGACCTACACAATGATTGTGGCAGCAAAAAAGATTATGGAAAACCCAATATTTGAAAACCCGACGGTGATTATGCTGGTTGATCGGACCGAACTTGAGTCGCAGTTGTTCGGTAATCTGAAGGCGGTGGGGATGGAGTCTGTTGAAGTGACTGAAAGTATAGCGCATCTTAAAAAACTGCTTAAAGAGGATAAAAGAGGGCTAATTGTTACGATGATTCATAAGTTTGAAGGTATGCCGGCGAATATCAATACCCGGAAAAATATCTTTGTGCTGGTTGATGAAGCACACCGGACAACCGGCGGTAAACTTGGCAACTGTCTTATGGGTGCACTGCCCAATGCCACCTATATTGGATTTACCGGCACTCCAATTGACCGCACGAATCGCGGACAGGGAACATTTATCACATTTGGCAAAGATGACCCGCCTAATGGTTATCTGGATAAATATAGCATATTAGAGTCAATTGAAGATGGGACCACCGTACCACTTCATTACACAATGGCACCGAATGAATTGAGAGTTGACAAAGAGACGCTGGAGCGAGAGTTTTTGAGTTTGAATGAAACTGAAGGGCTGAGCGATATTGACGAACTTAACAGAGTGCTGGAAAAGGCGGTTAATCTCAAAAATATGTTAAAGAGTAGAGAACGGGTTGCGAAGATAGCAAAATACATTGCTGACCACTTTAAGGAGACAATTGAGCCGATGGGCTATAAGGCTTTTCTCGTGGCGGTGGATAGGGAGGCATGCGCACTATACAAAGAGGAACTGGATAAACATCTGCCACCGGAGTACTCAAAGGTTGTTTATAGCCCCTTTTACAATGACCCAGCCGAATTGGCTAAATATCACCTGTCAGATGAGGAAGAAAAGAGAATAAGAAAAGCCTTTAGAAAACCGGATGAGTTGCCCAAGATATTGATAGTAACCGAAAAACTTCTTACCGGTTTTGATGCCCCGATACTTTATTGTATGTATTTAGATAAACCGATGCGCGACCATGTGCTTTTGCAGGCTATTGCCCGGGTCAATAGACCTTATGAAGATGAAGAAGGCAGGAAAAAGCCATCGGGGTTTGTTTTAGATTTTGTCGGCATATTTGATGACCTTAAAAAGGCACTGGCATTTGATTCTGAGGATATTGAGGGTGTGGTAGAAGATATAGAAGTATTGAAAAAGGAATTTTTACAAAAGATGGAACTGGCAAGAGAAAAATACCTTGTTTTGATAAAAGATAAATCACAGGATAAAGCGGTTGAGGCAGTTTTAGATAGTTTTATGGATGAGGAAAGGAGGCATCAATATTATCAATTTTTCAAAGGGGTGCAAAGTTTATACGACATAATCTCGCCCGACGAATTTTTGAGACCATTTATGGATGATATAGAAACCCTTGCCCGGATGTATCAAATATTGCGTGGAGCGTACGAGCCGGGAATACAGGTGGATAAGGATTTCACGAGAAAAACCGCAAGGTTAGTTCAAGAACATACCAGTAGTCTAATAAAACCAGCACTGGATATATATGAGATAGACGAAAACACCTTAAAAAAGATTGAGGAGAGTAAAGCATCCGATATAGAAAAAGTTTTTAACTTGCTTAAAAGTATTAGAAAACTGGTTATGGACGAAGCGGATACTGCTCCTTATCTGCTATCTATCGGCGAAAGGGCTGAGTTGATAGCAAATCTTTACAAAACAAGACAAATAAGCACGCAGGAGACACTGGAGGAATTGAAAAAGGAAATAGAAGAAATTAACGTTGCCAAAAAAGAAGCAGTTGAAAAAAAGATGCCGATGACTACCTTTACGATTTACTGGGTTCTTAAAAAGGAGGGCTTTCAGACTCCAGAACGGTTGGCAGAGCAGATGACAGATGTAATTGATAGAAACCCATACTGGCGGGAGAGTGCCAGACAAGAATCAGAAGTCAGAGCAGAATTTTACCGGATACTTGATTTGGGTGGGGATGTGGATAAAATTTCAAAAACAGTTCCCAAATTAATGAGTTATTTAAAGTCGGCTCGGTAAGATGATGTCGCCAGATTTATTAAAAAGAGAGGTCAAAGAACTGGCAAAGGCTATTCGCATCAAGCCAAAGGAGATCCATATCCGCAGGATGAAAAGAAAATTAGCAAGTTGTTCAAGTAAAGGGAGGTTGACCTTTGATACATCCTTGCTGAGTAAAGACCCCGTTCAGCGGTATCAGGTGATTCTTCATGAACTGTTGCATCTGCGGTATCCTAATCACGGCAAAATGTTTAACGCCGTGTTAAAAGCCCATTTAAAGAATAGTTTGGCAACGCTGGCAAAAGGAAATTTTTTAGAAGGTTTACAACGGTACTGATACCGACAGGCCATAGTCAGGATATATCTATCAGTTCTCATTTTGACCTGTTGAAAATGGAGATTATAATCGGTTGATACAGAATGAAAAGGAATCCGGAGCGAGTGCTTTTGAAGCGGATTAATGAACTGGTTGAGCGGTTGTGCGAAAAGCGGGAGAGGATCAGTTTGATGGAGGTGTGCGGGACCCATACGATGGCAATCTCCAGTTCCGGGATCAGAAGGGCGGTTGACCAGCGGTTGAAACTGGTTTCAGGTCCGGGCTGTCCGGTTTGCGTTACCGTTGATGAGGAGATTTGCCAGGCGGTCGGTCTGGCTTATGTTGACAGTGTTACAGTTTTGACCTTTGGAGATATGATGCGGGTGCCAGGTTCTGCCGGTTCGCTGGCAGATGCGCGGGCAAAGGGTGCGGATGTGCGGGTGGTTTATTCACCGCTGGACGGGCTTGATCTTGCCAGAACGGAGCCGGAGCGGGAGTTTGTATTTCTGGGGGTGGGGTTTGAGACAACGGCACCAGTTGTAGCAGCAACGGTTCTGAGGGCGCAGAGAAGGGGGATTAAAAATTTTTCGGTTCTGCCGATGTTTAAGTTGATTCCGCCAGCACTAAAGTTTATTGCGGGTAACAAGAGGATTAATATTGACGGGTTTGTTCTGCCCGGCCATGTTTCCACGATTATCGGGTCAGAGCCTTATGAGTTTCTGGTCAGCCGGTATCGTTTGCCCGGTTGTATTACCGGTTTTGAACCAGCGGATATTCTGGAGGGGATTTATATTTTACTGCAACAGGTTGCAAGCGAGCCGAAACTGGTAATTCAGTATCAGCGCAGTGTGAAACCTGAGGGTAATGTTACTGCCCGGCGGTTGATTGAGCAGGTTTTTAAGAGGACGGATGCGGCCTGGCGGGGAATCGGTTTGATTGCCGGTTCAGGTCTGGGATTCCGGTCCGAGTTCAAGCGGTTTGATGCCCGGCTGCGTTTTGGCGAGCATCTGGCGAGAATAAAGACTAAGAGCAAGCCGGGACGGCTGAACTCCTGCCGGTGCGGTGAGGTGATGCTCGGGGTTTTAATTCCGCCCGGTTGTCCGCTTTTTGGTAAGGTATGTGTGCCCGAGAGGCCGGTTGGTCCCTGTATGGTTTCCTCTGAAGGTGCGTGTGCAGCCTATTATAAATATGGATTTTGATAATAATAAGGAGATCTATCCAGCCTGTTTTCCTTCAGGGGTAAAGGAGGAGCGAATTACCTTTGCTCATGGGGCAGGCGGTAAAAGAATGCACCGTTTGATACGGGAGATATTTTTGAAGTATTTTGGCAACAAATTCCTGAATCGTATGGAGGATTCGGCGGTTATAAGAGTGAACGAGAAGGAGATGTGTTTTACAACCGATTCTTATGTGGTGAAGCCGATTTTTTTCCCGGGGGGTGATATCGGTAAGCTTGCGGTCTGTGGAACGGTGAATGATCTTGCGGTTATGGGGGCTGTGCCAAAATATATCTCCTGTAGTTTTGTTATAAGGGAGGGGTTTAGTTTTGAGAAACTGGAACTTATCTGCAGTTCCATCAGCCGGACCGCGAAAAAGGCGGGGGTGGTTATCGTTACCGGTGATGCCAAGGTAATTGAGGGTAATGGGGAGGATGAAATTTACATTAATACCAGTGGGGTTGGGGTGCGACGTAATGTCAAACTGGGGGTTGAGTTTGTTAAGCCTGGTGATTTAATTTTGATCAATGGTGGGATTGGCGAGCATGAGGCGGCGGTCGCGGTTGCAAGAGGGGATTATCGTTTAACTACGAGGTTAAAAAGTGACTGTTCGTCATTGAACCGGATGATTGATGTGGTGATAAAAAATAAGGGGGTGAGGGTGATGCGGGACCCTACACGGGGCGGTTTGGCGACAACTTTGAACGAGTTTGCGGAAGGATGTGGTTTGGGGTTTGTGATTGATGATGTAAAAATACCGATTAAATGGCGGGTCAGGGGAGTTGCTAATATTCTTGGTCTTGACCCGTTTTATATGGCGAACGAAGGCAAGGTTGTGGTGGTTTGTGATCGAAGAGGCGCGGATGATGTTATAGCGGCGATGCGGCGTTTTCCTGAAGGGAAAAAGGCAAGGGTGATAGGAGAGGTTGTTAAAACCCTTCAGGGTGTCTGGCTTAAAACTCAATTGGGAACTTTGCGCCGTTTACTTATGCTGGATGGTGAGCAGTTACCAAGAATCTGTTAGTTTGATTTTGGGGTCTTATATATGATGAGTGACAACCAGACCGGCCCGGAATCATATTTAGAACTTTCAGCTGTAAGTAGATATATGAAGGTGGAGGCAATTCGGGGAAATAAAATCTGGGGGAAAATATACGACCCGGTGCCAGAAAATATGAATGAGTTAAAAAGGTGCTTTGCTCAAAATGGTGCAACAGTATTTTTTGAAAAGCAGGGTGATGGACATCTGTTAACCTACGGTTATTATCCGCAGGGCAAACCGGTGAAACTGTGGGTAAATCTCCTGTTACTTGTAGCAACGATTTTAACCACGCTTTTTGTGGGAGCGCTACACGCGGGCAAGGACCCTTTTAGCGATTTTCGCAACATAATCAGCGGTATACCATTTTCCATCGGTATTATAATGATACTTGGCAGTCACGAGCTGGCGCATTATCTCGTTGCCAGGCATTACGGGGTTGATGTAACACCACCTTATTTTCTTCCCGTTCCACACCCAATGACCGGCACTATGGGAGCATTTATTAAAATTCGTTCTCCGGTGCCATCGAAAACTGCTCTGGTGCGAGTTGGGGTTGCTGGACCTCTAACCGGATTTTTAGTCGCGATACCGGTTACGATAATTGGTCTGGCACTTTCAAAGGTTCGTTTAATACCATCTGATATTCCATTGTTAAGGCTTGGCTCGCCATTAATTTTTGAGTTGATTTCCAAAGTTCTACATGGAGCGCCGCCTCCGGGATTTGATATTTTGCTCCACCCATTGGCATTTGCGGGCTGGCTGGGAATGTTTGTAACTGCGTTAAACTTGCTTCCTGTCGGGCAGCTTGATGGCGGGCATATCGCCTACGCGGTTTTGGGTAAAAGGTATCGAATTTTTTCTGTTGTCGTCATCGTTGGACTTTTGGGGTTAGGTATTTTCTGGATGGGCTGGCCATTCTGGGCTTTTATTGCTACAATTCTGGGGTTACGTCACCCGCCGCCTTTAGATAACATTACTCCACTGGATAAGGTGGATTTCCTGTTAGTGTTGCTCGCGCTTATCATTCTTATTGTTACTTTTACCCCCGTTCCTTTTCCTGCGGCAGGATTTTAAGTTGACTCTGGTGAGTTAGCGGTTAGAATTTCGGTATGTTGCCCGTTCTCCTGAAACTTGGTTCATTTCAACTTTATTCCTATGGGTTTATGCTGTTTTTGTCTTTTGTCCTGGGTATCTGGATTGTGGAGTCCCGGGCAAAGCGATTTGGGGTGGATCCGAAAAAAGTTACCGACCTGGCGCTCTGGGTACTTTTAGCGGTGGTTTTAGGGTCTCGGCTTTTCTATGTAGCATTTCACTGGAATGAGTTCAAAGGTGATTTGCTAGGGATCGTCAGATTTTGGGGCAACCCTCCGGGGCTATCAGGATTGATGTTTTACGGTGGCTTTCTGGCCGCTTTTATTGCCGGTCTGATTTTTGTATGGGTCAATCGTTTACCACTTTTACAGATGTTGGATGCAGTGGCACCATCTTTGGTTCTTGGTGAGGGTTTTACCAGAATTGGCTGCTTTCTAAATGGATGTTGTTTTGGTAAACCAACTGCGGGGCCTTTAGGAGTGATCTTTTCTCCTGGTTCCGCGGCAGGTGCTCAGTTTCCAGGGATTGCCATTCATCCCACCCAGTTGTATTCCTCGTTAGCCGGTTTTACTCTCTTCGGCCTGGCGTTGGTTTTAGAGAGGAGAAAACTTAACCCTGGGGTACTTTTTGCGCTAATTCTCTTCCTGTATTCATTTTTTCGGTTTGGTATTGATTTTGTGCGTTTTTATGAAAATGCTGCGAACTTCTGGGGCAATCAGGTTGTAGCGTTAACCCTTGTGGCCATTAGCATAGTTCTTCTTATTATCTTCAGCCGGAGAAAAATCCAGGTTTGAGAGGACTCCGGGATAAGTTAAAATTTCTTTTTCGATCCGTAGCAGATTTTGTTTTTCCGCCGATCTGTTATGGTTGTGATCAAGAGATAGAAGAAGGATTGATTTGTGATTCCTGTCAACTGCTTCTTTTTACTAGTGAGTTGGATGTTTGTGTGCGGTGTGGTCGTCCTTGTTTGCCGGATGAGAAAACCTGTTATCAATGCGATCTACCATTTGAATTGACTCGTGTTCGAGCGGTTGGGGTTTACCAGCCACCGTTTGTTGGCCTGATAGGTGCTTTAAAGTATTCAGAAAAGACCGGGTTGGCAAAATTGCTGGGTAATGCGCTGGCAACTTTGGTTAAGCAGGATACCGAATTGAGCCGAGCGGATGCCATCTGTGCGGTTCCTTTGCATTCCGCGAGATTGCGGGAGAGGGGTTATAATCAGGCATCTCTTTTGGCGTCAGAGGTGGCAAGGGTAACTGGTATTAGGTTGATCGATCCGCTTATCAGAGTGAAAAACACTAAAAGCCAGACGAAGATGAAAAATGAACAGGCGCGGATCAAAAATGTGAAAGATGCGTTTCGAATAAAGCAGGGTTTTAAATTTAATAATGGTGCGAGAGTAATTATCGTTGATGATGTTATGACCACCGGTGCCACAATTTCCTCTGCGGCCGGGGAGTTAAAAAGGGCAGGGGCAAGTGATGTTATGGGTCTGGTCTTAGCCGCAGCCGTTGGAAAAGGTTAAAACTAATTTTTTCTCTCTTTGTCTAAGTGAAAGGTTCTGAAGATAAGAATTGACTTTTAATTCCGGTTAAATATTTATAAAACTATGCAGAATGTTATTGGTATTCGGCGTGAAGATAAGAATATCTGGGAAAAACGGGTCCCTTTAACACCTGCACAAGTTGCAACTCTCGTCCGTGATTCCAATATCAGGTTTAAAATTCAAAAATCGAATATCCGGATATTTCCGGACGATGAGTATCTTAAAGCAGGTGCGGAGCTTGCCGATGAAGTTAATGACTGTCCGGTGGTTTTGGGAATAAAGGAAATGCCGCTGGACTTCTTTCGTTCTGAAAAAACGTATGTTTTCTTTGCTCACGTTATTAAAGGACAGCGGCATAATATGCCGATGTTGAGGAGAATGATAGAATTGAAATGTTCGTTAATTGATTATGAGAAAATAACCGATGAGCAGGGACGCCGGCTGATTTTTTTTGGCCGGTTCGCGGGAATTGCGGGGATGATTGATACCCTTGCTGGGTTAGGAAAGCGGTTGAGCATTTTCGGTTACCAGACCCCTCTGGCTGATGTTAAGCTTGCCTATGAATACGAATGGATGGAGGTTGCAAAATCGGCGATTCGTCTTGTGGGTGAGAAGGTAAAAGAGGTTGGTTTGCCAATAGAGGTGGCTCCATTAATTATTGGCCTGACCGGTTATGGCAATGTTGGTAGCGGAGCTAAGGAGATTCTTGCAGAACTCGGGACAGTTGAGGTTGCCCCGAATGATTTGCCGGAGATCATTAAAAACAAATCGACAAAACAGATTTTTTCAACTGTCTTTAAGGAAGAGGATATGGTTGAGCCAAGGTTAGCCGGGCATCGGTTTAATCTGGAGGAGTATTATCACCAGCCCGATTTATATCGTTCCAAGTTCGAAAATTACCTTCTTTATCTTTCAGTTTTAGTAAACTGTATATACTGGGATGCTCGTTATCCAAGATTGGTTACTAAAGAGTATTTGAAAAGGACTTTTGCTAGTGGCCCAAACCGGTTACTGATTATCGGTGATATCTCCTGTGATGTGAATGGTTCAGTTGAAGCAACCGTTAAGGCAACCAATCCAGGTGCTCCATTTTTCGTTTATCAGCCATTTACTGAACAGGCTGTTGATGGAATTCACGGGGAAGGAGTAGTAATTATGGCGATTGATAATCTGCCTTGCGAACTCGCCAGCGATGCATCAGAAGAGTTCGGCAACGCACTTTTTCCTTTTGTTCCGATACTGGCACAGACCGATTTCCATCGGTCCATTGACGAGCTTGATTTGAATCCACCACTACGTCGAGCTTTGATATTGCATCAGGGGAAATTGACACCGGAATTTAATTACATTGAGCAATTTTTATAAAAAGTATAAATGAGAGAAGAGTGATAGATGAAAAGAGTCTTAATTTTAGGCGCAGGCTTGGTATCACGACCAATGGTCCGTTACCTCTTGAATCTGCCGGATATAGAAACTATCGTTGCTTCCAGGACGGTCAGCAAAGCAGAAGAACTGATTCAGAATCACCCCCGGGGTAGATCTGTAAGTTTGCTGGTGGATGATGATGCGTCTTTACATCGGTTGATCGCGGAAAGTGATGTTGTTGTCAGTTTGTTGCCTTATATCTACCATATTACAGTAGCCCGTCATTGTATTGGTTTGAAGAGACATCTCGTTACTACTTCCTATGTAAGTGATGCCATGAGAACATTGGATACTGAGGCAAAAAAAGCGGAAGTTATTCTTCTGAATGAAATTGGACTCGACCCTGGTATCGACCATATGTCGGCAATGGAAATTATCGAACGTGTCAATGCAAGTGGTGGTAAAGTGGTAAGTTTTATTTCTTACTGCGGAGGGCTGCCCGCGCCGGAGGCAAATGACAATCCGCTGGGCTACAAGTTCTCCTGGAGTCCCAAAGGAGTGCTTATGGCAGGAAGAAATGATGCCCGGTTTTTAAAGGACGGTGAGGAGGTGGTAATCCCGGCAAGCCGACTCTTTGCTTCATTCCAACTGATTGATATACCTGAAGTAGGTGAGTTTGAATTTTATCCGAATCGAAACTCGCTTCCTTATGTTCAACTTTACGGACTGGAAGGTATTAGGACGATGATTCGGGCGACTTTGCGTAACCGCGGCTGGTGCGAAACGATGCAGGCGATCAGTGACTTAGGACTGATTAAAGACGACCGTATCAGACAGGATATTGCTAAGATGACGTATCGACAGTGGCTACGGGAGTTTGTACCGGGCAGGGGGGATTTGCAATTGGATATTGCCCAGCGAGTTAAACTGCCGATTGGCCATCCGGTATTGGAAAGGTTAAATTGGCTCGGTCTTTTTGATGAACGACCCATTGGTCTTGACTCTGGATCTAATTTGGATGTAATTGCCAAGACAATGTGGGAGCGGATGCAATATAAGTTAGGAGAACGGGATATGATCATCCTCCATCATCAGTTTGAGGTTTTTTATTCTGAACAGCAGGGAGAGAGGATCGAGTCGACACTTGTAGATTTTGGCGAACCGGGTGGTGATTCGGCTATGGCGAGAACCGTAAGTCTACCAGCGGCGATTGGAGTTAAAATGCTCCTTGAAGGAAAACTGAGGCTGACTGGAGTCCAGATTCCGACGCATAGAGATATTTACCAACCGATACTTACCGAGTTAAAGGGATTGGGAATAGCATTTAAAGAACGTGTTCAATTGTTTAGTTAGGGATTTGCCTCCAGTGTGAATTCCTGAAATCCTAACCAGAAACCGAATTCCTGAATATGATCAATTTCTGCTTGAATTATATCCAGGTGAGCTTGTTCCATCTGGGCGAGGCGCAGAAAAAGTTTCCGGGCTGTTTCGTCGATCGTCTTATCTGCCTGCTGTCGGTAAAAATTACGGGCGTTTGTTTCCAGTTCTAAGGCAGTTAGCAGGGCATCTAAGGCGTTTTGTCCTGCTTTGCCTTTGATACGTTGTGTTTTATCGTTAATTTTGGGCACAATTTTTTCGAGGGTTGTAGCAGGAATTTCAAGTGGTGAACAACTGCCGACCAACTGAAGGTCGTTGAAGATCCTTTCTAATAGTTCCCGATGCAGAAGTTCGTCGATCGTTAGTAGGATATACATATTTTTCCCGGAAAGTTCTTGAGTTTCCAGGGCAAATTTTAAGTACTGGTTCGCACTTTTCTTTTCTCCTGTAATTGCCATCCGGAGTAATTCGACCGTAACGTTCTGGTTTATCATTGGAAAAATAATAATTATGATAAAGATGTCTGTCAATAGTTGAGCAATTTTGACACTACTTTTAGGGTTTATATACTTTGTAAACAATATGCTTTTTCTCTTTATTTTGGTTTTGGTTTTTGTTTTGTACGGCATTATCGAATACCGAATCCATCTGAATAATCTAAATTCCATTCCGGTTCGTATCCAGGTTAATGGCACGCGTGGGAAATCGTCGGTAACTCGATTGATCGCGGCGGGTTTGCGTGCCGGCGGTTTGCACGTCATTGCTAAGGTTACCGGGACTAAACCGAGGTTCATCGTTGGTGATCAAGAGGAATATCCTGTGAGAAGACTGGGTAAGGCAAATATAATTGAGGAGTTGCGAATCGTTCGTCTGGCAAGAAAACACCGGGCACAAGCGCTGGTTATAGAGTGTATGGCACTTGTTCCGGAATACCAGTTTATTGAGAACCGGATGCTTATCCGACCGACCCACGGTGTGATTACTAATGTTAGGGCAGACCATTTGGATGTAATGGGTCCGACCGTGATGGATGTAGCAAGAGCCTTAAGTAATACTATCCCAGTCAAAGGTGGTTTTTTTACCGCCGAAAGAGAGGCGCCTTTAAAGATTTTGCAGGAGCGAGCAAGATCTGCTAGGTCGATGACAGTAACTGATCCTAATACGGTAACTGACGAAGATATGGCGGGATTCAACTATATAGAGCATAAGGAGAATGTGGCGTTAGCGCTTGCTGTATGCGAAAGTCTGGGTGTGGAGCGTCGGACTGCACTGGCAGGTATGCACCGTAGTTTGCCCGATTGTGGGGTGATGAGGAGTTATCGTATTTTAGATCGAGGCAAGGAACTAAACCTGGTTAACACGCTGGCAGCCAATGATCCGGATTCGATCGGAATGTTGTGGTTGATGGTGCAGGGACAGAGTGATCAGCGGATTGTTTTGGTAAACTGCCGACGCGATCGGGCAGATCGTTCCCGTCAATTAGCAGAGCTTATTGCTGAATGGGATTTTGACTGGATAGTGATAACCGGTGGTTTAACTAAGTTATTCTTCAATCGAGCGGTTCAAATTGGTGTGCCGCGGGAAAAGATGGTTGACCTGGGGGAGGAGATCGAACCGGCGATAGTTTATGAACGGGTCTGGGAACTTACTCGAAACCAAACGATGATATTTGCTACCGGCAATACTGTTGGTTACGGAGAGAGGTTGATTAACTACTTTGTTAGCAGGGGGAAGCTGGATGATAATTGAGACAATCGGTCTGGGAATGTTGATATCTTTTTTGCTTACCGAAACAATTGGAATTGCCGCCGGTGGGATCGTTGTGCCCGGGTACATCGCCCTAACACTTCAGGAGCCATTCCGAGTAATTGCTACGATACTGGTAGCGATGTTAACTTATCTGGTTATCAGGTTGTTATCACGATTTATGCTGGTATTTGGGAGAAGGATGTTGCTTTTAGGAGTAATGGTCGGTTATTTGCTTGGATACTTCACCCGCATTGCCCCTCCCATAAGACTTAATACCCTGCAGGCTGATTTAAGTGTAATTGGATATGTGATTCCCGGCCTCATTGCTTATTGGATGAATCGCCAAGGGGTGTTGGAGACGATAAGCACTATGTTGATAGCAGCGGTTATCACTCGTCTTTTGATAATCATTATTTCCGGAGGAAGTTTCTGATACGTCGAAGACAAGGAAGGGTCAATCGCTGGATGCTTGTGACATTGGCAGTGGTGTGCCTGATATTATTCTTCATTGAATCAAAGTCAGTGCACACGGTTAAAAGTAGATTCTATGACCAAAAACTAAGCGCCGCACAACTTTCGACCAAGGCTTTTACGACAGTCAAGAACCACCGGCTCAATGTCATTGGATTATCTATTGATACTGTTAATGATCCTAACGCCACCGGTTTAATCGGGCTTCAGTTTTCGTCGCTGACTTATGCTCGTAGTGATTTGAGCTCGGCCTTAACCACTACCAACCCCAATTTTAGTGCCGCAATTATCGAAATGCTTAATAGCCTTGGTATTAAACCTGGCGATACGGTAGGGATCAATTGGGACGGTACCTTTCCGGCGCTGAACATTCAACTGCTTGCTGTTTGCAAAGTGCTCGGACTGGAGCCAGTTATAGTTACCGCGCAAAGCAGTGGAATGTGGGGGGCAAATTACCCGGGTTATACTTGGCTGGAAATTGAGCGCCTGCTTCTCAAATCGGGGCTATGGCATTTTCATTCCCGATTTGCAACGCTGGGCGGCGAGGATGATAATGGTAGAGGGTTGCCACCGGAAGGCAGAGATTTTCTTATTAAACTTGCCGATTCCCTGAAAGTTCCGCTTTTATTTTCTGATTCACTCCTTCAGGCAGTCGAAAACCGATTGAATCTCTTTAGGAACTGCCGGGTGCTTATTAGTGCTGGTCTGCCGGTTACCAACTCGGGGAATCCGATTTTAAGATTACCATCAAAAATTTATACTAATCGTCACACCAAGGCAGGTAATGGGTTAATTGCTCAGTGTATCAGTACCGGTAAGCCTGTCATTCATATTGCTAATCCCAGTAAAATTGCGCTTGATTACCGGCTGCCGGTGGCGCCGGTACCACTACCGGAAATCGGCAGGGGAAGGTTGTTTTTTGAACGTCGGTACTCGGTCCGTTTGGCAATGGTTCTGGTGGTTTTTATCGTCCTGCTCTTGGTAATTGTAGTTCGGTATGATGTTGAATACTATTGGGGAACAAAAAAAGAAAGAGAGGAAAACGAAGCGGTATGAAAATAGAGACAGTTAACTTGCTTATTGCCATTGTTGGTTCATCTCTTGCTGGAACGCAGATTCAGCCGGTGGGAAACGTTTCCCAGGTAGAGTTAAGTGTAATAAGACGGACCGCGGTCAACTACTATCTGTTGACCAAACAGCAGCCGATTACCTTCACAATCACTCAGGTTCCTGATACCGGTCTCTGGTTAAGAATTTACACCAGAATGTTTTTCTCAAAAGTTAGTTCAGATTCCGGTTGGTATTTTCTGTCATTTATTACCCAAGATTCGGTTCGTTGTTGCCGTTTTGAGACCAAACCGTCCACTTCTACCATAGGACCCAGAAATCAAACGGTGGGACAATGGCGGTCTTTTTATGTAAATCTACCGAAAGGAGTTAACTCCTTCAAAATTGCATTAGATAGTGGTTCTGCTGAAACAATCGGTGTTCGACTCAAGGTCCAGCCACCAAGGAGATGGGAGGAAATTGCACTGTCCGGTTTACCAGATTTGCATCTATTAGTCAAACAAGAAAGTTTGACAGTAGTTAAGACGGGATATTTTCTTATCAAAACCAATAAAACTTATTCCTTCGCAACAAGGGGTCCTGCTTGGTTGCGGTTGCGATTCAGAATTGACTTCACACCGGAAATTAATGGGGGGCAGAGTTATGTTTTTCGTTTAACTTCGGGGGAAAGAGTAATCCAAGAACGAACTTTTCGCGTGCTTCGTGATCTTGAGGCTGAATACAAAGAGGTTAAAAATGTTGTCCCTTCGGTTGAAAAACAGGTAAAAGTGAAAATCGGCGAAGGGGAGCATAGATTCGCGGTTTCAATTGCCGGGACAATCGCTAAAACTGCTTCGATGGCGATTGAGCGTCTTCCAAGCGAAAAATATGAATAAAATAGCTGTCGGTTTTTTGATCTTTCTTTTATCATTCTATTCAATTGCTTTTCCTCGTTTCAGCAGTTCGATTAATACCACCTTTACCTATAACAACAATCTATTTTGCCTCTCGCCGAATGAACTTACTGAATACCGTTTTAGGGTTAATCCGGCTCGTTATCCCTATTCCTCTGCAGATGACATCGACTTTACATTTGTAAGCAGAATTAATGTCCACTTTTCCCAATTTACTACGATGAGAGTAGGTATAACTGGGCATCAGTTTCTGGTCAATCAGGAAAAAAGTTATGGGGTAATTAATTGCCAACTGGAACAACAGATTGGTGTCTTCGGAAATTTTTTAATCTATGGAATCTGGTTGCCCAATTATCTTATTCGTTATTACCGGGAGTTCCAGAAGAGTAATTATTACCCATGCCGTTTCGGTGAGCGGGTTATTGGTTTGGGTTTTCAGCGGAAATTTGGGGTAATAAACGTCAAACCAGGTTATGCATTTGAAGTCTATCATTATGTTAAGCCCTTTGAGTATTATAATACTAAGGTTCACCGTTTCTCTGGGAGCTTGGACTATCAGATTAGAAAAAATTTTACCGTTGAAGCAGGATATTCTTTTAGGTTAGCACAGGCACAGAGCTCGTTGCCGGATATCTCCTACATAGAACACAAGCTCACAGCCGATATATCATCTACACCAAGAGTTTTTAAACGTTTTACTCTTAATACAGGCTATCAGTTTTGCAACCGAAAATATACAACGGGAAATCCTGATGACCGTTATCATTACCGACGAGTTGACCATACTCAGGTAGTTTCGTTACAGGGTGCATACCGGTTTAATAATTTTGATCTGATTTCAGGAGTTGAGTTGGAATGGCGCGATGTTAACTCTCCATACGAACAGGAGATTGAGGAAGTAAAAGAGTATCGGGCAGATAGGATATCAGTGGGCATCAGAATTCCACTGAAAGATGATAGTAGAACTGCAAAAACTCCTAAAGTAAAGAGGGGTATAAAAAATGATTAATATCGTCCGGATGTTATCTGTTCCTGTGTCATTAACGTTTTTTTTAAACCTGTCGTGTATTAAGCCCCTCCCGGTACCGGGAAAGGTCATAGGCAAAATACCAGAGAATGGTGCGGTGCTTAATACCCCGGAAATTACTTTTGTCTGGCAGGCGGTTGATGATGGTGCAAGGTATCTTCTCCAGGTAGCAACCGATAGTAAGTTTCGATCATTAACATTGGAGGACACAGTCGCTGATACTACCGTTATCCGTTTTTTCCAGACCGACGGTAAGTACTTCTGGCGGGTGCGGGTAGAAAATAGTAAGGGTATTTGGAGTGAGTGGTCAACCACCGATAGTTTTATTCTGCAAAGATTTTTAATAGTAAACTCGGTAAAAACCCAGGGCTATCCGCATGATATAGCGATTAGTGGTGCCAAAGCTTATATTGCAGACGGACAGGCCGGGTTAAGTGTGTTCGATATTTCTAATCCGGAAACTCCGATTTTTCTCAACAGCGTTATGGATTCATTGAATGTCGCCTGGGGAGTAGCGGTGGAAGACACATTTGCCTTTGTAGCTTATGGATATAAGGAACTTTTAATTGTTAACGTAGCTCGATCTGAAAGTTTAAAGACAGTGGGGGTATTGGAATACCCGCAACCGGGTTACGGTTATGATGTTGCGGTACAGGACTCCTGGGCATTCATTGCTGCCGGCGCTCAATTTATAGTTGTCAATGTTTCCGATCCCCGATATCCCAATCTTCGATTTCAATCCTATTATCCGCGCGGCTGTCGTAGTGTTGTAACAGCGGGTCAGTATTTGTTTGTAGCATTGGAGCAGTTGGGTATCGCTGCTTGGCGGACGGATACCTTCCCACCAGTGCAAATCGGTACTTTTGACACACCGGGTAATGCACGGGGCGTGGTGTTCAAGGATGGAATTTTATATATTGCTGATGGTAGAAATGGCATAATCATAGTTGATGCTACTAATCCTACCTATAATATGGTACAAATTGGTGCTTTGGATCTTGCTGGTTATGCCAGTTCGCTTACTATAATAGATAGCCTACTATACGTTGTCTGCGGCTCGAGCGGCGTTATGGTTGTTAATTGCAGTAATCCCTCAAAACCTTATCTGATGGCGCAGATAAAAACTCCTTACGTCTATGCGGTGGGGTTAATTCCTGACGCTAAGTATTTCTTTGCTGTTGACAGGGATTTGGGTATAATAACACTGAAAAAGGAGTTTTAATTGCTTCTGTATTTACTATTAATCTCTGCCTCCATCCAGACAGTTTCAATAAATTCCAACCAAATTGAGTTCTTTATTTCAACTCGAGATACAGATTCGGTAGCTACAGTCATACTTCCTATTGTCGATCAGGATTTACCTGAGGTAAGGTTAGTCCCAGAGTATCGAACGCAGTTCGACAGAGTAATGGTCGCCGGAGGCTTAAAAGTTGTTCCATTAATAATTTTTCTTCCTCAAGAAGAATGTTATTTTTCTCTTAATATAAGATACAATCGCTCGATTGATAGGTTATATGTTAAAAATAAGATGGCAAGCGTGATTTTCCCTTATTTATTTGATAACGACCGGTCAAATTTTCTGGGCGGTTATTTGATAATAGTTCCCGATGAGTTCTACGACAACATTCTGCCGCTCGCAAGATGGAAGGAACGTAAGGGGTTTAAAGTCTGGGTAAAAAAGACGTCAGAAACGGGTAATCAGCGTGATCAGATCCGGAGTTATATTCATAGCGCGTACAATAGTTGGGAACCGGCGCCAAGTTATGTATTACTCGTCGGTGCGATAACTAAAATTCCCACCTTTCCGACACCCGGTGCCACATCTTGCGTTACCGATCATCCTTACTCCTGCGTTGATGGTGATGACTATCTTGCGGACCTTTTTGTTGGTCGCCTACCTGCAGCCAATGTCTCTGAACTTGATTGCATGGTTGCCAAAATAATCAATTATGAATCTAACCCTTTTATGGATGATACCATATGGTTTCACCGGGCGCTGATGGTTGGTACCAGTTATCAGGAGGGAGGAACGCCGGCGGTTACAGCATTGGTGACGAAGCGCCGAATTCGGGAACAACTTTTAAATAGGGGCTTTAATAATGTTGATACGGTCTTCTATCCTCCAATTCCTTCCGGTCGTGGCATAATTGATACCATAGTCAACCGCGGGGTACTTTTTATCAATGGTAGGGGATGGGGAAATTACCAAGGTTGGGGTTGGCCCCAGTATTTTATTTCCGATGTTTACAATCTCGATAACGGTTGGAAACTGCCAATAATTACCAGTCTTTATTGCGGTACCGGTAATTATCAGGCTAATCCTTGTTTCGGTGAGGCGTGGCTGCGTGCAGGAACACCTTCGGCACCCAAGGGAGGAATTGCTTTCTGGGGTGCTTCTTACAGTGGTACATCGACGCGCTGGAACAACTGTATGGATTACGGTATTTATAACGCGATTTTTGATCGGGTAATTACAACGATTGGACCAGCAATGTATCTGGGGAAAATTGAGCAGTTGATAAATTTTCCGTTACCCCAGGATTCAACAGATTTAAAAATTTACTTTCACGTTTACAATCTTCTAGGGGACCCGGGGATGGAAATGTGGACCAGTGCGCCCAAAGAAATTTCAGTTTCTTATCCTAATACCTATCCACTCGGAACAGGTCAATTTACTGTGCGAGTTGTGGATAGAACAGGTACTCCAATCAGTGAGGCTATTGTATGTTTATATAAACCGGGAGATTTTCAGCAAGTAAGGATTACCAACAGTAGCGGTGAAGCGCAGTTCACTATTTCTCCAACAACCACGGATACTCTTTTTATAACCGTTACCGGGAAAAACCTTAAGCCTCACTTAGGATGGGCCATTGGTGAACAGAGGGGTGTGCTGGTGGGATATTTTCACCACTCCCCGGCGGTGGTTAACCCCGGAGATACTACAGATTTATCAGTTGTCCTGAAAAACTATGGCATATCTTTAACTGCCAATAATGTTCAGGCAGTTTTACGAACGAAAGACTGTTTTGCGACCGTTATTGATTCCCTGCGGGTTTACGGCTCCCTTTCCCCGGGAGAGGAAGCAAGTTCTACTCCATTTCGAGTTTATATTTCGCCTACTTGTACCAGTCACCAAGTTATTCCATTTTTGATCCAAATAAACAGCGGTGACAGTATGTGGAATTGTGATTTCAATTTATTAGCCAACGCGCCAACCTTGAAGGTAATTAGGTATTTAGTCTACGATGCAAACGGCTATGTTGATCCGGGGGAAATTGTTGAAATTGGTGTTAAGGTAAGGAATAACGGCGGAACTAATGCCCATAATGTTATCGGTGTTTTACGATCGTCTAATCCTTTTGCTATTACGGTGATTGACTCAATAGGAACTTTCGGCGATATCCCGATTGAGGATTCAGCAATGAATGAAATTGACCGTTTTGTGCTCCAGACGAACTCGCAACTTGCTATAAACCGCCGATTCACTATGTATCTTGAGTTGACTGGAGATGGAGGTTTCAAACAGCGGGTTAATTTTCAGATTGTTGTGGGTGAACCGGTTATTAACGCACCGCTGGGCCCGGATCGTTATGGCTATTGGGGTTACGATGACACAGATAGCAATTATCAGGAACACCCGGTATTTGACTGGGTGGAAATCGATCCTAACCGCGGTGGTTCTGGTACACGATTGCAGATTGGCGATAATCAGGCGGTAGCGGTGAACCTGCCATTTACATTCAAGTTTTACGGCAGAAATTATCGCACAATTTCAGTATCAGACAATGGTTACATTGCAATGGGAAACAGTTGGTTTAGTGACCCGTATAACTGGTCAATACCCTCGGCACAAGGTCCAGATGGTTTCGTCGCGGTTTTCTGGGATGATTTTCGTTGTGATACCCTAAACGCGAGTGGAATTTATTATTACTACGACGAACACCAGCATCGGTTTATCGTCGAGTGGAGTGATGTCTATCATATCCATGGGTTTCGTAACCCGATTATAGCAGAACAGCAAACCTTTCAAGTCATTCTTTATGAACCATCCCATCACTATACGATAACTGGTGATGGTCCAATGATCTGTCAGTATTTGTCTGTTAGGAATGACGACAGTTTGCCCAACAACAATCATAACTACGCAACAGTAGGCATACAAAGCCCTGATCATAAGGACGGCTTGGAGTGGACTTTTGCTAATCGATATGTCCTTACGGCGGCGCCGGTTATTCCGGGAAGAGTAATAAAATTTACCACCAACCCCCCAGATACATTTACCGGGGTATCAGAATTCAAAGGGAGGAGGAAGGAATATATCATTGCCTATCCGGCTGTAACCAGACACGGAGTTTGGCTGGAGTTTGGCGGTCAGAATGGAATGGTGCAGGTTTGGACGGTTACCGGCCGGTTAGTCAGGGAGTTCAGAGTGACGCCACCATTCGAGAACAAACGGATATGGTGGAATTTAACTGATCAAAAAGGGAAACCGATCGGTTCTGGAGTTTATCTGGTGCGTTTGACTGGTGTTCAAGCATCAGATAAAATTATTAAAAGGGAGTGCAGGATAGTGGTGGTTAGATAGAAGGGGAAGTTTATGATGAAGAAGCTTGATACTCTGATGTTTTTTGCGGTGTTTTCAATTTCACCAGTTAAAGCTCTTATTTTTCACGGTGTCGCAACACCACCGGGTAGCAATGATGTCTGGGTGGTAACAATCGAGACAACGGCGGTTTTTTACTCTTTAAATTTTGGCTTAGACTGGGATTCAGTAGAAATTCCAACGATCCGAGATTTCTTCGATATATTTTTTCTTACAGCTGATTCGGGATGGACCTGTGGTAGAACTGGGGATATCTGGAGAACCACTGATGGTGGGGATAGCTGGGAGAGGAAAAACCTCGGGGGACCCAAACATGCGGCGAGGATAAGATTTGTTGATAGCGAGTTTGGCTGGGCAGCCGGAGGGGACATTGTGCAACTTAAAACAACTGATGGCGGAGAAAACTGGGAGCAGGTATTTTTGCCGATCCCTCCGTTTCCTAGTGGTGATACTGCTGAGTTTCAAGGAGTTTATTTTGTTAACAGAAATATCGGGTTTCTTGTGGCTGGTCATTGGCCAACAGGTGATACCTTTCTTGGAGGACAGGGGGTAATAGCAAAAACAACTGACGGAGGTAATTCCTGGGTAATTTTGCGGCGAGATACGACATATGATTTCTATGATGTCTTTTTTGGCGATGAAAATAATGGTTGGGTGGTTGGAGGTGATGACCGTAATTTTCGTGCCGTGGTTCTCCATACTAGTGACGGCGGAAACAGCTGGCGCGAGCAAAGGGTGCCTGAGGAGACAAGGTTTTTGCGGGCGATTAAATTCGTCAGTGCTACAAAAGGTTGGGCATGTGGCAGAAATGGAACGATTATTTATACCTCAGATGGTGGCAACACTTGGATGCTACAAAGTTCACCCGCGGAGTCCACGCTTTTTGATATTGATTTTGCCGATTCGTTACGGGGAATAGCAGTCGGTAACGGAATGGTAATAAGAACCACTGATGGAGGGGAAAATTGGGAGGTTAGTATAGTAGGCGTGCAGGAGGATTTGTCTTCCGCGGAACCTCCCAAGAGCCTACCTACCTTTTATTCAAAAACTTTTGCTCTGCCCCAAGGCTACAGTGTCAGTTATTTATTCGATGTTAGCGGCCGCAAATTGGGGAAACTTTTTCCTGATTTGAACAGTGGTTATCAACTGCGGTCCGGGGTTTATTTTGTTCTGTCAAGTGATACAAAAAAATCCATCCACAAGTTGATAGTCAGGTGATGAAACCACAAAAGACGGTTCTACTGCTTCTTTTATCAACTGCATTGATTTTTGCTGAGCAGGGTGCTAAATATTTGATTATTGCCTACGATCCTTATGTTCCGATTTTACAGCCGATTGCTCACTGGAAGACAAAAAAGGGTTTTTTAGCTAAGATTGTACCGGTATCACAGATCGGCAACAACCCAACTCAGATACAGTCCTATATACGCAATGCTTACAACAATTGGCCTATCAAGCCGGAATATGTGTTATTAGCTGGTTCGCCGGCTCAGATTCCTGCTTATGGCAGTTATACTGACTGTTACTATGGTAACATGTCCGGAGACTATGTGATGGAAATTTCAGTTGGTCGATTTTTTGCTACCACTGCCAGAGAATGTTCAACAATGGTAGCAAAGGTCCTGGCCTATGAAAGACAGCCGTTTGTTAATGACTCATTGTGGTTACTCAAGATGACAACCTGCGTGCGTGAAGATAACGCACCTGACGATACCTTATACTGGGCCGATTCCCGTTTACTTCATGAGTATGGTCAAAATACTGGTTACATTCTTATCGATTCTTTCAGCGCTAATCGGGGAAACAGCAGTAGTGATGTAACGAATGCGGTTAACGATGGAAGGGCGTTTTTGACCTATCGTGGGCAAGGGGTTGGAACCTGGTGGACGCCGTTCAATACTATCAATCCCTTTTCTTGGGTTAACGGAATGAAAATGCCTTTGGTGATTGGTGCAACCTGTGCGACAATAGTCCTTGAACCAAGTGGTTCTATGTACGGTGATAAATTTGTTCGGGCGGGGAATCCTCAGAGTTTAGGTGGTGCGATTGCTTATTTTGGTACAACTGGTACAGGTAGCGGGATCGCTCATTACCGCAGTGCTGTTTTTCGGGGGTTTTTAAAGGCGCTATTTGACGAAAAGATAACCCAATTAGGGCGAGCGACTTTGCGCGGCAGATGGCGCTGTGATTCAATTTATCATCAGCAAGCAAGATATGAGGAGTGGAATCTTTTGGGTGATCCAGAACTTAATATTTGGACTGAAAAGCCACAGCGGATTGAGGTGGTATACGATTCAGTTATTCAAATGATACCTCAGGTCTATACAGTTGAGGTTACTAAAAACGGGCAGCCAGTTTTCGGTGCCACTGTTTGTCTTTCAATGGATAGCGTTATTTATACTACCGGTGTTACCGACGAACAGGGTAGGATATATCTTAACATTAACCCAACACACATTGGTATCATGGACTTGGTAGTTACCGGAAGAAATCTTTTGCCTTGGGAAAAGACTGTTCAGGTAATTGCCAGCGGGTCTCCTTATTTAATTGTTACACATACCCATTTTGATGATTATAGCGGTAATCAAGATGGTGTAATCAATCCTGGTGAACGATGTCGTATCTATATCAGTCTGCTTAATGTGGGTGGTATTACCGCTAGCGAAGTCGAGGCGACACTCCGTATAAATACCCCATACACAATTATCCACGACAGCACTGCCTGGTTTGGTTCAATTGAACCGGAATCAGTCCGTACGGGTGATCCATTCGAACTATTCGTTGATAGCATAACTAATGAAGGGGATAGCCTGTATGGGACACTTATACTACGCGATGCCGCGGGTGATTCCTGGTTAAGCGCATTAAACCTGGTAGTTCGGGCGGGGAGAATTGTTTGCCATTCTTTGTTCTTTAATGATTCTTTGCCAAATGGCAATAATAACGGCAGAATGGGAAGATTGGAAAGCGGTAGAATTCGGCTTAATGTCGAAAATCAGGGGGGAGGTGGTTTGCAGGCGGTAGTCGGTATCTTGAGTTGCGCAGATTCGAATGTTTATATTGTAGATTCGCTTTCATATTACGGAGAAGTTCTTGCTGGAGAGAATAAAAGTAATGAATATGACCAGTTTGCGATTTCAATTGGTCCGGGGATGTCTCCAAACCGGCAGGTTCGTTTTGTAGTGCGTGTTTTGGGGTTTGGTGGTACCTACTACTATCGTGATACATTCAGTTTTATTCTTCTATCTGAGCCAGGAATGGCTAATGAACCAACTGGTCCGGACAACTACGGTTACTGGTGCTATGATGATACTGATACCGCTTCTGGTCGGGCACCAATTTATCAATGGTTTGAGCTTGCTCCGCCGGGGCCTGGTGAACCAGTTCCGGCAGTTTCGGATTCTGATGCGGTAACCCGTACTTTACAGCTCCCTTTTGATTTTAAACTTTACGGTTTTGTCGACAGTTTTATCTCTATCTGCTCTAACGGCTTTCTTGCTCTTAGGCACACCACTTACCGATCAGGTAATAATCGTCCGATTCCTGATACCGTTGGTCCACCGCTGATGATTGCTCCTTTTTGGGACGATTTAAACCCCGATGAAAACCGTAATGGTTACGGCACAGCATATCAATATTACGATACCAGTAATCATCGTTTTATCATCGAGTTCAAGGAATTCGCTCATTACGACCTGCCCAATATTCGAGAGACGTTTCAGGTAATTATCTATGATCCGGATTATTATCCAACGACGACCGGAGACGGAGAGATTGTTTTCCAATATCAGCGGGTTTCACTTAACTCCAGTTGCACGGTAGGTATCGAAGACGCCACCGAAACAGCCGGCATTCAATATCTTTATAACAATCTTTATGACGCTACCGCTGCTTACTTGCAGGCAGAGCGGACGATAAAGTTCACGACCAATCCCCCGGTTTTTCAACACAGTCCCTGGCTGATATTGTCCGGAGTTTCGATTACAGATAGTCTACACGGTAACCGAAATGGGTTTTTTGAATCAGGCGAAACTTTGGATTTCACTATCACGATATTCAACCGGGGTACAATACCAGCACAAGATGTTTCTGTAACCGTTCGTTCAATTGATGACGCGGTAGTCATTGATTCCACCGTTCAGTTCGGCACGATTGTTCCCGGTTCTTCGGTTAACAACAGCTCTACTCCTTTTCGCTGTGCCATCAGTCAGAACCCAAGGGATTCGATTGCTAATTTCTCTCTCTTAATATTGGGGCGTAATTATTTTACAACTGCCTATTTTTCCATTGGCATTTCCGGTTTGACTGCTGTCGAAGAGGGTAATCCGATTTTGCTAATAACCGGTCTAAATAAAATTTTCCCCAATCCATGTCATAGGACTGCATCAATTTATTTCACATTAGCCCAATCAGCCCAGGTTGATCTCGGTTTGTTTGACATTGTTGGCCGCCGGGTACTGACAATAACACAAGGGTACAAACCTGCTGGTCAGCATAAATTAACGATTTCTAACACCGGGCTGTCAATGGGCATTTATTTTTGTCGTTTAAAAGTGAAGGATGGTAAAAATGAAAGCAAATTCAACCAAAAATTTCTTTTTCTCCGTTAAATTTGTAGGGTTTACTACAACCATTTTTTCGGTTTTCCTGTTTTTGCTGGTTGTATTCGGGTGTTTTAAGAATCTTGCACCAGAAAAACCAGTTATTAGCGGACGCAATACTACTCGAAAAGGTGATACTACATATATAAAGGTCTTTTCCATTGACCCAGAAGACAACAACATTTGTTATTTAATTGAATGGGGGGATACTACTAAACCGCGGTGGTCACCATTTTTCCCCAGTGGCGAAACGATAACACGTGCGCATATTTACTCCGATACCGGTACTTATTTTATCAAAGTCAAGGCAAAAGATATTGACCGAGCTGAATCTCCATGGTCTGATAGATTTAAATTGCAAATACAATAATTTTACCGTCCATCTGTTTTCTTCAATTTTGGCCTGCCGGAAATGAAAAATAGTTATCGGTATTTCTCCACTTTTGAGAAAGATGTTGATTGGGTGATTAAAGACATTAATATTTTATTGTGAAAAGGTTATCGGTTTTTCACCAATTCGTTGATACAGTAAATGAGCATCGGCTTTTGTCATCTAACGGCCGGATCTTAGTCGGAATCTCTGGAGGGGCAGACTCAATTTGTTTGCTGGAGCTCTTAAGGATAATCAGCCCGAAGTTTAACCTGGAACTTTATGCCATTCATATCAATCATCTTTTAAGAAAAAATGCCCAACGGGATGAAGACTTTGTAAAGAGAGTATGTCAGCAAAGGAAAATAAAACTCAAAGTTGTTAGGGTAGATGTTAAAAGTTATGCCCAAAGGCATAAGTTGAGTATTGAGGAGTCGGCCCGGTGTTTGCGTTATCATCATTACCAACTCACGGCAAAGAGATTGAAATGTACCGCGGTGGCGCTGGGGCATAATGCGGATGACAATCTGGAAACGGTGTTGATTAATTTGAGCCGGGGTACTGGTTTACGCGGAATTTCAGGCATTCCGGTACGGCGCGGAGTTTTCATCCGTCCGTTGCTGAAGATCAATCGGCTGGCGATCCGGCAGTTTCTACACGCTAGGGGGATTGAATGGATCGAGGATGAAAGCAATGAGGACATCAATTTTACCCGTAATCTCATCCGACAACGGATCGTCCCGGTTCTGAAACAGATTAACCCCTCAATATGCGAAACGGTATTACGCACTGGAGAGTTGCTTCGTGCTGAAGACCGGTTTTTGAATTCGCTTGCCCAAAAGATACTGGATAAAATGAATGTTGAGATTCATAATCATGTGTCAATTGACATTAACAAATTAAATTCGTATAATATAATCTTGAGACGAAGACTCGTTCGGCTTATTGCCCCAGAACTTGATGCGGGGGGGGTGGAAAAGCTGATTGATCTTAGTGAACGTGGTTGTCTTGGGTCGCATCAGTTGAGAGCAAAAATTACTGCGTTAATTACAAAAGAGAAGTTGGTGTTAAGACGGGGAGGGCGCGTTTTTACCAAAAAATGTTTAATTTAGTAGGAGGTTAATTGAATCCAGTTAAACCAAATGCTGGGCGCGCGATCAGTTCATTACTCGTGTGGGTACTGATTTTTGCTACCGCTTGGGTCATTTGGACCTGGGTGATGCCGCGACGGACGAGTGCCCCGAGAATTACCTATACGGAGTTTATTAAACAGGTTGAAGCGAGAAATGTCCTCAAGGTCACTATAACCGAGCAGGAGATATTGGGTACGTTCCGTCAACCGAGCGAAGCAACCTCGACAAAAGGCAAGCGTTACTTGGATTTCAAAACAACCGCACCTCAAGGGGACCAGGAATTAATTTCCCGATTATTAAAAAACGATGTCTACATTGACGCGCGCGAACGTTCCCAGTGGCCGACTATTTTGCTTTCAATCATACCTTGGGTTTTGGTAATTGGTTTTTGGATTCTTTTTATGCGTCGGATGAGTTCTGGTCAGGATCGGGCATTCACATTTGGTCGATCGCGGGCGCGTGTGATAACATCCGACCGTCCCAATATTACTTTCAACGATGTTGCTGGTGTAGATGAGGCAAAAGAGGAATTGAAAGAAATTATCGCCTTTTTGAAGGCGCCCCAGAAGTTTCAAAGGTTGGGGGGGAAAATTCCCAAAGGAGTTTTGTTAGTTGGTCCTACCGGTACTGGGAAGACTCTGTTAGCCAAAGCGGTTGCCGGAGAAGCCGGCGTACCTTTCCTTTCGATTTCTGGGTCTGATTTTGTTGAAATGTTTGTTGGAGTTGGTGCTGCTCGGGTCAGGGACTTATTTGACCAGGCGAAACGAAATGCTCCTTGTATTATATTTATTGACGAGATCGACGCGGTGGGAAGACAACGAGGTGCGGGGTTAGGTGGTGGACACGATGAACGGGAACAGACACTTAATCAACTGCTCGTTGAGATGGACGGTTTTGAGACAACCGATGGTGTAATAATTATGGCGGCTACTAACCGACCCGATATTTTAGATTCCGCATTGTTACGGCCGGGTAGGTTTGACCGTCAGATTGTCGTTGATTTACCGGATGTCCTGGGACGAGAAGGGATCTTGCGAGTGCACATCCGAAAGATTACCGTTGGTTCCGACCTGGATGTCTCAATCTTAGCACGCAGCACGCCGGGATTCTCCGGTGCGGATTTAGCCAATATGGTGAACGAGGCGGCGTTATTGGCGGCGAGAAGGGGGCGTTCGGCAGTTACAATGGCGGATTTTGAAGATGCTAAGGATAAGGTTCTTATGGGCGTGGAGCGTCGAAGTTTATTGATCAGCGATGAGGAGAAAAGATGGATTGCCTACCACGAAGCAGGACATGCTTTGGTTTCGCGCCTGATACCCGGTACTGATCCCATCCACAAGGTAACCATCATCCCCAGAGGTCGGGCATTGGGTTTAACCCAACAGTTGCCATTAGATGATAAGCGCATTTATTCTCGTGAGTATTGTTTAAATCAACTGGCAGTGATATTAGGTGGCCGAGCAGCTGAGCAGATTGTTTTTGGGGATATTTCTACTGGGTCCCGGGACGACATTGAACGTGCCACAACATTATCCCGAAAGATGGTTACAGAATGGGGAATGAGTGAAAAAGTCGGCCCCCTGACTTTTGGGAAAGGGGGCGAAGAGATTTTTTTGGGTCGGGAACTTGGGTTGCATAGGACATTTTCCGAGGAGACTGCGCAGATAATCGATTCTGAGATCAAACGTTTTGTTGATAGCCAGGCGGAACGGGTTTATCAGCTTATAAGCGAAAATCGCGATAAATTGGATTCTCTTGCCCGGGCATTACGGGAAAAAGAAGTGCTCACCGGTGCTGAGGTTGACAGCATTTTGGGCATCGGTGGTTCTAACCAGCAGACAAATATTAACATGCCGTTATAAAATAAATTAGTTCAAAGGAGGTTCAATGTTTTCTGGTTGTATTACCGCATTAATAACCCCTTTCGAAAATGGTCGGGTAAATATTGATGGGTTAAAGAAAAATATCCTTTTTCAATTGCAGAACGGGGTCAAAGGTGTACTGGCTTGTGGTTCGACCGGCGAGGCACCAACATTAACGGAGTTAGAATGGGAGGCAGTGATTTCAACCACGGTTGCTACCGCGAGGGGAAAGGTGGTGGTCGCCGCTGGAGCAGGAACAAATTCTACTGATAAATCAATTAAACAGATAAGACGAGCGGAGGAACTTGGGGTTGATGCAGTACTGGTCGTTGCTCCATATTATAATAAACCAACGCAAGATGGGCTTTACCGTCACTTTCGTGCCTGTGCCGAAGCAACCAGGCTTCCGGTAATAATCTATAATATTCCGCCGCGGAGCGTGATAAATATTGCCCCCCACACGATTGAAAAACTGGTTAGAGATTGTGAAAATATCGTAGCAATAAAGGAGGCTTCAGGTAACCTTGATCAATGCACTGAAATCCTTATCCGTTGTGCTGATCGGGTCAGTTTGCTTTCGGGCGATGATTCACTAACTTTACCGATTCTTGCGGTTGGTGGCAAAGGGGTGATTTCGGTTGTTTCCAATGTCGTTCCTCGGGATGTCCAGCAGATGGTCGATGAGTATTTGAGGGGGAGAATTGAGAATGCGCGCAAGATACACCAGAAACTTTTTCCACTGATCAAAGCGCTTTTTGTTGAAAGTAATCCGATTCCGGTAAAGGCAGCGATGAATATTTTGGGTATGTCGGCAGGTGATCCGAGGCTGCCACTGGTATCGCTAAGTCAGCAAAGCCTGCCATTCCTGCTTGAGGCATTAAAAAATTACGGATTATTAGGATGATTAGGGTGGTAATTGTGGGGATTGCGGGCAGAATGGGAAAGGAAATTGCGCGTCTGGTTACTATACAAGGTGATTTGCAACTGGTGGGCGGAGTGGAAGCACCTGCGCATTCTCTCATTGGTACAAACGTTGGAGTCGGGCAGATTGTTTCCGATTTAATTCACCTTATTGACGAGAGTGATGTCGTGGTCGATTTTTCTATTCCGGCGGTAGTAATAAGGAATGCTCTACAATGTGTTGATCACGGCAAGCCGTTTATTACCGGTGTTACCGGTTGGCAATCTACTCAGATGCAACAACTTTTTAATGCAGCGAGAAAAATCCCGGTGGTCTATGCCCCAAATTTTTCAGTTGGCGTTGGTGTAATTAAAAAAATCTGTGTTGAAATGGTGAGACTTTTGGGGGCTGATTATGACATTCATCTTATTGAAACCCACCACAAGGCAAAAAGGGATGCACCGTCTGGCACCGCTCAATTACTGAGTACAGCGATGCAGGAACAAATAGGGAAGAGAAATATTCAGGTGATTTCGATTAGAACCGGTGAAGTAGTGGGAGAACATAAGATAATCTTCGGCGGTCCTGGGGAACGGATCGAGTTAGTTCATAAGGCGGAAAATCGAGGTGCTTTTGCTGCGGGAGTTATTCGTGCCGTGCGCTGGATCGTGTCTCAACCACCAGGACTTTACTCGATGTCAGAGGTGCTGGGAATTTAGATTGTTTCCAGATAAATTTCGGGATTAGTGTAGATACAGACCGCAGCTGCTTGTTTTATCGCTTCTTGAGCGATTTCAGCAACTGAAAGAGGCGTATACTTTAAAAGCAAACGAGCGACAATTAAGGCGTAAGTACCTCCAGAACCGATAGCCACGATACCGTCATCCGGCTCGATAACATCTCCGGAACCAGAAACCACATAGGAATACTGACGATCCATAATTCCTAAAAGTGCTTCGAGGCGCCGGAGTACACGATCAGTCCGCCAGTCTTTGGCAAGTTCAACAACTGCCCTGGGTAAATTACCACTGAATTCTCCAAGTTTTGCTTCAAACCGCTCAAAGAGTGTAAAAGCATCAGCAGTAGCTCCGGCAAAACCCACTAATACCTGATTGTTATGGAGTTTTCTTATTTTTCGGGCTGATCGCTTAATAATAGTGTCACCTAAAGTTATCTGACCGTCAGACGCCATGGCGACTTTGTTATCCCGACGGATACCGATAATCGTCGTATGATGAATGTTAACCTTCATTGTGATGATTGAATTATATAATTTATTTTGATTAAGTAAAGTGTCGACAATTAGTTATAGCTGTTTTATATAATATAATGAGCACTAAGGGCGGTTGGTTTCAGTGGCTTCGCAGATAATGTTATAAAAAACCAAAATACGATTAACAAAAATTTGACAGCGAGGTAATTTGACTTATAATAAAAATTAAATCTTGTGATTTGAGTTAGGGGAGTAATGTTATGAGATTTGTTTATTCAGAGCGTTATCATTTTAATATCGGCGTTCATGTTTTTCCTACCGATAAATATAAAATGGTAAAGCAGATACTGTTGGCACAGGGTTTAGCCCAAGAGAACGATTTTTACGAACCCCCAGAGCCATCAGTTGATGATATTCGTCTTGTCCATACTAAGGAATATGTCGATGATATGCTTAATTTACGCTGGACAGCGAGGACGGTGCGATCAGAATTGCCGCTAACTTGGGAAATAATCTATGGCTATATGCTTCATACCTCGGGTACGATTCTTGCCGCTAATTTTGCTTTAGACGATGGAATTGCCATGCATATCGGCGGAGGGTTTCATCATGCTTTTTCGGACCACGCCGAGGGATTCTGTTACATCAATGACATCGCGGTGGCGATTAAAAAATTAATGAAAGAAGGTAAAGCTCAACGCGTTGCGGTGATTGACTGTGACCTACACCAAGGGAATGGTACCGCTCGGGTATTTCAGGATGATCCGCGGGTGTTTACCTTTTCTATTCATCAGGAGCATTTATACCCAATTAAAGAACGGTCGTCTTGGGACATCGGTTTGGCTGATGAAACTGGCGATGAAGAGTATAACTGTCATTTGCAATATGCTGTACCCAAAATTATCACTGAACATAAACCAGAATTCGTTATTTATGTGGCTGGCGCAGACCCCTATGTTGACGATCAGTTGGGCACATTGCGTTTAACAAAAGAGGGGCTGGCACTGCGCGACCGAATTGTGATCGAAAATTGTTATAAGGCAAAAATACCGGTTTTGCCTGTCCTTGCTGGTGGGTACGCATTAAAAACACAAGATACGGCTGAAATTCATACCAACACTGCCCGAGAGTGTCTTCGGATGTTAGGACAGCTACCGGTTGATTCAACATCAAAAGACAAATCAGCAGAAACCAGCGGCTGATTCTCAAGTTCATAAATTGAATGGATAACCCAAAAACTGTCTGTTTCTTGACTGCCTCTTATCCAGCGGATTACAGCCGTTTTTTGGATCGTGAAGCACGCTCTTTGCAAAAAGCAGGTTATCGGGTTATCATAATTGGTTTAGGCAAGCATACTGGAGTTTTTACCAAAAACGGAATAAAAATCTTTCAGATTAAAGAACAACGCGGCTTCTCGAAAATTAATACCATGCGAGATATTGCCGGGCGCGCTCTGGATCAAAGGGCAGAGATTTATCATTGTTTTGATCCCTGGGCGCTGTGGATTGGTTTTAAAATAAAAAAGAGATGTCCCCAGGTCAAGTTGATTTACGACTCAACCGAATGGTTTCCACAGACCTATCTTGATCGCAAAGATTTTCCTTGGTTATTGCGGCTAATAGGGTGGGGAATGGTAACCTATCTTGAATATCGAGCAACGCAACAAGCTGACGAGATCATCGAGACTAATCGATTACGTTCAACACGGTTTTTTCGACGCAAGAGGATACCTAAACTGGTACCCAATTATGCACCGGTTGAACTGGTAAAAGCTCCACTTAATCAGCGAGATACTTGCTTTGTGTACACTGGACTTATCTGTCGGCCGCGAGGATTTGACAGACTATTGCAAGCAATCGCGACCGTTAAAGTACGATATCCATCAGTCCGCCTGCTGGTCAGAGGGGAGTTTGACCCGTATGACGATTTCGAATCCTGGAGCAGAGATTTTATCAGGGCAAATAGGCTGGTTGAAAACGTGCAATTCGTTGAGCGTGTCGATTCTTATTCCGATGTTTTTGAACTATTAAAGCCTTGTCTTGCCGGAGTGATACTTCTTCAACCGGATAGAGGAAATGACTGGACAAACCAACCCAGCAAACTGTTTGAATTTATGGTTGCGGGATTGGCGGTGATTGCCAGTAATTTTCCGGAAATAAGTCGAATCGTCCAAAGTTCTGGATGTGGTTGGTTAGTTGATTCTCGTAATTCAGCAGAAATCGCTCGAACAATGGAGCAGATTCTGGCTAATCCTGCGGAAGCAATTAAAAGGGGGTTGGCAGGCAGAAAAATGGCGCAAACAAAATATAATTGGGAATTTGCTGCCCAGACCCTGTTATCAATCTATCAGCGCTTAACTGGTGGTCTTAGTAACTGAATGTTGATATTAATAAATCCTGATATTTACTTAAAAATGATTCTAGAGCAGGAAGGAGTTCCCATTGCTACGGAAGATATTCCTAAGACAAAGATCTTCATAAAACAAAATGAAACGCAGGTGATCATCAGTACCAAAGAGGATCTCTTAGAGGAGGATCAAAATGACTCTCAGCCGGTTGTAATAAAGTATGTTTTCCCTGATGATACCGGTTTTTTTCGGAATCTTGGTGTGGTGGATATCAACTATAAATGTCTGATTCCTAAATCAGCAACGATTGGTCGGACGGACAAAAACACCCCTTTCGTTTATTACAATAATACAAAAATGGTCCTGCCATTAAAACTCTCCGGATTACTATCCCATCGTGCCAGTCGGTTAAAACAATTCTACAGTAAAGGTAAAAGATATCCCTTCGAAACCGTAGCAGTAGCAGATCGAGGGGGGGGGAGGAGATTGGTCGCCAATTGTCTCCGTAACTTTCTCCAAAATTTGCAATTACCCTATTGCCGTCTTTCCTATGTACCAAGCGGCAATAGATCGCTGTTCGGTTTTCGCGTGGATACCGATTTCAGTTCAGTTCAGGAGATCGCTAATTGCGTCCAAATTGCCCACCGTTATGGGATGAAATGGACCTGGTTTATTATGACTTATAACTTATCGGCGAGAATGAATGCGCTGAAAGAAATTTTAAATGGTCAGGATATTCAGGTCCATTGTCACGAGCATAAAGTATATCGTGATTTAAAGCGTAATATAACTAATTTCTCTAAAGCTCTAAAATTATTAAAGTTATTAGGTATTGAGCCTGTTGGCGTTGCTGCACCGTATGGCATCTGGAATGAAAATCTGAATCGAGCGTATGGGGAAATTGGTTTTAAGTATTCTTCCGAGTTTGGATATGCTTATGACGACTTGCCTTCAAGGCCGGTAATAGATGGCCAGATATCGTCGGTTATACAAATTCCGGTTCATCCAGTTGCTATTGGTCGATTAGCGTGGGCAAAGATGCCGCCGTCGCAGATGGTCGAATATTACAAAAGGGTCATTGATTTACAGGTTGCAAGAGAAGAACCATGTTTTCTGTACGACCATCCAAGCACGATAGTTCGTTATTCGGATGTGGTTAATGAGATTATCAGTTATGGTTTGGCACGCTGTGGTAACTGGTTAACAATGACTGATTACTGGCGGTGGTGGCGAAAGAGGGAAAGGGTAAACTACTGTGTCGAGTTTGAGAAAGAAGAGGTGGTGTTAGCCACCGACTGTGATGATGCTGACATTTCGCTAGTAATTGAGAAAGATAATATGATTGCATACCTGCCCTTAGTTTCGGGTCGATATCAACTTCAAGATCTGGAATGGCTTCCAGTTTCAGTCTTAGAATTTGAAAGAGAAGAAATTAATACCGGGCAGTTTAGTGTGCGAGTAAAGTGTCAGAATTTAATTCGTTCGTTGCAACAAAGATTGCGATAAATTATGAAAGTCATTTTTGGTTCCTTTTCAGCAATTGGATTTTTGGGGGGGGGAGTAGATATTCAGGTTCGTTTTCTTAGTGAAGAACTAATAAAACTGGGCGTAGAAGTCGAACTTTTTAATCCTTGGAGAAAATACGATTTTAGGGAGTATGACTTATTTCACCTGTTTGGGGCACATAACGGTACCTACCATCTTGGTAGAGCGGTAAAACAGTTAGGAATAAAATTGATAGTTACCCCTGTGTTTTTCAGTCGGCTAACACCTTCCAAACTGCGAATAGTAACAGAACTGACAGAACTCAGCCACCGGTTTTGGGGGATATGGTCAGAGCATCTTTACTGCCAACAGTTATGTCAGATGGCAGATTTAGTTTTGGTAAATACCGGAGAGGAGAAAAAATTAATTCTCAAATCCTTTGGCATACCGGAAGAAAAAATCGGTAAGATTCCCAATGGTGTTGATAGGCGATTTTACTATGCTTCACCGGAAAGATTTTATCAGGAATTTAGCCTGGAAAACTTTGTGTTATACGTAGGTCATATCGGCTACGGCAGAAAAAATCTTTTGCCATTATTAAGGATATTAAAGAGACACCAGATGCCAGCGGTTTTAATTGGCAGGGTATTAAATACTTCATACGCCAGTAAGTGTCAGGAAATTATCAATAGTTCACCCAATATCAGGTTGTTAACTGAGATGCCTAATGACTCTCCATTATTAATTTCCGCCTATGCTGCTTGTAATACTTTTGTATTGCCATCTTTCTATGAAACGCCCGGGTTGGCGGCGCTAGAAGCCGGTCTGGCAGGAGCCAAGGTATGTATTACCCGTTACGGAGGTACGCAGGAGTATTTCGGAGACCATGCAACTTACCTGGAACCTAAATCAGAAAATTCAATCGAACGGGCAGTGATAAGTTGTTACTATAAATCCCAAACGCCGCACTTAAAGGAGCATATTTACAGCAACTTTTTATGGGAAGCAGCTGCCACACGGCTTATCGAGTATTATTACAGAGTAGTAAGGGAGAGGTAGCTAGATAGTTGTGTTGAGTTTAAAGGATTTAAATTTAGTTTACATAATATATATTATCAGAAATTGACGGCGGTATTAAAACTTGAACCAGTTTGCTGTAAGGTCGCCGAGTAGTGGCATTCTCCAGTACTTGCCGGTGGCAGAGTTTATTATACCCATGATTGCCATAACGATGCCGAAAATATATCCAAGTGGCCAGATCACAAACCAGCCGATAAAGGGAATCGCGCCAACAATACTGATTGCTACAAACCAGATAGTAAGCATTATACCTTGTTTGACATGGTATTTACAATATTCGTTTTCTTTCATCGCCAGTAGTGGTACTAACCACAGTATCCCTAAGTATGACAGCCATGCTAAACCCTTGCCTTTTTCGATAACTTCGCTACCGGTTACGGATTGTTCAATCTTTTTTTCTTCTGTCATTTTTTCCTCCTTTTTTCTTTATTGTGATCTACGCAGCAGCCGTTCAGCATACTTTCCCAGTGCCGGGATATGCCATAACTCGCCAGCGGCTGCTTTTATAAAACAGTAGAGAATTACCAGTATATAACCAAGAGAAAGCAAGGTTCCTAATAAATAGTGAATCATCCAGGCTGCTATCTTGAATACAAAGCCGAGAATAATTACATTACCCAAAACTTTTCCAAGAAGGAAGTTTAGAATATACACCACTATCCAGAAGATTACGAATATGATTAGGAGTATTAGACTTTGGACACCGTGGAATGCGCAAAACCGGTCTCTGGGACGAATCAGCAGCGGTAGAAAAAAGAGCAAAGGAAGGTAACCCAAGGCAGCAAGCAGGCGAATTTCCGGGATGGGAATTTCAACGGCACCGTAACGATTTTTGTGATTCATTTAATAAGATTATAATGAGGCTATTTAGAATAGTCAATAAGCAAATATATTGACTTGTATTATATAACGATTACACTTATCAAAATGAGTAATAGAATATCTGATACGGAAATATCACGCGCAATTATTGAACATTACTTTGAACAATTGCTTAATTCTCTCAATGTTGACGTAGCAGTTGTTGGTGCTGGACCGGCTGGCTTGACTGCCGCCTGGAAAATAGCGGAAAGTGGATTTAAGACCGTAGTCTTTGAACGCGCATTGAAACCCGGAGGCGGTATGCCGGGCGGTGGCATGATGTTCTCTAATATTGTAGTTCAGCAGGAGGCTACCGATATTTTAAAAGAACTCGGGGTAAGATACCAGGAACGATTACCGGGTTATTTCGTTGCCGACGCATTGGAAACATTAGGTTGTCTTCTGGCAAAAGTGGCACATGCGGGAGTCAAGATATTCAATCTTATCAGTGTTGAGGATGTACTTTTGATTGAGGCTCGAGTCTGTGGATTGGTAATTAACTGGAGTGCGGTGGAGCTTGCTCATCTCCACGTTGACCCGCTGACAATAAAAGCTGAGGTGGTAATTGATGCAACCGGTCACGCATCAGAAGTAGTTAATCGACTCGTTAAAAAGGCTCGGGTGCGACTGAATACCATTTCCGGTGGTGTGGAAGGCGAAAAACCAATGTGGGCGGATATGGCAGAAAAATTGACGCTCGAAAATACCAGAGAATTATATCCGGGATTATGGGTAGCCGGGATGGCAGCGAATGCTGTATTTGGTGGGCCAAGGATGGGTCCAATATTTGGTGGCATGCTTCTTTCAGGCAGAAAAGTAGCTGAAGATGTCTGTAAAAATTTTTCCCTTTGATGGTTAAACGATGCCCAGAGCAATTGGTTTTTCCCCTTCTGCTTCTTCTGCTGCATTGCGGTTACTCTACCCGTTCCCTACTTCCATCTCATCTACGCACGGTAGCCATTGCCTCAATAGAAAATTTCACGACTCAACCAGGGTTGGCTGAAGAAATCGGTATAATCCTTCCCCGGGTTTTCAATTCCGATCGCAGCCTGCGGGTTACTAACGTTGAACAGGCCGACCTTATAATTTCACTGATGGTTGTCAATTTTTCACGAACCCCTGCTGCATACGACGCAGATCAAAATATATCTGCCTACGAAATTACACTGTCAGCAGAGGTCGAAGCCGTTGACCAAATACGTAACGAACCCTTTTTTTCAGGATTGCTCACCAGTCGGATTTCTTATAACCCGGAGAACAAAAATGAAGAGGATGTCAGAAGGGAGGCGGTAGAAAAACTTTGTCGTGAGGTTGTCCGTCAGGTTATTACTAAATGGTAACCAGCCATTCCCGCGCGAAGACCCAAGAGGTTGAACTGTTTGTCGAACGACTGATTCCCGGCGGAGATGGTATTGCCAACTGGAATGGAAAAAAGGTATTCGTCCGGTTTGCTGCTCCCAACGAAAGGATTAAAGCACAAATTATTCTGGAGAAAAAAGATTACGCAGTTGCCAGAATAGAAAAAATCATCGTCCCATCACCATTACGCGTAAAACCTCGATGTCAATTTTATGGCCAATGTGGTGGTTGTCAACTGCAGCATATTATCTACACTGGTCAATTGGTTATTAAGAAGTTACTAATTAACGATGCCCTTCAGCATATCGGTAGAATCTATGTGCCAGTGGACAATATCAAGTGCCACTCCATTGAGTGGTGCTACCGGAACAAAACTCAATACCCAGTAAGGAGAAAAAATCAAGTTGTAAAAATTGGTTATTTTCAACGAAATAGCCATCGGTTGATTGAGATAACCAATTGTCTGCTTCATCCAGAATATTTTGACGAACTCCGGACAAAAATCAGTCAACTTATCTTCGAAACCGGCGAAATGCCGTACGATGAAATTACCAATTCGGGTAACATCCGACATATCGTATTGCGCCAAAATGAAGCTAACGGGGCGCTGATAATTGTGGTAACGCGAACGCGAAAACTTAAGGAAAAGTTTGCAGAAAAACTAATGGCACTCCCTCGGATTACCGGGGTGGTTCAAAGTATCAATCCGCTAAAGACTGATCGTATTTTAGGTACTAAGACTGTTTTGCTTTCTGGTAATAGCTATGTTGAATACGAAATTTTAGGCAATAGATTTCGGGTATCAGCCACTTCATTCTTCCAGGTTAATATCGGTCAAGCAGAGGAACTATGTCGCCAAGTTGTCGAACTTTTAGCTCCGGATGGTGCGGAAAAGGTTATTGATCTGTTCAGTGGGGTAGGTATGTTAAGTCTGGTAGTTGCTCCGATGGTAAGAAAGGTGGTTGGTATTGAGATAGAGCCATCAGCGGTTGCCGATGCGCAGTTTAACGCTAAAGTGCAGAATAGAAACAATGTTGAGTTTATTCAGGGTGATGTTAATAAATCAATCAGTCGAATAGATTCTGCCGATGCGGTAATCGTTGATCCCCCGCGAAAAGGTTGTACTCCCGAACTGCTCAATCAAATAGCCAACCTGAATTCCCGAAGCATTATCTATGTTTCCTGTAATCCCGTTACTCTGGCTCGTGACCTTGCAATCCTTGAAAGGTATGGATACTTATGCGACCGGATTAAACCGCTGGATATGTTTCCCCAGACTGCACATGTTGAGGTGGTAGTAAGGTTAATAAAGGGATAATCACTCGCCGGATGGAAGTAATAACTGGTTTATTAATCACCGAACCAAATGCCAAACCGTACGCGGGCAAGTTGGTAATTGATGAGGGGAAAATTGCCGCAATAATTCCGGTCCCTAATTCAACAGTCAGTTTTTTTATCGTCCCAGGGTTCATCGACAGTCATGCTCATCCGATAGAAAATGGGCTAAGGGATATTTTTCCCGATCTCTCCCCTGCGCGTTCAGTTGCCGATGTTCTTGATCTCATTGCCGGTGCTTATGCACAAAAGCAGAATTTACCCGTGATGCTTGCCTTTAATTTTGACCCCGATGCCATAAAAGAACATCGTTATCTTTATCGTCGGGAACTTGATCGGCTTAGCCGAGAAAAACCTATTTTCGTTTATCGACTTGATGGTCATTCTGGTATTGGCAACTCGGCGGCACTGGTTCTGATACCGACGACACAACAAGAAGGTCTGGAACTTGATGGGGCGGGGAAACCAACCGGTGTGGTACGGGGAGTGGCGTTCGAAACTTTGACTTCTATTCTGAAACGAAAACTGCCATCAGAAATTATTAAGGATGCGATAACGATCACCACTAACTACGCTATAAGTAGAGGTATCACCGTGCTCGCCGCATTGGTCGGTTCAGATGAATTAACGGAAGCTGAGTGGCAGATAATCGTTGATGCCTTATCATCGGCCACAATAAGGATGGAACCGTTTTTACAAACCTGGAAACCGGAAATAGCCCAGCGTTTTGGTCTAAATAGAATAGGTGGTTGTTTACTGATTGACGGTTCCTTTGGCTCCCATACCGCGGCATTAATAGATGATTACACCGATGCACCTGGATTTAAGGGTATACTATACCACCGGGATGAAAAACTGATCACCTTCATAAGCAAATGCTGTGAACTGGGACTACAAACTGCTTTTCACGCCATCGGTGACCGAGCAATTGAACAGGTTTTAAAATGCTATGAGGTGGTGGTAAAGAAACATCAGATTAAACATTTAAGACATCGAATAGAACACGCGGAGTTATTGTCACAAGACCTGATTTCACGGATTTCATCTTTAGGGCTCCTGCTCTGTGTTCAGCCAGTTTTTGAAACGTTCTGGGGTGGGCCGGACCTAATGTATGCGCAAAGGTTGGGAGAACGGTGGCGCCATACTAGCCCTTTGAGGAGATTGGTTAACGCCGGAGTTACAGTTGCGGGGGGAAGCGACGCACCCGTCACGCCACTTGATCCTCTACAGGGAATTAAATCCGCGATCTCTTTACCCAATCTATCCGAAAGCATAACACCGGAGGATGCACTTGCCCTTTTTACCACCAATGCGGCATACTCTCTCGGTATGGACCACCAAGTTGGTAAATTAGAGCCAGGTTGGTATGCTGATTTTGTAATTTTGGACGCTGATCCACGTGTAAATCCCTCCTGTCAGATAATTGCCACATATTGTGGTGGGAGATTGGTTTATCAGCGCAGTCATGGCAAATAAGAATCAGGAACTCGCCAGCATATTTGAGCGCATTGCCGATGCCTTAGAACTGAAAGGTGAAACCGGTTTTCGGGTACTTGCATATCGCAAGGCAGCCAGGGTTCTTGCCGATTTAGCCGATGATGTAGTTGATCTTGACCGGGAGGGTTGCTTAGTAAAAATACCGGGGATTGGTTCCGGGATTGCCAGCAAGATTCATGAATATCTTACTACTGGCAGGATGGAAAAATTTGATGAGGTAACAGCTGGTATTGAATCGGGCCTATTTGCACTTTTAGAAATTCCCGGATTGGGGCCGAAAACATTAAAGATGCTTAACGAAAAGCTCAAGGTGAAGGATATAGATGATTTAAAACGAGTTTTAGCCGATGGCTCTGCTGCTCAGTTGCCCGGAATGGGTGAAAGAAAGGTGGCAAATATTCTCAAGGGCATTGCTAATGTCGAGCACACCGGCAAACGGATGTATTTAAATGAGGCATTTGAGCTTACCGAAGCCCTTATTGACCATTTAACCAAAGAGCGTGCTATTGATAAAATTGCTTATGCTGGTTCTTTGCGTCGGGGCAAAGAGACGATCGGCGATATCGATATTCTGGTAACGGGCAAAAACTCCGCTAAAATCATAAACCGTTTTATCAACTTTCCCACTGTACGCGAGGTGCTTGCTGCTGGAGAAACCAAAGCCTCAGTTCTCATTGATACGGGTATCGGTTTTCGCCAAGCTGATCTTCGGGTGGTTGAAAACGAGTCGTTCGGTGCCGCCTTACAGTATTTTACCGGTTCTAAAGATCACAATATTGCGTTACGGATGATGGCGCAAAAAAATGGGTTGAAACTTTCTGAATATGGCGTCTTCAGGAAAGAAAAAAGAGTTGCCGGTGCAACCGAGTTTGAGGTCTATCAGGTACTCGGTCTGCCCTACATTGAGCCAGAACTGAGAGAAAACCAGGGCGAGATTGAGGCCGCGTTAGAGAACCGGTTGCCGCATCTGATAACAATAAACGACATCAAATCTGATTTGCACATCCATACCGATCTCTCTGACGGTACCTCATCTTTAACGGAAATTGTTGCCGGAGCACAAAAACTCGGTTATACCCATATAGCGATAACCGAGCACTCTTTATCTGCCGGCTATGCGGGAGGACTTTCTGAAGAGGAATTACTGCGTCGATGTGAAGAAATCGATAAGTTAAACTCAAAATTAAACGGCTTTCGTATTCTAAAGTCAGCAGAGGTTGACATTACCCCTGACGGTAGGTTAGATTATTCCGACAAAACCATCGCGGCGCTGGATATCGTTATTGCTGCTGTTCATCAAGCATTTAATCGCGAAGTAACAAAACGTATCTGTTTTGCCATCGAACATCCACTGGTGCAAATCATCGCTCACCCCAGTGGTAGACTAATCGGTAGGAGACCGGGGTATGATATTGATTTGGATAAGGTAATTGAATGTGCCGCAAAACATAACAAAATCCTCGAAATCAACTCCTATTATGAGCGGCTGGATTTAAACGATATTTGGGCACGAAAGGCAAAGGCAGCGGGAGTGTTAATCGCAATTAATACCGATGCCCATTCGCTAACCGATTTAAGCTGGATGCGTTATGGAGTTCTGACTGCGCGCCGTGCCTGGCTAGAAACGCAAGATGTGATAAATTGTCTTGTCCTTTCGGATCTGTTAAAGCTTCTTAACCGAATTGCTACTCTTTCGGCATAAAACCAGTTGTCACTTATAATGCCGAAGCTACTTGTCATATCGCTACTTTTATGAATAATATAAGGGCAACGCCGGCAAAAATAATATTGGGTATCCAAGCGGCGGCGATCGGAATTACCACGTGAGAAGTTCCGAATGCCCGAAAAGTTTGGATTACCCCCCAGTAGAGAAATGAAAAAAGCAGGCCCAATCCCAAGCCTAACATCACCCCGCCACGCAGTCGCCGAACCGACAGCGGCAATCCCAATAGAACCATGATTAAACCGATCAACGAGTAGGAAAAGCGATAGTGATATTCTAGTTCCTCTCGGGCAACATTTTCACCGTTGTTTTTCATTTTCTTGATAAATTTCCGCAAGACCGAAGTTGATATTTCATCTATTGGCCGACCATTGATACCGGTTTCTTCAAGGAGCCCTCCTAGTATAACTAAATCTTTTTGATTGGCTTGAAGAAAATCCTCTTCACCTGAGGGAATAAATTTTCTGATCTTAATGTTTTCCCCTATCCAGATACTGTCTTGGTATTCTGCTCTTTCGCCATCAATCCGATATACCACTTGCCGTGACTTATTTAACTCAATTAACAAAAAGTTGCGCAATGAGGAACCGTTATTTTTCTCCCCCATTGGTTTTTCCAACTCTTTGCTCCAAAAAACAATATTGCCATCAACGCGGTAAATATCCTGCAGTCTTTGGGTGCTTGGTGGACTCCGTTTTTCTATTGTCAGACGACGGAGGTCGGTTAACTGGCGGTTGAAGGGAATCGTAATCCACTCGTTGCCAATTAGATAAATAAAAATCGACACTATGCCGATAAAGACTGCCGGGCCAAAGAGCCGATAGATAATTACGCCCGAACTTTTAAATGCAGACAGTTCATTGTTACGTGTCAGTTGTCCATAAACAACAAATACTGCCAAAATCAGGCTCACTGGATATAACAATACAATCGCGGAAGGCAAACTGTAAAAATAGTATTGAAGGATTACCCAGAAACTCACCTTACGGGAGGTAAAATAGCTCAATTCTTCAAACAGGTCGATAAGTAAATAAATTATTACCACAGACAACAGTGCCAGTGATACGAATTTTATTAGTTCCTTTAAAAGATGGCGGTCAATCGTTGTCATTTTCTTTTCATCGTTATTTTCCTAATTGGCGAGAACTCAAAAAATGCCCGCGAAAAAAATTCCGTTACGGGAACAAAAAGAAGGAGATTGGGTAACCACATTCCTAAGAAGGGGGAAAGTTTACCGGCTTCGGCAAAATTTTCTCCGGCAAGAAGCAGGACATAGTAAATAGCAAAGAAAATCAGTCCAATAATGAAACCGGTTCCCACACCACCTCGTCGTAGCAAGAGTCCGAGCGGGCCACCAAACAGGACAAAGAAAAAGCAGGAAAATGCTAATGAAAACCGTTTCTGTAGTTCGGCTAATAAACGGGTCGCTTCCTGTTTGCGATACCGCAAACGAGTTTTGAACTCCTCTGACCGAGCTATCGATTGTTCGCCTAAATTTGTTACTCTGACCGCCGCGGATAATTGTTTTTTTATTTTCTCGATATCCCGGGTGATTTCTTCGGTTTGTTTAAGTAACTGGGGAAGTAGCATTTCGTCATTGCTGCGGTATTCCCGGGCCCGGCGGATCAATTGGTCATCGTTCAAGATATTGATCGTCTGTTCCTTAAATGATAGTCGACGGTAATTATCGTTGCTTAGCAATTCGTGGATTTCTCCATCGTAAAGTGTTAGAACCAGATAACGGTCATCCGGGGTGTATTTGATCAATCCACGCGGAGCAGTGACAAATGTTGGCGACTTGCTCCCACGACTACGTTCGAAAATGAGGACATTGTTCACGGTTGAACGACGTTCGTCAATGGCACCGATGTAAACCATATATCCAGGAAAATCATCCATAAACACCCGTTCCTGAATTCTGAGTGCTGGTTTTTTGCGGGCGATGTCAGTTAAAAGGTTGCGTACTTGATGCTGGGTTTCCGGGACAACATAACCATTAAAAAATACCATTACCGGAACGAGTGCGAGACTAAAAAACAGCACTGGTAAAAAAAGTCGCCAAGTTGGTAAGCCCGCTACCCGCACGACAGCAACTTCATTATCCTGCGCCATTCTGCCATAGGTAATTACTCCACCGATCAACCCACCTAATGGAGCACTGATACTGAGGACGAAAGGCAGAGAAAACAAAGCGATTTCCCCTACTGCAGCAATTGGCACTCCTTTACGTACTAATAGATCGGCAAGCAAAAATAGCCTGTCCATTAAAAGGATAAATGCCAATACGATAATTGCAAAGATAAAATACACCACGAATTCCTTCAATACCTCGCGTGGTAATAACTTCATATATATCAATGATATATTGCCATTTGACTAAGTCAATTATTCAATTCCGTTATTCATCGTTGTTAAGACCATTTATTAAGAGAACCGATAGTTGATATCTGCTTAATAATCAAATTGTTATGCCATTTTTAACACTCGAAAAGGGGGCATGCCAGGGGCTTACCCCATAGTAATTATCCCTATGCCTATAATTGAACTATCGCCGGTTAATAACGAGCAAAGAGATCGCTAACTGCTGTTGCTAATTTTCTCCCGGGGGGTGGCAGATTACCAAATCTTTTATCGCATCGAATCTTTTAGGACCTATTCCCGGTACAGCGCGCAGGTCGTCTATTGTTTTGAATCCGCCTCTTCTTTTTCGATAGTCAATAATCCGCTGTGCCAGCACCGGCCCAATTCCAGGTAATGCTTCCAGGTGTTCTATTGTTGCCTGATTGATATCAATCAGGGTATCGGCAGCAACGGTGGTATCGGAATATTCAATGCTTATTGGCATGGAGTTAAGTCGTTTCTTTTGGCGAAAATATTTTATGCTATTTATCACTGCTCCTAATAGCAATGCGGTACTCAGGAATATTAGAACGATCAATTCTTTTTTATTCATTAAAAACGGAAGAGTATCCAGATATCCAAATCGGTTCTTTCGTTGCTGATTCCAGAAATACCTTTATTGAAAGTATAACCGGTATTAAGTCCGCCTTCAATTGTTCGGGAAAAACGGTATGATGCCCCTAAGGTAGTGCCGGCGGTATTATCCTTTTGTTGAGGAACCGTATTGGCTTCACCATTTTCATTCCAGACGGTTTGCTGGCGCACCGTTTGGGAATAACGGAACTGCCAAGTAAGACTGAGGTCTTGGGAAAAACGGATGTTTTTTAAAAAAGGTAGTTTTAATCCTTTGGGAGCGGAAAATGAATAGGATAGTGAGGTGTTTAATCCTTGCGAGCGCGTCTCGGTAACGCTACGCGTTCGCCCCGTCGGGCTTAGGTAAGTAAGGTTAGAGGTATGGGTGTAATTGATGCCGAAAGTCGTGGACACCCTCTTTTTCCAGTTCGTTTGCCAAGAGAGCAACGGATTGAACTCAATGGTCCGGTTTGCAGTTCGGCCAAATACGGCCAGTGTTTCAGCAGCACCGTTGGCAACCGGCAAAAGCTCAGCACGCAATCCTTGATTCTGACGGTAACTACTGGTGAGACGTGAGTCTGTAGCCCAATTACGGAAGAGATTATGGATCTTTCCGAGACTGAGGTCAACCTTAGGCCAGGTAAGAGTTCGTTCGGCAGTCGCTCCCAAAATTTCCCGGCTTTTCCCCCAGGAATAGTCATAACCAAATCTGGCAGTAAGCTCCTTGAAGCCAAATCCACTGGAAATTCGCCAAGTGTTATTCAAATCTCTAGTACGATTTACTCTACCGCTGGTGGTGTCAATAACAAATGTATCGGTGATGCCAAGACGATAACCCCATGGAGCTGCGCCTTTAATGCCCAGATAGTCGCTGGTACGCGATAAGCTGTAACTGACTTCCAACGGTTCAATATTTCTCGTGATCTCGGTAATTATTGTGGCAAGGTCAATTGCCGGTATCTTTGCTCCGGCCGGTAATGGGATAGATTCAGAGTTTACTATTGAGGAATCTTCGAACAACTTTGTTTCGGGCGGGGGCGGATTTTCTCCAAGCGATCGAAGTCTCGATTGCTGCAGTTGGTTTTTCTGCCCTTTATCCGAGTGTTTTCGTCCGAAAGAAATTATATCAGAAAGTTCGGCAAAGTCGATCGTCGCATTGACACTAATTTCTCCAGAATTGCTAATGTTACGATAATCAGCATAGTTATTACCGGCTTTGGGAAGATCGTGGTTGTAGTCACCGTCAAATTCTATCGTTGGATTTAAGATATCACCAACTTCTGGTTCAAAAGTTATACTGAAACTTTCATTTCTTCCCGATTCTTTTCCTATGGGAAGCGAGACAACCGTGTCAGGATTATTCGCCAGTAAGTCCCGTTCGGAATCCCAGTTGTAGTCAAGTGACAAATTTTCAATCAGTGAGAAACCGATATCAATATTGCCGTTGACGCCTTTACCTCGGGTAGTGTCGACGCGCACGGTGTCGCCGCGGATTTCGGTACGGCTGCCACGGGTGATGCTAATACTGATGTCGCGTGGTAATGGATAGAGTTCATTATCTCCTTTTAGTGGAATCTTTAGTTCCGGTCTAATACCATAACGCCATTGCCAAAGGGTGTTGTTGCTAGAATCGTAAAATGGATAAAAACGGTTTCCTGCCCAGCGCTGACGGATAGAAAAACTCATTGCTTCCAAGGTGTAGTTTAACAACTTGTTGTTGGACTTCTGTTTGGATAAATTATCAATACTTATCTCTTGACTGTGGCCGGAACCGGTAAGTGCTGAGTGAATTTGGTTATCTGTTCTTAAATCTGGAAAAAACGGCGAATATTTTGGTGTGGTTACGCGCTGGGTTCGATAATACGATAAGGGAATTGACACCTTCCATATCGGCGGCAGGAACCGATCCAAATTTAGACGAACACCGGCTCCGAGATCCCGGCTGAACCCCCCAACTTTAACACCACGGTCTTCGGAGAAACGCCGGAAGTTCGGATCAGAATAGGACCAACGTAAATCCAGCATCAGTAAGTCAGCAAGTTGAATGGCAGTTTGGGCGGTAAAACCATAACCAGCATCTCTACGTGGCGAGGCAAGTCGAATGTCGTTGAACCATACTCCACCGGTGATTTTGTCTCTGTTCGGGTTTGCTATTCCCAGTGCGCTCCAACGGATATTCGCGAGCGAAGGCAGACCTTTGACGCTATAAGAGATAGTATTTTGGGATAAAGTGAAGGAGGATTCGGGCCGAATCCCTAAGGAGTCGCGAATAAATTTTAGTCTGGGAAATGAGTCAAGGGCGATAAGGAATTCAAACCACTTGCCATCTCGTCCAATGATCGAGCGACCAGCGGTTATGGGTGCACGGAATTCATAATAATTTACTGAATCCGATCCAAGACGAATGAAACACTGAAGCCCATTGCCGTCGTCATGGATATAAAACCGTAGTTCTTCATAATCGCGATAATCCTCTCCGGTAGCAACCGTCTTTGTTACCCATGCCTGACGGTTCTTATAAAGCATTTGATAGCCCAAAAGTAGCGACGCTTCAGTTTCAATTTTTCCGGCTATATCCTTTTTTAAATCAAATGGTGAGCTGTAATTAGGATCGGTTTTCTTAGAGACTTGTGCTATCCAAATTTTTTCATTGGTATCTACCGGAACAGAATTACTGGGTGTTATGTTTTCAATGCGCGGATTACGCCATTTACTGCCGAGAAATTGCAGTGAATATATTTCCAGCGTATCAGTATCATCGTACCCATCCAGCCATATTCGCACAATGCGCATATCTTCCCATTTGGGGTTACCTACTTTGTGAAAAAGCATGCTGTCACGTAGGCTTAAACGGTAGAGCTTCCAGCCATTAAAGAGTTCAGTCATATACTTAGTTTCACTCAGAGAAATCGTATATTCAAAGTAGTGGTTGTAGCGAGAAAACCCGTTCCGGTCAATGTCTTCGGAATCAAGCCGTCGGTTGCCTTCGGTTCCTTGTTGGTTATTCACTGGGTCGTAGTCATCGTTACCATCATCACCGGAGTCATTTGTCCATAGTGAATCAGCGCCGTATAGCCCATCTAGCCCAGTATCTTCGTCTTCGTCTAATACACCATTGCCATTGAGGTCTTCACCGTCCAAGTAGCCATTATACCCTTTGATTTTACCGTCTTTGCCTCGACGTGGGGCATCTTCGTCAATTGCCATTCCGATCGTGATATGAATGTTACCATTTCTCTCTCGAGAACGCACAACTAACTCCATGTTCTCAATTTCCGCAAAATTCATTCCGAGTTGTCCCGCTGGTGCCTGCATGATGCCCGCCCATGATTGCTCGTTACCGCTGTCCGGAATAAATATTATTTTTAGTATATCCTGAGTTTCTCGTCCTTCATCTCCGATGCCTGGTCCAAATACGCTATCCTTACGAACCCTTTCTTTGGGGTTAAACCATTTAATCGGACTGCGGGCAAAATTATTCGTATCCTTGCCAATCGGGACAGAGGCATATGACCAAAGTAGCCCGGTATTAGAGATATCTCGACTGATTACAGTCGCCTCAAAATCATCAAGATAGGCAACCCCACGGGTATTGGGATTCGGCACAGAAATCGCCCCTTCAGTTTTGAAATTAAACCTCGAAGGAGATTGTGCCGTAATCAGGGGTAATTGATCTAAAAATGCGGTAACTTCATCCGAACTGGCACTATATGATATGTCCGCTTCAGTTATCATTCTTTGAAATGGCTCAGAACCCAGTAAAGGTTTCTCTTCCGGAATACCTTCACTCCGGTAGAAAAAACTTGTGCCGATTTTCCCGTTGGAACTAAAAGCCCATTCGGACCGCACCCCGACTAAAGATTTTTGAGTTAAAGAGAACCAAGGTTGATACTCAAATGTAACCTTGATGTCGGCATCGGGAGGCAGCGGTTTCAAAAAAGTAATGATGCCGGTTTTGTAGTCTATTGAATAATCAACCCCTTTGGTTTTCTGCTGTCCGTTAACTAACACTCTCTCTGAACCTTCTAATATGTCGGTTTGTCCCAGATAATAGGTTTCGGTTACCGTGTAATACGAAACAACCAAGAAGTACTTTCTTCCGGTTCCGGGCGGAAGATATTCTGGGTCAAATCGATAGATAATATCATCTTTTTCTGAAAGTAAAGGCGAGGCAAACGGTTTGAGCAAAGGGAAGCGGATTATACCAGTTTTACTTTCAAAGGCGGGATATTCAATTCTGCCGTCCCCATCAGGATCAAGTCCTAATATCCGCAAAAAAGAGAATCCTCGATAGGAACTTAATGAATCGGTTTCATAGTCATAGTGTTGTCCCTGGGGGTTATACCTGAAAATTCGAATCGAATCAAGTCTAACATCATTTTGCCGGAGTTGGTAGTAATTGCGCAATTGCAAGTCCCAAGTGCGGGATAAAGAGTCTGAAACTTCGGGTTTTATTAAGCACAAAACCAATGAATCCCTTAGGATCTGCCCTCCAATTGTATCATTTTCTTTAAAAATGACCACGCCCACCACATAATTTCTTTCTATTGGAGTTAAAAATTCAATGATATTCCCAGGCTGTAATAGGTAATCAACTCCGGGGATCTTTAAGTCAAAATCGCCCCCCGTTCGATCATAACTCCACCATGTGTTATCGCCAACAATTGAATCGGGATAATCAGGGAAAACGGTAGCAATTGCTTTGATTGTCGCCTGATTGTTGCCTGAATTTTTGTCGTCTACGTACACGCGCAAGTTTGAAAGTCGTTCTGAGCTATCAACATCGGGAAGGCGATGAAAGCGACGAAGAACAAAGTCGGTATCCCAGATGGTATCAATTGTTACCCGACGGTGGCCAGAAAAACTCTGGGTTTGAGTTTGCGATCCTTCGCGTGACGCTAGAGCATAAACATCAGCACCGGCAAACTTGGCTTTCGCCGAAATGCCAAATAGCCCTTGGTACGCTGGTAAATCGCCGGTATAAATTGAGCCTGGTATATACAATTTAGTATCACCAAGTTCTAGTGACTGAACAATATCATCTTCAGTCCCGGTGTACTGAAGTTTGATTTTGTTCTGTTGTTCTTCACGCTCTGAATCGTGGTCAATGGTTATCTTAGTACGGTCGCCAATTGTCCCGTTGACATTTACTGCCAGTTGTTGTTCCATTTTTAATTCCGGGAAAAGGCTCTGACTGCCCAATGTCCGGGTGGCACCCTTAACAACTGTTCGGCTTCCGCCAAGAGTAATTCGGTCTTTGCCGGAAATATCTATCTTTGAGCCTTCTCCAAAGATTGGTAGTCTGGGGAATTTGATATCAGGAATCAGCCCGGCGGGCTCAGTGGCTAATTCTCGTTGCTGCATCATCCTTTGTGCTCGCTCTTGCCATGCGGTAATCACCGCTTCTTTTATTGAATAACTGAAATATTCTTCAATCGGCAATATCTGCTCGATACCGAGATAATTATCACCGCGCCATTTTTCCAAAAAAACAACGCCCAACGAATAATCAGCACGGGCGACAAGACGAGGTTCTTCAACAAGCGAATAAGACCAGCTAAAATTTAATATACCGTATAACCACAGACCACCAAAAATGATTGGTAAGTAGAGATTAACTCTCACAGAAGAATTCTCGGAAGGTTGATGCCAATTTGTCCGGAGTTAGTCCGTTATCGGCAAGCAACTGGGCTCTTGGACCATGTTCGATGAAACGATCTGGTAGACCGATACGTAATAGTTTGGCGGGTAATTTATTCCGTTCAAAAACCAAGCTAACCAAGTTGCCAAATCCTCCTAATAAAGTGTTCTCTTCAACAGTGATAATCTTGCCGTTAATACCAATCAAAGATCTAATTAATTCTTCGTCAACCGGTTTGGCGCAGCGAGCATCGGCAACCGTTATCGGTAAGCCGTCGTTTGCGAGCGACTCGGCTGCTAAAAGTGACGGACCAACAGTAGAACCTATTGCCAAGACCGCTCCGGCATCTCCTTTTGTAAGAATCTCTCCCCTACCGATTTCTATCGGCGTCCTCTCTATTGACTCCAAATTCAGTCCTGAACCGCCACGTGGATACCTGATGGCAACTGGTCCTTCAAGGTAACCGACAGCAAATTCCAGCATCCGAGCCAAATCAATTTCATCACGAGGGGCGAAGACGCTAATTCCGGGAAACATCGTAAGATAGGAAAGATCGTAGGCACCGTGATGGGTCGGTCCATCTTCACCTACCAGACCGCCGCGATCAACCGCGAAAATTACCGGTAATTTTTGTAGACAAACATCCTGTAAGATTTGGTCTACCGCGCGAAGAAGAAAAGTAGAGTAAATTACTACTACCGGTTTTAATCCGGCCTGAGCTAATCCAGCGGCAAATGTAACTGCGTGCTGTTCGCAAATTCCCACATCGAAAAAGCGATCAGGAAATCTTTCTCGGAATTGCAACAAACCTGTGCCCAAACACATGCCAGCGGTTATCGCTACAACCCGCCTGTCTTGCTCTGCTAGTTCGAACAATTTACTTCCAAAATAATCAGTAAATGTCGCCCCAGATTTTGTCAATGGTTCACCGGTGGTAATGTCAAATTGAGTAATGCTGTGGAATTTTTCCGGATTTTTAAATGCCGGAGCATAGCCTTGTCCCTTGCGGGTAACGGCATGTACTAAAATCGGTCCTTTTAAGTCCTTGATCCGACGGAATGTAGTGATTAATTCTGCAATCTCATGTCCGTTGACCGGTCCTATGTAACGAAAACCTAATTCTTCAAATAGAATACTGGGAACGACAAGGTTCTTTAACCCTTCTTCAAGTTTGCGTGCTGCCTGTCTGGCTTTAGTACTTAAATCCACAGGCAAATGTCCTAATAGTGTCCAGGCGTCATCTTTTAGACGGTTATACATTTTCCCGGTGAGTACACGATTTAAATAAGTGGCAATAGCACCGGTAGAACGGGCAATTGACATCTCATTATCATTTAAGACCACGATCAAATCTTGTTTTATGGTACCAGCATGATTTAAAGCTTCGAGAGCCATGCCGGTAACTATTGAACCATCACCAACAACAGCAATTGCTCGATGTCGTTCGCCCAGCATCTGACTACCGGTAGTTAGACCCAATGCGACTGAAATCGCATTTCCTGAATGGCCAGTGTCAAAAACATCGTATTCACTTTCGGAACGTTTGGGGAAACCAGCAATCCCTTTATATTGACGAAGGGTTGGAAATTTTTCTCTTCGACCAGTAATTATTTTATGAGTATAACATTGGTGCCCGACATCCCAGATTATCCGGTCATCAGGCATATCAAACACATAGTGGAGCGCCAAGGTTAACTCTACTACCCCAAGGTTAGGGGCAAGGTGTCCACCGGTTTGGGCTGTCGTCTGGATAATAAAGTTACGAATTTCATTGGCAAGGGTTTTTAAATTTTCAACTGACAGTTTTCTTAAGTCCTTTGGCGAGTTGATATTTTCTAAAAATCCCATTCTATCGTCTCCGGTTTGGAATTAACTTAACGATTCCGACAAAGAATTTAAAATTTTCCCCTAATGTCGAAAACCCTTTTTCTGTCTTTGTGGCTAATTTACATACCTGTTGCCTTAATGTCTCTTGATGATATGGTAATAACTTAGACTTGCCCAATTCTTGTTTGTAATCTAAAAGGTCATCGGTAAATTGAAATAGTACCCCGAAATCAAGACCTAATTTATATAGTTTTTTCTCCAAATGAGATGGCGCACCAGCGATAATTGCACCTATCTGTAAGGCAATGGCTATCAATTCCGCCGTTTTGAGCCGGGCGATCAGAAAATAGTGATGGGATTTTGTCGAACTAATATCGAGCAGTTGTCCACTGGCCATTCCTTGTATTCCAATTGCCCGTGATACGGCGCGAATTACTTTGATTTTTTGCTCTGCTGGTGCTGGACTGCCAGCAAATAAGTCATAAGCAGAAGCCAAGAGGGCATCGGCAGTCAGTATCGCCGTGGCAGCATCAAATTTACGGTGTAGTGTCTGCCGTCCACGGCGGAAATCATCGTCATCCATACACGGCAAATCGTCTTGAATTAGAGAGAAATTGTGAATCAGCTCCAATCCACAGCAAAAGGGCAGGATCCAACTCTTTTTTTTACCGCCGCAGGCAAAGAAGGATTCCAATGCCAAAATCGGTCGTAATCTTTTGCCGGGAGCGATTACCGCATACCGTATCGCTTTGATAAGAGGTGGCGGTGCCGAAAAACTAAATTTAAGATAACCTGCTAATGCCGAGTTAATTATTCTTCGGTCCTCTTTAATCTTTTTTTCTATCTCCGTTAAGCTCATTTTTCTCCAATCGTCCTTTGGGTTGCTAATATAGTATTCATCAATAACATCGCCACGGTCATTGGACCAACACCTCCGGGCACCGGTGTTATGGCAGCAGCTTTCTCTCCCACGGTTTCAAAGTCGACGTCACCACAGATACCTTTGTCTGTACGATTTATTCCGGCATCAACGACAACGGCGTTTTCCTTTACCATATCGCCGGTTATCAAGCCGGGTTTTCCAACCGCAACGATCAAAATTTCAGCGGTATTACAGATTGAACTTAGGTCTTTTGTCTTGCTGTGACAGACGGTAATGGTTGCGTCACCCCGTGTTCCTTGCAAAAGGAGAAGACTGGCTAAAGGCTTACCGACAAGTTCTCCACGACCGACGATTACTACGCGCCGGCCGGATATTGGTATTAAATAACGGGAAAGAAGTTCGATGATTCCTGCTGGAGTTGCCGGAATAAATAACGGTCGCCCGATAAGCAGTCTCCCAAGATTTGTTGGTGTTAGACCGTCAACATCTTTATCCGGAGCTATTAGCTCTAACAAAGCATCCTTATTTAGGTGTCCGGGAAGAGGTAATTGTAGAATGATGCCGTGGACATTTCTGTCAGCATTCAAACGGTTAATAACCTCAACTACTGACTGTTGGTCAGTCTGTTCCGGAAGATGAAACGTTTCCACGCTTATACCGATTTTTCTGCAGGACTTTTGCTTGTTGGCGACATAGATTAGTGAGGGTGGGTGATTGCCGATCAGGATAATAGCAAGTTTTGGATTTATCCCTTTTGATTGCAGTTTCCGCACCTCATCTTTGAGTTCAGTACGGATTGTCTGTGCGGTTTTCTTCCCATCAAGAATCAAAACTTTATTCAAGTTAGCCTCCCGTTTTTAAACCGATCTTCAGCGAATCTCGGGAAAGTATTATGAAATAACTTGAGTAATCCGCAAGCCGTTTTCATTAATTACCTTGATTTTGCCCTTAGTCCCCCTTTCGTATCCGAGATACTCAAGAAAATATAAATTGCACTCATATTATTACCTTTAGTCATCAAGAGGGGGCTCGATTGCAACGAATAATAGTGAATCGCCTCGTTTTATATAAAAAATAGCCGGTTCCTTACGTTGCGAACATTTTTCCAGCTCAGCATAAAACTCGATTTTATTGTTGATAGGGATCTCTCCAACTTTTAAAATAATGTCTTCAGTTAGAATACCGGCTTCTGATGCGGGTGAATTCTCGTCAACCGACATCACCCTTACCCCAGATTTAAGGTTCAAGTGCCTTTTCTCTTCCGAAGATAGCTCACTAACCTCAATTCCTGCCCAGTGAATCTTCCCTTTTCCTTTTTGGGGAAGTTCGGCTTTGCTCTCCCCAGGAAATTCTGTTAGTATCGCCTTTTTTGTCAAAAAACGCCCGGCGCGGTTGATTTTCAGTGTAATCTCGGCACCCGGTTTTATCTCTGTCACCCTGTTTCTAAATTCATCTATCGATTTTACCGGTAAGCCGTTGAGCTCAACAATTACATCCCCCTCATTTAAACCCGCCCTTTCAGCCGGAGTGTTAGGTAGCACCTCGTTAATTATCACGCCATTAGCCTCGGTTAACTTCAGCGCTTTCTTTAACTTTTCGTCAATTACCTGGATTCTAACGCCGAGGTAACTTCTAATCACCCTGCCCTGACTAATTATTTGAACGGCAACTGATTTTACAAAACTTACCGGAATGGCAAAGCCAATACCGATATTCGCACCCACCGGAGAACTGATAGCGGTATTAATTCCAATAAGTTCGCCATTGATGTTAACTAAAGGTCCGCCGGAGTTACCAGGGTTAATTGCCGCGTCAGTCTGGATGAAATCCTGTCTGGCTGGTCCTTCGGGTATGGGAATACCACTCCGGCCAATAGCAGAGATGACGCCAACAGTCACAGTACCCTGCAAGCCATAGGGATTACCAATGGCGATTGCCCAGTCGCCGATTTTGATATTCTCAGGATTGGCGTATTTAATCGACGTTAGTTTCCGGGAGGGGTTGATTTTTATGACAGCAATGTCAGTTTGCGGATCAGCGCCTATAACTTTAACATCATCTCCCTTGAATTCGGTGCCGTCATTGAGCTTTACAATAATATTATCATAACCACTGATCAGATGATTGTTTGTTACAATATACCCGTCCTCACTAATAATAACACCCGAACCCAAAGAATGTGATCGTTGCTCCGGGAAGGAGAAATCGCGAAATAGTTCGTCAAATGGCCAGCCAAAGTTTGGCATAGAGGGTCGGGCAATTTTGGTTTTTCGTTCCGCGGATATATTTACCACTGAGGGTAACACCTTTTCAACAACCGCAACAAAAGGACTGGGAATTAAGTTAATTATTTCTCCTTGCCCTTGGGCTCTCGTGGATAGTAAAATTATTACCAGACTTAGTAAAACAATGGTCCGGCATCTATAGCCATTATTTATTAGACTCCCGGTCACCGCTCAATACCTCCCAACGACAAGATTTATATTTTTGTCTTTTACGGCTATAAATTTGCTGCCCACCGTTGTTGATATCAATGGGAGAAACCTTATACCTCTTGCTTTGGCAGTTTTCGCCTGATGGTGTAGATAACGGAGGCAACCAGTTAAGTCAGAGGATGAAATTTTACGCAAGGCATCGGAAGGTTGGGTTTCGTATCTGCTGATTACATTATTTAGCACATCCATAATGTGCTGGACATCAGGGTTGATAGATTTATACTCGTATATCAAGCCCGCTGACTGTACCCGCCTATTTTCTATAATATTTTCTAGCGCCGCAAGAATTTCCTCCTCAATTAATGGTGTCTTTTGGGTCTTATTCACTTGTACCAGTGCTAACCGCAGATCATGGAGTAGATCAAACCACAGTTTTTCAAATTCAACACTACCCTGCATTTTTACCAAGCGAACAATTGCCCTTCTTCTGCTTTCCAAAAGAAATGGACAGATGTCAGGACATTCTCCATTTGAATGTCGGTTATCGCCACAGCAACGAGAACAGACTTCCTTTTGCAGTTTTGGACACTGACGATTTGCCTTCCGGCCACATTGACTACATTGATTCATACTTCATTTTATTTTAACTCTCTCGGAATAAAAATGCAAGTTAGGTTTATTTCATAATTTCGGCCTTGGCAAATGTGCGGCCAAATCTAAATTCCGTAAGGTCAATGGTTGATTTCCCGGTGATAATCAACTCAGCCATTAGCTTTCCTAAGGCAGGCCCAAACATAAACCCATGTCCACTCATACCCGCAGAAACATAAAAACCATTAATCGGTGTCGTGCCACAAATCGGGTTTCCGTCCGGGGACATTTCATAAGAACCAGCCCACTGTCTTAGAACTTTAACAGTGGTAAGTTTGGGCATTATCCTACTCATCCTTCTCGGCATCTCTGTTATAAACTCATCACTGGCATCTAAACGATAACCCGGGATTATCGGCACCGGCGTATAACAACCGAGAAAATGTCCGGTTTTATAGTGCTGGACGAAATAGCAGCCATCGGAACGATAATCAACCAGCATCGGTTCCAGACATCTTTCAATTCCTTCAGTAACGAGGGCTTCATGTCTGTCGGGTTGTACCGGCAGGTCAATGCCGACAAATTTCGCTACCTCAGCCGCCCAAGGTCCGGCAGCATTTAGAACCACAGGAGCAAAAAACTCATCACCGTTTGCAGTTACTACAGAAACCACCCGGTTTTTAATCACCTTGATTTTTACAACCTGATGGTTGATCAACACCTGTGAACCCTGCTGTTTTAAACCACACAAATAGCCAAAGGTAACATTAAAGGGATTTGCCTGTCCGTCAGTAGGGCACCAGGCACCTCCGAGTAAACCCTCGGTATTTAAATCCGGGACGATCTGTCGACAGTCATCAGCAGAAATAAATTGCACATTCAGTCCATATTTCCGCTGGATATCTATCGCTTGAAGAAACGCTTCTTTTCGTGCCTCATCGAATGCCAGAAAGAGATAGCCACCAGCGTACCATTCAATATCCTCTCCCAGCTCATCTGAGAGCGATTGAAAAAGTTTAATGCTTAAGAGCATTACCCTAATCGTTAAGTCGTGAGAAAACTGGGCCCGTATGCCACCGATACATCTGCCCGTGGAACCGGCACAGGGGAAGTCCTTTTCTAAAATGATAACTTTTAATTTCTGCCGGGCGAGATAATAACCGGTCGCTGCACCAATAATCCCGCCACCGATAACTATAACATCAGCTGTTTTTCTGCTCATCGCCGGTATGAACCTAATATTCCTATTGGTATTGGTTTTATCGGAGGACGGGACTTGGGAAATTTCTGCTTGGCAACCGATATGTGCGTTTCCTCCTGAATTAAGTTAGCAATAATTTGCAGACAGCCCTTTCCTCCACAGTGTCCCATACCCGGACGCAAAACTCTTTTGATCTCCTCTAAGGAATGATAACCAGTTCGGATCGCGTTTCTTATCTCTTCCTCGGTGATCTCTTCGCAACGACAGACAATAGCACGCTTATTTTTAATAGAACCGGTTTTTTTCTGTTTTCTTATTGAGTGATGATCTCCCACAGCAACTCTCCTCGATCAACACTTAATAAAGAACCCAGGCCTAATTTTCCTTTGGGGTATAAGACAATCTCATAATCATCCTTACCCAAATTTGCCCGCTGGCGGCAGAACTCTATTGCCGACATCAATCCGTCCAGAGAATCTACTAGTCCAATCTGCTGAGCATCCTTTCCCAGCCATACTCTACCCTGAGCAATCGAATCAACCGCCTCAATTGGGATTTTTCTACCTTCAGCAACTCGTTGTAAGAACTGATAATAAAACCAGTCAATATGTTCCTGCATTATTGAGTCTTCCACCGGGGTTGAGGCTCTATGGTCTAATAAAGCATCCGCATGTTCTCCTTTTTTTACTACCTGGCGCCTTATCCCCAGTTTATTGTATAACCCTTCAGTTATCATTTTAAGACTGAAGACTCCTATCGAACCAGTAACTGTTCCTGGTAGAGCGAAAATTCGTTCCGCATTACAGGAGATATAATAACCACCGGAGGCGGCGACTCCGCCCATTGATACCACCACGGGTTTTCGCTTTTGGGCTTTTTTCAGTTCGCGCCAGATAAGTTCCGCGGCAACCGCATCTCCTCCCGGAGAGTTGATTCGTAAAACAATGCCTTTTATCTTCCGATCTTTAGTAACCTCGCGGATTATCCGACATAATGTTTTAGCTCCAGCTTTTGGTTCGCCAGTAAAGAAATCAATTCCGGATTCTCCCTGAACTATATTGCCGTTGATGAATACGATAGCCAGCCTGGGAAGGGTGCCCCAGTGATATTTAACATTATCCCGTTTTCCCAGAAACTCTTTTTCGGTAATTATCCGGTGTCTTTTAAAAGAGACTTTAATCAGCGAATCCAGTTCATCTTCATAAAGGAAGGTGTCAATAAGTCCTGCCATCTTTGCCTGCTCGGCCCGAAAGAATCCACGATTAATCAGACTGTCCACTTGCTCAGAGGAAGAACGACGTCCCTCAACAATAGCGTTAGCCACCTCATCGTATATACCATTAACTATGGCGCTTAACTGCTGATAATTCTCCTGACTCATCGAATCTTCAGTAAATGTCTCAACAGCAGTTTTGTATCTGCCGTGTCGGTACACCTGGGGCTTAACATCCAGTTTGTCCAGGGTTCCTTTAACAAATGCTGTCCGAACAAAAATACCCGGAATTACCAGTTCTCCCATTGGATTTAGAATTATTCGATCTCCTGCTGTGGCTAAATAGTAACCAATGACCCCGAGATCCTGAGCATAAATCCAGATCTGCTTACCTCTTTTCTTAAGGTCAATAAGTGCCGTGCGTAACTCCTGGGCTTGAGCAAAATCTATTTGTACTCGTTCCAGTTTAATGACCACCACTGCCAGCCCTGGTTCGTTGGCGACATCTTTCAAGAGTTGCAAAACTGAAAATATGGTGCGTTGTCTGCTGATACCGGACAGCAGGCTGAAACCGGTTCTTTGCTCCACAACCGGCTCGTTAACCCTTAGTTCTAAAACCCGTTTAGGACCGGGGAAGACAGACCGGCGGTAAACAGTTGAGTAACTTAGAACACCGTTGATTTCATGACGGTGGGGAATACCGTTTACGCCGACACCTATTTTGCCAAGGTCAGCGCTTAATCCTGCAACAAAAGTAAGGTTTTTGGTGATTTTAAATCTACCCGACAGTTTTATTCCTACAGCTGGTTCTAATATTAAGCCCGCAAAATGTTGTCCGGTATTGGGATAGGTTTCAGCAAACAGCGTGAGCTGTGTACCAGCAGGACGAAATCCGATGCCCAATCCCCAGCTTCCCCAGTGATCGTTAACTCTTTCCCATAAAGCAGCGAGAGAAAGCCATTTGTTTGGTCTCATGATTGTTCCCAGATCTACGGTTGTGAACGTATCCCGTATCAGTCGAAATCCACCGAACATAAAATCCTGTCGGAACCCCAGCGCTACTCCATAACGCAATGGCTTGGGGTCAAGAAAAAGCCCTACGGGTCCAACCGATAATGCTACCGGACTTCCATAGAACAGTTCAGAGCGCTGAAAATTGGGAAAGTAATAGAGTTGCACACCCCGCGCTACACCCAATCCCGCCGGGTTAGCAAAAACTGCCAAACCATTGTCAGTTGCCGCAAGTGATAACGGCAGTTCCGGGGTAGTAGCAAAAAGAGATAGTAAAATCAGAATTGCCATTTAATTGCCTTTGGGTTTGATAAATCTAATCTCATTCCACTGATGTTTAGGAACCGCGATTGTTACCACCGCACACCGGTCATGTGTCCTTGAATCCTGGACCTTTATTACCTTAGCGGTGCTAACCTTCTCTCCTTGCCGGTTAAGCGCATAGACAACTTCTCCTACTTGAGGACGTGGTAGAAGTTCATAAGGCAAAGAGATCGTTGCCTCTCGTTCCCTGTAGTTATAGTTCACAACAAATATCGCCAGACCAGGGCATCGGGTGATACAAATCCCACAACCATTACAGTGTTCAAAATTAACTTCTGGTAGATTGGTGAGGTTGCCGGTAATGGTGATAGCCTTTCTGGGACAGGCATAGGCACAGGGATTACAAGGAATATTTTCAATACATTCCACGATGACAACCGGTCCTTTTTTTAGACGCCTGAGTGGTGGGAGCAAACCTCTGGCTTTCAACTCCGCCTTCGTTAGCACGCCGGTTCTTTTATATCTTTTCATCGTAAATATGCTTGATTATAGAAAATATCGTAACAAGAGTCAACAAAAATAAACTCGCTCGCTAAGTGGTGATAGTGGTGGTATCTGTCAGTAAATTTAATATGCTGTATAAAATACTCTCCTCCGTTAAAACCAAAACCATTCTAATAACCCATTATCTAACCCATACCACCACCAAAGCCCAAACCCAACCGCCAACCATAACCAAAACCATGTTCACAACTATAAACACCACCCAAGCCATTACTACTACACAAACCAACTATACCACCAACACCATAACCCAAACCATAACCCAGTCTAACACCCCAATTACAGCCCACACCGAAACCCTGATGAATACCATCCCCGATACTGCCTAGGGGGCAGAATTTAATACCGTTTTAAGATGATAAGATACTACTTTTCAAATAGTTACTGGAAATTAACTATTAGGTTAAAAAACACCTGTTAATAATAAACCATTTTCGGGGTCTTGTTATATATAAACAACTATAAAAAACACTTACTTCCATCAGGGAGAGGCTCGGCCCGTATGATGGACAGTATCAAACTCAGTTTTTACACCGCTTCTCTCAGTGCTAATGGATTTTATTTAAAGTGTTATGCAGTCGCGCTGCTAGCGAAATCAGAAGTTTACTATTTACCATCATTCTTCTCGGCAACAAAAGATCACCATTGGCAGGAACTAAAACCTTAAATTTCTCTAAGGAAAAAGTTGAAGGTTCTTGAAGGATCGGGACGAAATCCTAATTGCCAGAAGATACCTAACCCCGGGTTACTGCTAAAAATTGCTGCCAATGCGTTAACCCCGCCACGACTCTTTATCCATTTTAGCGCATGGGTGAGCAGGGCACGTCCAATTCCCTGACGTCGCCACTGGGGTAAAACGCCAAAGTCAACTATCTCATAGGTTAACTCTTTGGCATTATCCTCGATAAACAAAAGTAAATATCCAACTAATCTGTCATCCATTTCCGCAAATACCAACTGCTCGTTGTCAAATTTGGGTTTCTTGATTTCAATGTCTAAATAACTTTCATGGATTGGTTCTCCTTGGTTTGCCTGATCATCGAACACCTGTTCCGAGAGGTCAAGTAACTTTTTTCTCTCTTGCTGAATATCGATCGGGCGAATCTTTAATTTCTCCGGTTGTGGCACTGACGGTATCATTTTTAAACTGTGGATAAAACCCAGCATCGAAATCGGATGTGGTTGGAAACCAAGTTCCCGAATTATTGTAGGATGGATATAATCGAGTCCGCGATAAAATATAATAATTTCTTGTGTTTCAAATTCTAAAGCCAACGCGCGAGCACTCTCTAATAGCGACCGGGTAATTATCTGATAACGACCACTGTATCTGGCCGCGGGGGCTAAATAAAGTCCCATATGGATAACCTTACGGCGATGCCAGTAATTAACACGAGCCCATCCATAACCAATTATTTTTTCATCTTCCAGCAATACGAATCCGCTACCTTTTTCAAGCCACGGGGTGAGAAAGAGTTTTTCAAAATCGGTAACCGAAAGCGTAGGAGAACAACCTATTTCGTAAAAGATTTCTTTCGTTAAAATACCGATTTCTCTCGCATCACTTGGCAGTAAGGATCGAATTTTTATGACGTCATCAACCGCCATTCGTAAAATAATAAAAATTCTATATTATTTGTCAAATCACACCATCGATTAGCCACATCTCCAGATTGTCATTATTTTGTGATATCAGCGGCCGAACCAAGCAATTGTTAAAATGGCGATAATATCTAAGACAATTATATTATTTAAGCCAGGGCATATACGAAGAAACTTTTAACACAAGGCCGAGCACAACAATAGAAACCATTGACTGCAGTTTCAACAAGATATTCAAGGATGGTCCTGCCGCATCTTTCAAGGGGTCACCTACTGTATCGCCAACTACTCCCGCTTTATGCGCATCCGAGCCTTTACCACCGTAGTTACCCTTTTCGATATATTTCTTGGCATTATCCCAGGCACCGCCGCCGTTTGCCATAAATATTGCCAGGCAAAATCCACTTGCTAAACCACCGACCAGGAACCCCGCAACACCCTCTGGTCCCAAGAGTAATCCAACAATTACAGGAGCAATTATTGCCGTCAGTGCCGGTGCTACCATCTCTTTTTGTGCTGCTTTCGTACAAATAGTAACCGCTTGGGCGTAGTCAGGTTTGACCTTCCCTTCCATTATTCCAGTAATCTCACGAAACTGACGCCGCACCTCCTCGGCGATTTTGGAGGCAGTTCTACCTACCGCTTTAATGATCGACGAACTAACTAACATCGGGACAACTGCGCCAGCAAAGATTCCGGCGATAAGATATGGGTTTAGCAGAGAAAGGTTTAAAACCCTGATCTCCCCCAAAAATCGTTGACTGACTATCCGCACCTCATCGCGGTAAGCGGCAATCAATGCTAGGGCAGTCAAAGCGGCGGAACCAATTGCAAACCCTTTACCAGTTGCCGCTGTTGTATTGCCAAGTGCATCCAGTGCGTCCGTGCGCTCCCGAACAATTGGCTCCTGACCTGTCATTTGGGCATTGCCACCGGCATTGTCCGCAACCGGCCCATAGGCATCGGTGGCTAAAGTTATTCCTAAGGTGGAAAGCATACCAACAGCAGCGATGCCGATGCCGTAGAGTCCTATTTCGGTATTACCCCCCCCAGAAAAATAATAACTGGTGATAATCGCGACAACCACCACGACCACAATCGGAAACGCCGAGCGCATTCCCACCGAAAGCCCTTCAAGAATCACAGTGGCTGGGGAGGTTCGGGCTTCAGCAGCAATTGCCCGTGTGGGTGAATAAGAGTCGGAAGTAAATAATTCGGTAAAAAATCCGACCAGCACCCCGGCGATCAATCCCGAAAGTATCGCCCAGTAAATCGACCAGTTCTGAGGTAACAACCACTTGGTTACTAAAAATCCCAAAATCGCAGCGAGTATCGCAGTACCATAAATTCCTCGCCTCAGCGCTGCTAACAGCACCCTTTGTTCCGCTTTTTCACCGGCTCGGACAAAAAAACTACCGATAATTGAAGAAACGACGCCGACACCGGCAAGTACCATCGGCAATAAAACGCCGTTAATCTCCCAGCCGGTGTTCTTAAATGCTACGACCGATAGCGCCATTGAAGCGATAATAGAATCGACATAGGACTCATAAAGGTCAGCACCCATACCCGCAATATCACCGACATTATCGCCGACATTATCGGCGATAACTGCTGGATTGCGCGGATCATCTTCGGGAATACCCGCTTCTATTTTACCCACTAAATCAGCACCGACATCGGCTGCCTTTGTAAAAATGCCGCCGCCGACTCGAGCAAATAATGCCTGCGAACTGGCACCGATTCCGAATGCCAGCATTGTTGATGTAATTAACTCCAGTTTATGAATTAGAGGTTCATTGGCATAGACAGCGTTGAGAATAATATACCAGATTGAAATATCAAGTAACCCCAGACCGACTACTACCAGTCCCATAACCATACCCGATGAGAAGGCAACTCGTAGTCCTGAATTTAGGCTCTGTTTGCTTGCCCAAGTGGTGCGTGCACTGCATCGTACACCAACAGACATTCCGATAAAACCAGCGAGTCCAGAGAAAAAACCGCCGGTTAGGAAGGCGAATGGGACAAACGGCGACTGTAACTTCAATAGTGCCAGAATCAGCAGAAGCACGAAAGCTACAGCAAAGAATAGGCTTACTCCCTTATATTGTTGTTTCAGATACGCAGTGGCGCCCTCTTTTACCGCTTTTGCCACCATTTTCATTGCGTCAGTTCCCTCGTTTTTACGCAGGTTACTCAACGCCAGAAACATGGCAAAAAGCAGTGCCAGAATCGCGCTGATTGGCGCTACCCAGAAAATAACACTCATTTATAGCGGCTCCTTTCTTTATCTGTCTTTAATTAACGATTATATATACTGACCTTTGTTATCTTAAAATGGCAGTCATATATTAATTTTCAAAAATAGCTATGTCAAAAAATTCATTAGTACCAATCACCACTGATGATTTCATTCGGTACCCGCCGTAGTTCTTTCTTCTTGGCAACTAATTTCTTCAGGCGCAGTATTTTTTCTTTTGCCCTCTTTGATCGTTTGCGCTTTTGTCGTTTGATTTTCTCAATCGCTTTTTCTCTTTCTGTTTTAACTTTTAGTATCTCGGCTCCAATTTTTGCCAGTAAAAGCCGACGAGCAAGAAAACGGTTTAATGCTTGAGAACGTTCCCGAGTAACTTTCAATTCGATCCCCGTGGGCAAATGTTTCAGGTATACTCCGGTAGCAACCTTATTAACATTCTGTCCACCAGGTCCTGAACTTCGGATGAACTTTTCGATTAGATCTTCCTCTTTAACACCTAATCTTGCCATTTTTTCATATAACTCTTGTGTTTTTTTCGGATGTACTGGAAATTTCATCGGGTGTTAAAGCGGTTCAACTAACATCAGCGGCTGACCGTATTCAACGGAATCACCATCTTTTATCAGAATATCAACAATTCGACACTTTTTCTCCGCTTGAATTTCGTTCATTAACTTCATTGCCTCAACAACACAAAGGGTCTGACCGGGTTCAACCACATCCCCCTTTTCTACAAATGATGGTGATTCGGGTCTCGGACGAGAATAAAAGGTTCCTACCATCGGTGAGGTTATCTGTTCAATTTTAGCTGATGGTGGTGTTTTGGGCGGTTCAGTCTGTTGGGGTTTGCTTTTCTCTTCGGCAACTGCCGGTGCTGATAGAGAAGCGGGGGCAACCTGCGGAGTAGCACTAACCGTAGTTTGCCCACCCCCTGTGGTTAACGGCGGCGCCGGAATTGAAACTTCAGCAATGTTCATCGGCAAGGTGTGTCCCCTTTTTACTCTAATTTTCTCTTCGCCAATTTCCCAATCCAATTCTGTAACACCGTGTATATTTGTCAGTTCCAATAGGTGCCGTAAGCGTCTAATTTCTGGTTCCTCTGGTGCCGGGGTGGTATTAACCGGTGGACTAATCTCCGGTTTTGCCTCCTTCACGGTTAACATTGGTTCCTTGGATGGAGTAGGATTTTTTCGCCATTGAAAGAATTTAAGCGCCACCTCTGGAAAGATAGCGTAGGATATATAATCCTCCTCATTTTCAACCAGTTCTTTCAGAAGTTCTTTTCGGGCAATTGACATTCCAGGTTCCAAACGGTCGGCTGGTCGGCCCTTTAATGGCTTTTCATCACCCAGTATCTTTTTAATTACCGCTTCGCGAATTGGTGCCGGTGGTCTGCCATACAATCCCCGAACATAGTCCTTAACCTCCTTGGGAACAACCTTGTATCTTTCTCCGGCTAAAACATTCATTACCGCCTGAACACCTACAATCTGACTGGTTGGGGTAACCAGAGGTGGATAGCCAAGATCCTCCCTGACTTTCGGTACCTCCTCCAGAACCTCAGCAAGACGATGCTCTGCTTTCTGCTCTTTTAACTGGGCAAGCAGGTTTGAAGCCATTCCCCCAGGAATTTGATGGGTAATAACCATTGTATCCACTACCTTGGTTCCGGAAACACATTTTCCACTTGAAATCTTCTCGATATGCTGATTGATCTTTTCCAGAGCAGCAAAATTAAGTTTTGTCTCCCAGGGAGTACCCTCAAAACTGCTGAGGAGCGTTTCAATTGCTGGCTGAGATGTGAAAAAGGCAAGGGATGCTGAAGCGGTATCGATTATCTCTGCCCCAGCCTCCACCGCCTTAAAATAACTGGCAACTGCCATACCGCTGGAAGAATGGGAGTGCACCTGGACAGTTAAGTCAGTCTCGGACTTCAACGCACTGACCAGTTCAAATGCAATCCGTGGCGAAAGAATTCCTGCCATATCCTTGATGCAGATGGAATCTATACCCATTTCTTTCTGTTCTTTGGCACGGGCAATATAATGTTCTATCGTATGTACCGGGCTGATTGCATAACATAGTGTCCCTTGGGCATGTCGACCGGTCCTTTTTACAAACTCAATTGCCTTTTCTAAGTTTCTCCAATCATTTAAGGCATCAAATATGCGAAAGATATCCATTCCAAGTTCCGCGGCATGAATCACAAACTCTTCTAAGACATCATCTGGATAGTTGCGATAGCCTACGACATTCTGTCCGCGCAAAAGCATCTGCAACTTAGTTTTTTTCACATGCTTGCGGATCTCGCGCAACCTTTCCCAGGGATCTTCATTTAAAAAACGCAGGCAGACATCAAAAGTTGCCCCACCCCACATCTCTAGCGACCAATAACCGACCTCATCAATATACTCCAGAATTGGCAGCATATCTGCCAAACTCATCCTGGTTGCCCAGAGTGACTGGTGGGCGTCGCGCAAAGTTGTATCGGTGAATTTAATTGGTTTCTTTTCCATAATACCTCACGATACCTTCGGTTATTTTTTCCAAAGCCAATGCTCTTGAACCCTTGACAAGTATTGTATCACCGTATTTTAAGATGTCAAATAGGTCCTTCAATACGCTTTCCGTTTCTGGATAGCATCGAATTTTTTCTAACGGCAAACCAGCCGATTGGGCACCTGCGGCAATGAATCGTCCACCATTACCGATAACAACCAATCTATCGACACCCCGGCCGGCCATTTCTCCCAACTCTTTATGCAGTTGTTCTGAATGTTCACCCAGTTCTAACATTTCGCCCAATATTGCCACCCGATTTTCCTGTGAAGCACTGTTTTTCAAAACTTCAAGGGCGGCAGTCATCGACTGGGGATTGGCATTGAAACAGTCGTCGATTAATACCACTCCGCGCAGTTTATTAATACTGAGACGGTGAGACGGCAAAGAGAAGGTAAGTAACGAATTGACAGTCTCCTCTGGAGTTAAGCCTAAATGCCAGGCGGTGGCGGCAGCAGCTAAAAAGTTGTAAACATTATGTCGACCCGGGATGAGCAGTTTGACAGGGTGTTTGCCCATAAAATGAAACTCAATTCCTCCGATACCCCGGTCGATAAGTGCCGTGGCAAATATGTCGGCTTTTGAGTTCAACCCAAAGGTTAACGTTTGGCAGTGTTTCGGCCTCATTGCCAGAACCATGGAATCATCTTGATTTAAAATCGCCACCCCATTATCAGGTAGTGATTCAATCAATTCGGCCTTTTCTTTGGCAACCTCGGTACGATCCTTCATAAACTCAAGATGAGTATCTCCAACGTTGGTAATAATACCGATCACTGGTTTACATACCTTGGTCAACCGTCTGGTGCCGCCGAGTTCGTTCATTTCAATCTCGAAAACCCCGATTTCAGTTAACTCATTCATCGCTAGCACCGTTAGTGGTACACCAATATCGTTATTATAACTTGCTGGCGCCTTTAAAACTCGGAATCTGTTTTTCAGCACCTCTCCTATCATCTCCTTGGTGGTTGTCTTACCGTTTGAACCGGTTACGGCAATAATCCGAGCAGACAATTTTGAACGGTACCATTCCGCCAGTTCTAACAACGCCTTTCTGGTATCAATAACCTCAATAACCGCCAAGCTTTCTGGCAACTCTTTTGGTAACTCCCGGCTTGGTTCAACCATTACTGCAACCGCTTGGGCTTTTACCGCCTCGGAAATAAAAGAGTGACCGTCAAACTTTTTGCCTTTGATGGCAATGTAGATTTCCCCTGCTTTAATTGTCCTGGTGTCAATACTAACCCCGGTTACCGAAACCGCGGGGTTTCCTTTAACGGCCCTTCCTTTCGTTGCCTGAGTAATCTCTTGGACTGTCAACTGCATATATTCTAAATAATCAACATCGCGTCGCCGAAACTGTAAAACCGGTAGCGATTGACAATTGCATGCTGATAGGCTTTCATTATTAACTCTTTGCCTCCAAAGGCACAGACTAACAAAAGCAAGGTAGATTTCGGAAGGTGAAAATTGGTAATCAGCCCATTTACCACTTTCCATTCATAGCCGGGATAGATGTATAAGTCAGTCTCCCCACTTTGGGGTTTTACTGTTACTCCTGATATAGTTTTTTCTGCCTGAGATTCGAGAACACGGACAGTGGTTGTGCCAACCACAATCACTCGCCGCTTTTCTCTGATCGCCTGATTTATTTTATCTGCCACATCCTCCGGTAGTTCGAACTCTTCAGCATGCATCTTGTGACACTCAACCCTGTCAACTTTTATCGGTCTAAAAGTTCCGAGGCTGGCGTGTAGCGTAATATAAGCGAATTGGACACCCTTCTGAGAAAGTCTATTAATAAGTTCCGGTGTAAAATGTAATCCCGCGGTTGGTGCTGCGACTGCACCATCTCTTTCAGCATAAACTGTCTGGTAGCGTTCTGGATTGTTAGGTTTCTTTCGAATGTAAGGTGGTATCGCCAGTTCTCCTGATTCAATCAAAAGTTGTTTAACATCCTCGGGCGAAAATCTAACAATCCTGATCCCATCCGGCCTCGTTTCCAGAATCAGGGCTTTGTATCCCTTAAAATAGACCCCGGTATTAGGTTTCGCCTTCTTCGCAGGACGGATCAAAACCTCCCATTCGCCAGCGCCTATGTGTCTTAAAAGTAGTAATTCAATTCTACTCTCATTCGTAAGCTTACCAAAAATCCGGGCGGGAATAACCTTGGTGTTATTTAGAACTAATAAATCACCAGGATAAAACCAGTTCTCAATCTCATAGAAACAAGCATCGTAAAGACTTCCGTCTTTACGATTAACTACTAACAGCTTAGAAGCATCACGGGGCTCAATGGGCTCTTGGGCAATAAGCTCTGATGGTAGATGATAATCAAACTCATTAATAAGCATTCAAGCTTTCAATTCTATTCCCGCAAGTAGTCTGAGTGCCCCCCGATAACGAGCGGTTGTTCCTGCGATAACCTCTGCCGGCAACTTCGGCGCTGGTGGTTGGCGATTCCAGCCGATAGAAGTGAGATAGTCACGCACAAACTGCTTATCAAAACTGGGAGGAGAGATACCGATCCGGTATTCATCCACTGCCCAGAATCGCGAGGAATCTGGAGTAAGCACCTCGTCAATCAACATAAGTTGATTTTCATACAATCCAAATTCAAACTTGGTATCAGCGATAATAATTCCTTTGCTTTGAGCGTACTCGCTTGCCTGTCGGTAGATCTCCACTGAAATTTGACGCACCATTCTGATTAAATCCTCCCCGATCAGCCTCGCCGCCTCCGCTTCCGTGATATTTTCATCATGCCCTGTGTGTGCTTTTGTTGAGGGGGTAAAAATGGGTTCTGGTAATTTCTCTGCCTGTTTTAACCCTGAGGGCAGTTTTATCCCGCATACCGAACCGGTCTGCTGATATTCGTTCCAAGCACTCCCTGCGAGGTAGCCGCGGACTACACACTCAATCGGTAATGGTTTTGTTTTTCGAACGAGCATCGCTCGGTCACGCAGTAAATCTCGATATAAACGAAGGGGCTCCGGAAACTCATCTACATTGGCTGAAATAAGATGATTGGCAACAATTGACTTGAATTTTTCAAACCAGAATACCGAAAGTAGGTTCAAAACCTTCCCCTTTCCTGGAATTCCATCCGGTAATACGACATCAAAAGCACTTATACGATCGGCAGCGACAATTAGCAGGTTTCCTTCCACTTCATAAATATCCCGAACCTTACCGATGGCAAATGGTTTTATTCCTTCAAGTTTTGTCGATGTTACAATCATTGAAACTCCCTTTACTTACTCTTTGGTTTTAAGTATCCCACCGGGATGATATATAGAGGCTCATATTTAGTCCCGAGAACTCGCTGTACTGCGCTGTCGGTGAAGGCGCCGATCATCACCGTTCCCATCCCCAACGCTACCGCCTGGAGTGAAACGTTCTGACCAATATGGCCCGCCTCCATATGGACATACCTGAAACCCCGGTCACCGTAACGGCTGGTGGTCCGTTTGTAGTCACAGGTCAGAACAATTACTGCTGGAGCATCGCTGATACAGGTCTGCCCAAGCGCCGCTCCTGCGAGTAGGCTTCTGAAATCTCCGGCTTTAACGGGTATTAATGCGTGCTTCTCACTCAGATACTGATAGATGCCGGAGTCTAACCCATTGACAGCTCCAGCTAATAAGAAAACCTCCATTGGATAGGTGGCTCCGGCAGATGGAGCGGTTCTACCATAGGTTTTTTCGGTTTTGCCCTGTGCTGCCCAGAGCAACTGGCTTACGTCATTCAAACTTAAAGGTTTGTTAGCATAGGAACGTACTGAACGCCGGTGTAAAAGTGTCTGCTCAACAGTTACCTCCCCTATTGTGTCTGGTTTTGGTAAGATAATAAGTGAATCCGCACTGTCCACCCGGGCTCCACCAATTAATAAAACGAGGATCCAGAACATAACCTATCCAACCTTAACCCTTGACTTTGCTCTTATTTCCTCTGCTTGCTTCAGTCTAAACTCCTTAAGTTTTTCTGCTAACTTGGGGTCATTAAGCGCTAAAATAGCAACCGCCAGCAACCCTGCATTCACCGCACCAGACCTGCCTATTGCCATTGTAGCCACAGGTACACCCGCTGGCATCTGAACAGTTGACAAAAGAGAATCCAAACCCCCTAGGCTTGCATCCAGTGGTACGCCAATAACCGGTAAAGTTGTCCAACTGGCAATCACACCTGCTAAATGAGCTGCTTTGCCAGCACCGGCAATTATGATTTTAAAACCATCCTTCTCCGCATTCTGTGCAAATCGCTGAGTATCGCTTGGAGTCCGATGAGCAGATACCACCATCATTTCATTTGGAACGCCAAACTCGTCCAGTACCCTTTTGGCTTCGTTCATGACATCGTGATCTTTATCACTACCCATTAAAATTGCTACGAGTGGCTTATTATTTTGATTGGTGTTTTTCATAGATGAATTATAACTAACAAACAATTCTTGTAAATCTTTAACAGATGACTTATAATAATTTATGCGCTTCAGTTTAAGATACTATGTCAAAGAAGAAATAGTTTTCATTCCTGACGAAAACCTCTTGGAGGTATTAACGCCCCAGCAGTTTATGACGCCATTTGTTGACATTGTTCGGAGCATAGATGAGGCGGTAAAACAAACAGTGGAGTTTCTCAAAGGTTCTGTTAGGACGCTGGTACTCATTAACGATTATACCCGCCCCACCTGTAACGAAGCCATCCTTAAGCCCCTTCTGCCTGAGCTTACCAAAAGAGATACAAAATATATGATTTGCCTTGGTTCACATCGTAAAGCTAAGGAGGAAGAACTGAAAAGGATTTTGGGACAGGATGTTTACGAGGAAATAAAAGACAAAATTGTTCAGCATAATGCCTATGAGCCAGCTCAACTGGTGTTTTTAGGTAAGACCGGTTTCGGTACCGAAGTGGAACTAAATCGGGAACTCCTATGGGCAGACAGAATAATCGCCATAAATTCAGTTGAACCTCATTATTTTGCCGGTTATACCGGGGGGAGAAAAAGTTTTCTACCCGGTATTGCAGGTATAAAAACCATCACCAACAACCACAATCTTCTTCTTCATCCAGCATCTGCACCATTCTCATTGAAAGACAATCCGGTTCACAGGGATATGAATGAAGCGGCAAGGATGGTGAGCAAACCGATATTCTCATTTCAACTTATTCAGAACCCCCAGCATAACCTGCTTGCTATACGCTATGGCGACTTATTCAGTTCATTTGAACAGGCATGCATTGATGCCTACCGAGTCTATGCTGTGCCGGTAGAAAAACGGGCAGATATTATATTAAGTGTGCTTCAACATCCTTATGATATAAATTTTTATCAATCACAGCGCGCGGTGGAGTTTGCTCTATCAGCTTTAAAGCCCGGTGGCATTCAGATCACCGTCTCCGCCTGTTATGATGGAGTAGGTAACGACGAGTTCATCAGCATGCTTAGCAAGTGTGAAAGTTTAAACGAACTGACGGATGGAAAACCCCAAGACATACCCGGTTGGTACAAATCTGCTCGACTCGCCCGGATTATGCAGAACTACCATCTGTTTACAGTAATGCCAGGGGTAAAAGATGAAATCATCAAAAGTGTATTTATGCATCCATTTTCATCTGCCCAGAGTGCCTTGGCTGCTGCCCTAAGCCAGTTAGGCAAAAACGCCACAGTCTACATTATACCAGACGCAGGTTCGCTGATTCCTATCGTTCATTAAAAATCAGTAGCAAAACAATCTAAACGAATCTCAAAAATGATCCACAGGCAGCAAACTCAACTGACTTATCTATTGATATTGGAAACCGCTTGACTTACCAGCATTTTTTAATACAATCCAGTTGTGGAAATAACCGTATCCCGAATTGGCACACAGGTAGGCAATGAGGTAACTCTGCGAGGTTGGGTTCATAATAAGAGGTCATCGGGTAAAATACGATTTGTTCTATTACGAGATGGTACTGGTATAATCCAATGTGTCTTTATCAACGGCGAAGTATCTCAACCGGCATTTGAGTTAGCAGATACGATTCTTCAAGAATCTTCGGTGGTGATAATCGGGACGGTACGCGAGGATAAACGTGCGCCAGGCGGCTACGAACTTACCGCTAAAGAGATGCAGGTTATTGCCCTCGCTGAACCTTATCCAATTACTCCCAAAGAACACGGAATAGAATTCTTGATGGAACACCGTCACCTTTGGTTGAGATCAAAACGCCAGGTGGCTATTTTAAGGATAAGAAACGAAATTATTAAGGGCCTGCGTGATTATCTAGATGATCAGGGTTTTCTTTGCTGTGACACCCCCATCCTTACACCTTCCGCGGTTGAGGGAACTACAACCCTTTTCCCGGTTGATTATTATGGCGAACAGGTTTATTTAACTCAGTCGGGGCAGTTGTACAACGAAGCGATCTGTGCCGCAGTACGCAAAACTTACTGCTTTGGTCCTACCTTTAGAGCGGAGAAATCGAAAACTCGACGCCACCTCACTGAATTCTGGATGTTAGAACCGGAAATCGCGTTTCTGGATCTGAACGACACTATGAATCTGATGGAGGATATGATAGTACAACTGATCGCGAGAATACTTGAAAAAAGACAGGAGGACTTAAAAATACTGGAACGGGATATAGGTAGACTTACAGCAATAAAAAAACCATTTCCACGGATTACCTATGCCGAAGCACTGGAGATTCTAAAAAAGGTAGGGACGAACGTACAGTTTGGGGACGATTTTGGTGGAGATGAAGAAACGATGATTAGCCAGGCTTTTGACCGACCGGTGATGATCCATCGTTTTCCTGCGGAGATCAAAGCATTTTATATGAAACGGGCACCCGAAGATAACCGGCTGGCACTCGGTGTTGATATGTTGGCACCCGAAGGGTATGGTGAAATCATCGGTGGCGGACAACGGGAGGATGATTTGTGGGAACTGAAAAAAAGGATTGAAGAACATCACCTACCTGAAACTGCTTATAACTGGTATCTTGATTTACGTCGCTATGGCAGTTTTCCACATTCCGGCTTTGGTTTGGGTTTAGAACGAACCGTCGCCTGGATATGCGGGCTTAAGCATGTTCGAGAAACTATACCGTTTCCTCGGTTGTTAGAGAAAATTTATCCATAAGGAGGTAAAATGCCGGAAACAAAAGTTGGTGTAATCACGCACTATTTCAGCAAAATCAACGTCGCCGTCGTTGAAGCAACCGACGGGCCGATTGCCGTGGGTGACAAAATTCATATCAAGGGACACACCACTGATCACACTCAACTGGTAGAATCACTTCAGATAGAACATCAACCGGTACAGAGGATAGAAATCGGACAGGAAGCAGGTATGAAGGTTTCCGTCCGAGTGCACGAACATGACCAGGTATTTAAGGTAACTGATTAAAACAGGAGGCTTATGGCAAGAAGTAAAACCAAACTCAAAAGAATGCGGCACCGCTGGGAACTGAAAAGACGGCACCGCCGAGAGGTAAAAAAGAAAGCAGAACAGGTTGGTAAAAAAGCGTAAACTTTTCCTCTTCCCTTTCAACTGTTACAACAGTACCGAAATCCTTTTTCGCTCGGTACTTGATGATGGCATTAATCCGGAGGAGATTTCATATCTTACCCCAAGTCCCAGGAAACTCCGTGCCACTCAATTACTTTTCGCTCGATTAATTGGTAAAAAGGCTTTTATCCCCCCGATGTTTAAAACGGTGGGACAATTTGCCAGGGAGATTGCTCAATATGCTGCTGTGAGCCAATTTTTTCCCAGTGAACTAAAACCACTTTTAATCCGCCGTTTGTTGCAACAGAAGGGCAAAAAGATTTCCATCGGTTATGCACGTACCATAGGTAATTTTATCGCTGACATCAAAAGACATGTCAGACCAGAAGAACATAATTGTATTCCGAATTTAATCAAAGACCATCTAGCCGGCTACGAAATTCCACTCCAGCGGGCAATAGAGGCTTATAATACCTTTCTCGATTACGACAACCTGCTAACAAAACTTAACTGGCTCGATAGCGAAGATATCATTCGGTTTGCAGCCGAAAATCTCAAACACCATCCATTTTTGCCTCGAGTTTTAATTCTTGACAGTTTTGTTGCCCCAAATCGATTGGAACAGCTCTTACTTCGGGCGCTAATCGAACATGCTGATGTTACCGTTGCCGGAACCTACCTGCCAGATAAAAATACTACCCTTTCCGAAAAATTCATTGAGTTCATCAACCAGCAACATGGTCAACATGGTTTTGTTGAGCAAAAAGTGTCGGTGGAATCAAAAGAGCAAAAACCACCTGCATTTTACCGTTTTCCTACTCCTGAGCATGAAATAAGCGGCATCTGTTGCGAAATCCTTCAGCGCGCAGAAAACACCGGCTTTGACCAGATTTATGTCGTTTTTCCCCAACTCAGCGGTTATGAACCACTGGTCAGCCGGATATTCAACCAGTACAACATTAGGTTTACCATTTACCCCAAAATCTCGCTTTCTACTTCACCACCGATAATAGCGGTTTTGGAACTACTTAACGCCTTAGATCGGGATTACGAACGGGTCGCTACTACCTGTGCCTTTTCATCTCCTTATTTCCCCGGTTTACTAAGACTGCCTGAGGACAAAGATGACCGACTCCGCAACAGAACCGCGATGATGCTTAACAGCTTGTCCAGACGTGCTGGTATCATCAAAGGACGCGACAACTGGTATAATATTGCCGAAAGGCTTATTGACGATAAGGACGAAACAACTGAAAGTGAAAATCTGAAACGGTTGCTTGTTGATTTTCAGCCCCGGGTACGCCAAGCGATAGGTTTAACCGAAAAGATACTTGAACCCGCGGGCACAATTGGCAACCAAGCACGGAAACTTAAGCAGTTTCTTGAAACAGTCGGCTTTGGTACCAATCTATCCCCGGAATTACCGATTTATGAGCAGTTGGATTCTGACCGAAGGGCACTGTACGATATTTTGGATGCGATCGCCGATCTGGAATTGGAACTGGGGAAAAAAATTGAAAAGAAAGGCATTCAAGAACCTCGGTCTGAATTCATTCGGATAGTTAAGTACCTCATAGGTTTGGGTAGTAAATCTGCTGAACCGGATACAGGTGGAGTCAAAGTTGTGGAAATGGAGGAGACGCTGGGTATAAATTCACCCGTGCTTTTCTTCGCCGGTCTTACAGAAAACGATCTTCCTGGTACCTACCATCCAGACTCAATTTTGCCTGATAGCCTCCGTCGAGCGTTAGGTATGCCCGATATCGAATGGCATCGAGATTGGCAAAAGTTTCACTTTCAGCGTACACTTCAGTCAGGCACCGATTCTGTCTTTCTCAGTTTTCATCAAACCCGTGACGGCAAACCGGTTATACCCACGCCATTTATTGAATATCAACCGATAAAATACGAAGGTAAAAATATTATCTTTTCGGAAGTTGAGGAACAGATTTTTAATGGCACCGCAAGTAACAAAAGACTCGATGAAATTGAAATCAAGGTAAATTTCTCCGATGATGCAGATGTCAAGGAACTGTTAAGGGGGTTAATTAAGTCCCGTGGATTAAGGGTAACTGAACTGGAAAATTATATCTTCTGTCCGTTCCAATTTTATCTCTACACAATATTAGGTTTAGAAAGTTCCGATGAACCATCGTTTGAGGTGGATGCCCGGATGTGGGGGGTGATCGCTCATAAAGTACTTGCCCGGCTTTACAAAAACGGTCCGGTTGAATTAACCAAAATTACCCAGAAAGCGAAAGAGATCATTCATCAGGAGCTGGCAGAAATTGAACTGCCATCCTTCTGGAAAGAGGTAACCACCCGGATTTTAGAGAACCTTTTTAAAAAAATCGTTACCATCGAAGAGAAATTTGTTTCCGAAGGATTCCTCCCGGTAACGGTAGAAAAACCAATCGCAGGAAAGGTGACGAACGATATTCTGCTATCCGGTCGTATTGACCGGATTGACCGGAAAGGAAATCTTATTAGAATAATCGACTACAAAACCGGGACACTTCATATTGGTCCCACGGTGATCGTAGAAAAGCGCACCCATATCCAACTGCCAATTTACGCGTATCTTCTACTGCAGAATGATGAATATGCTCAATCTGTTGTGGATAATATTATCGTCTATGACCTCCGGAAAATTGATGATGTAAAACTGGTCACTAATGAGTTCCTTCTTGATAGATTGATCACTACCGCGCGGGAGAAGACTGAGGAGGTGATTAACCAAATTGCTTCTGGAAATTTTGCGTCTCCACCGGCGGATAAAAACCGCTGTCGCAACTGCGAACTTAGATTCACCTGCGGTGAAAAGGAAGAAGAAATGGAGACCAAAGGAGCACCATCCCGAGATGAAGCATAGAATTGTCTTCGCCCCTGCTGGATCAGGGAAAACCGAACTCTTAAGCCAGCGATATCTGGAGTTAATAAAATCTGATGTGGCCCCGGAGCGGATTCTCACGCTGACTTTTACTGAAAAAGCTGCAGCAGAAATGAAAGAGCGTATCTTGGCTAACGCTCGTAAGCAGGATTACCGTCTCTATCAAAAACTAAGGGATAGTATACTTAAACTACGCATATCAACCATTCACTCTTTCTGTTTCTCGCTGGTAAGACGTTTTGCTGACCTGTTAAACCTTGAGCCACACCTGGATGTAGCAACTAACATGGAACAACTTTGGCTTCAGGCAAAATATGACACTTTGATGAAAATTGCCGAAAAGCAGGAAGGATTCAGTAAATATCATGTTCCACTGATTTCACTTATCACCCGTGATCATACCAATAGTTGGCAAAAAATCTCCAGGTTATTGGACCTACTTTTTTATCATCGCACTGCTGTACTCATGGGACGACCAGAACCATTACCGTTGGATGAACTATCCCGAATCGCCGTAACACTTAAAGGGACCCTATCCGATGACAGGTTATTCCCGAGCGAATTTACCTCAGAAGGCATCCGCCAGGCTCTCGATGCCTTAGAGCAGATCAAGGGACAATTTTTAAGGAATGATAATGAAATTAGAGCTAAACTTCCCCCTGACAAGAGGGATTTAGCTCAGCAGATAAGACGGTATCTTATTCTGCTGAAAACTGCCTTTGACCTCTATGAATTTGAGGAACGGTTTTCCCTTTTTCGTGACTGTTTTCTTAAAACCTATACACAGGCGAAAATGGAGCTGGGTTTAGTTGACTATGAGGATATGGAGTATTTCGCCCTAAAACTTTTAACCGAGATTCCAGAATGGCAAAATATCCTTTTTATATTTGACGAACACACCGATCACATCCTGGTTGATGAATTTCAGGACACCTCCTACCTCCAGTGGGAGATAATTAACAAACTGATTGAAGAGTGGCGTGCCGGAGAAGGTGTTAAATACGAAAAGGGGATAAATCCCACCGTCTTCATCGTCGGTGATGATCAGCAGTCCATATATATGTTCCGAAACGTCCGGGTGGAAATATTCTTCAAAGTCCAAAAAGAGTTGGAGCGGTGGTTTGGTAAAGAAAAACTGGAAACGATAACCATCAAGGAAAACTATCGTTCACTGCCCGCAATAATTGAATTTAACAACTATCTGTTTAGCCGGTTGATGAGTCATACAGAAACTCCTGAAATGTGGCGAACTAGTTATAAACCATTCCTGTGCCAACGGGCCGGCGGGAAAACCGGATTAGTAGAGTTGTTGATTGAAAAAGCCCTCCAGAAATATCCTATTGATGTGTGCCGAGAAAAAGATGCGCTTAACATCGCCCGTCGAATAAAATCACTGTTAGATTCCGGATTTCAGATTTTCGAGCGCCAGCCTGATGGCAGTGAAGTACCGCGTCCCTGTAGATACAAAGACATCGCTATACTCATTCGAAAACGAGATACCTTTCTGACAACAGTTGAAGAGAAACTGCGTGAGTTTTCTATCCCTTTCTTGGTTGTGGGCGGAACCGGTTTTTACGAAGAGAAAGAGATCAAATACCTTTCCACTCTGACATCATTTCTCACCGATCCCGCTGACGACATGGCTCTTTACATCACACTGCGCGGTCCCTTCTTTAAAATCTCCGAAAAGGAACTTTTATTTTGGATCATTAAAAAGGAAAACGGACAACAAACGCTCTGGGAACGCCTGAAAAGTGGTTGCAGAAATAACACCAGTTTAATCGGTAAGGCAATCAAAGTTTTAGAACAGGCAATTGCCCAGGTTAATTACCAACCGTTTTATTTGATTCTCGACAGGCTATTGATTCAGGCAGAGGCATACCGGATCTTTTATGAACCCCAACGGGTAGCAAATATCAAAAAGTTTCTGCAACTTATTCAAGAATTGGAGTTTAACGGTGCTCATCCACTGCGAATAAAAACATTTCTTGAACAGGGCCAAAAAGATGAATCTAAAGCAGATGTCGCTACCGAGGATATGGATGCGGTGCAAATTATGACCGTTCATTCGGCAAAGGGATTGCAATTTCCCATTGTTTTTCACCCCGGTGTACACGAAAAGATCTTGAGTGATCAAGCGCAGAAAGAAAGGCTGGTGGTTGAAGAGACGAACCTTAATAATGTTATGTTCTCTTATTTAGAGGACAAAGATGCCCGTAACGAAAATAAGTTACACCGGGAATATAGGGAAAGGTGTATTGAAGAGGAAAAGAGAGTATTCTATGTTGCGTGCACCCGTGCCCGTGATGCACTGTTTCTTACCGGTGTCTGGAGTCCAGATACTATCGGTGAAAACAGAAGGTTCTGGTGGTTACAAAATCATCTCGGACTAAAGGATACAGAAAATGGTTTTCAATTTAATGTTAACATTCCTGGCGTGTGTTGTCGTACGCCGGAAGAAATTCCTTTAACAACTGCTAAAACTACCCCGACTCCACAATCCTCTCCCCAATCCCAAAAGAGTCTGCAGATACCTTCTACTACCCCAGAAATAAAAACGGTTACTAAATATCTGCGAGAAGAGCTCGTTCGCCATTCGGCAGAGACAATCGGCGCCGGTGAGATAATCCATCGACTACTTGAACTAATCGCTAACGGCAGCCTCATGCCCGATTCCGCCCTGCTGGAAGAAATGATTTTTCGTCTCCTGCGCATCAGCAACTTACCACTTAGCAGGTATAAGGACTTAAATACGAAAATAATCAAGCAGATTCAAAAACTGATTAACACCCCCGAGTGCTGGGCAATAATCAGACCCCAGCCTGATTCATTTGTTGAATTGCCATTTTTTTACTGCGACGGCGAAGCGATCTGGACCGGCAGAATTGACCGGGTTATCTTAAGACCCAGTGAGGTTGGTATATATGATTATAAAACATTTCTGGTAAAGAAAAGCGAAATCCCCGAATTAAAAAAGATTTACCACGAAAGACAACTCGTCCATTACGCTCGTGCCTGCGCGGAGCTTTTCCCTGGCCGGCAGATAAAAACCTTCCTTGTTTTTACTTACATCCCACAGGTCATTCAGACATAATTACCCATCACGCCAATAGATCAGATGGTTAGCAGATTAGTCATCGCGAATCTCTTTCCGATAAGCAGTTAATTCAATGAGTAACTGATCTAAAATAATTGATAAACATTATAATAAATTGTTTTAATATTTTGATATTTAATCAGATAGACAAATTATTATTTAATCAGAGCAATATATCTTCTATGGGTATGATGTTTTTCTTAATTTAATCCATCGAGTCTTCCTACGGACAGTTGGGAAGGTTATTGAGGTGTTCCTATCGTATTGTTAAATAAACTTAGTTTATTTAACGAGGTTTAAGAATGGCGAAGGGGACAATCATCTCTTCAAGGGAGATGCCGCCGTGCTGAAGTGTAAATTTATATGTCCTTTCGTATTCCCTGGGTTTAGTTGGATAAATAAAATAAAAATCAGAACGGGCTATGGCATATTTTACCCCTTGATGTTCAATTGGCAAAGCATAGTTTTCCGGACGATGGATGAGCAATGCCTCCTTTTCGTCGACCCTGAGAGCCGCACCGTGCTTATACCGGAGATTGGCAGAAATTTCCCTTGAGCCGTAGATAAGGGTGGGCCGCCGAACCCGAATAAAGCCGTGATCGCTGGTAACAATTACCCGACAATCTCTTCTTGTAAGATCTTTTAGCAATTCGAATACAGGAGAAAAGGCAAACCAGACCCGGGTAGCACCAACGAGGGCAATATCACCCGGGATTATTTCATCTAAGATTTTATTTTGTCTGACCGAGTGAATTAAGAGATCAAGAAAGTTTATAACCAATATTACCAACCGGATGTTGTCATCAAAAATCACGGTTCTTATCGACGACAACTCTTCACTGTGGGCAATTTTAAAAAATGCAAACCGCTGTCGAAATCCAAGCCGGCGCAGCTGCTCAGTCAAAAGCTCCTGCTCAAACCGGTTCTGACCACTTTCTTCAAAGACCCACCACTGCGGGTAGCGACGCTTAATTTCCAATGGCAAAAGTCCGCTGAAGATGGCATTTCGGGAATAAGGGGTAGCGGTAGGGAGAATTGAGTAGTAATGGCTGGTCTCGATATCGTAATAATCCCGGAGTAAAGGGGCAATCGTCACCCACTGGTCTTGACGCATAGAATCCAGAACTATAAAATAGGTCTGCTTCTCTTGCCAGTTGGGACAAACATATTTTGCCAGTAATTGATGGCTCATACTCGGACCTTGACCGGCAATCCAGTTCAGGTAGTTTCCTTCCACATAACTGCTAAACCGGTTATTCGCATCTTGTCGTTGATCCAACAACAGCTGGCCAAGGGTATCGTCACCGTAACGAGAAAGTATACTGGTCCAGTAAGTCAAAAAGTAATAATATTCCGCCCAATCCTCAGGCGAATTCAACTGCTTAGGCTCGTTGATCGCTTGAACAAAATCCTGTCCAATCTGAACGCTGATCAATCTCCTTTTTTCCAGTAGACGCTTAAGCACAGCCAATAGTTGGGCTGGGGTAAACGGCTTAATTATGAAATCATCCACCAGTCTTCCCAGCGCTTCATTGATCAATCCTTCATCTTCGGATTTGGTCACCATCGCCACCAGTACCTGCGGATCGACCTCCTTAATTCTACGCAAAATATCCAATCCCTGCATTCCGGTCATCATCTGGTCAAGCAGTATCAGATCGAAATTCGCCTCTTTTAAGAGCAACAGACCGTCCGGACCATTGGTTGCGGTCGCCACCTGGTACCCCTTCTTCTCCAGCGCGTAAATAAATGGTCTCAACATATCAATCTCATCATCAATCCAAAGAATTCTCATTCTCTCACCACCGGCAGGTAGACGGCAAAAACTGTTTTGCCTGGTTTTGACTCCTTTAAAACTAGTCGGCCTTGATGATAACTCTCCACAATCCGTCTTGCCAACGTCAATCCAACACCCCAGCCATACCGCTTGGTTGTTACACCGGGTTCAAACAACTTCACTATTTTTACCCCTTCACCGGTATCAATTACTTCAATTTCTGCCCACCGTCCGTCAAAAGTTAAACCAACTCTCACCAATACCCGGCCTTCTTTCTCGCCAATAGCATCAACGCTGTTTTTCAGTAGATTTTCCAAGGTCCATGAAAAAAGTACCGCATCCACCTGTACCAGCGGGTCTTCCTCAATTTCCGTGAGCAGCTTTATCCGACTGGGTGTCCGGCGACGGACAAAATCTACGGTTCGATTCACAATCTCCCCTATCTGACGACGCGTCAGTTCTGGTGGTAGACCGATCCGGCTGAACCGATTCAACACCTCTTTCATTCTTCCCAGATCCTCTTCCATTTTTCCGACAATTTCGCCCTGTCCGTTTTCCTTCAGTACCTCCAACCAAGCAGAAAAGGAAGAAACCGGTGTTGCCATCTGGTGTGCTGTTTCCTTTGCCAGTGCGGTCCAGATATGCTCCTGCTCTCGACGTTTATACTCTAAGACACCCAGCACCCCAATCCCTACAAAGCCGAGAAAAAGCAACAACTGAATCAAAGAAAAGAGTCTTAACTGGGCCACCGACCCTGCCAGACGAACAGAAATCTGCCTTAGGGTAACTGTCGAAGGCGAGACACCGTAATGGATGACATTGAGACAACTTAGTGTGTCCCCATCGCGCACTAAAACTGGTATCGGCTGGTGTTCTGCATCCAGTTTCTTAATCAGTGCTAAGAGTGAAGGAAGGATGGTATCGCGATTGCCAATATTTCTATGGGCAACCGGCTTGCCATGGGGATCAGTAATAATCACCGGAAAATCAATTTTCTGAATCACCTCGTCAAAGATAATATCCAGTTCCGGGGAACCTGCCTCATCTGGTTCGGTGATTCTACTCATAAATCGGGCATAGATTCTTGTGCGTAACTGAGTTTCATTTTCCAACTGACGAAAAAGCGTTGCCGCATAGCTGCGCCACTGCTGGGACATTTTCAAAAGCAAATACTGGGAATACAAGAACCATATACCTGCTAAAGCAGTTAACCCGATGATGAAATAAATCCGGAGTGCTTTAGGTCCGAGGTTAAATTTTATTCGTTTCAATAACTTTAATTTTCTCACTGTAATTTTATCAGCTTTAATTTTGAAGTCAAGGAAAAACAAGATGTTTTCTTGACTATCCCATAATGAAATGTATTCTTAAAATCTGATGCAGATATTTAATTTGCTCGTTGTTTTATTTATTCCGCCAGAATCGTTAGTAGTTCGAGACAACCCAAACGACCAGGGACAGGCAATTTTAATTACCTGGACCTACCAGGCTCCGGAGATAATTGGTTATCGACTGTTTCGTTCCTGCACTCCAGAAGGAGGTTTTCAGCCAGTTACTACCGAATTTATTATCCGGACCGAATACCTTGATACCGATTTATCGTTGTGCAACAATACTCCCTATTATTACTTTGTCCGCGCCTATTCCGCAACCGATTCTGCTGATTCCGAAGTTGCGGGCCCGGCGATACCAACGGCGCAGTGGTTTAATACTGGTAGAAGCAATGTACTGATCCTCACTGTGATAATCAGTGGCTTTTTTCTCTACTACCTACTCCGGACACGCCGAGGCGCAAAAATGTTTATAAGAAAAATCAGTGGTCTGGACGCTATTGACGAAGCATTAGGAAGGGCAACCGAGTTAGGCAAACCAATTCTATTCAGTTTTGGTCTTGGTTACATTACGGATATGGTGGTTATCGCTGCACTCCCCCTGCTCCGGCGCATTGCTCGTAAATCTGCCGAGTACGCTGTTCGGCTAATCGTACCCAACTCGGACCCGATTGTTATGACCGCTGCCCAGGAGACGGTCAAAGAGGCGTATACTGAATCCGGCAGGCCGGATCTATACAATCAGGACGATATTACCTTTCTTACCTCAGATCAATTCGGTTATGCTGCCGGAGTTGATGGATTAATCCTTCGGGAAAAACCCGGTGCCATCTTCTGGCTCGGGTATTTCTATGCTGAATCTTTGATAATGGCAGAAACCGGTCATTCAGTAGGAGCCATTCAGCTTGCTGGAACTACCGAGACTACGCAGTTACCTTTCTTTATCGCCGCTTGTGATTACACAATGCTCGGTGAAGAAATTTATGCTGCCTCCTGCTATCTCAAGCCGGAACCGATAATGCTGAGCACGATAAAGGGTGAAGATGCGCTGAAATTTCTGTTTATTATTCTGATTACCATCGTAGTCTTATTAGGTACTTTGGGTGAATCCCTTCAACCCCGAACAACCACGTTCTTTCGGATTTTTGAAGCGATTGTTAATTGGTTTACCCCCCCGAGTTAATCGGTTATGCTAAAACGTAATATTCCAATAGTTATCGTATTCACCACTGCTCTACTCCTTATCGTTGCCTTTTTTATTCCTCACCGTCCCTTCGGTGATCTAGAATCCCGATTCCTCAACTGGTATGCTATCATCTCTGGTTTCACTTTTCTCTTAGGACTTGACTCTTTAACCCACCACCATTTAATAAAAGTAGTCCGTGGCCAAAAGGGCTGGTTTTACAGCCTACTGCTAGTCACCAGTCTGTTTGCGACATTAGGGCTCGGTCTTTGCTCCTGGATTAGGTTTGGCAGTCCGTTTGCTCTCCGTGCACCGTTTATGTGGCTCTATAAGTATATGATCATCCCTTTGCAGGCAACGATGTTCGCTACGCTTGCCTTTTTCATTTTCTCCGCCGCCTACCGTGCCTTCCGAGTACGCAATGTTGGTGCTACCCTAATGCTGATCGCCGCCTGTTTGGTAATGCTAGGTAATGTTCCGCTAGGCTCGAGTATCTGGGGAATGATAAGTAGTTTGATTCATATCGTTTTCCCGCAAGTAGACTTTACCAGTCTGAAACAACTGGAAATTTTTGCCAAGATAAAGGACTGGCTGATGGCAATTCCTCAAGCCGCAGCGGGCAGAGGCATTGGCATCGGTCTGGCACTTGGTGGCATAGCAATGTCACTACGCATTATTCTTGGTATTGAACGTACCTATCTCTCGTCGTAAACTATGAAATTCTGGAAAAAAATTGCTACTATCGACCGACGGATTGTGTATCTACTCCTGGCACTAGTCGTGTTATTCCCGTTGATTATCAAACCCCAGATAACGGTGCGGATTTCCGAACCGGTACGGGATGCCTACAAAACGATTGACCATCTACCTCCGAACTCGGTCGTAATGATTTCGATCGACTTCGACCCCTCATCCGCACCTGAAGTTCAACCAATGCTAATCGCCATTCTCCGTCACTGCTTCAAGAAAAACATTAAAGTAATACTCACTGGCCAATTGGCACTGGGTTTGCCCTTAGGAGAAATTGCTCTAAACCAGGTGGCACCGGAATACAACAAAGTTTATGGACTGGACTTTGTTAATATCGGGTATCGGCCGGGATTTACGGCAATGATGGTTGGTATTGGCAGAGAAATCCGCGATTTCTTCAAAACCGATTACCGGGGCGTGCCATTGGACAGTTTTGAATTTATGCGTCAAGTACACAACTATCACAATATTGACATCCTGGTCACCCTCGCTCATGGTGGTGTTGCCGATGCATGGATTCAGTATGCCGGTGCCCGTTTCAAACAAAAGGTCGTTGTCGGCTGTACCGGCGTTAATGCTCCGGGGATGTACCAGTATTACAGTGCGCGTCAGATTGAGGGCATCATCGGTGGTTTGCAGGGAGCAGCGGAATACGAAACCCTTGTGAGAACCCCCGGTGCCGCTACTCTTGGGATGCCTGCTCAGTCAACAGCGCATGCACTACTAATTTTGCTCTTGCTCCTTGGCAATATTGGTTTTCTACTTTCCAAGCATAGACAGAGGAGATAGATGCCTGCAGAGATCATTGGAACTTGGATCGCTGCGACGCTAACCATTGCAATACTATCGTTTCTTTATCGGGACAATCCGCTTTACCGTGCAGCAGAACACATTTATGTCGGCATCTCGGCTGGATTTACGGTGATTTACGCATGGGTTTTTGATGTCTATCCGATGCTGGTTGATACCTTTAAAAATAATTTAGCCGCCCGCAACTACCTTGAAGCCTATATATTGATCGTTCCTGCGCTACTGGGTGTTATGATGCTTCTCCGCTCCATTCCGAAACTGGTCTGGCTTTCTCGCTGGTCGATATCATTCACCATTGGCATCGGCGCTGGTTTGGGGCTCCTGGCGTCAATTCAAGGATACCTCCTACCTCAAATATCCGATACACTTCGTCCGCTGGTCAACTTGAACAACGCAATAATCTACATTGGGGTGATTAGTACCCTTACTTATTTTTATTTCTCCCGGGAGCATACAGGGATTATCAGAGGGCTATCGCGTCTCGGGACGATATTTATTATGATGGCTTTCGGTGCTTCGTTCGGATATACGGTAATGGCCCGTATTTCACTACTCATCGGCAGATTTTATTTTCTCTTTCATGATTGGTTACCACTGATCAGGTAACAATTATTCAGTCCGACAGTTATTAATAAAAATCACCAGATTTCCAAAGGGTTACAACAAAACTTGTGTCAACCAAATATTTTCTAGGCAATTTTCTTGACAGCTGTGAAAGATTTAATATATTTCTATAACTTGAACTGTTCAACGACAATTGGGCGATTAGCTCAGCTTTGGTTAGAGCGCTTGCTTGACATGCAAGAGGTCACCTGTTCAAATCAGGTATCGCCCATTTGGTATCGTATTCCTTTGAGTTATAATTTCTATGAAAGAGCATTTTGCTAATTTGCGTGCCTTACAGGATATTGATACCGACTTAAAACATCTTCGGGAACGTTTAGAGGATCTTCCCCGGCGGATAAATGAGTTAAATCGGAATGTTGAAGCAGTAAAGCTGACTTTAGAAGAAAAACGTCAGGTGCTGCGAGAATACAAAAAACAATATAAACTTACCGAAGTTGAATTACACACTACCGAAGAAAAAATTGCTAATTATTCTGTCCAACTATATTCAGCAAAGGATAACGTTCAGTATAAGGCATTGATCAAAGAGATTGAAGTTCAGAAGAAAAACAAAAACAATATTGAAGATAAACTCCTAACTCTGCTTGAGGATATTGAGCAACTAGAGAAAGAAATACAAATCTTTGAGAATTCGGTTAAAGAAACCGAAATTGAAAACTGCAAGAAGATCGCGATGTTGAATGTCCAAAAGGTGGAACTGGACGCAGCAATTGCCGAACGGGAAAAAAGCCGACAGGAAATAGCTACTAATCTTCCTGCCGAACTCTACCGCCGTTACGAGAGGATTCGCGCAAGCAAAGGCGGTATTGCTGTAACCAGTACCGAACTGGAACGTTGCAACGGATGTTTAAGTCCGATACCGCCACAGCGGCTACTGGAAATAGAACGGCAAGATAAACTTTACCTGTGTGAAACCTGTGGTAGAATCTTGCTTCCTCTCGAAAAAAAAACTTCTGCCACTGATAAGTGACACAGAACTCAAAATCCTGTCCTGGGGAATATTATTTGGTACAAATCGATGGTTCATCACGCTATAATCCCGGTCCGGCAGGAATTGGGGTAGTTATTTTTGATCCGCTGGGTAAAGTGGTTAAAGAGATCAGCTGGTTTATTGGTAATAAAACCAACAATCAGGCAGAATATCAGGCACTACTCATCGCTTTAAATGAAATCCGCCAATGGAAGAAAGTGCCTGTGCTCATTGAGACCGATTCCGAACTGCTTTACTATCAAATAATCGGTGATTACCGAGTAAGAAATCCCGAGCTTCGCACTCTACACCGACGGGTAAAATTGTTGTTATCCCAACTGCCCAATGTCAAAATAAAACTGGTTTCAAGAGTAAAGAATCGGTCTGCCGACCGTCTGGCGAAAAAAGCTACTGATAACCGCGGTCAAATTTCTGTCTATGAAAAAAGAAACCGGTAACCATCCGCTGACCTGGTTGATGCCCTTGGCGACGTTAATTCAATTTGTGCTACCACGCTGGCTAGTGTTGAAGATTGCGACTGCTATCAGTTATTTTGTCTTTAGATTTAGCTATCGGCAGCGGGAACGATTGTTAGAAAACTACCGCCACATCTTCGGTGCGGACACCCCCGAACACCTACTCCGAGCCACCGTCCGTCAGGCATATAAGAACCTAGCGTTGTTTTACGTTGATCTTTTAAGGATACCGGTAATGAGGAAAAGAACCGTGTTGCTAGCCGAAATGGACCCTAGCAATATCAACCGTATCCTACGGGAAAAATCTGGCGTAATTCTTGTTACCGGTCATATCGGAAACTGGGATCTTGCCGGCGTGTTTCTATCTGCTTTAGGTTATCCGATTTCAGCGGTGGTGGAACCAATTCCCCGCGGCTGGACCAAAACCTTTAATCGTTACCGTGGCGCCTGTGCGATGGAAACCATTCCGATACCAGAACATGAACGGATTAAACGGGCACTCGAAAAAGCACGGATACTGGCTTTAGTTGCTGACCGTGACCTAACCGGTAAGGGCATCATCTGTCCAGCATTTGACGCCAAACGCTCCTATCCTAAAGGACCAGCGGTGTACGCGTTACGCTACAATGTGCCAATTGTGATTGGCTATTTTATCCGACAGCAAAGGAAAAACCACCCCCCTTACCTTGGAATAATCGAACCGCCAATAGAATTTCAGCCGAGTGGCGATCTAAATAACGATATTGTCAACTTAACCAATATTATCGCTCAACATCTGAATCGGCTCATCAGCCATTACCCTGACCAGTGGCTGGTATTTAATGCAGAATGGCAATAAAAAAAATCACGGTGAAAATTAGATTGCTAAAACCAGGCGCCCAGCTACCTTATCAAGCAACCGTCGCCTCCAGTGGTTTTGACCTTTATGCAGTGAGTTCCTCAATAATTAAAGCCGGTAGCTTTGGGGTAGTTGATACCGGTATCGCGATTGAGATGCCTACGGGTATCGAAGCTCAGATTCGTCCCCGTTCCGGACTGGCGTTTCACAAAGGAATCGGAATTTTAAACAGTCCGGGTACGATCGATCCTGACTATCGAGGAGAAATCAAAGTAATTCTCTTCAACGTTTCTGATACCGACTTTCTGATAAAACCCGGCGACCGCATCGCTCAGATTGTATTTTCACGGTTTACCCCGGTTAAATTTGAAATAACCGATAATCTCTCTCCAACCCAAAGAGATAAAGGTGGTTTTGGTCACACCGGTTGAAAATGCGTGTCTGTTTGGTCTCCAGTGCGTACCGTCCTTATATTTCCGGAGTGGGAGAACATGTTCATTATCTCGGCACTGAATTGCAAAAATTAGGACACGAGGTTACCGTTCTGACTTCTACCTGCCAAACAATGGAAGACTCCGAACTGCTTCCCGCCGTAAGATTAGGGCATGGACTTATCGTTCGTTTTGGGCAAGGCGAATTTACCATTCCCGTAGGCTTAACCCTCGCTGCTCAAGTAAAACACTTCTTTACTAATAATCACTTTGATATCGTTCATTGCCACGGGATTTTTCCTCCTGAACTTGCCTATTGGGCAGCACGCTATTCACCATCACCGGTAATTGTAACCTTTCACATTGTCAACCCGCAATTACCTGATTTCATCTGCTGGGCATTCCAGAAAATTTTCCCCAATCTGCAACTGAAGTTAAAGGCAAAAATTGCGGTATCCCACGCCACAGAAGGCTGGGCGGAAAAGTTTTTCCCGGGAACTTATTGGATTATCCCCAATGGCGTTGATTTGAACCGGTTTCACCCTGACGCCAAGCCGGCGTTACCGGTGGGCTTACATCCCCGGTTACTTTTTGTTGGTAGATTAGAGAAAAGAAAGGGTCTGGAATATCTTATTCGAGCAATGCCCGAAGTCAGGAACAAATTTCCAGATACGACATTAACCGTTGTCGGCCACGGCCCGCTACGAGTTTATTTTCATAAACTTGCTAGCCAACTTGGCATTAGCGATGCAATTCAATTTGTCGGACCGGTTCCCAACAACCGATTGGCACCTTATTACACCTCAGCAACGATCTACATTTCACCCAGTATCGGTCGAGAAGCAATGGGAATAGTACTGATTGAGGCGATGGCCTGCGGTGTCCCGGTGATCGCTTCTGACATCGTCGGGTATAACGAGGTGATCGAGAACGGCGTAAATGGCATCTTATGCTCACCAGGCGACGTAAAATCACTAAACGAAGCCATTATCCATCTTCTGAGTTCGCCAGCATTAAGAAAAAGTCTATCCACCCGGGCAATTATGCGTGCACGAGAGTTTGACTGGCAGGTAGTTACCCAAAAAGTTGTCGACGTATACAAAACCGTTATTAACTAATAATTATCGCCGCTGGAGATTAGTGTTTTCGTCAACTGGGCAAACTGCTCTGCGGTCAAATCTTCCGGTCGAATATTTATTGTTAACCCACTATCTATAAAAATCTTACTGATATTTTTCTTACTTAACTTTAAATTTGCGGCAAGGTTATTGAGCAATAATTTACGAGGCTGAGGCATAAAGGCATTACGAACCAAAGGAAAGAAGATACTAAACGGCAGCAATTCAACAGCCCGCGGCTCAAGAGCGATCGCTGTGGATGTGACTTTCGGCGTAGGTTTAAAGTAGCGAGCCGGAATGTTAAAAAGTCGCTGGGCCGGGCAGTAATAATTACACAGTACACTTAAAATCCCATAACTTCTTGAACCAGGTCGAGCCAAAAGCCGCTGAGCAAATTCGCGCTGGACGGTAAGCACCGCTTTAGTCCAATATGGCGTGTGGGCTAATAATTTTTCCAATATCGCTGTCGTAATGTTAAAAGGCAAATTGCCGATGATCTTTACATTCTGAAAATCGCTCAAGCTAATTTGCAAAAAATCCCGATTTATGATCGTCAGATTCTGCGCGCCAACAAACTTATTCCGCAGAAAATTTGCCAGTCGTGGATCAATTTCTATCGCGATGATTTGGCCAGTTTGAGAGACCAATTTTTCCGTCAGCACCCCTTTACCAGAACCAATTTCAATAACCGTTTCATCCTTTCTTAGTTCCAATTCGGCAACGAGTCGATCCGCGGTTGCCTGATGGACAAGAAAAGACTGTCCCAGTGACTTAACAGCTTTTAATTTCACTGGAAAATAGCGCTGGGGTTAAATCGCAAAAGATAGTTTAAGCTATCTGTAAACAGCGTCGGCTATTCTCTCTTGTTATTCGGGCAATCTCTACGGGTGTTAAGCCTAAAATGTCGGCCAAGTATTTGATCGTAAATCTGATCATCGCCGGTTCGTTCTTTTTTCCTGGTTGACGCTCTGGTTCCGGCACAAGGTATGGAGCATCAGTTTCTACCAAAATGCGATCATGAGGTAACATCCTCACGATCTCTAAGAGTTTTTTTTCGCCGTAGGTCAGGCTCCCGGAAAATGAGATATAAAGCCCCTTTTCTATCGCCCATTCTGCCAGCCTTCTACCATTGGAGAAACAATGGATGAGACCTCTGAAATATCTATGTTCATCAAGAATCGCCATAACTTGGGGGGCGGCATCGCGGACATGAATTACCAAAGGCAGATTCATCATCTTGGCAAGCTCAATCTGCGCACGAAAAGTTGTTTCCTGATTGGCTTTGGTGGAGAACCCTCGGAAAAAATCCAGTCCGGTCTCCCCGATCGCCTTCACCTGCGGATCTATGCACAACTCCTTTAGTTTCTGAATATCGACGCTGCGAAAAGAATCGGCTTCATGTGGATGAATTCCTACCGAACAGTAGATACCGCGAAATCTTCGGCATAACTCAATATTCTCCTGACTGTCTGGAACGCTTGTAGCAACCGAAAGCATCTCCTTAACTCCAGATTGATAAGCCCGTTTGATCACGGCGCTTAAATCGGTGGCAAACTGACTATCGAGCAGGTGGCAATGGGAATCAAAAATTATCAAACCGTCCGGATTAGCAAGGCTTCTCCTCGGCATAATTAAGTAACTAATGTTCCCGGTTTTACCGGTTGATCCGTGGTAATGATCGCTACCTTGGTACCATCAACCGCTGCCAAAAGCATTCCGTTAGAATCCACACCGCGAATCTTTGCCGGTTGGAGATTGGTGACCACTAAAATCTGTTTACCCACTAGCTGTTCCGGCTGATAACCTTCACCGATACCCGCAACGATCTGCCGTTTTTCGTTTCCCAAATCGACGAGCATTTTAATCAGTTTTGTGGTTCCGGCAATTCGCTCTGCACTCATTACCGTGCCAATCCGCAAGTCGATCTTTTTGAAATCATCGATCGTAATCATATGCTCCTCCATTCTTTTATGATCCTTTTCTCCTTGGCCTTTACCCAAGCGACTCCGTTCTTGAAGGATAATTTCCTCCGGCAGTTTTTCAAACAAAATTTCTGCTTCACTCAGCTCACCGGGTACCGCCGGATTTCTGGCATCGCTCCAGTTTCTTTTGCTTAAGTTTAACATCTTGCTGATTTTATTACTGGTAAACGGCAAAAATGGATAGGTAATTATCGCCAGTGCCGAGACCAGTTTCGCACACACCGTCATCGTCTGATTACACGCGTCTCGATTTTCTCGATAAGTTCGCCATGGCGCACGATAATCAAAATATCTGTTTCCGAGTGCTGCCAGATTCATCATTTCCCGTGCCGCATCTTTAATCTGAAATAACTCAATCACCTGGCCAATTCTGTCCACTGTCTCGGTAATTGTTACGAGCACCCGCTGTCCTTCACTATCATGCGGCAGCGTATTGGGAACTCTGCCCCCGTAATACTTTTTAATAAAAACCACCACACGGTTAACGAAGTTACCCAAAACATCAGCCAATTCATTATTGTTCCGGCTGTAATAGTCGACCCAAGTAAAATCAATATCGCGGTTTTCCGGCAGATTAACCGCCAAGGCATAGCGCAGTGGGTCCGGAGGCAATCTACTTAGATAATCGGGGAGCCAGATCGCCCAGTTACGAGAAGTGGAGAGTTTGGCGCCCTCCAGATTAAGAAACTCGTTAGCAGGAATTTCCCCGGGAAGAATAAAATCGCCGTGTGCCATAAGCATCGCTGGCCAGACGATAGCATGAAACACGATGTTATCTTTACCAATGAAATGAACCAATTTTGTTCGTTGATCAAGCCAGTAATCCTGCCATTTATCCGGTTGACCAACTTTTTCTGCCCATTCCTTAGTGGATGAGATATAACCGATAGGTGCGTCAAACCAAACATACATCACTTTTCCATTCGCCTCGGATAGCGGTACCGGTACTCCCCAGTTGAGATCCCGAGTAATCGGACGATCTTGGAGTCCGCGCCGAAACCAACCATCGCAGAACCGCCGGACATTAGTCTTCCAGTGAGATTTGGTATTAAGCCAGTCCTTCAGCCTTGCTTCCAGTCGCGAAAGGGCAAAAAACCAATGGGTAGTTTCCTTTATCTGCGGTTCTGCCCCGCAGGTCTTGCATCTTGGCTGAATCAACTCAAACGGTTCCAACCATTTCCCGCAAATCTCACACTGGTCTCCGCGGGCACCGCTCGCTCCGCAACTTGGACACACCCCCTCAATATAACGATCTGCAAGAAACAGTTGGCAATTAGAACAGTAAAGTTGGCTGGTGGCCTTCGGATAGATGTAACCCTGCTGGTAAACCTTCAGAAAAAAATCCTGCGCAGTTGAATAATGTATCGGCAGTGAGGTTCGAGAATAATTGTCAAACTCAATCCCCAACCCTGCAAAGGAACGCTGGATCGAAGGGTGGTAACGGTCAACTAGTTGCTTAGGAGTTATTCCTGCCTGTTGTGCTGCGATAGTGATCGGCACACCGTGTTCATCTGACCCGCAGATGAATAAAATATCCGTTCCCTTTAGCCGGTGATATTTGACATAGATATCCGCAGGCAGATAGGCACCTGCCAGATGACCAAAATGGATTTCACCATTGGCATAAGGCAGGGCACTGGTTACCAGAATTTTCATTTTCCATTAGCATAGCATTTGGACAAATAAAGTCAAGAGCGATGGTTTGATAAACCTTAGGTAAACCGGCTTTCTTATTTCACAATCGCCACCCTTCTTACCATACTTTTATCGCCCGCGGTAAAACGCAGGAAATAAACACCTGCTTGTAGATTCTGGGCTTCGAACCTGACCTGATGGACACCAGCCGGATAGTTACCCGCGGTAATTACTCTGGTCACCCGCCCGGAAATATCCACCAGTTCGATTCTAACCGGTTCTTCCCGGTTCAAATTAAATTCCACTGTTCCGGTGTTTTTTATTACCGTCGAAGAGATTTTAAGCCCAGTAGCCCTTCTTTGTGGGCTGGCGGTTTCAGTAATTCCGACCTCTGGATAGAAAGCACCAAGAATTTTGGTTGTCTGATAGGACTCAACATAACCAGTGAAAGTCAAAAGGAAATAATTGAATGAATGAGTGGTTATGCTGGGTACGTAACGGTCTGTGGATTGGTTAATCAGTTCCATACCCTCTCGATCGAGCACATCGCCAGTAGGCGTTACCCGCGCACCGTATATGTCGTAATCGCCGTTCCGAGAGTCAGTCCAGACAACCAGATATTTAGAACCATCAAATGTCAGTGCAGGCCCGAACTGATCACCATCAGCGATAGAAACAGAAATTCCCTGCGTGTCAACAACCACACCATTATTGTTAACCCGGGCGCCGTAAATGTCATAATACCAGTCACCATCCCGGTCATCAGCCCAGACAACCAGATAACCGGTTGGACAATAGCCAACTGCTGGGTTATTCTGATCGAACTCTGCTGTGGATATTGGAATACCGTTCGGATCAAGCACCTCACCATTCGGCGTTACCCGGGCACCATATATATTCCAGTCACCATCCCGGTCATCAGCCCAGACAACCAGATAGGTTGTGCCCTTAACAACCGCTGGATTAGTCTGCCATCCTTCGTAGGAGCAAATACTGAGATGATCCAGCACATTGCCCTCTGGCGTTACCCGGGCACCATAAATATCAAATTTCTCATTTTCCCAGTCCACAAAATTCCAAACGACAAGATAATTTCTGCCGTCGTAGGCAATTGCGGGTGAAACCTCATCCATCTCAGAACTTGTTATCTGAATACCATCCGGATCCAGCACCACGCCCGATGGTGTTACCCGCGCGCCATAAATATCGTCCTGCCAGTTGCGATAATCCCCCCAGACAACAAGGTAGTTTGTACCGTCAAATGCAACCGCCGGGCTATATTGCTCACCCGGTGTGGTAGCAATCGGAATACCCGCTGGATCAAGCACAACTCCATTCGGTGTTACCCGCACGCCATAGATATCACCTTCGTCATTACGGTAATCCTCCCAGACAACCAGAAAGTTTGCTCCGTCGAAAGCCGCTTTTGAAGCATACTGGGTCGCACTGGTATAGCCGTAATCCAGAAGTATCCCATCAGGATCCAGTACCGTGCCCGAGGGTGTTACCCTGGCGCCATATATATCGGTATTTTCATCCCGATAATCGGACCAGACCGTAAAATACCTTGCCCCATCAAAAACAATTGCAGGTAGATACTGGTCAAACTCTGCGGTCGAGATCGGTATTCCCGATGTATCAAGAACCACTCCAGATGGTGTAACTCGTGCTCCATAAATATCCAGTTCCCAGCCGGAACGGACATCGGTCCAGACAACAAAGTAGTTTGTGCCGTCAAATGACAGTGCTGGCAGGACACTCGGATATTGCGCGATTTGAATTCCCTGGGTGTCAAGAACTACACCAGATGGTGTTACCCGGGCACCGTAGATGCGATAATCATCCAGCGCGTTCCGGTCGTCAAACCACACCACCAGATAATCCGTACCGCCAAACTGGACCTGGGGGTACATCTGATTATTGCTGGCGTTAGAAACCACAAACCCGTTTGGATCAATAACTGTGCCGTTCCGACTGACGCGTGCGCCATAGATATCATAATACTCATCACCATCCCGATCATCATGCCAGGCCAAAAGATAGTTTGTGCGGTCAAAACCAATACTGTGTAAGATGGTTTGATTGTAAGGCTCGGTACAAATCGCGATCCCATCCGGATCAAGCACCTCCCCATCTGACGTTACCCGGGCAGCATAGATATCAGATTCATAACCACCCGACCGGTAATCATTCCACGCAACAAGATAATTGGTACCGTCAAAAATAACTGCAGGTGCAAGCTGGAAATCAATCGCAGTTGATATTGGAAATCCTTCCGGGTCAAGTACCACACCATTCGGAGTTACCCGTGCGCCAAATATATCCAAATCACCAGAACGAAAGTCCGACCAGACCACCATGTAATTACTTCCGTCAAAAGCCACCGCCGGATATATCTGGCCATACCAATCAGGACAGAGCAAAATTCCAAAAGTATCAAGCAGGGTTCCGCCGGGTGATATCCTTGCACCCACAATCTGGTAGCGGTTTAAATCCTGCCAGACGACAAAATAGTTTCTACCATCAAAAGCAACGCTGGCAAAATCCTGATCCCCGGGTGCAGAACCCAAAACCTGCGTCGTATCAAAAAGAAATTCCGGTAATTGAAAAGAACCGGTAGTAGCTGGCTGATGCTTAGCCTGATTCAGCCGGCGGAAAAGAGCCTCCTGTCGGGAAAGGTCTAACCGGGAAAATGGGAAACGGGTGAACAACTCTTTTTGCCCGGTTTTCCGCTGACTGAACCGGTGTCGGAGATTCTTTTTTGACCAGGGTGAAGAATTGGCGATTTGCCCGGTTTCGGCATTCAGACAATAACTGAGCAGAAACATCACCAGCAAAAACGGTTTCTTCATAATTACCTCCTGGATAAAAGGATACCCATCATTTCAAACTTGTCAAATTAATTATCAACCCATCTCTTAATCTGAGTGGTTATGCTACATAAAACCATTGCGGTTAGCACTATTCAAATTATCGCTATAATCCATCACCGGTTCGGTGCGACAGCCGAAATCTCAAGAATAGACCAAACCATAGCCATTACCGCACATCCAAATCCGAGAAAAAGCAGCGCCCGAAACATCACCTCTAACCTGCCCGAGACCCGATCGGCAAGGATTTTGTAAGCCATTGTGGATACCGTAGTGGGGACGGGGTCTAAAATTCGCCCAAAATCAAACTAACCACCTGTTTTTCAAGAAGATAAACCAAAAACCGCCGCAGTAAAAATTTAACCTAAAGGTTAAAAAATAATCTATTAGTAGCGGTGTCTTGGAGATTAGAGGCTGGATTAGTTTCTTTGGGTAAACCGTGGAATTATCACCCCGAGATTTGGGAAAAATTGACAATGGCAATTTATTTTTTAATATGAAACTTGTGTTATCGAACGACCACTGGGTCAAATAGCTATGAATGGAGGAAATTATGAAGTTACTTGAATCAGGTATCGGAGAGCTTTTTCAGCCACCTGATCCAGATGGCTTCCGGGAATGGGTGTATAAGCATAAAAACACCCGTCTGGTCCCCAAGGTGATGAACGAACAGGAGGCGATTGCCCGTTTTGTCCATGATGGTGATTACATCGGCACCGAACTTTACGGTACAGTCCGGGGACCGATGTCACTCGTCAGGGAGTTAATCCGTCAGGGTAAGAAGCATCTGCGGGTTGCGGGACAGGGAGTTCATGAACTTGACCTCCTGCTGGCTGCGGATCTGGTTGATACCCTTGACATAACTTATATCGGCTGGGAGGTCTACGGCATCTCTCATATCCTGCGCCGGGCGGTGGAATCGGGCAGGGTGAAAACCACTGAATGGTCAAATGCGGCAATCTCCTGGCGTTTCAAAGCCGCAGCAATGGGCATGCCATTTATCCCGGTACGATCGATGCTCGGTACCGACACTTTAAAGTACTCGGCAGCAAAGGTAGTTGAAGACCCATGGACCGGTAAGCCGATCTGTCTTTTACCCGCTCTCTACCTTGATGTTGGTTTGATCCATGTACATCAGGCAGATGAGGTTGGTAACTGCCGGATTGAAGGCATATCCGGTTTTGCCCTGGAACTGGCACGGGCTTCAAAGAAACTGATTGTCTCCGCCGAAGAGCTAATCTCAACCGAGGAGATCCGGAAATATCCGGAAAGAACCGTTATCCCCTATTACCTGGTAGATGCGGTGGTCGTTGCCAAATATGGCTCGCATCCGGGTGAGATGTGCTATCGCTACTGGCGGGATGATGAGCATATGCTATCGTTCTATCAGGACTCGGCTGATCCGGAGAAGACACGGGCGTATCTTGACAAATGGATCTACGGCTGTAAAAGCCACGAAACGTATATTGAACTGGTCGGCAGAGGCCGACTCAAGGAACTAGAGGAGAAAATTGGAGGTCGGTAATATGAAAAGATACAACGAAACCGAATTCCTCATCTGTCTCGCTGCCAGTCTGATGGAGGACGGCACAACTGCATTCATCGGCACCGGCATTCCGATGCTGGCTGCCGCGCTGGCAAAGAAGACCCATGCTCCCAATTTGGTCGCCATTTTTGAATTTGGTGGCACTGGCGCCTCGCTGGAAAAACTACCGCTCGCGGTAGGTGAATCAAGAACTTTTCACCGGGCACTGGCAGCATCAGGTATCTGTGATATAATGGAGACCGCCCAGCGCGGATTTATCGAATACGGCTTTCTTGGTGCGGCCCAAATTGATATGTATGGCAACTTAAACACTACTGTGATTGGCCAATACTGGCCACCAAAAGTTCGACTTCCGGGATCGGGTGGTGCCAACGATGTCGGCTCGCACTGCTGGAAAAACATCATCATTGTCCGTCAGCACGATACCAGGAGATTTGTTCCGAAAGTTGACTTTTTAACCACCCCGGGGTATCTAACCGGTCCCGGTGCCCGAGAAAAAGCCGGTCTGCCACCCAATACCGGACCCTACCGGGTAGTTACCTCCCTCGGACTAATGGATTTCGAACCGGAGTCGAAACGGATGCGGCTCATCGGCTTGAATCCCGGTGTAACGGTTGAACAGGTAATTGCCAATACCGGCTTTGAACTACTGATTGCCGACGATATCGTCACCAATCCCGAACCAACTGACGAACAGCTCCACCTGCTCCGTACCGAGATTGATCCAGAACATTATTATATCTAAATCTAAACTAAGAAAAGAGGCAAATTGATCCTTTCGGCTGAACATCAACGATTCCAAAAAGAGGTCCGGGAATTTGCGCAATCAGTGATTGCCCCGCGTTCCCAAGAATACCACCTAAATCACAAATTCGTGATGGAAAATATCCGGGCGCTGGCAAAGAAAGGTTACCTGGGTATCCCATGGCCTAAGGAACTTGGCGGGCTTGGTTTTGACCATCTTGCCTATGCCATTGTGGTCGAGGAGATTTCACGTGCCTGCGCATCCACTGGTCTAACCGTTGCTGCTCACACCTCGTTGGGAACTTACCCAATTATCAAATTCGGCACTGAGGAACAGAAAAGGCGGTTTGTACCACCGCTTGCCCGTGGTGATTATCTGGGAGCATTCGGGCTAACCGAACCCAATGCGGGCAGTGATGCTGCCGGTGTTGAAACCACGGCGCGGCTGACTGACGGTGGGTACATCATCAATGGCTCCAAAAGGTTCATCACCAATGCCGCCTATGCGGGCACGGTCATCGTTGCTGCAACCCTAGACCGGAAACTTGGCAAAAAAGGGATCACCTGTTTCATTGTGGAGACAAAATCAAAAGGTTTCATTGTTGCTAAAGAGGAAAATAAACTGGGATTAAAAGGCTCCAATACCGTTGAACTGGCTTTTGAAGACCTCTTTGTGCCTAAAGAGAATGTGCTGGGGACAGAGTATGGCGGTTACCGGATATTTATGGAGACACTGGACGGCGGCAGAATCTCCATCGGCGCCTTCTGTCTCGGTATGGCGCAGTGTGCGCTTGACAGCCTGATCGAATGGGCAAAAGGCAGAGAACACTCCCAGCAGACTGCTAAGGCAATCGCCGATGTGGCAACCGAGGTTGCCGCTGCCCGGCTGTTAGTCTATGATGCAGCGATAACCAAAGATGCGGGGATACGGGCTGACGAACAGTGCGCCTTTGCCAAACTTTTTGCCTCCGAGACCGCGGTGCGGGCGGTGAATACCGCGATCAGCACCATTGGTTTTGACACGTTAAAAAACAGCTCTACTCTTGGACGGCTTTACCAGGATGTCAAATTGGGGGAAATTGGCGAAGGCACTTCAGAGATAATGAGACTGATCATCGCCAAGGAAGTTTTAAAAGCAACATAGGAGGTAAAAATGGACTTTAATTTGACTGAAGACCAGATAATGCTCCGCAATATGGTCCGTGATTTTGCCCAGAAAGAATTGGAGCCCCAGGCCGCGGCGCTTGATGCCAGCGCGGAGTTTCCCACAGTGACCATTAAAAAACTGGCGGAGTTAGGACTATTGAGTATGACTATTCCGGAAAAATATGGTGGTGCCCAGTTTGACTTTGTTTCCCTGGCGATCGCGATTGAAGAGGTTTCGCGCGGTTGCAGTTCCACCGGTGTGATCACCGCTGTCCATAACACCCTTGCCGCCTGGCCCATTGTTAATTGGGGAACAGAGGAGCAAAAACAGCGCTATCTACCAAGAATGGCAACAGGTGAATTACTCGGTGCCTTTGGTCTCACCGAAGCCAATGCGGGTTCGGACCCCGCATCAATGGAAACCAGAGCGGTACTCAAAGGTGATAAGTACATACTCAACGGCTCCAAACGTTTCATCACCAATGCAGGTGCAGCCCAGCTGTTTATCGTCTTTGCCAAAACCGCACCAGAACTGGGCAGTAGAGGTGTAACTGCCTTCATCGTGGAACGAGACTTTCCCGGCTTTTCGCTTGGTAAGCATGAAGACCTGCTCGGTCTGCGTGCCACCGCCAACTGTGAACTGATATTTGAGGATTGCGAGGTACCAAAAGAAAATGTACTGGGTGAAATTAATGCTGGTTTCAAAATTGCCCTCGGCACACTTGATGTTTCCCGTATTGATATTGGTGCCCAGGCGGTCGGTATCGCACAATCTGCATTGGAAAAGTCCATCGCCTATTCCCGCGAACGCAAACAATTCGGTAAGCCCATCTGTGAATTCGAAATGATTCAGGCAAAACTGGCGGAAATGGCAACAAAGATTCAGGCATCAAGACTTCTGGTCTACTATGCTGCTAATCAGAAGGACACTGGCAAACCCCGATTCAGCCAAGAGTCAGCGATGGCAAAGCTGTTTGCTGCTACCACCGCGGTTGAAGTTACCCGAGAGGCGGTTCAGATTTTGGGTGGCTATGGTTATACCAAAGAGTATCCGGTTGAACGGCTATACCGGGATGCCAAATGTATGGAGATTTACGAAGGCACTTCAGAAATCCAGCGCATTGTCATCGCCCGTAACCTGTTGGCTTAAAAAGTTAGACGACAAACCACTTAACGGCGCACTCCCCTACCCATTGTTTGCCGGATGATGGTGCAGATGTGTTCCAGCTCTGCTTCTGTTAATGCCGAACCACTTGGCAAACACAGACCACTCGCAAACAGTTTCTCTGCGACATCCCCACCTCGGCGCCGGCAGTGCTGAAAAACCGGCTGGAGATGCAGTGGCTTCCAGATAGGTCTTGCCTCAATATTTTCTCGTTCCAGAGCCAGGCGCACATCCTCCACGGTTGCACCAAACTCCTTTGGATCGATAGTGATACAGGTCAACCATCGGCTTGATTTTCCGTAAGGTGCCTCGGGCATAAACCCAATACCAGGTAAATCACCAAGCAATTGCTGATAAAACTTAAAGTTACGTCGCCGTACAGCAATCCGTTCATTCAACACGGTCAACTGCCCTAAACCAATTGCTGCCAGGATATTACTCAGCCGATAATTAAACCCGATTTCTGAATGCTGGTAATGCGGTGCCGGATCCCGGGCTTGTGTAGCAAGGAAACGGGCTTTGTCAGTGATCATCTTATTATGAGAAACCAGCATTCCTCCCCCAGCAGTGGTAATAATCTTATTACCGTTAAAAGAAAAAGCAGCGGCAACACCAAAGTTACCTGCATAACGTCCCTGATATGTGGCACCAAGTGCCTCAGCTGCATCTTCTATTACCGGTACGCCATATTCTTCACACTTTTTTATAATTGGCTCGTAATCACAACACTGGCCATAAAGGTCAACCGTAATGACCGCCCGGGGTAACCTACCCCTCCGGGCACAGTCATCGAGTTCTTCAGCCAGAAGATTCGGGTCTATCGTCCAGGTTTTCGGATCGCTGTCAATGAAAACCGGCTGACATCCTTCGTAGATAATGACATTGGCAGAGGCAGAAAAAGTCAACGTCGGACAGATTACCTCTGTGGTATAAAGGTTAGAATTAGAAGGTGTTTGCTGTAATACGATTCGCAGTGCGAGATGGAGAGCCCCTGTACCCGATGAAAGGGCGGTAGCATAGGGAACACAAATCAGTTTGGCAAACTCCATTTCAAACGCCTCCACCATCGGTCCCATAGGTGCAATCCAATTCGAGGCGAAAGCCTCCTTTACATATTCAATCTCTTTTCCGCACATATGAGGCGGTGAAAGATAAATCCGCTTCATAAGACTAACTCTTTTCCGTATTAAAACCGATTTCTTTGAGCTCGTAGTACTTTGCTGCAATTACCCCGGGTTTGGGTCGCAACCAGTCTAAATTTACTTTTTCCCCTTTTATCCAGGCGACAATTGCCCGGGGCAAATCCGCACCCGCAAGATGGGAAAATGGATAACCCCCACCAAAACGGGGATTCATTTCTAACAACCAGCTGCGCGATCCGGACAGGAATATGTCGCAGTCAAGATTACCGATGTGTTTCAGGTGCTCGCTGATCTTTTGCCCTAATTTAAAAAGAACCGGCTCATCGACAGTTTCTGCCTTATCGGTCTCCCCTGCACGCATCGCAATCTTTTTTCGTATGAAAACGCCACAAAATTTGCCATTTAAATCGTTAACAACATCAATTCCGAATTCCTGACCTGTCAGTGCTTCTTGAATCAACACCCTGTTTTCCAATTGGCCAACATTAATTTTAGCCAAGACTGTTCTGGCGATACGCTTGTTAACCAATTGATAAGCTATCCCCAGTTCCTCCTCATCTTCAACGAATTCAATGCCGATGGAAGCACTGCCCCACCGTGGTTTCACTACCAGGGGAAATGAAACTATGCCATTCTCAACCGCCTGCCGTGTCTCCTCCAATCTCAGGAATGTCCGTGGATAACCGACCCCTGACCGGTAACAAAAGTCCGCGGTCCGCCATTTATCAAAGCAGATGTTAACCACCGTTTCGGAGGAGATTAACGGTACAGTACCAAAGGTGAGGAACTCATCCCGATGCTCCGCCAATAGCGGTAATTCTAAATCGGTAGTGGGCACCACCAATTGAATCCGGTTAGCCCGGCACAGTTTCAGTAACTCGTTGATGTAATTAACATCATCAATGGAGGGCATAATAAAACCTCGGTCAGCCTCGTAGAGCGCAGGCGCGGTAGGATCCGCATCTCCAGCGTAGACCAAGCCGGTTGAACCGAGCGCCGCTTTGAAATATTTAATTAGATAATTTCTCCTTCCAGCACAGGTAATAATAACATTCATAAATAACTTTCAATCGCCGTCTTCGCTGCTAAAAGATTAAACACCCCCCCGGTATGCCAGAATAATACCTTCGACCCCGGGGCAACTTCACCATTTTTGATCATAGCCAGCATCCCGTAAAAGGCTTTACCCGTATAGGTAGGGTCTAAATAGACTCCCTCCTTCCGTGCGACAGAGGCGATAGTTCTCAGTATCTTCTGATTATATTTACCATATCCTCGCCCAACCCAATCATCTCGAAAAATGATCTCTCCACCGCAGTATTGGATGTTAACTCTTGCCGCAAGCTCCCGGTACAACTCAGCGACAGCGACAATCCCCTTTTGATGCTGACGCGCAACCGATACCCCTACCACCCTCGTGTCCCATTGCAATTTTTTCACGCCTGCCAGTATTCCTGTCTGAGTTCCACCGGTCCCACTGGCAAGAAAGATGTAGTCAGGAATCCAGCGTCGTTTTTGACAGATTGGTGCCAGTTGCAGCATTGCTTCCCAATAAGCAAATGCCCCGGCCAAACAGTGTCCGCCACCAGGTAGCGCATACGGTTTATAGCCGTTTTTCTTAAGTGCCTTTAAAGTATCCATAATCGTCAGCGAAATTCTATCTGGGGTTGTGTAAATGATCTGTGCACCGGATAATCTCATCAGTAGTTCGTTTCCTTGGGGGTGATGGAAATTTCCTTCACCGTGCAGGACCAGCACGCAAGGAACCCCCCGCGCTGCACATCCTATGGCAACGACGCGACAATGATTGGATTGCGTACTACCTGTGGTTACTACTGCATCGTAACCATTTTTTTCAATTTCTTTGATTATATACAAAAATTTCCGCGCTTTGTTACCACCATAGTAGTATGGAAACAGGTCATCACGGATAACAGCCAAAGAAATCCCGTATTCCACCTTTAATCCGGACATTTCTTGAAATAACGGCTTGAGCATTCGCTGTTCAACCAAGGTTTTCTCCTCTCATTTCTTTTCGGTGGAGATCTAAATCACTGATATTTTGAAGTGCGACTCCCTCTTTTTTTAACACTTTCAGCACTGTTAATAATAAAATCTTGATGTCTAAGGCTAAAGACATATTTTTAACATATTGAACATCTAACTCTAACCGTTTATCCCAGTCAACCAGATTTCGTCCTGACACCTGTGCTAAACCAGTGATCCCTGGTCGCACCGCATGGCGAAGCCTTTCTCGTGAGGAATAATATGGTAGATACTTAGTATAAAGCGGTCGCGGTCCAACTAAACTCATATCTCCTCTCAAAACATTCCAAAGTTCCGGCAGTTCATCTAAACTGGTTCTACGCAGAAGTGCACCGAGTTTCGTAAGTCGCGCCTCATCGGACAGAAGTTTCCCTTGTGTGGTCTGGACATTGCTCATGGTCCGGAACTTATAAATTGTGAACGGTCTCTCGTACAGTCCGGGTCGGATCTGTTTGAACAACACCGGTTTGCCCATCGTTAACCGGATTAGAATTGCCACGATTAACAACAACGGAGAGAAAATTATCAAACCGAAGACGGCACCAACAACATCAATTACCCTTTTAAAGTGTCGATATACGAGATTCATCGGGCTGCCCCCTCAATTAAACTCGCTAATTTGGGAATCACCTTCTGAGCGGTAAAATTTTCCAATGCGTAATGGCGGCCATTTAAACCCAGCTGGTTCAATTCCCGGCGCCGCTCGGGTAATTCTCTAAGCAGATTCGCTACCGCTACCGGGTCTTCGGGGGGCAAGACAAAACCGGCATTTGCCTCTCTGATAATCCGTGCCGCTTCGTTTAAACCGTTGACACTGGCGATTGTCGGCTTCGCAGAAACCATATAGTAAACCAGTTTTGATGGTACCGCACTGACCGCCATATTGCCTGCTAGACTCAATAGCATTACATCCGCACCGGCCTGAACAACTGGAACTTGTTCGGGCAATAGTGGAGATATAACTTGGATGTTAGTCAGTTTATTCTTCTTGATCTCCTGTTCCAATTGTTTGCGTAATGAACCATCGCCAACCAGCATCAGTTTGATATCACTCCGGTCTTGAATCAACTTTGCCACCTCAATGTACATCATTAAACCTGCAGATAAAGTCAGCGTCCCTGCGAACATAGCAACAAAGGTATCCGATGGGATATTATGAAGACGACGAAACTCATTGGGGTCAATCGGTGAATTAAATGCCGTTTCATCGATGTAATTGGGAACAACGTGGACTTTTTCTTGCGGTAAAAACCTGGTTTTAGTCAGATACTCTGCCATCCCGGGTGATAGTGTGGTAATATAACAACACCGTCGAAGATGAAAACGGTCTAACCAGAACATAATCCGGGATAAAACATTTCTGCTGTTGATAATTCCTTTTTCTGTGAGTGACTCTGGATAAATATCAAGCACAGTTGCGACAATCGGAATCCGCCATAATTTGAGGATCAGACTATTCATATTTTGCGCAAATATCCACCAGGTCTTCATAAACGCCACATCCGGTTTCCCATGGGTAATCAATTCAATTACCAATTGTAATGACGATGATAATCCAAAGGAAACATTTTCCCAAAAACGAGAGAGCGGGGTCGAGCGTTTGGATATAAAATGATAGCTTCTGATAACTCTAACATTTTGCTCGTCTTTCACCGTGCACCACCGCATTCTAAACCCCGGGTATAATTTGCCCAAGGGACGGGTGGGAAACGGCGCGAAGACCGTTATCTTATACCCCCGAGTGGCAAAGTGCTTAACCAAATCAGGGATAAATATCGAGTTTTCTGGCGGATAAGAATAAGTAATGAGATAAATCTGTTTCACCGGACAAGGGAGATTTCAAATCGAGATATGCCAGACATAGCGCTTCACATAATCGGTGTAACTCAAAATAATTCTCACCACCTTCTCCGAAACATTGGAAACACCGTAGTCAGCAACGATACGCAGTGTTCTTGTTTCACCCCGTTTCTGAGAGCCAAGGATTTTTAAGCCCTGCTCGACTCTCTGCCAATTCATTCCGGTAATCATCACCGCCCCTTCTTCCATACCTTCGGGCCGTTCATGAGTCTGACGGATGTTGAGTGCTGGGAAGTTGAGAATTGACGATTCTTCGGTTATTGTTCCGCTATCAGAAAGAACCGCACTGGCGTTCATCTGTAATTTAACATAATCCAAAAAGCCAAGGGGCTTAAGTAGATTAACCTGCGGTGGTAGTTTCACAGCGGAAGCAACCAACTTCTTGCGCGTTCGAGGGTGAGTAGAAACGATCACCGGTTTTTTAAAGGTATTGGATAAACCTCGTAGTATACGCACCAAACCGCTGAATTGTTGTTCGTCCTCAATATTCTCCTCGCGGTGGGAACTGATTAGAAAAAAACCTCGTTCCTGAAGGCACAACCGTTTTAACACATCCGATGCCTTAATCTTGTCCATATAGTAGTTTAGCACTTCGTACATTGGACTGCCGGTTTTGATTATCCGGTCAGCGGGAATACCCTCCCGCAGCAGATATTCTCGAGCGATGTCGCTATAGGGCATATTTATATCCGCGATATGATCAATTAGTCGACGGTTTATCTCTTCGGGCACGCGGTCATCAAAACAACGATTACCCGCCTCCATATGAAAAACCGGAACCTTATGACGTTTCGCCGGATAAGCCGCAAGACAACTATTCGTGTCACCGAGGACAAGTAACGCATCAGGGTGAACTTTCGCCAGAATTTCGTCGGTCCGGCAAATCACATTGCCAATGGTTTCGCAGGGCGTTTTTCCGGCAGCATTTAAAAAGAAATCTGGTTTACGAATCTCCAACTCTTGGAAAAATATTTCGTTTAATTCGAAATCGTAGTTCTGACCGGTGTGGACAAGAATATGGTCGGTCTCCTGATCAAGACGGACGATGACCCGTGACAGACGGATAATTTCTGGTCGTGTTCCCACAACGGTCATAACCTTCAGTTTAGTCAATTAGCACCTCCGCATGGTAGGTATCAGCAGCAGTGGGATCAAACGGTTCCGATGCCCAGAATAGCACAATCATCTCCGATTGTCCGACATTCTCAATTGAGTGAGTATACCCTGGGGGAATATCAACGACCTGCGGATTTTTCCCTGATAGGTGATAAGTAAAAACCTCTTTGCCCAGAATATGCCGAAACCGAAGAATGGCTTCACCCTCAATAACACAAAACTTTTCTGCTTTGGTATGATGATAATGATTGCCGCGCGTAATACCGGGTTTGGTTCTGGAAACAAAAATCTGTCCCAAATGCTTTGACTTAAGTAACTCAACCAACATCCCCCGCTCATCGAGTTTGGGCACCAGTTCGTAAGCAAAGTCAGTATTATCTAAATATGTCAGATAGGTGGCATAGAGATACTTTGTAAACCGATCACTGAAATCGTGTAGCATCAAATTATCTCGGCTCGCCTTAAATTCACGAATCTTCTCCGCTAAGGCACCAAGTGTAATCCGAAAGGTTGGCACTACTTGGCTCCGGATCACTCTTTCGGTGCCGCACCGATCGTCCTCAACCGTCTTGAGAAAGGCTTTAATTACATCATCAATATAAACTAGTTCGATTTCGTGTGTCGGTTCGGAAATCGTGATATCGAGGTTATGGGCGATATTATAACAGAAAGTCGCGACCACTGAATTATAATTCGGCCGACACCATTTGCCAAATACCCCGGGTAGTCGGAAAAGATAAACTACCGCGCCCGTGCGTTGCGCATAATTCTGAAGTTCCTCTTCAGCTTTAAGTTTGCTGATCCCATAGGGATTGTTTAACTGTGCCTGAACCGATGAGGAAAATACGATTACCGGATAATGCTTGACTTCAATGAGCAACTCAACAATAGTTTTGGTCAAACCAATATTCACGGTTGCATACTCATCCGGATGCTGAGGGCGGTTGACACCCGCCAAATGAAAAACGACCTCTGCGGCTTGTAAATGTTCTTTTAACTTTGCCGGTGGATCAGCGACTTCGTAAGTCGTAACTGTAAACACCTTCTGCTCCAAGAACGCAGTAACGAGATTTTTCCCGATAAAACCATTTGAACCGGTAACCAGAATCTTCTTCATCGTCGAGGTGAAATTTTGTTCAACTCCTCCCGGACATAGTCAACTTGGAGTAATAGTTTAATCAGTTCATCTAAATCGAGTTTCGGTGCGTTATGGGAATTGTAATCTTCTTTGAGTGATATATCATACCTCCCTTCGGTAAAATATAAGCCGTAATTCAAATCCCGCGTATCAGGTACAATCCGGTAATAATCACCTAAATCTTCCGCCCGTGCCATCTCCTCACGAGTGAGCAAAGTCTCATATAACTTTTCACCGTGCCTAGTGCCGATAATCTTGAGGGGATTGTTAGCTTTAAAAATTAACCTCAGTGCTTCGGCAAGTGTTCCGATTGTGGCCGCGGGAGACTTGCGGACAAAAATGTCGCCTGGTTGACCATTTTCAAAGGCATAGAGAACAAGATCAATTGCCTGATCCATACTCATCATAAATCGGGTCATATTCGGATCGGTTACGGTAAGTGGTCGTCCCTCCTTGATCTGCTCGATGAAAAGTGGTATCACTGAACCACGCGAAGCCATAACATTTCCATATCTGGTAGCGCAGATTACGGTTTTTCCCGGATTAACAATCCGGGACTTTGCCACCATCAGTTTTTCCATTAGTGCCTTGGACATCCCCATCGCATTTATAGGATAAACCGCTTTGTCGGTACTGAGCAAAACAACTCGTTTCACGCTCATTGCCATGGCAGCATTCATAACATTTTCTGCGCCCAGCGCATTCGTCCGAATTGCTTCGAGGGGATAAAATTCACACGACGGCACTTGTTTCAGGGCTGCAGCATGAAAGACATAGTCAACACCGTTCATCGCCGCTATTACACTGTCATATTCCCGCACATCGCCGATGTAGAACTTTAATTTGGGATTGGCATATTTTATCCGCATATCCTCTTGCTTCTTCTCATCTCTACTAAATACGCGAATCTCATTGACATCGGTCTGGAGAAAACGGTTTAAAACCGCGTTCCCGAATGAACCGGTGCCACCGGTGATCAGCAATTTCTGATCTTGAAACATATTATAAACTATACTCTCTTTATGCATTTAGTCAAGAGCGCTAAGTAACTTTATGTTCTTGCCTTATCGATCAAAAAACGGATGAATTCAAATGTTTTGCTGGCAGTCCGCTGCCAAGTATAGACAAATGCCCGTTGGTAAGCATCCTTGGCACAACGAAACCGGAGTTCATCATCGGTTAACAATCTTTTGACTGCACAAACAATTGAGTTAGGATCTGCTGGCTCAAAGTACACTCCCGCTTCCCCCAAAATATCCTTCATTGGTCGACGATTAGAACAGGCAATGGGAAGTCCAGAAGTCATCGCCTCAAGGAGAATATTGGGAAAGTTCTCAACTGTTGAAGCAAATATAAACAGATCCGCCTCGTGGTATAAACGATGAATCTGGGAGTGGTGAACATAATCGGTTATTACTAACCAGTTCGGTTTCTTTAATTCCTGCAGTACCGGCTCAAACATCTTTTTGCCCAATCCTGACATCCGGCCTACGAGTTTAAGGGTAAAATTGATTTTGGTCTCCTTGCGCAGAATGTCTATGGCGCGTGCCACATTCCATTGAAACTTATACTCCAGAAAATCAGAAATATAAAGTAGGACTGGTTTTTCGGATAAAATCTTTTTCTTAGGTTGCTGACGGAACGTCTCAGCAATGCCGTGGGGAACTACGATACTCTCTTTGATTTTAGCACCGTTGTTTAAAACTACCTCTCTGGCGTATTCACTCAGAAATATTACGCCATCAGCCCGCTCAAACCAGCGGAGCAATGACCGATTCAACATCTCGAGACGCATCCGGTCAAACCGGTAGACTGGTATACGGCTTCTTTCCTCTCGAAGAAAGGGCTGTAGATTACGACACATCGCAATCTGAATTGGCAGATTCTTTCTTCCTTTCAGGACAAATCCATCAGGGGAAAAAAGCGCATCCGGGGAAAGCATTTTAATTATCCGAGGTAAGTTAATATTCCGCCAAATATTGCGGTAAAATGGGTTTATCGGAATATGATTGTCAACAACGAATTCTACCGCGTCATCAATGGAACCGAGGTCATTCTGTAGACCCCGACTGCCATGCACGAAGATTCGCATATCTTCTGGCACAACACCGTTACTTAAGATTCCTTTTAGATGTGTCAAATAACCTCCACTCCAGCGAGGAATGGTATGAATCAGGACTTTGGTCTTGTCCTTCATGTATTGACTTTTAGCCGATGAATCAATCTCAGATAATCATACTGTCCCATTAATTTCTTTTTGAGATCGGTCAGCGAATCGTAGTGATAAATAACCTGACGGGGTAGTAAATATGGGTCGCTATTTGGTGTAACACAATCCCATTGGGTGGTAACCGCTTGTCGATACCCTTCTTCTTGAAGTATTTCCCGAGCATTAAGGGGCACCTCGCCATTGGGGAAGGCAAATGAAACCACTGGCTTACCGATCAAATCTTCTAACAGTTTCTTGCTGTCCCGTAACTCCTGCCGGACTTTCTTCCTGCCATCTCTTTTCATATAACGGTGCGAAAAACTATGGCTACCGATTTCCATTCCAGAATCGGCTAACGCTCGTATCTGACTCTTGGACATAATTTTTAACGCCGGATACAAACGATGCCTACGTTGGGGATCATCCGGGACATAACTGGTATCTTTTATCAATCCTGCCACGACAAAAAATGTGGCTCTTAATCCATATTCCTTTAATATCGGCAGTGCGATCTCTGCATTATCAGCATACCCATCGTCAAAAGTAATCACTAAACAGTTATCAATCACCTCCTTGTTATACAGACGAGTTCCTAACTCCCCGATGGTTACCACATCTTTAGTACCATCAGCGATTAATTTCATCATCGAACGGAATACTTCCGGACGGGTGCCATAAGGATGCCTGGAATCTACACTATGGAAATAAATGATCCTCGCCCCGCGGATTTTAAACCAATGTCCGACAGTTAATAATAGTATTCTTTTAAGAAACTGCCTCAATGGTTGTCGTAATCCAAACTGGATAACGCCCAAGGGCTGTCTTTTAGTTCGTTAGGACAGCCAACCAGCGGTAAGGTGAGCAATCGAGTTCTATCTGGGGCTCGGTAAAAACCACTGTTCCGAAAATCATTGTAATAAGGATGCCAGTGTGTAAGCGCGATCGATATAAGATCAGGTTCGTATCTTTCTTTGAGCATCTGACATAACCTTTTTATACTGCGGGATATTTGTTTGCCTTCAACCCGAAAGAGCATCTCTGACAATTGGATCTCATTCAAATCGCCCCGGATACCACGGCGGATAAAGGCAATAATATCATCATTTTCAACCAGTTCGTATTTCCAACTCGGACAGACGATTATCCGCCAACGATAATAGTCAACATCCCGGCCACCATACCATATACCGCGCCACTTTTCTCTAATTTTTAAAACTTCATTCAAATCGCTGGGCAAATCCGAAAACTCAAAATTGTCAGTCCTTGTCTGGAAACGCTTTAACCGATCTTTGTGTGCCAGTAAAAGGTATAACATCCGCAATCGCTTTCTCACGGGTTTAACCAGATAGTTAAATGAACCGAGGTCTTGAGCACCAAGTTTTGTGTATCCTCGATAAGTACCGCTTCCCAGGTTGGGGAAAGCATACATGAAACTGGCTTTTCTTTCTGAGGCGATCTCCAGTGCCATTTTTGTTAAAATTCTAAGTAGCCCCAGTTTCTGATAGCGGGGCCGAGTCGAAGCGTTGACTGCCTGAACAAAGAAATAAGACTCTCCATCATAAACCGCCCTTCCCCACCACAACGGCCTTATCGCAGCAATTAAACCACTCTCCTTATCCACCGCATAAGTAACAATTGATGTCCCCATCGGGTTCATTTTATGATACCAGAGAAACTGTTCCTTTCTTTTACTGGTATCCATCCTCTCCGCGCCAAACGCTTCCTTGATGACATCAACGAACTGGTCAACTATCGCTTCATCCGATGGATCCCAAACCCGAAATTCAAACTGTTCGTCCATTTCTAATTCCTATTATTTTAAATGTATTAGTTACTTGATTGGTGGTTTCTGATACGGCCGTTCTTTTCCGAAAAACAAAAAAAAGACGAACTATTAAAAGGTAGAATAAAAAGACCGGTATAAAATGTATGAATGCCGTGATCAAGGAACGAACAGCGAATAGAGAGGTTGCGAGGATTATACCGACAACCATTCTGCTGGGGTTTGCTGCGTCTGATTTGCTTTTTAAAACAAACTTATTATTTAATAAAGCCAAAATGACTCCCCAGATGCCATTAAGTATCATACCAACATGGTATCCAAAATCCACAAAAGTTACATACGCAAATGAACCGGAAACTGTGTGTGCGTAGCTTGATATGGGCATTATTTCCCTTATAAGCCAATGACCGGCGAGAGTAGGCTTGTCTGGCCAGATGATTCGTGGAATCCAAGCTTTTAATAGCATACTGATTTCACCACCCCACAAGGGACCGTGGTTTCTTATGTAAGCAACGTAAAGACTTAGGGTTCGGACAACACCTTCCACGTTAACCCACCTTTCCTTTGGGAGGTTGCCCATAATGGTTTCATACTCAATCGCACCTAACCTTGTTAATTTCTGGATGTAACTAAAAACTAAAATCGCGATGCTAAGAATAAGTAATCTTCCTGCTTCTTTTCTACCAGGTCTCATTATTAGTCCACTGGCAACACAAAAGCCTAAAATAGAAAATCCGAATACAAACCTCGTCCTTGTTAGGAAAGCATAAAAAATCAACGGTAAACTCAGCAGTAATGCAATAATGACTCGTTGTTTCTTTACTATACAGAGGTAATAGGCTATAAGAGCCGGGAAGAAAATAATTATTATGGAGATGACGGTATCTATGATAATTTTGTCAAGACTTCTCGTTTCACCTAAAGAGAGGCTTCTTTCCAGGGCATGTATGGTGAATCGCCTGCCATGAATAAGTAAATTAGTGAAAACACCATAATGCATTATCAAGAAAAGTGTAATTCCCGCCGCTATGACGATATGAAATAAGGAATTATTTTTTATATGAATTTCTTCAAGATATCTTTTAGAACTGGGTTTAATTATCGCATACCCCAACAAGAAAGATGTTAGGGAACCGGTTAACAGTGTTGCAGCCATATTATAATTTTCAGCGCCAACTTGTGCTGCAACCGTATCGCCGTTAAATATGCCTTCAATGAGAACAAAGTAGATATACCCAACCTGCCACCAAATTGATAAGTCGTAGATAGAGCTTCCTTTCAAAAAACATAGCGCCAAATTTATAATGATGGCGATAAGAGTGAATACAAAGACCAGCTTCCCATTTATTGAAGGAGAAAAAAGCATTAAACCTAAAACTGTGGCGAGGAAGAATAGTCTGAAAGTTTCAAATCTACTCATGATCTGCCTTGTCTGGTGTTGAAAAGCACTTGTCTAAACTTACTCCACGCCATTTTTACTTCGTACACCTGTGTTAGCCATCCGACAAGCAACGCAACAAACCACGCAACACTACCAATTACTGTGGTCTGAACTAAATTACCGAACCGGTTTGAAAAGAACGGAACTTGCATAAGGAATGTGTTTAATCCAAGCCCGGCAAGAATTCCTGCTGCAACAGGTAATAACCAATGTGTCACCCGACCCAATGGGTAGAATACCAGGAATTCTCGTCTCCGAATTCCCAACACTAAGGCTGATATCGCCAGCGCACTTATTGCAAAAAAACTCCTGCTGGCGATTAAACCGTTGATGTTCCAAAAACGAATGCTAAACCATGTAAAAATGGCATTAATAATGTAGGCTAACGACAAACTAAAGAAAAGTGGCCTGGCATATCCTAAGGTAACCGCAACCCGTCTCAGTAATGTATAATTACCCTCTAAAAACATTAATAGAGAAAATACGATCAGCAACATCGCCACTAAATCCACATGACTCTGAGGAAACTTTTCGCTTTTTAATAATGCTGTTATTAGTGGTTTTGACGCCACAAGTATTCCCACGTTAAAGAAAGCCACTATTGCAAATATGTATCCCAAAACATTGGATACCATATCTCTAATTCTCTTCACACCCCGGGCAAACGCCGATGAAAAAGCCGTGAAAAACACTTTGTCAATAGGTAAGACCGCTACATTCGTAATTCCTTCATAGAACTGCTGCACATACTTAAACGCCCCATAAACCCCTTGAGGAAGATAAGAAAGTGCCGCGTTCATTACTGCATTGTAAAACTGAAAAGAGGTCTGACTGACAAATGTAGCAATTAACTGGCTGTAAACTTTCATCGGTCTAAAACCTTCTAAGCGCAGTATTAATCGATACCGGTAGCCAATGCGAAAAAGTAGCATGAAAAAACCGAGTGCCCTAATAACTCCCCAGAGCCACATCGCCAGAACCAAACTCCAAACACCAAGTGGCTTTGCTAAAAACGAAATAGCCAAAATCTTTGCCAGATAGGCAAGAGATGTTATAAACTCTGGTTTACCAAATTGTCTTTCCGCATTTAAGATGCACTGCATTACACTGGATACGCTAAAAAGTAGCAAAAGAGGACCGAGCACGCGGAACATCAAACTTCCAAGAAGATGATCAGAACTTCCAAAACCGGGCACGATTAGTTTAATGAGCAGTCCGCTCAAAATCCCAATCAGTAACAATAGCGGAATAAACGCTAATAAAACCTGATTAATAACAACTGAAACCATCCCAAAGGCGTAATCTTTACCTTTACTAATCTCCTGCTGATGGTAAACTGGTAAAAATACCTCTGCCAATTGATTGGACTGGGCAAGGTTATTTATTAACATAACTATTGTTGAAGCGGCAAAAAAGACCTCCAAGCCTCGGGTTGTGCCAAAGTACCGTGCCATCACAACCGCCTGTAATACCCCTAATAGCACATTTCCACCGCTGAGAATAGATAGGATTCCCACTGAACGGACTGAACCTGTTGAAGTTAAATTATTATTCTTTAACATAACCCGAATTTATACCCAGTAAGCACCCATAATAAAATCATACTTACAGGGATTAAAAGGAAGCACCCCCGGTGATATTGTAATTTCTGACAGTTTGATTTCGCTATTATTGAGCAGGTAAAGGTCTATCCTACTAAAACCAAAATTGCCCGTTAGTTTTTCGGCAATTTCAACCATTTCCTTTAACTTAGTTGGCTTGGGCACCGCAAATCCACGGGCTAACCCCCTTGTGAAATCCAGTACGCACCAATCGGTATCATAGATGACGCTCCGTCTTCCTCCTGCAGAGTATTTTCCTGGTTCTACTTCTATAAATCTGGCCTTTCCCCCGATCACAAAAAAACGATAACTTAATGGAAATCCATAGTTCGTGTCCACGAGGAGTTTCTCTATAAGTATAAGTGGTTTTATAGTATCTTCAAGTGGCACATGGGTAAACTTATAAGGTTTGTCAAGAAGCCATTTTTTAAGCGCCTTGACCAATCTATCTCTGTTTATCTCGCTTTTGCTCCGCACAAATAAATTGTATCCGCTACCCCGATTCAACTTGACGACAAACTGATCGGGTAAATCATCAAAAGGAATTGTCTCAGGCCTGTCTGTTACATAATATACTTCGTTAAGAATCTGACTAAGACCTATATCAGCAACATATTCTCGGACCCGCCACTTGTCTACTACTCTTCGGGCCAGATCGATATTGGGATAAGCGTTAAAAATACGGCGATGGGCAATTTTTTCACTGAGGGTGCGTGGTTTCTTAATATTGGGCCAATAGCCGAGTGTAATAAACAATTTCATAGATGTGTAGGTAACAGGATCTAATAAGTACCAAAAAATCCGCTCGCATAAAACCAAGGCGACCGCTTTCAGTCCGCCATGCAATCCCTGGAGTCGGAATTTTTGAAATACTCTTTGCGGAGGTGTTCGACTATTGTTTAAAATCATAATCGCTTTGTTTTTAGGTTTATAATTCCCCGGTATGAATTGTAAATTACCATAGTTCTCCAAGTCGAAAATCCCATACACGGGGATAGAATGGACCAAACCCACTTGTTGGAGCCAAAGTGATTTCACCGGCAATTATGGTTCGGTCATTAGGTGCATATAGATCAATTCTTACAAAGTCGAAATCTTTACTCAGCTGCGCAGCAATTTCCAGCATCTCAGTTAACTTGGTAGGTTGTCGAATGGCTCTACCAATAGGAAAAACATAGCGAATATTAAGTTGGTTCCAATTTGTATCATAGAAAGTCAGTGTCGGGTTATCGCCTGAGTTATCTACAACATATATGTACTTTGGTACACCGTGAAAACATAGAAACTTGTAATCTAATAGAGCATCATGCTTTTCTTCTTTTAGGAATCTCTCGACAAGAATCAATGGTTGGATACTGTCGTAGTACGATTCGTAGAGCCGGCTCACCTTACTGAACTTCTGAAACAACCACTTCCGGCACTGTCTGATGGTTAATTGACGGTTCAAAGTACTTTTGTCTGTAACTAAGATGTTCCAATGGCAGCCGTGGTTCGCTTTGATGACAAACTGGTCTGGTAAGTCATTAAACGGAATCTCTTCTGGATTGTTACCAACCCAGTAAACTTCGTTCAGGATATAGGCAAGACCACGCTGCGCAACATACTCGCGAACACGCCACTTATCAGCTACCAGCGAATATAACGGATTGGAAATAAATAACATCCTATGAACCATCTTTTCATTGAGTGAGCGCGGGTGGTAAATATTGGGCCAATAGCCAAGCCGGAAAAACATCCGTAGCGACATATAGACTGGGGGCGGCAGTAGTCGATACAGACCTTGGACCAGGTGGTCAGCAGTAACTCGTGCCACCCATACTGGACCATCACGTTTAAAATATTTCCACGCGTGTTTCAACCGGTAAACCAGCAAGATTTTTCCCTCCTAGCCGATCCCCGCGTTGACAAGATTTGTTAAGGCTTCGGTAAAAGATATCAGTTGTTGCAAACCGAGTCGTTTCTTGAGAATTTCTATTGAAGCGAGGGAATGTTTTATGTCGCTTGGGCGGGGCGGTACATAAACAGGCTCAATTTGCTTGTCGAACAGACGGCAGAGTTCACGAACGAGTTCATTTAGAGTTCGACGCTCCCCGGTCCCAACATTGGCGAGGAGAAAGGAAATGCCTGATGAATTGTGTTCACCCTCTTTACGGCTTCCTGTTGATCGGGCAAACTCGTCATTAAGGGGAACATAACAGGCTGCGATATTGGCACGGACAACATTTTCTACCGGAGTAAAGTCTCTTGATTGTTCACCATCGCCATAAATAACCAGTGGCTCATCGTTGCGCAGTGCCCTTAAAAATCTAGGGATAACTGCCGCATACGGACTGTCTGGATTCTGCCGTGGTCCGAAAACATTAAAATAACGCAGAACCACCACCTCCAGTCCATAAACCCTGCTAAAAACCTGACAGTAGTATTCACCTACCAGCTTGGCAACCGCATAAGGAGATTTAGGGTTAGGTTTCATCTCCTCGTGTTTTGGCAACTCCTCAGTATCACCGTAAACTGAAGAAGATGATGCGTAAACCACCCTTTTAACACCGGTATCGCGCGCCGCAATCAATACATTTAAAGTGCCCGTCGCGTTGACTTCATGAGTCGTTAACGGGTCGCTAATTGATCGCTGAACAGAAGGTAATGCCGCCTGATGTAAAACATAATCAACTCCCCGAAAATTTGAATGTAAAAAGTCGATATCCCTGATGTCACCCTCAATCAATTCGATATCTTTGATAAAAGACTGTAAATTTTCACGACGTCCGGTTGAAAAATTGTCAACGACTCTCACATTATGACCGAGGCTAAGAAGTTGTTCAACAATATGAGAACCAATAAAACCGGCACCGCCAGTAACAAGAAATGTCGCCATAGCCTTCATTTTAATTAAACTGTTTTTTTGTGTCAACCATTTTTATATGCTGGTGTCATTGCGTTTTGTCACAGACCGGTGGCAATCTCACGCATTGAGATTCCCTCGCCCTTCGGGCTCGGGACGACTGGAAGAAAGTGTTATTACCCGTGCCGCGCCTGTTAACCGCTGCAAAGCCATCGCCATACCAAACCACATACCGATTACTATAAAAGTACTGCTTAGTGAATCAAAAAGATTGTGAGTGGCAAACGCTATCAGCGCGGCGTTGATGCTCAGCGCTAAATATCGGTACTCGGCACTGGTTTTGGTAAAAACTCTGTCTGTCCGCACAATTAAACCCCATAGTAAAAAGGTAAACAGTAAAAAACCGATTCCCCCCAGACCAACCAGGGTTTCTAAATACAGATTATGGGTGCTGAAATAAAACTTCGGGTCACCAAAACGCGGGTAGCCGTAATTGAATTTGATAAACCGGAAGTTTTCCCAGCCCACACCGAAAAGCCAATTCTGTTTCGCTACCCTTAGCCCCACCAGCCATAGTAAGAATCTGCCCAGTAAAGCGGGATCATAAATATTGGTACTCGCCAACCTCGTCAGCAGTAAATTCCTAAAGAAATTGGTAACAAGTATCAAAAGACCCGCGCTACCGGTGAGAACGGTAAGGATAAAAGAACGGGTTTTAATTATTAAGTATAATACCGCAATCCCAAAGCCAAACCAGGCACCCCTCGATCGCGAAAAGATTAACCCCAAAATTAGTAATACCAAAGAAATACCGAGCAACAAACGTACCCCCCCTTTTTTTTGCCCTAAAAACAAACCCAGCACCGCAACCGCAGAGGTACTGGTGAGCAATCCCAATGCATTAAGGTCAAGTACGCCGAAAGGCGTAGACAACCTTTTACCACCCAGCGAGTCGATAAATCCAACCGATAACCTCACTAACTGCGGCAGGGGAAGAACCGAGCAGATGTTCCCTACTAAAATTGCAATAATTAACAATTTGATCTGCCGAGCATTCTCAAGGGTGGTGGCGAAGAAATAACCGATTATAAACGCCTCTAGGATTAACACATTGCAGGTGATAAAAAATCGGTGCACATTACCTCGGGATAAGGCAACAATAAAAGATACCAAAATCCAAATTACGAGTAACAGAGCGGTTAACTTATCTACCGGTAGTAATTTTTTCTCTTTATGAGGATCCGGGGAAACGAAACCCGTGAAACGAAGAAACAGCAAAAAAACGATGGTAACTGGATATAAAATGAAACGGTGATAGAAATTAGGGATTAAAGAGTTAACCGCCAGGGGGCTAAAAACTGCTAGCAGGACTAAAAAATAATAAATCTTCTGAACTAAAAAAAGCCAGAGGAGTATTTGTAATGGACCAAATAGAAAAATTATCGCCATCATATTATCGTCAGAGTTCATAAAACAACAGAATCCAGCCAAGCATAATAACTCAATAATTAGGAAGGAAACCAGCCACCAGTTTAGCTGCTTGCGGTGCAGAAACGAAGAGCTCATCTGCTTTTTTTCAACAATCCCTTTATTACTCCGGTGTCCTCAGAAGTAATCTCATTGGCAATGATCAGGATGACACAGTACACAACCAAACCAGCAGAGATACTTGCGAGCCAATTTATGGACAACAACGCGGAGACAATAAGTGCTGCAGCTATTGAAGCCAAAAATATCCGTAACAAACTTTTGCCCAAATCACTTAACGTTCTATTACAAAAATCTTGGCTGGTCCAAATTATAATATAAAAAATAACACTGACAAACTCAGCGGCAATCACCGATAATGCGGCGCCAGTTGCATTGAACAAGGGAATCAGCAGCAAGTTGCCAAGGACATTAACCACCAGCGCCAATCCGGTCTGGACCGTCATCAGTTTCGCCCGATTAGTCGCCATAAAGTAATTGCTGAACAGTGAAGAAAATCCAGCCAAAAATGTCCACCAGACTAATATTCTTAATACCGGGAAGGAGGAAAGATATCTCTGACCGTAGATCAGAAGAATCAAGCGCTCCGCCAATATTGTTCCCAGCGCGGCAATGGGCAATAGTATCAACATCATTATCCTAATCGCTTTGGCAATTGCTTTTTTAAGTTGGACATTGTCGTGGGTGAATAAATTGGAAAAAACCGGATACAGCGCGGTGGAAAATGAAATGCCGAGCGAACTCAAGCCGATTACTAATCGAAATGCCGCATTAAATATGCCCACCGGCCGGTCCCCACTGAGTTTAGATAATAAAGTTGAGCCATTCCAATAGTAGAAAAGGACAAATATTGTCCCGATGCCAATGGGTAGACCATCACGCAGCAGTCGCGCCCATTTTTTGATATCAAAACTTAATCGTAACGGTACAAATTGTCGCGCAATGATGGCGCCGCCAGCAACCGTCGCGGACAAACCGGCACCGGTGTAGAGCCAGGCATAACTTATCGTTTGGGGTAAACTACGACGCAGGAGTAATACCCCGGTAAATAACATAAAACTCTGCACAATCCGTACGACCGCGGTATACTCCATCCGTTGAAAACCTTGGAAGATATAACAAAAGTAAGCAGTGAAAGCAGTTTCAAAGACAAAAAGACTGCAGATATAGACAACCAGTCGATTCTCTAGCGGGTACCCCAGGATATTGACTAACAACCAGATCAAACCAATTACCAGAATTGCCATCATGCTCTTAATACCCAAGGCATTATGGATGTGATACCGGGCAACTTTACTATCCCGGGCGATCTCCCGTGCAGCGATAGCACCTAAACCCAAATCAGTTAGTGCCGAGAACATCGTTGCGAAGGCAAATCCAAAAGAGAGGACGCCAAACCGTTCCACACCAAGATGCCGTGCTGCCAGAACATAGAAGAAAAACATCAATACTTTGTTGGCAATATCCGCGATCGTTAAAAAAAAGGTGTTGATGGCAACCCGAGTGTAAGAGTAACCGGACACGCTATTTCTGCCGGCGTAATCTCAGTACCCTGAATAAACCGACAAAGGCAACTTTAATCTCCCGAGCGAGCTGCTGCCAGCGTTGATAATCGTCCGGGCGAGAATCACGTAGCGATTCGAAATACACCCTAATAAATGCAAAGATAATGCCGGTAGAAAGGCTAAAAACGAACGCCACTAAAATAAAGATACTCCGACGGGGGAAACTGTGACGCTGCGGAGGAACCGCATAATCAAGAACGGTAACAGTTGGGGCGTCTCTTGCCTCCAAAACCTTGGCATACTCATACTGTTGATAAAGCATCGCGTATGTCTCTTCTTGAATACGGAAATCTCGGTAGCGCCGGGCAAATTCGGCACCAACTTCGGGCAAATGATTAAAAGCCACGGCAAAACCTACCCCAAAACCATTGACATCACCTCTCGCTTCCAATCGCTGCAGCTGCTCGTTAAAGGCACGAACTTCGCGTTGCAGATTGAGAAAATAAGGATTATCAGGACTGGCTATATCTTTTATCGTGTGCAATTCCGCCTGTTTTACATAAGCCTGTGACTTGAGTCGGGCGTAAGCATCGATCGCCGCCTTGGTTTCCTCATCAAGCACCACGACCTTATGACGGAGCTGAAATACCTTCAACGATTCTTGTGCTTCTGCGAGTGTCTTTGCCGCATCTTTGAGTCGTCCTTCCAAAAAAATCCTCATATTACGACCGCGACTGATATTGGAGTTTCTAAGAAAATTGTCAAGTTCACCGATATAACAATTAGCCAACCGTGCCGCCAGCTGTGGAGTTTTTGCCTCGACACCAATCCGCACAATTCCCTCATCGCCCACCCCGACTTTTGTCATTTTCTTTAACTGTTTACGCACCTTTTCAACTTGTGTGGGCTTGATTCGATAGTAATAAGCAATACTACACTCCTCAGCGACCCGATCCAGTATCGTTCGGCTTGTCAGTATACCAGCCATAATATCCGAGGCGCCGCTCGCGCCCCCTAATGCGCCCAATCGCAGACGAGAAAGGCCACCGGTAAGTCCGGTACCTAAAATACTGGTAAATCCAAATAGGTCTCCCTCCTCGGTTGGCGGCAATAACTGCGCGACCGCGATATAACGTTTCGGCAAAATGAACGTAACGCCCAGCACAATTATTGTAAACACCAGTGTGTTAACGATAATCAATTTCCGCCAGCGCAGGAGGACTTCAATGTAAGTTACTAATCTGTTCATCCCCTCAGTCTAAATATTAATTAACGCTTGTCAATTTAGGCCAGCCATTCGGTCAAAACCTTTCTTATCCTTTTTGCTGCCTTGCCATCGCCGAACGGACTTTTCCTTTTTGCCTGCCGGTGATAAACCTCTGTCGATTCTAAAAGTTGCGCGGTGGTGCTAATAATCCGCTCCGGATTTAAGCCCACGAGTTGGGTAGTGCCGGCATCTATCGCCTCCGGTCTTTCGGTCCTCTCTCGCAAAACTAAAACCGGCTTACCAAGGACGGGAGCCTCCTCTTGGATACCACCCGAATCGGTTAATACCAGATAACTGGATTTCAACAACCAAATAAAATCGGGATAAAGGAGAGGCTCAAGTAACTTAATTCGTTCCTGACCGGCCAGTATTTGATAAACCGTCCGGCGCACATTGGGGTTTAAGTGTACCGGAAACACAACCATAACATCCCGATACCGGTTGACAATTGCCAGCAATGAACGACAAACCCCAACGAGGGCATTCCCGAAACTCTCCCGCCGGTGTAGCGTCACCAAGAGAATTCGGTTATGAAAATCCCATCCTTGTACCAATCTTTCCATTCGCAAACTCGGCTTTATCCCTTTACTCATCATTAGCAATGCATCGATTACCGTATTCCCGGTTACGAAAACCATTTTTTCGTTAACCCCTTCGTTAATTAAATTTTGCCGTGCTCGTTCTGTAGGAGCAAAATGGATATCCGCCAGCACGGTTATAAAACGGCGATTAACCTCTTCAGGGAACGGTGCAAACTTATCACCGGTGCGTAGTCCAGCCTCAATGTGGCCAACTGGTATTCGCTGGTAGTAACCGGCAAGCGCCGAGGCAAAAGCACTACTCGCATCACCTTGGACCAAAATCAGATCCGGTTTTTCCTTGGTCAATATCGGTTCTAATCGCCTCAGAGTCCTTACAAGAACAATGCCCAGTGTCTGATTCTTCAGAATAATTTGTAGGTCGTAATCGGGGACAATTTCAAAAACACTCAAAACAGAATCAAGCATCTCGCGATGTTGAGCAGTTACCACTACTATCACCTGAAATCTCTGGGGATACTGCTTTAACTCCAAGATCACCGGTGCCATTTTAATTGCCTCTGGCCTTGTTCCGAAGGAAAAAAGTATTTTATGCTGATTCATCAACACATCCTAATATTTATACCGTCAAAGAGACTCGCCCCAATTCGTTCCCGCACCAATGTCCACTACCAGTGGAACATGTAACTGCCAAGATCTCTCCATTTCATCCTTTACCATCTCTTTAACCTTATCGCAACAGCCCTCCTCTACTTCGATTAACAACTCATCGTGAATCTGAAGAATTATTCCTCCTTCAACCTTAGCGTCATGCAACCGTTGATCAACGATAATCATCGCTCGCTTTATTATGTCAGCCGCCGATCCCTGCATTGGCGCATTGAGTGCTGCGCGCAACGCCGCATCAGCTTCCGGTCGATTTTCGCTCGCTATCCCGGGCACCGGTCTAATTCTTCCCGAAATCGTTCGAACAAATCCATCTTTTCTTACCTGTTCTGTTAACCGTTCACGCCAATCCGCGACTCCGGGAAACTGGACAAAATACTTCTCCATAAAGGCTCTTGCCTGCTCAATTGGAATATCCATCCGGGTAGAAAGTCCCCAATCCCCCATTCCATAAATAATGCCATAATTCACCATCTTGGCTATACGGCGCTGCTCGGGAGTAACATCTTCCGGTGCGATACCCAAGATAGTTGCCGCGGTCGCGGTGTGGATATCCTCACCGCGGTTAAAAGCCTCAATTAACCGCTCATCTTCGGAAAAATGGGCAAGTACCCGCAGTTCGATCTGTGAATAATCAGCCGAAATCAGCATCATCCTGTCACCCGCCACAAATCCCTTTCTTATTTTCCGCCCGATTTCCCCCCGGATCGGAATATTTTGCAAGTTAGGCTGGATACTGGAAAGCCGGCCGGTACTGGTTCCCCATTGATTAAAACTGGTATGGAGCCGTTGAGTTTTGGGATTAACCATCGCGGGTAACGGTGCCAAATAGGTATTGCATAACTTATCCAGTTCTCGATATCTTAAGACTTCGGGAATGATAGGATGGGCATTGACTAAATCCAACAGCACATCAGAACCGGTCGAATACCCTGTTTTCGTTCTCCTACCACGAGGCAACTTCAATCGTTCGTACAATACTGTCGCCAACTGCTTTGGCGAACCGATATTAAACTGCACTCCAGCCAGATTCCAGATCTTTTGGGTCAGTTGATGCTTCTCATTCTCCAGCTCATTGAGCAGTTGACCAAAGAAACCGACATCGATCTTTATCCCCCGTTCTTCCATTCGGACAAGCACAGCAATCAACGGCATTTCCAGTTCATCATAAACCGTTTTCAGGCCAAGTGCAGAAACCTCTGGTAATAACGAATTATAAACCCTTACTGCCCATCCGGCTGCCTCGCCGTTTTTAATCTCGGTCAGTGTTTCCTTTAGCACCTGCGCAACAACATCCTCGGTGTTGTACCGCTTACGATTCGGATCCACAAGCCAAGCAGCGATACAGTTATCAAAGAAGGGCTCGTGCAATGTAAAACCGGCGTTCAGCAGCTGCTTCATTTCCTCTTTTATATTAAACCCTACCTTGATCAGTTCCTGATCAGAACAAACCTTCGCTATCGTTTGTTGCTCTTTTAAGGGTAGAAACATAATTATGTTTTCTTCGCCGGCAATCCAAAACCCTTTTTCTGGTGCAAAGGCGAAACCAATTACCCCTCCATCTGTAATTTTACGCACCAACTCTGCATTGAAGTCTTTGATCTGCCAATGGTTATTACTCCCCGATATAACTACCGACGGCTGTAACTCTTTCAAAAAAGAAGTGAACTCCAGTTCCCGATAAATTTCGGTTAATTTTACTGTATCCGGATCAGTTAACTTCAGAAACTCAATTGCTACGATTGCTTCGGCTCTTGGTTTAATCACCGCCAAATCTCGGGAGAGAATTGCTATGTCGCGATAAATTTTCAGATTCTCTTCGTTTGCCAATACCTGCTCAAGAGTTCCGTATTTTATTAAAAGCGCCTTTGCCTTTTTGGGTCCAATACCCGGAACACCAGGGATATTGTCTGCCGGATCACCAGCAAGTGCCAAGAAATCTGCTACCTGCTCTGGGGCTATTCCGAATTTCTCTTTTACTACGCTGGGATCGTAATATTTTTCCTGGTAAGGATCAAAGACCTTTACGTTTTCCCCCACCAGTTGTAAAAGATCTTTATCACCACTGACAATTATCACCTCCAATCCCGCTTCTTTCCCCTGTTGAGCAAGAGCACCAATGACATCGTCCGCCTCGATACCAGTAATCTCCAAAACTTTCAGACTCCAAGCGGTTACTATCATCTTAGCATAACCGATCGACTGATTAAGCTCAGGTGGCATCTTTGGTCGCTGAGCCTTATAATCAACATAAATCTCATCCCGAAAGGTCTTACCTGGAGCATCAAAAACCACTGCACAAAAAGCTGGCTTCAAATTCCGTAAAACCTTTTTTAAGGTATTGGCAAAACCAAAAATCGCCGATGTATTCATTCCCTTAGAATTACGCAACGGATTCCGGATAAAGGCGAAAAAGCTACGATAGAGCACTGAGTGGGCATCGATTAAAACCAATCTGCTCATAGGAGATTTTACCATCAACCGCTGTAATTGCAAGACCTTATCTTGTCGGTTATATATAGTTAAGGTTTTTATCATTTACTCTGACCACCAAGCGATCGCTGGATATCAATCGTTACTAATAATATTTTACCACAATATTAACCATTACTACCATCAAAACGTTTTTGTTATGCCATATATCCCCACAGCCAATGGGCTGACTAAAACCTTTATCATTATCATCACCAACGTCATACCGATAACCACACCAGTTACCTAAGGAAGAACCGTAAACTCAACCCGGAATCTTTGCCTAATCTCTAACAAAACCGTAACCCCGACCATGGGCGTCTCTATTTCTCAATTCAACAGGATAATGGATGCCATCCCAATACTGCCTAGCGGATTGAATTTAAGATAGGTCTTCATTCTAAGCTATTATATCTCAATACAATAACAAAAATAACACCTTTTAATTATACCTCTTTTCTGTCTGTTTCAATCCAAATGGTCTTCCTCACTGGCTGAAGCAAAATAACTAGCTGATTTTTTTGATAAACGATAATTTACTTTCCCGCAGACCTTGACTAATGGTTTCCTCTGATGGATAATTTATTATGAAAATATTGAAAGAAAAATTTTCCGTTCAACTAACTTTAATTGTAGCCGACAGATAACATTATGCCTTTATCTACTGCTGAAATTAATGAAAAGTTTGAATACTTTCGCTTGCGCCGTGCCGAATTGGAGAATCTGCTTACCGACCCGGATTTACTCAATAATGTTCCCCAGTACAAAAAGATATTGAATGAACATCGGCAATTAAGTGAAACTCTGACACTTTTGGAAGAGCTCAGTCATGTAACCAGAGAACTTAACGAAGTTACTGAAATCAGTAAAACTGTTACTGATCCGGAAATACGTAACTGGGCAGAAGGTGAAATCGAACGTCTGGAAAACCGGATCGCTGAATTGAACCGAGAATTGTATGAAGCACTCAATCCCAAACCAGCAGAATGGGAAAGGGGCTGTATAGTCGAAATCAGGGCTGCGGCAGGAGGAGAAGAGGCCGCCCTATTTGCTGCGGACCTTTTCCGGATGTATTTGCGCTTTGCCGAGAAACATAACCTTCAAATCGAAGTGCTTTCTTCGCGTCCAAGTGATTTAAATGGATTTAAAGAAATCATTTTTTCCGTTGATGGCAAAACCCCTTATCGTTTTTTTCGTTTTGAGAGCGGAGTCCATCGGGTACAAAGGGTGCCGGCAACCGAAACATCGGGTAGAATCCACACCTCAACCGTTACAGTAGCAGTTTTACCAACGCAAGAAGAAGAGGATCTTAAGATCAGACCCGAGGAAATAAAGATGGAAACTTTTCGCGCGGGGGGACACGGTGGTCAGAATGTTAATAAAGTAAGTTCCGCCGTCCGATTGACCCACCTACCAACCGGCACCACCGTCGTCTGCCAGGATGAACGTTCCCAGGCACGAAACCGAGCAAAGGCAATGAAGGTTTTACTGGCAAGACTGGGGGAGATTAAACGGCAAGCGGAACAGCAAAAGACCACAGAAACCAGAAGGAAACAGATCGGCACTGGGGAACGGAGCGAAAAAATACGAACTTATAACTTTCCTCAGAACCGGGTCACTGATCACCGGATTAACCTGTCCCTTTACAACCTCGATGCAGTATTGTCTGGTGATCTTGACCAACTGTCAACTGCTTTAGAAAAAGCCGAGGCGTCACTGTGAATGATATAAATGATCACTGGACGCTTGCTCAACTAATATCTGAGGCCCGTCGACTAGTTAGTATTGAAGAGGCTGAATATCTGACAATGACTTTCTTTAACCTGCCCCGTCATGAAATTTACCTCTCTCAAAAAATTCTCGATCCAGAAACCGTCGACAGTTTCTTCCGGCTGGTTAGTAAAGCGCAGACCGGAGTTCCCATCCAGTACTTAGTTAACTCGGCACCATTTTTAGATTTCAATCTATTCGTAGACGAACGGGTCTTCATTCCCCGGCCCGAAACAGAAGAATTGGTCCTGCGAACCAGTGCGCGACTGAAAGAACCGAAAGTTATTTTGGACTACGGAACTGGGGCAGGTTGTATTGCCATTGCATTAGCACGAATATTTCCGGACGCCCAAATATTTGCTGTCGATATATCGGCTCTTGCCTTACAAGTGGCTTCGCTAAATATCAATCGCTACGGACTCAAAAAACAAATCCAACTGAAACAGGTAACTTCCCTTTACGAACCACCTCTAAAATTTCTTACGGGACGATTTGACCTGGTTATTTCCAATCCGCCTTATATACCAACCTCAAGAATAAATAAACTGGCGGACACCGTTCGGAAAAACGAACCGATTGTTGCCCTTGATGGAGGAAAAGATGGAACCCGAGTAATTAATATGATACTAAACTACGCCCCTGATTTTATCCGAAATGGTGGATTGCTGGCGTTGGAAATCGACGAAACGCAAGGTTGGTTTGTCCGAAATAAAATCCCTACTGCCGATATTGAAACGGATTTTGCGGATAAAATCCGCTATGCCTTCTGGCAGAAAGTGAAGTAAAGTGATAATAGGACTGGTTGTCAATTGGAAAAAAGATCGGGCGCTAAAGTTCATCCCTGAACTCGTGCAGTTTATAAAAAAACAAGGACATAAACCAATAATGATTGATCCCCCAGCAAACATACAACGTCGTCAACAAAGCATAAATAGAGTAATAAGAGAATCGGACTTAATTGTAGCACTAGGCGGTGATGGCACACTCCTGCGCGCGGCGCGACTGGTCGGTGAAGCGGAAAAACCAATAATGGGAATCAATTTGGGCAGTTTGGGGTTTCTCACCGAATTCTCTGTCACCGAAGCCAAAAAGAGTTTGCTCGACTTCATAAACGGTAACTACTGCCAGGAACAAAGAATGGTTTTACAGTTAACACTAAGGGAAAAACAGGGATTTGCCTTTAATGATTGTGCTATCAATATGGGATCCGCTGGTCGGATGATAGGGATATCAGTATATTACGGTGGAAACTTTGTCAACAAATTTGTTGGTGATGGCATCGTTGTAGCAACACCTACCGGCTCAACTGCTTATTCGCTTGCCGCTGGAGGACCGGTAGTCTACCCAACGATGTCCGCTTTCATCCTCACCCCATTATGTCCTCACACCTTAGCCGCCCGCCCGATAATTTTACCAGCTGAACATTGTATCCAACTCCAACTAGCTGGCAAATCCCAAAAAGCAATTGTAAGTTTAGATGGTCAGATTCGCTGGTTGATGGATCCCGAACAACAGGTAACTATCCGTCGTCCCCCTTTTTCGGTTCGATTGGTAATTCCCCGAGAAAAAAGTTACTTCGAAATTCTCCGAGAAAAATTAAAATGGGCAGGCAGTCAGCAGTAGCGGAATAGTCAATGTCAACCACCAACAAGCACCAGGGTGTTGAAAATGTTCAAAAAATTTTAACCATCCCTAATATCCTAAGCATCTCACGCCTTTTCTTTTTACCTCTTGTCCTTTTCTTCCTTTTCCGTCATGAATCAATACCAGCGGTTATTATCATGTTAATCTCATGGTTGACCGATGGTTTGGACGGATTTCTGGCAAGAAAAATGAGGCAGGTATCCAACGTCGGCAAGGTTCTTGATCATCTCGTAGATAAAATTTGGGTGGCTGCAATCTTGATTACACTCGTCAATATCAGTAACTTGCCGTTGCATCTCGCCTGGGCTGTCATTATCCGTGATCTATTGATATTAACCGGCAGTGCAGTAGTTATGAAGGAACGAGGAACCTTTGTATCTTCCGATGTCGTGGGCAAGATAACCGGTTTCGTGTTTGCCTTGCTTATTTTATACTACACATTGAGTATTGATAATGGCAATAATTACTTTAGTCGGTTTATCCCCCAGCTGGCAGATCTCAAGAATTATGTTGATTATACTGTTCTTATTTTAATCATTGTCTCATTTTTGAATTATGTAGTAATCTTCCTTCGGCTAATGATCAAATTCCGGCTCCCTGGTGAACAGGAATAATGTGAAGGTCAATCAAGTATCAACCAGCAGCTGCATACTTTTTATACGCCACGATAAAAAGTTTTAGCAGCTTTTGCATCTCTGTCTTGGTAACTGGTGCCATATGTCCGATCCGGACGATTTTACCGCGCAGTTCTCCCTGACCATTCGAAAACAATACTTTGTGCTTTTCCTTGCAGTATGCCACAATTTTTGTCCCATCAACGCCATCGGGCATCTTTATCACAGTTAGGGCACTGGACGGACGCTGAGGAAAAATATTTAGATCCGCCCGGGCAATCTCTTCACGAACAAAGCGGGCAAGTCCTGCCTTTTCCTGCCAGACCTTCTTTATACCACGAAGGTTTATTTTTTTTAATGCTACAGCTAACGCATAGTAAAGCGAAATTGCTGGTGTCCAAGGCGTCTGCCCTTTTTCTGCAAATTTCTTATACTGACGGAGGTCGAAATAAAACCGGCTGTTTCGACATCTCTCAACCTGCTCCCAAGCCTTTCCGCTTAGTGCAATAAAAGCCAGTCCCGGCGGAATTGCCAATCCCTTCTGCGAACCACCGAGAACAACATCAATATGCCAAGCGTCCATCTGTAATTCATCAATCCCCAAACCAGCAATTGCATCAACAACTAAAATCCGGTTAAGACGATAACAGATCTCCCCGAATGCCTTGATGTCATTCACCGTCCCGGTAGAAGTCTCGGTCAACGTAGTAAAGACACAACGCGCGGCATCGTTGCTCTTTAACTTTCGTTCCAGTTCCTCTGGCGGTATCACTTCACCATAAGGACGAACAAGTTCGTCGACATAAGCGCCAAAGCGAATATTCAGTTCCCGCCAGCGCTCGCCGAATTTACCCGCATGGGCGACAATCACACGTTCACCGGGATTAACCAAGTTAGCCACCGCTGCTTCCATTGCGCCGGTACCGGAAGAAGTAAGAATGTATATCGGCTGGCTGGTGAGAAAAACCTTCTGAAGGCCTTTGACCACCACCTGCTGCAATTTACCGAAGGACTCCTCCCGATGGTAGATAAGGTCATTGGCAATTACCTTAAGATACTCCTTAGGTACAGCAACGGGCCCGGGTGTCCAAAGTTTATATTTTGGCTTCATCATACAGATTCTCCTTTGTTTTTTTAATTGCACAAAACTCCCCGCACATTGTACATACCCCCTCAGTACGAGAGCGCTGAATAGAAAAAATTTCCTTAGCCCGTTCGGGATCGATACTTGCCTGGATCATTTTGTCCCATTGCAAATTAGCGCGATACCGGGCAACCCGGTCATCCCACTCAATTGCTCGAGAGTGACGACGGGCGACATCAGCCGCATGCGCGGCGATCCGGGCCGCAATTATACCTTCGCGGACATCTTCAATATCAGGTAAACCGAGATGCTCCGATGGGGTTACATAACAGAGAAAATCTGCACCATACCAAGCAGCTATGGCACCACCGATGGCAGAATTGATATGATCATATCCGCAAGCGATATCCGTAACCAATGGACCAAGTACATAAAATGGTGCACCATCACAAACTGTCTTTTCCAATCGGATATTGGCTTCGATCTGATCCAACGGTAGATGGCCCGGACCCTCAACTATCACCTGCACACCTTCAGCTCTTGCTCGCTGAACAAGTTCGCTAATAGTAAGCAGCTCTCTAACCTGTGCTTCATCGGTAGCATCAGCCAGGGCGCCGGGACGTAAACCATCACCCAAGGAAAGGGTGACGCGATAATCTTTCGCTAATGCAAGTAATTCGTCGTAATACTCATAAAGCGGATTTTCCTTTTGGTTATAACGCATCCATTCAATCATCATCACTCCACCCCGACTGACAACTCCACACAATCGGCGTCGGGAGCGCAGTGTCTCGATATTACTTTTTGTAATTCCGCAGTGAACGGTGATAAAATCAACACCATCTTCAAGGTGCTTTTCAATTGTCCGAAAAATATCCTTCGCACTGGTTTCTCTAAACGACCGCTGCCTTTTTCTTGGCTCCAACGCCACTTGGTATATCGGCACTGTTCCAACCGGAATAGTCGCATGCTCAATTATCGCGGTACGCACCTCATCTACATCTCCACCTACAGAAAGGTCCATCACGGTATCTGCACCGGCAGAAATTACAACTCTGAGTTTCTCCAGTTCGATACTTAAATCCGCACGATCTGGTGATGTTCCGATATTGGCATTAACCTTTACTCGCGTCTTCTCCCCGACTGCCAACGGTTTTATCCAACGTCGGCGGTTCTTCAATAAAACCACCCTACCTGTTCGAATTAACCGTTTTAATTCTGCCAGTTTTAGGCCTTCCTGCTCGGCGATTTGATTTATAATTTTATCACTCAATTTGATTTTATCACTCAATTTGTAATTCCTCCAAAGAAATAGCTTGCTCAACACCGTTATCAAACCTCAACCGCACGCGTCGTGTCAATACATTAACCTCTGTAACACGCGCAGCCCCGTCTTTGGTCTTTACCGTGTCGCCAATATGTGGAAAACTGGTAATCATCTGTTGATACACATCATCCTCGTAACTTAAACAACAAAGCAGTTTTCCACACAGACCAGAGATTTTGCTCGGTTCCACAAACAGGTTCTGCAACCGTGCCATCCGCAGTGTTATCGGTTTCAATTCCTTTAAAAACTGCTTACAGCACGTTTCCCGCCCGCAAACCCCCAGTCCCCCTAACAACCGGGTATGGTCGCGAACCCCAATCTGCTTTATCGCCACACGCACATTTAGCGCCGAAGCGACTGCTCGATGTAACAATCGGAAATTAAGTTTCTCTTCCGCAATGAAGTAAAAACAGATCTTCTTTCGGTCTAACCGCCAGTGGGCACCAATTACCTGCATATTAAGATTATATTCCGCACGCATTTGGCGAAATAACTCCAATGCCTGTTTGGTCTTGAGATCTAACTCGGCATGTGATTTAACATCATCTTCCGTGGCACGGCGGAGAATCTCGCCTTCAATTGCCTGCTCACGCATCGGTTCTAAAGCCACAACCCGGCCTAAATCTTCTCCATCGTCATCCTGGACGACTACTTTTTCACCAAGATTCAACTGCAAATCCATAGAAAGAGTGTACCAATTGGTCTTAAACAAGTTGAACTCCACCAGGGCAACCAGTGGACGATTATCATTTAATAAAACTGGCCGTGGCTTTGAATTATTATACCGTTGCATCCTTACTCATCGTTTAACGATACTGATTTTGTTCCTCAGGAGTGAGGAAATTTTCCAACCCAGTCTGCGGTTCATCCGAACTGTTGCTCCACGCCAGTCGGTAGTTTCCGTCGCCGCGCAGGTCAATAAAAATAAAGGTCAGACCTTGCTGATAATAAAACCAATACTCACGGGGTTTAATATCCATCTCCATCGTCTTGCGTTCAATCGCATCGGGTTCACCGTACTTCACATAAATTCGTCCCCGGTCAGTTTGCACACCCGGTGTCCGCACGGTACGAAACCTCATATCCGCGGTCTCCATTCGACGCACGAACTCGGTTAAATTATGCTTTGACCAGAACCAAGCCAAATACGCCTCCTTACCAGAATCAGACAGCGCATTGTAGTAGGCAAACTCTTTAGGCGTCGTAACATACTGCAGTTCACGATAGTAGCGCTGCTCTCGAGGATTGGGTTTAAACTGATAAGGTGTTGTTACCAGTTCAGAAGGGTACTCAGCAATAACCTTCAGTGCCTTTTCCATTTGGGTCGTCTGCCCAGTCGTGGGATCAATTGCCTCAACCGCAAGGTAATAATTTCCTGGTCTTAGGGTATCAAGCAACAGTTCAACCGCCATGGTGCTTTTACTCTTAACCTTAACACGCTTGACAACTGGCGAACTAAAAATGGTATCATGCTTATCAGCACCCCAAAGATAATAACGTAACTCATAACTACTGGAATCAGCAACCAGACCATACACTTCAAAGTAGGCATAAAGTTTGCGGTCTTTACCGGAAATAAAACGGCGTCCCGGATTGGGGATAACCCCAAAGCCACCAGTAGTGGTATCGGTTACTAAAGCAGCACCCAGCTGTAACGAACTCAACATCAATTGCTGACCAAAATTGGGAACCGTAATAGTATCGACAATCGAACCGGTATGCATTGAATCTACGATATCGGTTTTAATTTCATATTGACCTGAGGGAGCAATAACGCTGAACTGGTCAACAAAAGCCCGCCTAGCAACCAGCGCCTCCTGGAAATTCTTTATCCTTGCTTGTTTGAAGACGGTTCCTGATTCAACAAACTGATTATCCAATCCCCGCATTTGAAACTGGACTTGAAACCGTGCTACCAGATAATTCTCCGTAGGCTGGAATGTCAACTGGTCGAAATTCACCCCGTAATAGAACTCCATCCGTGACGAATCACCTTGGTGGTGAAACACTGCCCAATCGAGGTCAAACTGTAATTGTCCAGTTGTTTGGACAAACAATAGAATTAAGGTAACAAATTCCATTTCTACTGTTTAAGAATATACTCTCCTAATCCGTATCGATCAATAAAAACAAAAGTAAGATTGCTTTGATAATAGTACCAAAACTCCTCTGCTGGTCGGTCGATTTCAAACGGCCGTGATTCAATCTGATCCGGTGATCCGTATAGCACATAAATCCTTGCTCGGTCACTTTTATAACCCCGGTCGCCCTTGCCAAACTTCTTTTCGCAATAGTCAATACGGGCAAAATACTCGTTTTCCAACTCATTCAACTCTGTAGAGCGGTTCGGGTCTTTTTCCTGCCAAAACTCAATCCAACTTTGCTCGCGCATTGACTTTGGTGTTCTTTTTAATTTTCCCATTTGCTCGGGGGTGGCGATATAAAGCAACTGATCAACCTTAAGCGCCCAGATACTGTCGTCATAATAAAAAGGCAACGCCACTTGGAACTCGATTGTCCGCTGGCGATTTTGCGCTGCCAATTGTGCTTCAACAACATAGCCACCAGAGCTAAACGTCATCATCCTATTAGTATCGACCACCGGAATGACCAATCGGGAAACAAAACCTTGGGATGAATTAATTATCGGCTGTTTATTTATCAAAACTGTTCGTTTCCCCTTCTTCACCACCCACAATATACTGTCAACATCGGCAACTACTTTACTACTCTCTCCGATGAGTTCCGCGATGATTTCAATCGTATCTTGCATTCCGTAGATGCGACTCAGATCGGGCAAGCCAGATTTTAATAACCGAAGTCTAAAGTCGTCTTTTTTCCCTTCAAGCCCGAACCGAACCATTGCCCATCTCTCGCTCTGAAGATCGTAAACTTTTACCATTGCCTCAAAAGCACTGGTAGGTATCGAAAACCTGATTAACTCGTTAGTGCACGAGTCGCGGCTGAACGTTAGCAAATATTCCCGAACAGTAAGCCGACGATCCCATACCTCGGTTGCAACGATGTTACGACGACGATCAAAAACCTCTACTGCTAAACGATAGCGGGCGATGAAATGGTTGTCATTCTTAACAAAGGCAAGTGAAGTAAATGGCACCTCATAGAAAAATTCCAGTGTCTTAAATTGCCCAGCATCAGGATAGACAAAATAGTCAAAATTAATTTTCAGTGAACCAGAAAAAGTCGGAGTTCCAATGCCAAAAATTACTGGCAGTAGTGATATAATGATACCTATCATTAACTCAAATATTCTAAAAGACCCATTTTAAATGTCAACTATTTTGGCGTCTAACGGCGGAATGAACGCAAAAGTTGCCGTGCCCGCTCCAATTGTTCATCATAACCGCGGCCACTCAGTGCCTCTTCGGCATCCGCTTCTGCGTCCCGGTCAGAACCTGCTAACTTGTGCGTGATTGCCTCAAGCCCACGCCGGTCCCCAATTCTGCGCAGGGCAAATATTGCCGCCCGACGAACTAAGCGGTCAGGATCATCAAGCCGCCGGATCAGTACATCAACCGCCTGATGTGCCCGAATCCTTCCCAAACCCTGACACGCAGTCAGTCGGACAGCTGGCAAAGGTGAACTCAAAAGTTCGATCAACACCGGGATTGCTGGCGGACCAAAATCGGCCAGCGCCTTAGTCATTGCCATCGCTACATCGGATAGCGACTCCCTCTTTGCCGTCCGCCCCAGTGGCTCAATCGCGCTTTTGTCACCAATGTTTCCCAGTGCCAGCGCTGCATTGAATCGAACCACGGGAACCGAATCAGTCAACAGTTTAATCAGTAATGCGACCGAATTTTTATCTTTCAACTCCCCCAATCGCTTGCAGGCTGTGGCGCGGACATCCGGCTCGAACGAACCTAATGCTCGGCGTAACCGCGCTGTCTCTGAATCGCAGATGACAACTAATAATGCAATAATTATCAGCAGGCTATATTTGCCCTTAACCACGCACAAATTTTAGTTTCGAATTTACTTGTGTCAATTGTTAATAACCAAGCATAGCAAAATTATAAAAATTACCCAAACCTTAGTAATAACACCGCGGGTGAATGAAAGGTAGTAAATCAATTTGCTCGATTTCTATCTTGACCCCTATATTAAAATGAATATTATCCTTTCGTGGCGAGTTTTCTTTTAGAAATCGGCACTGAAGAGTTACCACCCGCGGTGATTGAACCGGCTACACGGGAACTGCAATCTCGCATCCTAAACCTACTTAGGGAAAATGAGATTCAATTCGGTGCGACAGAGATTTTCTATACCCCGCGCCGCATTGCCTTGCGGATTAACGAACTGACAACAGAGAAACCGGCCACTGAAGTTGAATTCATAGGGCCACCGAAAAAGGCGGGTTTTGATGCTGCGGGCAATCCGACAAAAACCGCGCTGGGATTCGCCAGTGCCCATGGCAAGGATGTAAATGATTTATATATCAAACATACACCGAAAGGAGAGTATCTCTGTGTCCGCCGGCGTCTACCCGCGGTTACCACCGTCGAAATCCTCGCCCAACATCTACCCAATTTAATTACTACGCTACCTTTTCCCAGAACGATGCGTTGGGACCAATCCGGTCTCCGCTTCTCCCGTCCATTACGCCGGCTGACAGCAATTTTTGATTCTGAAATAGTCAAATTTTCCGTTGCCCAACTGCCCGCTGGCAACCAGATATTTGGCCACCGTAATTTCACCACATCACCACTAATACTAACCACCCCCCTAGACTACGAACCAATGCTCGAGAAGTTCAAAGTTATTGTTGCTCCCATCAGAAGACAAAATCTGATAATAGAGCAAGCAAACCAGTTGGTAAAGACACTGCCAGGTGAAGTGGTACCGGACAACGAACTTTTGAACGAAACAGTAAATACAACCGAGTTTCCCGAACCCCTTCTCGGTAGCTTCCCTGTCCAGTACCTCCAATTGCCCAAACCGGTTCTGGTTACTGCCTTGCGGATGCATCAGCGTTGCTTTTCGGTTCAAGATAGCAACGGTAAACTCCTACCTTATTTCATTGTGGTAATCAATACACCAGACTGTGACAGAGATTTAGTGCGCCGGTGGTATGAACGAGCAATTGAATCGAGGTTGCGCGACGCACTTTTCTTTGTAAACGCCGATTTAAAAAGCGGATTGGAGCCGTTAGTTGAAGAGGAAAAAAGGGTAATCTGGATTGAAGGTCTGGGTAGTTACTACGACAAAACCGTTAGGTTAAGAGAACTCTGCCGTTTTCTCAGTAATGCTGTTTCTGGTATCGATCAACAGCTACTGGACCGTGCCGCCTATCTGTGCAAAGCCGACCTTTTGACCAATTTAGTGCGCGAAAAAGAATTTACATCACTGCAGGGTGTGGTCGGTGGAATATACGCCCGACTCCTCGGCGAAGATGACGTAGTGGTTGACGCCATCGCTGAACATTATCTACCAAAGAGCACTGATGACCAACTGCCCAAATCGAACTATGCCGGGCTCCTGAGCATTGCCGACAAACTGGACAATATCATAGCAACATATCTGACTGGAAACAAACCGACCGGTTCAGAAGACCCGTTTGGTGTCCGTCGCCAGGCAACCGGGATCCTCGCAATCATTCTTCAAAATCGCTGGCCGATTGACCTAAGTGAATTAGTAAAAAATGTCTTGGATCTGTTTGCCGGCTTTAAAAACATCCCGTTAGCGACAACCAGTAGTGCGGTGATGACACTGTTTCAGGATCGCTTGGGAACGATTTTGTCCGAAAGGGGAATCAACTATGATGTGGCAAATGCGGTATTAAAAGCCGTCTGGCACATTCCGAGTGAAGCATTAATGCGCGCTGAAAGCATCGAACAGTTTCGTCAGCGCAAAGAATTTGAGCAGCTCGTTATCGGTCAGAAACGGGTAACCAATATCCTACGCGGCCGGACGATCGTTGGACTACCAGAGGAAAAGGAGCTGGTTGAACCGGCAGAACAGACTATCTTCCAGCAGGTAAAGTTACTCGAACCCAAATTGAAACAGCACCTGCAACAAAAGGACTATACTACCGTATTGAAACTACTTCTTTCCTTACGGCCCGCGATTGACCGACTATTTGATGAAGTACTGATAATGTGTGATGATGAAAAAATCCGGAACAATCGACTCCGGCTACTACACTATATCCGTTCTTTATTTGCCCAGTTTGCAGACCTTTCTGAAATAGTACTTGAGGGTGCGGCTAAGTAATAATTACCACCCTTTAATACTGCTTTTGATCTTAACGACACTAGCCTGCCAGCTAACCAGCAAGAATCGTACTGCCCAGCGCAAAAACCAGCGAGAAAAAACAGCGGCAACAAAGGTAACGGTAATTACCGTAAAAGGAAACCGGCTTTACGCCGAAGTAGCCAACACCCCAGAAACCCGGGCACTTGGCTTGATGTTTCGCAACTATCTGGCACCGGATTCTGGCATGCTGTTTATTTTCGAACAGAATGAAACACCGCGCTTCTGGATGAAAAACTGTTTTATTCCACTTTCCATCGCATTCATCGATAGTAACGGTATCATCACTGACATCCTGGAGATGACGCCGATGGACACCCTGACTAGATACACCTCTTCAAAACCTGTCCGTTACGCACTTGAAGCAACCACCGGCTGGTTTACTTACCGGGGTATAAAACCCGGGGATACGATTCGGGGCATACTCCGCGAATGATATCCGGATAATTACCGTGAATATCTACCACCTTACGACGATAAATTCCGAAATCACGCTTGGGCTTAGTGGGTTACTTGACTCACAGCGCCAATTGGTTAATCTTTGAATACAGAGGATAGATTGCAGCCAAAAAACATTTTTGCACTACTCATCTCTGCCATTTTGGTCGCTGGCTGTGCCTATTTTAATACCTTCCATAATGCCCAGGTTTATTATCGGGAAGGGATGAAATTAAAAAAGCAGGGCCAAGGTTCTTTGGCAGGATCAAAATTCGATAAAGCGATTGAAAAATCGGCGTTAGTCATCAGCCGGTATCCGAGGTCATCCTGGGTAGATGATGCGCTCTTTCTCATTGGTCGATGTTATTTTGAGAAATCCGAGTTCGCTCGGGCAGCAAAATATTTTGAGCAACTGCGACTCGTCTTTCCCCAATCGAAGTTTGGACCGGAAGCGGACCTGTATCGCGGGCTGGCGCTGATTCGAGATGGCAAGACCGGAACCGGTAAACTCCTCCTCGAAGCATTAAAAAGAAACCATCCCCACTGGAATGAAGCGGTGAGTTTTCATTTAGCAATTACCGAACTTGAGCTGGACGACCAAAAAACTGGCATCGACTCCCTACTATCTTTTGTACACCGTTTTCCCCGGTCCCGGTATTACCTTTATGCCGCCCGGGAACTGTCAGATAACTATCTCCGTGCCCAGAACTACGCCCAAGCCGAGAGTTGGTATTACCGCTACAGCAGATTAGAATCAGATGTGCGAAAACGGACTGAGGCACAGGTTAAAATTGCCCTTTGCCGTTATCACCAGGAAAGATATGACGAAGCACTGAAAATGGCTGAAAACATCCTGGGCCGATACAGCGACATGGACGAAGAGTTATATCTGATCATCGGCAAGACACAACTGGCAATAGGTAAGGATATGGAAGCAATAGCAACCCTATCCCGGGTTCGCGCCAATAACGCCAACGGTGCCGAAGCGGGATTCCTGATTGGCAAATTCTACGAGGAACACCGCGATTTTACCCGGGCACGCGCCTACTATGACAGCGCCAAGTTGCGCCGCGCAGAATCAGAATTCGGCGTTCTTGCTACCAAAAGGGCTTCACTCTTAAACGCCTTTACTCAAGACACTACTGACAACCGTTCTCCCCCCGAAGTAATGTTTCTCCTGGCAGAGGTCCACAACCTCAACCTCGCAGAATTTGATTCCGCAATGACTATCTATCAACGGGTGGCAGACTCATTCCCTGAATCGGACTGGGCACCAAAAGCCCTGTTAGCCAAGGGGTGGATACTACTCCGGGTAAAAGGTGATACAACCCAGGCATCCCAGGTGTTAAACCAACTGATCAGTCGTTATCCCAGGTCTGAATATGCTGAGCAGGCACGGCGTTGGCTGGGCATCAATTAGCCCATATTCCTACACCCGGAAAACTTTGGTTATCAAAACCGATTCTGGTTTTCTGGCAAAGGTAATTGAAGCTAAGTGGTTGACCAATAATATCTTCTCGGTCTGGCTGGAAAATCCAAAATCCCAACGTAAACCCAAACCCGGTCAGTTTTTTGGTGTCAAAGTTCCTACTCATCACCATTTACTATTGCGTCGACCGGTTTCCGTCGCTGACTTCTATCAGAATAGAATCCGCCTTGTCATCCGTGTCGTGGGACAAGGCACCGCCGCAATGAGCCAGACAGCAAAGGAGGCGAAATGGGATCTACTCGGACCTCTGGGCAAACCAGCACCGCTTGTCCGCCAAAAGGATGTTATTGTCTGTGGTGGTGGTGTCGGTATTGCTCCGCTCCTCTATCTAACAAAATGGTTAAAGAGAAACAATCGGGTTACAGTTATCCTTGGTGCCAAGACTCCCTCGGATTTGATACTTTTGGACAATTTTCGCAAGCTTGATCTCCCGGTTTCGATCACTACTGAAAACGGTGCACTGGGTAAAAAAGGAGTCGTTACTGATCTAATACCAGAGGTGTTAAGTAGGACAAAAAAACCGGTAATTTATGCCTGTGGTCCCAAACAGATGCTACTTCCCCTAAAACAACTTGCTGGTCAAGTAACGGTTTTGGGATTTCTAGAACAACGGATGGGTTGCGGAACAGGCATCTGCTACTGCTGTGGGATTAAAAAAACAATCGGTGGCTACCTGCGGGTTTGCCGTGACGGCCCGGTCGTCAATTTAAATCAGGTGTTGCTATGAAACTACCGGTGGTAATAAGAGGGGTAGAATTTGCCAATCCGGTTCTTGCTGCATCAGGAACCTTTGGCTTTGGCATTGAGTTCCCAAAAGTTGCCCGCCGACTGGGTGGAGTCGTTACCAAAGCACTAACCGTCTTGCCACGAGAAGGTAACCCCCCGCCCAGAATCGCTGAAGTATTTGGAGGCGTTGTAAACTCGGTTGGTTTAGAAAACCCGGGGTTAGAAGCCTTTAAGCAAAAAGTTATACCCAGACTAAAAAAACTGGGTACAAGGGTAATTGTGAATATCGCCGGTTTTACCATTGACGAATTTCTGCAACTGACCGATGCACTGAACCTCCCGGAGATCGATGGCATAGAGATCAATCTTTCCTGCCCTAATGTCAAAGCGGGAGGTGTAAACTGGGGCCAGAAACCTAAAACCGTAGAAAGGGTAACCAGCGAAATTAAAAAACGAACTGAGAAACTACTGATTGTTAAACTAACTGGCAACTTTGTTGACCCAGCAGAAACTGGCAGGGCAGCCGAAGCAGGTGGTGCCGATGCGGTTACCGTGCTCAATACCCTGTTTGCGCTGGTCCTTGACGAAACAGGTTCTCCACTCCTCGGTGCTCGGACCGGTGGTCTATCAGGTCCGGCGATAAAACCATTTGCCCTCTTTTGTGTTGATCGAGTGGCAAATGCGGTTAAAATCCCGGTAATCGGCTGTGGTGGAATAATGAGTGGTAGCGATGCTTTTGAATTCTTGTGTGCTGGAGCGAGCCTGGTACAGATAGGAACTGCCCATATGGTCAACCCCAGGGCAGGGTTAGTGATCATACGTGAATTGGCAATACTCTGCCGAAAAAGAAAAATCAGAACCTTAACCGAAATAATTGGCAAAATCAGGGGGCAAAAATGAGCAAACTCATTCTGGCTTTGAATGTTGCTGATGCAACGACCGCCAGACAACTCTACGAAAAGATCCGCGACAATATTGACCTTTATAAGATCGGCATCGACCTCTGGACGAGGTATGGCCCGGAATTGGTACGGGAACTGCGCGCGGCTGGCGCTGAAATCTTCCTGGATCTGAAATTTTCTGACATACCATCAGTGGTTGCCAAGGCGGTCGAAGCGGTAACCGAACTGGGAATCAAAATGCTAACCGTGCACACTATGGGTGGTGCCGAGATGCTGTACGCTGCAGCCCGAACCGCAAAACTGACCGCAGAAAAATTGGGTCAGGAGAAACCACTTCTCCTCGGTGTCACGGTTCTCACCAGTCTTGACCGTGCTGGCTTGACCCAGATCACCGGTTGTTCACAAGAGGTGGCAAACCGGGTCGTCGCCCTTGCCGAACTCGCCCAGAGTATGGAACTGGATGGTGTGGTCGCCTCTCCTAAGGAAATCCAGTTGATCAAGAAAGCCTGTGGGCCGAAATTCCTGGTTGTTACCCCGGGAATTAGATTGACCGCGACCCAAGCCACCGATGACCAACAGCGGTTGCTAACCCCGCGCGAGGCGAAAAAAGCGGGCGCCGATTACATCGTGGTAGGTAGACCGATCTATGAAGCACCCGACCCGATAAAAGTCATCGACGAAATCAAATCCCAAATGAAAGGAACGTGATGTCCGAAGAAATTATCAGGCTACTGAAACAGTATCGGGTTATCCAAGACGGCCATTTTCTCTTAACCTCAGGCCTGCATTCGGATCGCTATTTTGAAAAGTTTCGGATCCTTGAACACCCACAACTCTGTGCCTGGTTTGCGAACAAAATCGCCCACTTTTTTGAAAAACACAAAGTGGATGTGGTCTGCGGTCCAACTACGGGCGGCGTGATCGTTGCCTATGAGGTGGCACGACAACTTGCCTGCCGGTGCGTAATTGCTGAAAAAGCCGAACAAGGCAGAAAGATCGGCCGGGGGTTTTCTCTGGGTAGCAAAGATCGGATACTGGTCGTTGATGATGTACTGACCACCGGTAGTTCCATCAACGAAACAGTAACCGCTATCCAACATACCGGCACCCAAATAATTGGCGTAGGTGTTTTTATCGACCGCAGTGCTGGGGTTTCCTTCCCATTGCCCTTCTTCGCGGTCTATCAGGAGCCGATCCAGAATTTTCCACCAGAGCGATGTCCGTTGTGCCGAGCCGGGATACCGCTGACAGTTCCTGGCAGGAGTGGTAAAGGCGACAGATTAACTTGACAATAAAAAAGATTCTGTTTTAATATTAACAAGGAAATAATGAATCGAACACTAAATGCAATAGCAAGGCAAATAATAAAACAAGGAGGATAAGGATATGAGGAAAGCCGACAAAGCAGTTATTCTGCTGGTCAGTTTAATTGCCACGCTGATGCTGTTCGGCTGTGCCAAAAAAACGTGTGTGAAACCGGTCGGTGAAGAACCGGTAGTAGTTGAACCGCCGGCTGAAATAGAAGAAGTTGAGACTGGTGAACCGAAGACCCCGCCTACGATCGGTCTGAATCTGCAGACAATTTACTTTGACTTTGACAGGTTTGATATTCGGCCCAGTGATGCTCAGACCCTTGAGCAAAACGCTAACCAGATCAAAAAGGCATTAAATCAGGGACAGAATTTCCGGGTTACGATTGAAGGGTACTGCTGTCCGATCGGAACTGCGGAATACAATATGGCACTTGGTCTACGTCGGGCAGAAACAGCCAAGGCATATCTCATTAAACTGGGAGTAAATGGTACAATACTCAATACGGTCAGTTACGGTGAAGAACGACTGGTAACCACCGACTCGCTGGAATATCATCTCAACCGTCGCTGTGAATTTAAAACGGTCGGGAAATAACCTCCCTTCACCACAGATGGATGATGACTGCCAGTAGGGTAGTGACAAAGTTCGGTTATTACCTATTGGTTCCTTATGCTACCCTACTGGCAGTTATCAGCAGTGGTTGTACTGTCTACCGTCAGTTCGTCCGGCGTGTCGAATTAATTGACTCCATCGCGGTAAGACTGGAAAGGGTGGAAAAAGCCCAGACAAGGCAGAAAGAGGAAATTGCTAATCTTCGGGCAGCGACATTAACCCAGTTGGAAAAGATGGAAATGGCCTTTAATCAAATGGATGCAGAACTGATCGACCTCGGCGAACGAATGGAAAAAATCGGCAGAAAAGTCGGTGCCTGGCGCGGTGAACTGATCGCCGAAAACGCCTCCTCTGAAACCAGCAAGGTAAAATTGGACACCGCTACCGCGGGTATTGATGCTGATAAACTCTATAACACCGCATATCTGGATTTCACCCGCAGTAACTATCAGGTTGCGATCATCGGTTTTCGCCGGTTCATTCAGACGTTCCCCACCAGTGAAATGGCGGATAACGCGCAATACTGGCTGGGTGAATGTTTCTACTCCCTCAACCAACTTGATAGTGCAGAAACGGAATTCAAACTCGTTGCTGAAAGATATCCCGACGGCAACAAAGTTCCCGCCGCCCTTTACAAATTAGGCATCATCTATCAATTGCAAGGAAAGAATAAAAAAGCCAAAGAGAAGCTCACCGAAGTTGTCAATAACTACCCGAAAAGTCCTGAAGCGCAACTGGCTAAAGAACGTTTGAACACCATCAAATAAACCTTAATGCCAGCCAATAACCTTTTTACACCATTCATTTCTGCCGGACCATTTGCTTTAGCAATCATTTTTATCCTTTTCATTATGTCAATCGTCTCCTGGGCGATTTTCCTAAAAAAACTCCACCAGTTCCGTCGAGCACAATCGCAGACCCGCAGTTTTCTCAGCACATTTGGCTACCGCCGCAACCTCCAGGACTACGCTGAACTTGCCCGACTGTTTCCCGCATCGCCTTTGGTTCAACTACTGGGCGCAGCGATTGAAGAACGGTCGCTTTTGGAAAAAGAGTCTTCTCTGCCTACTAATGAAGAGACGTTAAATATGTTGTTGCCCAACATTACCGAGGCGATGGAACGCCGGAGTTCGCGCCTGCTTGAACAACTGGAAAGTTCACTGTCCTTTCTGGCAACTACCACGATGGTGGCGCCATTCTTGGGACTCCTGGGAACGGTTCAGGGTGTATTACGCACCTTCCTCTCACTTCGCGGTGCCCAGCTACCCACCCTCCAGTTGATCGCACCTGGAATCTCGGACGCACTGGTAACCACCGTAATGGGTTTACTCGTAGCAATCCCTGCTGCCCTGTTTTACAACTATTTTGTGAGCCGGGTGCGTAAACTGCAATCTGAAATGGAACGTTTCATCTCGGAGTTAACCGGTATGTTCCGCCGTGAGGTGCATCGTCGGACTGAATCAACTGTCAAATCGGTTAGGGACTAATCGTCTAATGAATAACGAACGAAAAACCAACAGCCGGCTCAAACTCCTGGCAGAGATGAATATCACTTCGCTCGCTGATGTCAGTTTCACCCTGATGATCATCTTTCTGATTGCCGGTGTCTCAACCGCTTTAAGCCGGCAACAGGGGATTGATTTAGAACTTCCCAGAACAACCCGGCCTGAACCGCAAACTCAGCGCGGGCTTGTCATCTCGGTTAAAGCGGATGGCCAAATTTTCATCGGCACCAAAGCAGTAACACTGAACGGGTTTGCTCGAGCGCTGAACGATCAACTCAACAAAGGTGAATACAATCAGGTTTATCTCCACGCTGACCGGCGTGTTGATTACGGCACAATAATTGAAATTTTAGGTCTAATACGGGAACAAGGCATCACCAACATCGGACTGACTGCCCTGCCCAAATAGATTGCGTTAAGGGTAAATGAAAAAGGAACTTTTAATCTCATTTACCGGTCACCTGGCAATAATCGGTCTTGCCGGCTTTATTACCAGCACTTATTACCACCGGCAAAAACCGCTACCGCGCCCGTCAACAATTACCGTCCAGTTATTCAGAGGTGAACCCCAAGAACCACCGCAACCGGTAACAAAACCCCATCTCGTCCAACCCGCACCCAAGCCGGCGCCGGTTGAAAAACCTAAGGAGGAAAAACCCAAAAGCCAACCCGCACCGGCAAAAAAGACCCAGGAGCCTGCACCTAAAAAGCAAGAGGCTATGTTCAAACATGCTGGACTTGGTGCCAAGGTCGAAGGCGTGCAGGCGCTGGGATATAACTATTATTTACAACAGATGCTCGAAAGGATTGCGGAAAACTGGCAGGACCCCCAGACTCGAAAAGCGGGCAAACTATCAGCAACCGTTATGTTTACAATTGAACGGAATGGTGCGTTAACGGAGATCAAACTGGAAAAAAGTTCTGGTGACCGGCTGTTTGACGAAATCTGTCTCCGGGCGGTAATGGTTACTGCGAAATTACCCCCCCTGCCAGCAGAGTTTCGTGCCCCGCGACTAAAGATCCATCTTGAATTTGAGCGGTGAAGTGCTAAATTTAAAATTAAATAAAAGGAGGTAATAATGCTGGGAATAATATTAGCGGTCATCATCGGACTGGCGGTAATTTTTCTGATCGGCAGTTACAACCTTCTGATCCGGAGCCGTAATCGAGTTCAAAACGGCTGGCATCAGATCGACGTCCAACTAAAACGACGTATTGACCTCATCCCCAACCTTGTGGAAACGGTCAAAGCCTATGCGAGCCATGAACGGGAGATATTTGAAAAAATCGCTGAGGCTCGGGCACTGGCGGTCGGTGCCCAGGGTCCAGCAGCCGCTGCCAAAGCAGATGAACAGTTGACTGCGACCCTCAAAACCCTGTTTGCGATCGCTGAGAACTATCCGGACCTGAAGGCAAATCAAAACTTTTTAAAACTGCAGGAGGAACTTGCCCATACCGAAAACAACATCGCCTTTGCCCGACAGTTCTACAACGATGTGGTGATGGATTACAACAATCGGGTCCAGATGTTTCCCACTAATATAATTGCCGCGATCTTTAGATTTTCGCCGGCTGAATTCTACCGGGTTCCGGAGATGGAAAAGGAGGCACCCAAGGTCAGTTTTTAATCCCTGCCTATGCCAGAAAAACAGCATCTTTATCAGTTAATTGCCCAGAACCGGTGGACCACCTATTTATTTATCATCATCTTCACGCTCATTCTGGCTGTAGTTGGGTATGCACTCGGATATTACTTCCGGTGGGGCATCGAGTACTATCTGATATTTGCGCTGTTTATCATCTTCTATAACCTTTCCCTCTATTATAACGCTGATAAACTGGCACTGGCAGTTAACCGGGCTCAACCTGCCGCGGTTGAAGAGTATTATGAATTGCACAATGTGGTCGAGGAGGTGGCAATTGCTGCTGGAATTCCTAAACCACGGGTTTATGTAATTAATGATCCGGCACCGAACGCATTTGCGACCGGTCGAAATCCGAATAACGCTGCGGTCGCGGTAACCACCGGCTTACTCCAGATGATGAAACGGGATGAATTACAGGGGGTTATTGCGCACGAAATCGCCCATATCCGCAATTATGACATCCTGCTGATGACGATTGTAGCGATTCTGGGGGGACTGCTCATTCTCTTTCGGGATATAATATTTAGATGGGCATTCTATGCCGGAGGAACGAGACGCCGAGATTCACGATCCCGCAGCGGTGGGCAACTCGGCTTAGTTCTAATTCTGCTCGCCCTGGTGCTGGCAATTCTGTCGCCACTGATCGTGGCACTCATCCGTGCCGCCATCTCCCGGGAGCGTGAATACCTGGCAGATGCTTCAGGCGCTTTGATCGTCCGTAACCCGTTTGGTTTAGCAAACGCCTTGCGAAAAATTGGTAGTTATACTGGAAAACTCCGGACCGCCTCGCATGCCACCGCGCATATGTTCACCGCCAACCCTTTTGGTAAAGATCAAGAGGAAAAGTTAAACCTGTTTGCCTCCCATCCACCACTTAAAGAAAGGCTCAGACGTCTCGAACAGTTGACCATCCCCTAAATTTCAACCCCAGCGTCAAATATCAGTAATAACCACTATTGGGATGTACGGTTAAACCGCTGAACAACTTGGGGTAATGTCGCCCGGTAAGTAACTCGGTCCTTGCCTATTAGTTTTTCCAACTCCTCAACCAACTGGTCATCAATTTTCACCTGGTAATTTCTTAATTGGAATCCGCGCTGGAATCCTTGCCCGTTGACAACAATTGATATTGGAACATCACCGGGAAAACTCTCAACTATCCGTTTTATCTCCTGCAGGATAAAGTCATTAAGCCCCTCCACCGGTAAATGAATATTTACGGCACTGATGAACTGACGCGCCGTGGTAAAATCAAAGATCCTCTCCGCCCAGATCTGCGGCATTCCGGCTTGGGAATGAGACTCTGTGTACCGGTCGGTCAATGGTGAACCACCGACGCGGTTTTTCACCCTCCCCTGAACCACGATGAGCCTCTCCGGCATAAGCAGTCCACGCGTTTTCTCCAAAATGTCCGCAAAGACCATCACCTCAACCGCGGAATCAAAATCTTCAATGGTAACGATGAAATAATCGCGATTGCGCTTGTCCTTTCTACTCCTTTTTTCGGTTATCACCCCGGCGACAGCAACCGGCGCGTTATCATTAAGCCCGGTGATTACACTGATCGGTTTTAACTGCAACGCCCGGTATTCCCGAAGGTAGCGCTGCAATGGATGTGCGGAAAAATAATAACCGAATGACGCCTTTTCAAAAGCAACCAATGTATCATGGTCACCGGCTGACTGGTCGCGATTTGCGGTTTCCTCTTCCTCCTGGCTACCGAAAAGGTCAAACTGCCTTTCACGATACAAAAGTCTTTCTGATGCCGCTTTAGCCAACTCCTTCTCCAGACTGGCAAACAACTGGAACCGATCCGGTTGCAACTGCTCAAACGCTCCGGCTTTGATCAGTGACTCAACCGCCTTACGATTTACCCTCCCCCGATTGCGCATCAGAAAATCAAGTAAACTCTTGTAAGGTCCATGCTCCGTTCTCTCTTGAACAATTGCCTCTGCCGCGGCGATACCGATATTTTTCAGACCTGCCAAGCCGTAACGGACACTTCCCTCCTCAACGGTGAAGTTCAGATCACTACGGTTGATATCCGGCGGCAATATCTTAATATCCATCCGGCGCGCCTCGGTTACAAACTTTGCCAGTTTATCAAAATTACCGAGTTCACTGATCAAAGATGCAGTTATAAACTCTACCGGATAATTGGCTTTAAGATAGGCGGTGATATAAGCCAGATGAGCATAGCCAGCGGCGTGGGCTTTATTAAATCCGTAACCGGCAAACCTTTCTAAAAGATCAAAAATCCGACCGGCTTTATCTGCCGGGATATTGTTAACCTTACTACAGCCCTCAATGAATGTCTGCCGCTGGGCTGCCATCTCCTCGACCTTTTTCTTGCCCATCGCCCGGCGCAAAATATCTGCCTGTGCCAAACTATAACCTGCAAGCACCTGCGCCGCCTGAATCACCTGCTCCTGGTAAATCATAATACCATAGGTTTCCTGACACACCGATTCCAGAAGCGGATGGTCGTAGACTACCGGCTCTTTGCCACTCTTGCGTTCAAGATACTTAGGAATCAACTCCATTGGTCCGGGTCGATACAGCGCAATCAATGCGATGATATGCTCAATTCTTTCCGGCTTGATTTTCTTACAGAGGTTTCTCATCCCCGGGCTTTCCAACTGAAACACACCCACCGTCTCTGCCTGCTGAAGCAACTCATAAGTCTTGAGGTCTTCAAGACTGATATTTCTTAAGGAAAAATTGGGAGTGTGTGTCCGAACCAGTTTCTCCGTCTCATCAATAACGGTCAGCGTGCGCAAACCTAACACATCCATCTTCAAAAGGCCAATCGCATCCAGACTATGCATATCGTACTGGGTGCAAACTTCGGAATCGGGCATCTTATACAGCGGCACAAATTCCCAAATAGGTCGTGGTGTAATTACGATTGCAGAAGCGTGAATTGAAGCATGACGGTTCAACCCCTCGATCTTCTTGGCGATGGTCCACAGTTCCTGATACCGGGGTTGCGAACTAATCAGACTGGCAAGTTCCTCAACTTCCTTCTCTGCCCCCTCCAGTGACATTCCTGGTGGAATTAACTTCGCAATCTGGTCAACCTCGCCGATGGGAACATCCAGCACCCGCCCTACATCCCGCACCGCTGCCCGTGCCTGCATCGTCCCAAAGGTGATGATCTGAGCCACTGAATCTTCCCCGTATCGCCTGCGGATATAATCAATTACCTCACCACGCCGGGAATCAGCAAAGTCAATATCCACATCCGGCAGGGTAATCCGTTCTGGTGACAAAAACCGTTCAAAAAGCAAACCATAGCGAATTGGGTCAATATCAGTAACACCCAGACAGTAAAGCACCAGCGACCCACCGGCTGAACCGCGGCCCGGACCAACCGGAATTCCCAGTTCCCTTGCTTTGACCACGATATCCCGGACGATCAAAAAATAACCGGCAAAACCCATTCTCCTGATCACAGATAACTCATACTCTAACCGACTTGTTAATTCAGCGGTAATTTTGGAGTACATCTTCTTCAGCCCGGCGTGGGCAAGATGGCTCAGATAATCAAAATCGGTTTGAAACTCAGAAGGTGGAGAGTAAGCAGGCAGATGAAACCGCCGACTGCCGATATCAATCAGCAAATTACACCGCTCCGCAATCTCTACGGTACTCTTAATCGCCTCCGGCAAATCCGCAAACAACGTCTTCATCTCTGCTGGTGAACGGAAATAGAAACCGGTGCTGTTCAGGCGCAGCCGGTCCTTATCCTTCAACCGCTTACCGGTCTGAATGCACAACAGCACATCCTGCACCCGGGCATCATCCGGCATAATGTAATGGCAGTCATTTGTTGCAACCAGCGGAACGTCCAGCGCCTGGGAAATTTCAATCACCCCCGGAATGATCTGCTCCTGCTCGGACAGACCGTTCCGCATTATCTCCAGAAAAAAGTTCTTCTGTCCGAAAATCTCCTGATAACTTGCTGCCGCCTCCATCGCCTTCTGCTGTTCATTACGCAAAAGATACCAGTTCACCTCTCCCTTCAAACAACCAGAAAGTGCGATCAATCCCGAACTGTATTTACTCAACAACTCCTTATCCACCCTTGGCTTATAATAAAACCCCTCCAGATAGGCATAGGAAACAAGTTTAATCAGATTGTAATAACCGGTCTCATTCTGACACAAAACAGTCAGATGAAAACTTGCCTCCGGAACATCAGAACGAATCTCCTTTTCCCGTCGGTCGCGCGGTGCCACATAGATTTCAGCACCGATAATGGGCTTAATCTTTGCCTGCTGTGCGGTTTGATAAAAGTTAATTGCGCCGAACATATTTCCGTGATCGGTCAAAGCCAGCGCCTCCATCCCGAACTCCTTTGCCTGCAAAACCATCTCCTCAATCCGCGATGCACCATCCAGCAGGCTGTACTCAGAATGATTGTGCAGATGGACAAAATCCACTGCGGACCTTTTCTGGGACATACCTAATTATTCTTTTAGCAACTAATCTGAGTATGTCAAATTATATCACCCACTTTATACACCAGACAACGGTTAATTTTTTAACCTTTAGGTTAAATTTTTACCATTAACCATTTTTTGTTTATCTTATTGAAAAAATGTTACTTATTTTAATTTTAGCCAAATTTTAGACCCCATCCCCTATACGGTATCCATGACCATTCACAAAATCATTACCGGTTTGGTATCTGCCAGGACGGGAGATACAGTTTAGCCAGCTCTCATCCTCACACCTGGACAGATGTAAGTGTTCAGGATTTTACCTGTTTTCAGGATTACGGCTATTACAACAGCCTGAATTATGCTAACGATAATACCCTTATAGACAACTGTAAAATTGCCCCTCATTAGAACAAATAACACAATCACCCGGTTTATCTTTAAAATTTACTTGACAAAAGGTTAACAATTATTAGATTTACCTTGTTGCAAAGACAGAGGTCAGCAAAAATAACTGGTTGTTTCTACTTGACAGGAGATTTTTCTTTGGTTAATTTCATAAAGATGAAAATCATATTTCGATGCTTGATTTGCTATCTAATATTATTAATTGAGGTTGCTTCAGGTTCTCAAAATCCCGGTGCCGTTTTCCTGCTAATCTGGCCCACAGCCCGTTCAACCGCCTTAGCAGGGGCAGTAACCGGCTTAGCAGATGAGCAGGACGCCTCTTATTATAACCCGGGTGGTTTAGGCTTCCAGGAGGGAGTTGGGTTAACAACCTCAGGAGGACCATGGTTACCTGGTTTATGGCCAGGTATGTATTACATCTATACGAGCGGAGGAGCCGGACTTCCCTTGAACCTACCACCAATTAAAAACTTCAATATCGGTGCCAATTTTACCTACCTCACTACCGGCGAGACCGATGTTATCAATGAACGGGGTGAATTTATTGGTAGATATAGAACCTGGGATGCGGCATTTGGTATTCATAGTGGCGTAAATCTATCAGATTACCTCGGATTCGGATTAGGTGTTAAATATATCTATAGTTTTCTCGTTCCAGATTGGGTCTGGAAAGAGATGCCGGAACTGGGAATAGAGGCTGGCGGTACCGGCAGGACATTCGCCGCTGATATTGGAATCTTATTTAAACCATTCAAACCGATCTCAATCGGACTTTCAATGAATAATCTTGGTCCTAACATTTCCTACACTTCTTCTGGTGAATCCGACCCCCTGCCCAGGATGTTAAGGCTGGGAGTTGCCCTGACACCACTTGACTATTCATTATTCGAACCTCCGTTGTTGCGGGATTTACTCAAACTCCGATTGCGGGGACTGGTAGAATTTGACAAAATTCTGGTTGGAGCATTTTCTGATACAACTAAAAGTTTTCTTGAGCAACTTGGTCCAGAATTTAGAGATATGTGGAAGTCTGCTGGAGTGGAAATTACGGTTATCTCATATACCATCCGGGTTGCTTATTTTGAATATATAACCGGCCAGCGGGGCGGTTTTGTATATGAAAAAGATGGACTGACCTACCACTATTCCCTGTTTGATATATTTACCAGGAGAAATTTAGGAAAGTTAAAGTCAATCGGTCTTTGCTGGGGAATAGGATTTGGTATTGCCGATCACATCAGGCTGGATTTTACAAGTGATGCTTTAATTTATGACTTTCCGACTACCAATTGGAAAATAGGCGTAACAGTAAATAACCTGAACGGATTGCTGGCAAAAATTCGAAATGAGATATAAGGAGATATGCAATGAAAAGATACAATAATGCTAACAAAGCCCTCTGTCTGGTATTAGCACTACTACTTGTTGCGGTACCGGTTATGGCAGAACAGGCAGAAAAGAAAATCCTTGATGATTATACGCAGGGAAAAGCAGATGGCGAGCGAGATGCAAAAGGTAATACTCTGTGGTTTTTTGCAGGATGTTGTTTGGGTGGAACCGGAATAATTCTTGCTTTCCTCGTAAAACCTGACCCCCCAGGGTCAGCATTGTTGGGAAAGTCACCAGAATACTGTATGGGTTATACAGAAGGTTATCAAGCAAAGGCTTCTAAACAAAATGTAGTGTATGCTGTAGCTGGATGTATTACTTTTTGGACTCTTTATCTTCTTTTCTATGTTGCAGTAATAATAGCTGCAAATCAATGAATAAAAAAAGGAGGAAAATAATGGAGAAAATAAAAAGCCTTGTATTAACTGCTGGGATTTTGGCTCTTTTAGTTGGTTGCACTTTCACTGTGCCAATTAATCCTAACCCAGCAGCTTATTACAGTGTCGATAAGATCGACCTTGATGTCGGCTTATTGATTGATGACTCCCAGATTAGACAGGTTCATTCGCAAAGTGGTTTTTGCTTACTCGGGGTAGCACATACATGGAATTTTCAAACTGGAATGGCGCTAAGGATTGCGGCTGAGCAGATATTTAAAAAGATGTTCACCAAGGTAGAACTGTTAAGCTCAGCAAGTGAGTTTCAGAATAAGCCTTTGACATTACTCATCACGCCTAAGATTACAAGGTTTAATGTCTCACAAGATATTACTGCGGAATTACTTCTATATTGTAAATTGATTGACCAAAACGGAAAAGTCGTGTATGAAAGAACCATCCCGGCAAAAGGCAGCAGTCAAGCACTAACTGCTTATTTCGGCGGTGTTTTTGTCGGTAAACAAACGCTTTCACAAACATCGACCGAAGCATTTAATAGGGCGTTTGAATTTTTGGCTAAAGATATAAAAGAGAAGGTAGACTTTAGTGTCTATTTAAAAGAGAAAAAACCGTGAGTGATGAAAAATAAAAGAGGGGAGGCATGCAATGAAACGATACAATAATGCTAACAAAGCCATCTGCCTGGTATTAGCACTACTGCTTGTTGCGGTACCGGTTATGGCAGAACAGGCAGAAAAAGCGGATATAACCGATTATATGCAGGGGAAGATGGATGGACAAAGAGATGGAAAGAGCAGTAGTGAGATTCTCTGGCTTGCGGTTGGCTTTCTGCTCGGTCCAGTTGGTATTCTGATCGGCTATCTTGTCCCACCCACTGTTCCTGCTGACCGTCTTATCGGTAAATCAACTGAATATGTTCAGGGTTATACTGAAGGATATCAGAATAAAGGCAAACAGCAAAACGCAATCTGGGCAGCAGGAGGATGTCTACTGTCAGCAGTTGGCTGGTGTGTTTACTACTTCCTCGTTATTGCCGCCGCTGCCGCTCAGACTTCATACTAAAGGAGGAATCCGGCAAATTCCTGTGTTGCTTTAGGTAAATTTATCTGATAGCGTAGAATAGATAAAAGTTAAAAGAGGGTATCGTTTTGGCGTCAATTGTCCTATGTCTGGTATTAAGCCAGATTCTAATTGCGGAGATAAAAGATAATCTTATAGTTAATTTCAGTCGACTTTTAACAAACAAAAAACCGGGCGTGGACTCGGTTAAAGGAACTATTTTTTATCAACCACCAAACGATATTTTAATCTATGTTACCGAACCGGTAAATCAACACCTGAAATTTAATGACAAAACTCTGGTTATTTATTATCCGGACGAGAAAAAGGCGTTTCGAATTCAGGCACGAGTTCCATTTGTGCTGCCGTTTTTCCAGGCTTTTATCAGCCTAACTAATAAAAATCTGGGCTTAGCAGAAATGGGCTATACTTTAAGCCAGAGCGAAAAACGGGGCGACACGCTTATTACCCGCTGGGTGCCTCCTGCCAAAGTAAAAAAAGCGGTTGGCCCAATTATCATCGGAATGGTTAATGACCAGGTAGGATTTATGGAAATGCAAAACAGCAAGGGTAGAACTATCGGCAGGGTGAGTTATTCGGATTATAGCAAAATCGGCAATATTATGCTGCCGATGAGAGTCTCTGCGGTCCGTTATCTGGGTAAAGATACCACTTATGAAACGGTTTATTACAGCAATCCCCGTTTAAATGTTAAACTGCCAGACGAAGTGGTAAACTTCCAGATACCTAAAGGAACAGAAATAAAAGAGGTCAGTTGGTAATTCTATCTTTAGTATTTATCTTTCTGTTAGCAAATCCGTTTAAAAATGACCTAGAGTTTATTATAATAAATAGCAAGAAGGTTGATTCGGTTGTTACAAACAATCTATCCTCCTTCTCCCTTGACGAGATAAATGAGACAAAAATTGTTGCACTCGGACTTATCCGGCTTTATCAACTTTTTATCTCCAGTCAGGATGTCCCTGCCTGCCAGTTCACTCCCACCTGTTCAAGGTTTACATCTGCCTCAATAAAACGGTATGGTCTGCTCTGGGGGGTGATAATGGGTTCAGACCGGCTACAGAGATGTCACAGTTTTTCTCGACTGTATTATCCGGTTGACCCGGAAACTGATCGCTGTATTGACCCACCCGAGAAGGAATGGCTATGGTCCCGCTGATTGTTTTAATACTCATCAATTCGGCTTTAAATGAACCTGGATCAGTCCCATCCGCTCTTTGGTTAACCCCAGACCAGATTAAAACATTTGCCGATTACCTTTTTAATGAAAAAGATTATCTGCGTGCTGCCGGTGAATATGAAAGATATTTGATCCTCAGTGGCAAAAACAACGATCCGGAACTGCTTTTTATTATCGGCAGGTGCTATCGTCTGGCTAATAGACCGGAAAGAGCACGAGCCTATTTTGCGCAGATAGATGATGAATCCCTGAAAGATAGAGCGGCTTATGAAATCGCGGAATCCTATTTTCGAGAAGGCAACTATGCACAATCAATAAACCACATTAAAACCAACGGCTACGCTGATGATTCCCGGTTTCACCCGTTGATGATTAAAAACCTGCTCTTTTTAAAAGATTTTGCCTCTGCCCGCGCGCTGGCCCAAAGACAGCCCACCGGAACCCAGCTTGACTCAATAACCCTTGCCACCTTCCGCCTTTCTTACCGTAATCCAGCAGTTGCAGGTCTACTCTCAACAGTAATTCCGGGATTGGGCAAAGGTTACAGCGGTAGATGGTCTGACGCCCTTTTTTCGTTTGCGGTAATCGGAATTACCGGCTTTCAGGCCTATGACGGATTTCGGCGTGATGGCATAAGATCAACCAAAGGCTGGATTTACGGCTCGATGTTTCTGGTCTTTTATATTGGCGATATCTACGGTTCGCTCGTTGCAGCAAAACAGTATAATCAAAACTTAACCGACAGGATACTCAGTCAGGTGCACTCAATCGAGAATAACAATGGGGTCAGTCCCTGAGATACTAACCACACTTTTCCTATTTCTCATCGCCGATAATCACCCTGGCATTTTTCTGGCACGAGAGTTAACCCGGGCTGGCAACTATGATGAAGCAATAACCGAATATAAGCGGTTGCTCTGTTTCTCTTTAGATTCAAACGAAATTGTTGAATTGTGGTATCAAATCGCTGAGTTATATAAAAAACAGGGGAAACTGGACAGTGCTATTATCACCATTAACCGGGCAATTTCTTACACCCGAAACGACAGTCTCTCCTCTGCCTTGCGAATTGAGGCAGGTATTCTTGAACTCGTTGCAGGCAATTTTACCACCGCGGAACTTGAACTTCTGCGTGTTGCCACATTTGCAAAAGAAACTGCCAATCAGAAACGGGCTTACTTTATCCTGGGCATCTGTCAACTATTCCAAAAAAAGTGGGATGAGGCTAAAAAAAGTTTGCTTTTATCAGGAGTTGAAGAAAGGCTACTTGATTCCATTTTCACCCCAGAGGATCTGCCCCGGAGATTATCACCCAGCACCGCGGAATGGCTTTCCACCTTTATTCCGGGTGCAGGCCAGATTTACAGCGG
>CAZPVT010000031.1:0-3088 GCA_964590395.1 uncultured bacterium
CAGCGTGAAGGACCGGACTAATCCGCACAGAGATTGTTGTGGCTTTCGCCACCTGCCAAAGGCAGTGCGTCGCTACCGCTCCTCGCAATGACGAGGGAAGGTGGTGGAGATTCCTCGCCGAACAAGCCGGCTCGGAATGACAGAGAAGGACAGTTATCTATTTAATCAGGGTAATTCTGCCGGTCTGAATTCCACGATCGCCAATTAACTGGTAGAGATATACGCCCGCAGGCAGTTTTTTGCGGTTGTTGCCAGTTAAATGCCAGAGGCGCGGGGTCTCAGTAGAAGCAGAGAGTTCTGCCACCAGGGTGCCATCTATTGACCAGACACGGAGCCGATTGCGTGCCGGGATGGTTATTGCCGTTTTATGGCCGTTAACTATTTTATTTGAATAGTATTTTGGTTTTAAGATGGGTGGCGCTTCGGTTAGTGCCGGTGCATTAACAACCGGACCTTTAATCACCAGGGCATAGGGTTGAAGTGCGGTGAAGACATTGCGGGCATAGATGCGGGCTTTCCAGGTGCCGGTGAGCGGGCGGTTGATTATTATTACCTCCTCGACATTTCTCTCGTCCCAGTTTGTAGGATTGGGTACGGATTGTCCCCGGATAAACTGGTTTCCCCGGTAGCGATTGAGGTCCGGGCTTTCCAGTTCCAGATTCAGGTCATTGACGATGGCGATTTCTGCGTTGGGTGCACCTGCAGTGTCGGTCCAGGTGAGCACCACAGATAGCGGTTGACGGCTTTCAACCCGGAACTCATATTCATCGTATTCACCGGTTGCCAGACCGGTAGTTTCGTCGACAAATGCCCAGTAGACCGGATGGTCAGGAAAGTGCATTATCCGGGATAGGTTTAACCTTCCCCAGCCGATACGGTTGTCCGGTATTGTCTCCGGCAACACATTGGTATCTGTAGCGCAGATGGCTAAGGCGCGGAGAAGTGCGGAACTGGGGTTATCTATTGATCGGTGCGGGTCAGGCTCACCTGAGGGGTACCAGCCCTCTTTCAGGTATTGACGCAGCAGGGTAAGCGCGCCACTTACCGCTGGTGAAGCAAAACTTGTTCCCTCCCGCAGGCGGTAGGCGTTTATTCCCCCACCGTAAACGGTGTAGATACTTTCTGCAGGGGCAACGAGGTTGGGTTTAATTCTTTCGTCGCGTGTTGGTCCGGCTGAGGAGGCGCTGTAGGGGCGGTTGGCACGGATACCGTTGCCGGTTCCGCCAACGGTCAGGGCATTTTTCGCGCAGGAAGGATGACCCAGTCGGTATCGAACACCACCGGCATTACCTGCTGCCCAGATGACAAGAAAACTTTTGTCCTGCCAGCAGACCGCATCGACCGTGGCATCTGCAAGCCGATAGTAACTTAAAAAGTCCATCGTGCCGAATGAGCCCGATACCTGGCGCACCGGTTCTGGTAATCCCCGGCTCAGGCGGACCGAATCCAGTAACTCGGTGAAATCATCACTGATCTCATATCCGCCACTGGCGGTGCCGATGTCCAGAAAGTAAATCCGGGCTTTTGGCGCAATGCCATCAAACTGGCTCAGGTTGCCATTTACTGAGTCGTTTCCGGCGAGGGTGCCGGCTACTGCTGAACCGTGATAGCCGGTTGCCGAGGCGTCACCAAAGGCGGCATTGTGATAGAGTTTGTAGGCAACTATTTTGCGATGTTCAGGATAGATGCCGGGTGCCGAAATGGGGACAAAAGGGTCATAAAACATATCGTGTTCGGTGTTTATACCGGAGTCAAAGAGTCCAACAATCATTCCCTGACCGGTGATGCCCTTACTCCATATCCTTCTGCCCTGAATCGGATCAGGGACGACACTATCCCAGCCGGTTTGTAATACCCACTGGACATTCCGGTTGAATAGCGAAAACCGGCTGCGGGTTTGAATCCAGGAGACCGACTCATCATTTTGCAGACTGTCCAGCAGGCGGATACAGGAGTGATAGTCATAGCAGGAGAAATTGAGCGCGGGTCCTTTTTCCCAGAAGGCAACAACCAGTTCTTCGGCTTTTTTCCGGCGCCTCAGTTCAGGAGCCAGTTTAAATTCGGGTAGAAAAGGTCCTAGCCAGTCAACCGGTAGAATTTTTTTTATCGCGGCAATTTTTTCCTCAATCTGGCCGGCCGATATCTCCACTCCACCTGTATCAGATAACGGGTCGAACCGGGCAATAACCGTCTGATATGCCAGATACCCGATCGGAGTGAAATGTAACTTTTTCAGTTGTGCTAACCAGTTTTGACGGACCGGCTGGGAGAGGTGAATCAGGTAATAACGGAAATTGCTGAAGTCGGCTACCGGTGGTTGATTGATATCAACCGTGATGCGGTTGGCAAACCTGATAGTGCCGGCAGAGGAGTAAGGTTCCGGCTGAAACTCTGCCCGGTTTTTGGTTTTTTTTAGTTCTGGCTGGGCACTGAACAGAAGAGAGAGGATAAGCCCGAGCCAGAAGTAGAGTTTCACAATTTAAGGATGTCCACTATCGCACCAGTTACCTGTCGGATATCATCCATTGTCAGATCACCCATATGGGCAATCCGGAAGGTTTTTTCCTTCAGGTCGCCGTAGCCATTGGAGATCTGCATTCCCCGTTGACCGAGCGCAGTGTTTAGATCCTTGACACTTGTTCCACGCGTGTTGGTTACGGTTGTCAGGGTAACCGATTCAAATCCGGGTTCGGGAAAGACCGCAAAGTAGCGATTTGCCCATTCGCGGGTGAATTTTGCCATCTCGAGGTGCCGGCGATAGCGGTTTTCCATTCCTTCGGTCAGAATCGCATCTAACTGTTTGTCCAGCGCCCAGAAAAGGGAGATTGCCGGTGTGGTCGGGGTCTGGTTGTCCTTTTCATACCGTTTGAGCATCGCCTCGTAGTCAAAGTAGTAGCCCCGGTCCGGGATCGTTTTACACCTCTCCATTGCCCGTGGTGAGACGATTGCAACCGCCAGTCCAGGTGGCAGGGCAACGCACTTCTGACTGGAGGCAACCACCACATCAACCCCAAGTTGATCAATATCAAACCAGTCACCCATCAAACTGGAGACCGCATCTACCAGAACCAAAACATCCGGATACTTC
>CAZPVT010000032.1:0-72158 GCA_964590395.1 uncultured bacterium
GAACGTGCCACCTCCAACATCTGCACCAACCAGGCACTCTGTGCTCTTGCCGCCACCGTCTACCTTGCCTGGATGGGAAAAGAGGGAATTAAAGAGGTAGCCCGTCACTCCTTTGCTAAAAGCCACTATCTTGCCCAAGAGATCGCCCAGATTCCAGGTTTTTCAGTTGTCAATAACCACCGGTTCTTTAAGGAGTTTGTTGTCATAACACCTGCCCCCGCAGGAGAGATAATTGAACAGGGTATCAGGCATAATATCCTTGCCGGTGTTGACCTGGGTAAATTCCGTCCGGAATGGGAAAACCTGCTTTTAGTTGCGGTCACTGAAAAGAGGACAAAGGAGGAACTGGACAGTTATCTCCAGTTTCTAAAGGAGATCAGGAGGAAATAATATTTATGTTTATGGAGTGCAACATCAATCGTAACCGTAAAAACTGCACCTGCACCTATGAACCGTGCACCAAAAAGGGGCGCTGTTGTGAATGCATTTCGTATCATCGCCTTCACGGTGAACTACCAGGCTGTCTTTTTCCACCTAACGCAGAACGGACCTATGACCGTTCAGTCAAAAACTTTATCAACATTCAGAGGCAAAAATGAGTGAAAAACTACTTTTTCAAATCAGCAAACCCGGCCGCCGCGCCTGGTCATTACCGGAACTGGATGTGCCGGAGCCTGATTTAACCACTGCCCTGGGCGAAGACCTGCGTCCTGACAACCATCTTCCTGAACTGTCCGAAATTGACATAATCCGCCATTTTGTCCGCCTGTCGACTCTGAACCACCATGTGGATAAAGGTTTTTATCCTCTTGGTTCCTGCACAATGAAGTATAACCCCAAGGTAAACGAACAGACCTCTCGCCTTCCGGGATTTACCAGTCTTCACCCCTATCAACCCGAAAACCTGGTTCAGGGCGCCCTGCAACTGATGTTTGAACTGGGTGAATATCTCAAAGAGATTACCGGTTTTGATGCGATCACCCTGCAGCCGGCAGCAGGTGCTCATGGTGAGTTGACCGGTATCCTGATGGTGCGCAAATACTTTGAGAAAAAAAGAGAAAACCGCACCATCGTTTTAGTCCCGGACTCTGCCCACGGCACCAATCCCGCTTCAGTTGTACTATCCGGATTTCAATCGGTCCAGATAAAATCTAACGCCGAAGGTCTGCTTGACCCGGCAGAAATTGAACGTCAGTGCTCGGACTGTGTTGCCTGCCTTATGGTCACCAACCCAAATACGCTTGGGCTTTTTGAGTCTGAAATCAAGAAGGTGTGTGATATAATGCACAGCCGGGGAGCGCTGGTCTATCTGGATGGCGCTAATCTCAACGCCTATTTAGGCATCCATCGTCCTGCGGATGCGGGATTTGACCTGATGCATATCAACCTGCACAAGACCTTCTCCACTCCCCATGGTGGTGGCGGTCCTGGTGCCGGTCCGGTAGCAGTAAAAAAACATCTGGAGCCATTTTTGCCTAAACCGGTTGTTGCCTATGCTGATGGGAAATACTTCCTTGATTATGACCGTCCTGACTCCATCGGCAGGGTTCTTGCGTCCTACGGACAGTTTGCGGTCTTAGTCCGGGCTTACACCTATATCAGGATGCTCGGTGCTCAGGGGTTAAAAGAAGTTTCTGAGTGTGCGGTGTTGAATGCCAACTACATCCGTCAGGAACTGAACGGCGTTTACGACCTTCCGTATAAGCGTCGACCTTTGCACGAAGTGGTGTTTGCCGGCACCAACCTGAAACAATATGGCGTAAAAACCCTTGATGTGGCAAAGAGACTGCTGGACTTCGGCTTACATGCACCGACCGTTTACTTCCCGCTGATCGTCCCTGAGGCACTGATGATCGAGCCGACCGAGACCGAATCCCTGGAATCGCTTGATGAGTTTATCACGGCAATGAAACAGATAGCAGAAGAGGCACGGACCAACCCGGAAACACTTCTCAACGCACCTTTAAACACCCCGGTGCGCCGACTGGATGAAGCGCGTGCCTCAAGACAACCGGATGTAAATTATCAAGAGTAATGTTTGCCGCTGACATTACACCGGAAAGGAAAAAAGAAATCATCACTAAAATCGCGCGCAAAACGGTTGATCTCCGCCTCTCCCCAATTGCCATCGTGCTTTTAGAATCAACCAAACCCCTTTCCTTTCTCGGCTCACAACTAATGGTCTTCTTTCAACCGATAGTTACCGCCATATTTCCCTTTCACCAGTACGACGAAATCACCGCACTGTTTGAAGACCGTGCCAACATCGAGGCCTTGATTCAAACCATTGAACAAATGGAAGAAGAACGCAATCGCCCTCAAAAATCAAAAGAGGAACAGCAAAATGAGCAACCAAAAGTTTGAAAAAGAAAAAATCACCCGCATCCTCGCTACCGACTGCGGGTCAACTACCACCAAGGCAATTCTCATTGAAAAACGGGGAAATGAGTATCGACTGATTGTCCGCGGTGAGGCACCGACCACAGTGGAGGCACCTTTTGAAGATGTTACCAAAGGTGTGCTCAATTCCGTAATGGAGGTTGAAGAGTTGTCCGGAGTAAAACTAATTAAAGGTGATGGCATCTTTAAACCCAGAGCAGGTGAAAAGGAAGGCACCGATATCTACATCTCCACATCATCCGCGGGAGGCGGTTTGCAGATGATGGTTGCCGGCGTAGTCCTGACCATGACCGGTGAAAGCGCCGCCCGTGCCGCGCTGGGTGCCGGTGCAATTGTTATGGATGTGATCGCCTCCAACGATGGCCGACTGCCCCACGAAAAGATCGAGCGCATCCGCACCCTGCGTCCGGATATGATCCTTTTATCCGGTGGTGTTGACGGCGGCACCATCTCCCATGTTGTGGAACTTGCCGAACTGATCGCCGCAGCTGACCCCAAACCCAGGTTTGGCATCGGCTACAACCTGCCGGTTATTTACGCCGGCAACAAAGATGCCCGAGAACTGGTGCTTAAAACCCTGAAAGATAAGACCAGCCTAGTGATTGTGGAAAACATCCGGCCTGTGCTCGAACGGGAAAACCTTGGTCCAGCACGACATAAAATCCACGAACTTTTTATGGAACATGTGATGGCACATGCCCCGGGCTACCGGAAACTGATGGAATGGACTGATGTTCCGATCATGCCTACACCGGGTGCAGTTGGCCTGTTGATTGAAAACATCGGCAAAACCCAAGGCATTGCGGTGTTAGGCGTTGATATCGGCGGTGCCACCACCGATGTCTTCAGCGTCTTCCAGGGGGTATTCAACCGCACCGTTTCTGCCAACCTCGGGATGTCCTACTCAGTCTCCAATGTCCTGGCTGAAGCCGGCGAGAAAAACATCATCCGCTGGCTACCGATCGACATTCCGGTAAGTGAGGTTCGCAACCGAATCCGTAACAAAATGATCAGACCAACAACTATCCCATCCACCCTCGAGGACCTGAAACTGGAACAGGCGGTAGCACGAGAGGCGTTGCGACTGGCGCTTGAGCATCATAAATCAATGGCGGTTGGTCTCAAAGGCATCCAGCAGGAAAGAACCATTTCCGATGCCTTTGCTCAGGCACGGACCGGCGAGACACTGGTAAATATGATGGAATTGACGCTCATCGTTGGCTCTGGTGGTGCGCTGTCCCACGCTCCGCGGCGGTCCCAAGCAGCGCTAATGCTTCTGGACGCATTCCAGCCCGAAGGTGTTACCCGTCTCACGGTAGATTCCATCTTTATGATGCCCCATCTTGGTGTGCTGACCGAAGTCCATCCCGAGGCCGCACAGGAGGTTTTTGAAAAGGACTGCCTAATTCATCTGGGAACAAGCATCGCACCTGCGGGTCAGGGAAAAGAGGGTAAACCCTGTGTCTATGTCAAGGTAATCAAACCCGATGGCAAAACGATGGAGGCACGTGTCAACTACGGTGATATCCACTGTCTGCCATTGCCGGTGGGTGAAAATGCCCGGACGGTAATAACGCCGGAACGGGGATTTGATGTCGGTGCAGGATCCGGGAAAACGATCGAGGCAAAAGTTGAAGGTGGATTGTGCGGAATAATAATTGACGCCCGTGGCCGGCCTCTTATCCTATCCGAAGATGATAACACCCGCCGCCAAGTCTTAAAGAAATGGGCAAACCAGATTAACGCCTACCCGGAGTAGCAAGACTCTCACGGAAATCCTGTAATATCCTCTGATGGTCAAAGACGAAATTAACCCTCTCCACCTGATCCAGTTCAATCAGCCTGTAATCCTCCGCATCATCACCAGCCATCGGTTTCCCCAAACCCTGGCCAACAAAAACCACCGATACACAGTGTCCGCGTGGATCACGATCAGGATCCGAGTAAACCCGGAACTGACGCAAATCCGCTAACTCCAGCCCTGTCTCCTCCTTAATCTCCCGCTTAACCGCCTGCTCCACCGTCTCTCCGTAATTAACAAACCCACCCGGTAATGCCCAGCCTTTAGGCTCATTTTTGCGCCGGATCAACAACACCCGGCCCTCAATTAAAACTATACAATCAACCGCCAGTTTGGGTTGCCGGAACATCATTCAAATAACTCCTTAATGCCTCCTCCCATCCCCTCAAAATAACTCCGAACCGCCGCTGATAATTACGATTCTCCAGCACTGAGAAAACGGGTCTGAGTGCCCGCCTGCCGCTTTGTACGGTACTGATTGGCACTATCTCACACTCTGCTCCAATAAGCCGAACAATCTCCCGGGCAAAATCGTACCAAGAGCAAAAGCCGGAGTTGGTCAGATGATAAATACCGTAATATTCAGAATTAGCAATTTTTGCCAGTGGTTCACAGAGATCCCCAGTATAAGTGGGCGAAGTAATCTGGTCATTAACTACTTTGATTACACCTTCAGCTAAAGCTTTATGTCTAATAGTATCGACGAAATTTTTACCGTACCTACCGAAAATACCACTGGTCCGAACGATAAACCAGCGCCGACAGTTTTTTCTAACCGCCACCTCTCCCATCAACTTGCTTTTACCATAAACCGATAACGGATTGGGTTTATCACTCTCCCGATAAGCTCTCCGTGCTCTCCCATCGAACACATAATCGGTGGAGACATAGAGCAATTTACAATTCAACTCTGTCGCCCCTAACGCCATCGCCCAGGTACCATGAAAATTAACCGCCATTGCCTTTGCAGGATTCTCCTCACAACCATCAACATCGGTCCAGGCGGCAAGGTGAAATATTACCGCTGGATTAACCCGGTGGAGCCGGTTAATACAGTTATTAACATCGGTAATGTCATTATCCGGCAGATCCCACTCAATCACCTCAACTCCATTCCTCTTTAAATGATTACACAACTCTTTGCCCAAAAGACCAGAAGCACCGGTGACCAGCACACTCATAGAACACATCATTATAAATCTTTTGATTGCCAAGGCAAGAATTCATTGACAACACCAGATCTAATGCTATTATTAAAACTAATGGCTAACCGCTGTCGCTGCCCATCTTGTAACCGTAATGATACCTATGCCGGCTATTTCTGCGAAAAGTGCTTCTACAACTGGGAGGAAGAGGCTTATTTTGAACCCGACGGCTCAATAACCAAATCCAACTGTCCGCGCTGTCTGAAACTGCTTCCTGCTGAAACACTACGTTGTGCCAATCCTGCCTGTATGGCGGTCTGGGCACCACCTGAACCAGACTGAATCTCATTCTGGACGACAAGCCTCCATCTGCTAAGCCGGCAGTAATTTCGGTAAATAATTTACTGTCTTAAAAACTTGTTTTTACAATAACCGACGGTTTATCAATATGTTAATCTATTTTAGGGGCTAGCCCGGGGCTACCCCCCATACAACTGAGTGTCTCGCCCCTTTTATCATTAACATAAAAGATTATTAGTCCAAAACTAAACTTGACACTTAATAAGCGCTGGCTAAATTATCTTTCCTATGTCCGAATACGACTTACGACGTATCAGAAACATCGGCATTGCTGCCCATATTGATGCGGGTAAGACCACCACTACCGAACGCATCCTCTATTATACGGGCAGAATACACCGAATGGGCGAAATTGACGAAGGCACCACCCAGATGGACTGGATGATTCAGGAACGGGAGCGGGGTATCACCATCACCGCCGCTGCTACCAGTGTTACCTGGCTCGATCATCGGATTAACATAATTGACACCCCCGGGCATGTGGACTTCACTATTGAAGTGGAAAGATCACTAAAGGTGCTTGATGGTGCGATCGTCGTCCTCTGCGGCGTTGGCGGAGTTGAACCCCAGACCGAGACGGTCTGGCGCCAGGCAGATCGTTACCACGTGCCCCGTATCGCCTTTGTCAATAAACTTGACCGACTGGGTGCAGACTTCTTCCGGGTAATAAGGATGATAGGGGAAAAATTTGAGCAAATACCGGTGCCGGTTCAATTACCTATCGGTACTGAAGATCAGTTCAGAGGTGTGATTGATCTGGTTAACTCTGCTGCCTATATCTGGCACGAGGATGATCAGGGATTGACTTACGAAACTCTGCCTGTTCCCGGGGAGTACCAGAAGATGGTAAACAAGTACCGGAATGAACTTCTGGATATCCTTACGACCTTTGATGAAAACCTGCTCGCCAAATATGTTGCCGGTGAGAATATCGTTCCAACGGACATCAAATCAGCGCTCAGAAAAGGAACCCTACAATTAAAGATTGTTCCGGTTTTCTGTGGCGCCGCCTTTCGCAACAAAGGTATTCAGAAACTGCTTGATGGTATTGTCGACTACCTTCCTTCTCCATTAGACATCCCCCCGGCCAAAGGCATTAACCCAACGACCAATAAACCGGAAATCAGGGAACCAAACCCAGACGCCCCATTTTCCGCACTGGTTTTCAAACTCGCCGCCGACCCACAAAGAGGGATGCTTTCATATATCCGAGTCTATTCTGGAAAAGTTGAAACTGGCGATGTGGTGTTATTGGTTCCGGAGATGAAACGGGTGCGGCTCCTCAAACTGGCGGTAATGCATGCCAATAGATCTGAGGAGGTAGAGTCACTTGCCGCGGGCGAAATTGGAACGGTGATCGGACTTAAAGAAAGTAAGACGGGCCAAACACTTGCCGATATGGCTCACCCAATCGCGTTTGAAGCGATCCAACCGCCAGAACCGGTTGTTTTCCTCGCCATTGAGCCAAAAAGCAGGGCTGATGAAGACCGACTCCACAGCGCACTGGAAATAATGGCACTCGAGGACCCAACATTTAAAGTCAAAACCGACGAAGAAACGGGCCAGCACATTCTCTCCGGTATGGGCGAACTTCACTTAGAAATTCTACTCGACCGGTTGGCACGTAATTACCGCGTCAATGTCCACTCTGGTAAACCACAGGTTTCTTATCGAGAAACAGTAAGAAAAATTACCAATTATGAAGCTAAATTTATCCGTCAGACTGGCGGACGTGGTCATTACGCAGTGGTCAGCCTCATTGTAGAACCATCACACGATGGAAACTGGATCATCAACGAACTTCAGGAAGGGATGATCCCGAAGCAGTTTATACCAGCGGTCGAGCAGGCAATTGAACAATGTTTTGCATCCGGAGTACTGGCTGGATATCCGGTAATTAATACCAGGGTTCGCATAGTAAGTGGTGCCTATCACGAGGTTAACTCCAGCGATATTGATTTTAAGATAGCGGCAACCCAAGCCTTCCGGGAGGCTTTTCTCTTGGCAGACCCGACATTTTTGGAGCCGATAATGGAACTGGAGGTTGTTACTCCTGAACAATATCTGGGCAGTATCCTCGCTGACATCAATGCACGCGGGGGCAAAATTCTTCACTTAGAACCGGTAAAAGGCCATCAGATCGTAACCGCGGAAATACCGCTGGCTAATACTTTTGGCTATGCCACGACCATCCGCTCTTTAACTCAGGGCAGAGCAAGCCACTCAATGCAGTTCAAACACTTCCGGCCGGTAGATGAAGCAACCCGAATTAAACTTTATCCGCTGTTTGGCGAAACCCGAGTGTAATAACCTGTTTCAGAGGCGCCGAATCTAAATGTTGACAGATACCGTTTTTGATGCTATTATTAACCATCAGATATGGGTTACAGTAATGAGCAGTTCCGTTGTTCATCTTTCTTATCCATCCCATTTTTAAACTTATTTCTCAAAAACAATTTAACTATTAAAAGGAGGTGCTATGCGCGGTCCTTATCTACTCAGGCCGTTACAGATTGACCTCTCTGTCCCGGATAAGGTCGGCGGAATATTTTGCTTGGCAAATAACCCAAAGCAGATTAAAATTGTCGCCCGGGCGGAAAAGAATCTACGAGAGGCAATCAAAGCCTACTGGAAGGAATATGAATTTTTTTGGTATGAACCAGCACTCTCCCCGCGCGAAGCCTTTATCAATCAGTGCTACGCCTACCATCGCTTCTGTCAGAACAGCACATTTGAACAGGAGCATCCCAAACCACCGGATAAAGTGGCTGTGAAATGTCCGGTCTGCGGTACCTGATTAAACTGTAACCGGATTAACCAACTCTTACCTATTCGGGAGGTAAGTAAAAATTATCACGGTTTGTGAAAGTGCGGATACTGGCTAATAGGTCTGATTGAATAGAAAAATAGACTTGCGGATTTCGGATACGGTTGTGCCCAACCGCAATCCCCACGGTCAAACTGCCAGGCAAATAATGGGCAATTAACACATCCAATCGTACCTCCATACCAGTACCAATGCGATAGCCACTTAATCCTTGAAAAAAATTTTGGGTGTGTGCTGCGGCATCACAGAAAAAAGCGGTGTTTAGATTTTGGATAAAAATTGGCAGAGTTCCCCATCCCCGCTCTAGCCAGACAATCGGTATTCTAAACAGAATACCCGCACCGATAACATTGGCAGTGGTAATTGTCGAATCACCATATCCCCGTACTCTAAAAATGGTTGATTGGTCAGTGATAGTAAAGGCAGAGAATCGCCCGGTATCACCAAATGAAGTTCCGATAGCCAACCGCGACCCCAAACTCCAATTTGCCGGCGGCATACCGATGTACTCATTCCAGTAACCTGCAACCCTCAGAAGGTCATAACCGAAGGAAAAAGACCTGCCCCGAAGATCAAAAAGTATACCCAAGTTTCTCCCCTGAACCGGCGCTACACCGAATCGAAATTTGCGGGCGTTATTAAAATGATAGGAACCGTCTATAATCCACCGGAAACAATTCCCAACAACCAACCTACTACCTAAGCCTAACGTTTGACTGTATTTAACACGGTAATAGGGTAATTGAACACCAATCCTAACGTTTTGCCGATCTGGCATCAAAAGGGCAGTTAAATTCCAAAAGGGGCGATATCGATGAAACTCATAAACAAAGTTTAAGAAGGGCTTTTCCTCATCTAACCTGATTCCCGCTACCGCCCAATAACGATGAAACCGTAAGACATCCCAGCCGAGGGTAAATATGCCAACCTCAAAATCCCGGTCAACCACCAACCAAGGTAACCAGAATTTGGGTAACACTGTAGGGAATGGGCTGTAATAGTAGAGCTGAAAAGGCGCCGGATTAAGAAATTTATATTCCAGATGGGGAAACTCATCGACAAACCCATCCGCACGGCACCAATCTTTCGGATTAATCTTTGCGATGTTTACATCATAACCATCTGAACCAAGCGCAATTAAGGCGAGTCGATCATTATCCGGAGAAACCGCAGGTTCCAAAAGACCGAACTCTGAATTTGTACAACGATAAGTCTCATTATTTTCAATGTCATAGGCGTAAATGTTGTAAACCATACCACAATCTGAGGCAAAAAACAATAGCCTGCCATCTCGTGACCAGCAAGGGTTTATATCATTTGCCCGGTCCTGGGTGATAGGAAAAGACCACCCGGTTTTAAAATCTATTACCTCCAGATCAGCACACCCCCCTTCCCGCCACACACCAACAGCAATTAGCTTTCCCCCGGGTGAGAATCTAGGATGATAATAGTAGCCATCTTCAATCTCTGATAAAACCTGTTTTTCTCCGGTGGGGTAGTTGATAATCATCAGCCTACTTTTACCATTGCTATTGCTTACGTAAACAAGCAAAGAGTCGTTGGGTGAAAAGTCCGGATCATAGGCCCGCTCATCATAGGTCAAACGCCTTAAACTGCCGGCATTAAGATCCAGTATAAAAATATCCCCCTGTTCGTATTGTAAACCCTTGCTAACCAATTCGGAAAAAGCAAGATACCTACTATTCCGACTTACACTCATATTTCCGAAAACTGCTCCCCGATGGACGATTCGCCTCCTCATCGTTGTCAGATTTACCGCTTTTATCGAACGCTGCTCCCGATCGTTGGCTGAGATGTAATAAATTTCTGCACCGTTAACTGACCAGACTGGTGATGATGTATAAAAACCTTCGTAAGTTATCCTTTGGAAATTACTCATTCCTTCTTGCGGTATCAACTTACGAATTGAATCAGCCTGTTTTTTCAACTCCTCCTGCCACTCTTGCCACAGTCTGTTAAAACTACGTCCAAAACTACGTTTTGCCGCGATGTTCTCAAAAAACGGCACCTGACGAGAATTTTTGCAATTAAACACCTCCCAGATAGAATCACCATACCGATTAGCAACAAACTCAATTAATTTACCACCGTATAGATAGGGAGCTAGACCACCCGGATAGCGCTGAAGTCCGTAGTGATTACAACGGTCAATAGTTAAAATTCTCTGGTTATGGAGGGCGGTTTTGAGACGAGCCTGCCATTCTGCACTGCGCAATCTGCCGAAACTACTGAACCTGGTTTCATTGTAAACCGCATAACCTTCCAATAACCAGGCGGGCAGGTGGCTATTGGGTAAGATAATCCTGCCGAAAATTGATCTCAATAAAAGGGGGAAACCCCGACACTGGTCTATCTGGCATATATGGGAAAACTCATGAAGTATCAGTGTTCGCAACCAGTCATCGTCATTTATCCGTGACGCTCCGGAGATATGGGGCATCAGAGCGATCGTATTATCCGGAAATGGTGTGGCATAACCATTATAATAGTCATAATAGTCAGCAACGACGATCTGAACCTTACCAGCAGGCACCACAACCGAGTTCGCCTTTAATAGCATCCTTACATCCTCTGCCAGTAAGGCAATTTTCTTAATATACTCCAACCGTTCTCGTTGCAGAACCTCTCTTTCAGGAAAATGGATTGAGAAATTTTCGGTTTCTAATGTAAACCAGTTAAACCCGGGTTCAAAATCAATTCCGGGGGGCGATATCGCTATTACCGCTAAAACAGAAACCAGAATATTCACTTAACTTTCAAACGTTTGAGAAGCACTGTTGCATAACTACCTGCCGGCAGGATAAAAATAAGTTTAAGTTTATACTTGCCAGGATAAAGATCGTCTGGCTCCACATTCTCCATCTTCATCTGCTGAGGCTGAAATATTGCCCGTCGCAGGAAGGGTTTAAAAAATAGCCCTTTAATTCGGAACTTTAGTTTCAAATCCTTCAACTCCATCCCTTGATTTTCCATTACCACCTGCATTGCCCTTGCCACCCTTTCACTGGTAAATTCGGCTTTAGGAGACGGAGCCGGTATCGTAAGTTCCTTTAGAAAATACCAGTCCTTTTTTGTAAGATCCCGATAAAATACCATCCGGCCTAAATGGTAATTAATCTGATAATCGGTTAAATCAAGATCAATCAGTAACTGACGCAAAGTTTCGTTCCAAAGCCAGGATTGATAGGCGTTGATAAAAAGCTCCAAGAAAACTTTGGGCAACAACCTGATCGCACCCTCGAAGTCCTTGGGCTGGACAACCAGATGTTTTATCGCTGCTCTCCCCTCGAAAGGCACAAAATCAAGACATTTTTGCCAATCGCCCCAGTTTGCCAACAGAGCCCGCTTCCTTTCCTTGACCCGTGAGTTATCACCCGGTCCGGGTGTGGCAAGAAACAGTTTCAAGGCACCGTTATAATGACCATCAATTAATTTACGGGCGATAAAACCCTGACGGTGTCTCGCCGAGCCGAAACGTTGCTCATCGTAATAATTGGCAATCCCAAAACCTTCGATTTCTGATAGACTCCGTTTAATCACCACTACTTCCTGAGGCCCAAGGTTACGAAGTGTTATTTCAAACTTATTACCCAATAATAACGCGTGGGTAATCGGCTGATCCGCCATACCGATTAATGTCAAAGAATAATTAGCCGCTTGAATTTTCTCTGGACCTCTACCTAGAAGCGATAGATATTGCACTGAATGAGAATAACGGTCTTTTAGCCCAGCACGGGAGAAACCACGCAGGTGATACCGGGTTTGAACCTGTCGAATAACATCCAACGTATTCCAAAGACGCTTCTCTAAGCGGTATATTGAGTATGGACCCCGTCTTTTAATTTTAAGTTTGATTATCTCCTCTACCCTGAAATCTTCGGGCCGACATTTTATCTTCATCTGTAGAGGTTCCTAAAAATAAGCACCCCGCCTATAACCAAGAATAATATTCCAGCCGAAAATTGTACCCAACGAACCGGCAGGAACCTACTTAAACCTGCACCGCAAATTGACGCTAAAAATGAAGTAAGAACCAACGCCAGGGCGCTACCCAGAAAGACTGGCAAAAATGATCGAAAGCCACAAGCAAAGGAAAGTGTTGCCAGCTGTGTCTTATCACCCAGCTCCGCCAAAAAGACACTGAAAAACGTAATCATAAAAGCTCGCCACTCCATACCCTCATCTCCCTTCAACAAATGCTTGCCACTCCTCAGCCTTACCTAACTGACGGATATGAACCTCCGGAGCGATCCTTTTAACCAACCCGCTTAAAACTCTCCCCGGACCAACTTCAATGAAATATTGACAACCCGAATTTTTTGCAGTAATAACCGTCTTTATCCACTGAACCGGTGAAATCAACTGTCGCGCCAGATTTGACTTAACCTCCCCGGCAGTGGTAACCAGCATACCGGTTACATTCATCACAACCGGAACTTGAGGGGTCTTTATCTCAAACTGCTCCAGATATTCAGCAAATTCTCGGGCTGACTCGCTCAACAGTGGCGAATGGAAAGCCCCGGAAACTGGCAAAGCAACTACCTTTAACGCTCCTCGCTGTTTAGCCAGTTCCATTGCAGCCTGTACTGCTGGTGGTTCACCCGCGATCACGATCTGCTTGGGCTCATTATAATTTGCCGGAACAACCACGCCACTCACACCGTCACAAATCTCTTCTATTATCCTCGCATCAAGTCCGATAACCGCGGCCATCATTCCTGGCCTCTTCTCACCCTCATTAAACATCAACTCTGCCCGTCGTTTGACCAATTTCATCACGCTGATAAAATCCAGGGAGCCGGCGGCATAAAGTGCGGAATATTCACCGAGCGAATGGCCAGCAACGATAACCGTCTTAATATTTCCCAGCATCTCAAGAACAGCAAGGGAATGGGTTAAAATCGCGGGCTGGGTATAGCGGGTCTGACGTAGAAGTTCCTCCGGCCCTTCAAAGGAAATCTTTCGGATCGACATTTCCAGCACCTCTTCAGCCCGCTCATAAACATCTCTGGCACCAGGAAACATTTCGTACAGATCTTTGCCCATTCCTACATACTGCGAACCCTGACCGGGAAACAACAGACCAAAATTATTGTTCATCATTAAGCCTTCCTTTTGTTATTTACTGTGGTAATATACGAGACTATCTTTATCAGTCAATCTAAAGAATATAGATCTCGATCTTGGAATGTTTGGGCTGTAAACCGGGTATAAAACGAGGTGCAACCTTCAAGGCATCTTTTGGTAAAACAACCCGTTTTTTTATCTCCGCCTCTATCATCCGACAACGGTCAGAGGAAAGTTTTTCCTTTTCAGTATACACATAAATTACCACCTCTTTTTTAAACCGCTCTTTTATCAGATTGGCTATTTCATCCAAGCGACTATTAGCGTCCGCGCGTAATCCCCTACCTTCGGGTTCAAAGACCATGTCAGCAGCAATTGACGCCACCCACCCGTTCTTCTCCTGCCACACAATAGCACTAATCCGCTGTGGCTCACAACTGATCCTCGTCTGATTACCTTGCGCATCATAGGCGTAAAATGTGAAACTGTATGTTTCTCCGGTCATAACCGGCTCGCTATTGTCATTTCTTCCATCCCAGGTAATTACTGCCGGGGGGTGCCCTTTTTCTCGGATTCGACGTACTGTCTCACCCAGCGAGTTAGCAATCACCAATTCCCAGGTAGCAACCCGTTTTTCAAATTTCGGCAAAAATACCAACACATCGCCATAAATAAAGCTCCGTTCCACCGGCACGCGCAAAAAAGAGGGACGGATAAATCGCTGTGGTACGGTCATAGAGTCAATTGATCTTAGGAGCGCATCATCGAAAATATAACTGTCAGAAACAAGTAGGTCATTTATCGGTGCCCAAGGATCAAACGAAGCGGGATAAAAATACTTCGGATCATTAATCTTTAACTCCGCCTCCTCGGTTATCAGTTCTTCTCCTAATGTATGCTCGGATACCGGCCTGGGGCTTTCGGTGGAATCAGGCAACTGGACAAACAGTATTGCAAAAACTAAAATTACACTCATACTATGACAACTGGAATATAAATGTTATATCGCCCCACTGTTCCTCGGGCTTTACATCAGTACCCAGCGGTGCAAACTCCCAAACTCGCACTGCCTCAACCACCACCTGATCAAGTTCTGGGTAACCTGAACTGGATAAAACCTGCGGGATTCCCTTAACCGTTCCATTCGGTAAAACCCAGATACGAACCATAACCGTTCCACTGATATGTTGCTCAATCGCCCATTTGGGATATTTGGGCTTGACCTTCTTGATAATACCCCGTTGTGAAATCGGTCCCGCGATTTGAAAAGTCGTCCCCTTGGCGACCGCGGTTAACACTGTTGGCTCCGAGGGAGCCGGTTGGGGCAATGGGTTAACCGGCGTTGGTTTACTTATCGGTCTGTGCTCAATTGTCAACTGGGGCTGCTCTGACTGCTGGGGTACCCCAGGTATGCCCTGTAAACCTTTGCTGCCACCGGAAACAACCCCACCCCGCGATAGAGCAATCGGCGCCTGCGCCAGTATCTCCTCAGTAGATTGGGAAGAACCTATGCCCCCGATTCTGATTACATCCATATCTCCAGCCCGGGCAACTTCATATCGGTCAAGCTCAATCCGGGCTTGGGAAGGCGGACGTTCAAGTGTAGCGCTTAAATCAATTGGTGCAACTTCTTCAGTAGCGCCCCCGGGGACGTAATCTACTGCCTTTTCCCTTTCGGCAGCCGTTCCTCCGGTACCACCGGCCGAAACTGAAGATGGGCTTATAACCTTGGCTACCTCGGGTCGATAAGTTACATCCATAAAACTTATTTCATTTAAATTCCACTCGGGACTAACCGCGGGCTTAAGTCGCGAGATAAGCAAAATACTCCCGATATGAAGTACTACCGAAATCAGCAAAGCAATTTCAAAACTGCGAGACCGTCGTTCCGTAACCATCACCCTCCCTGATTTATCTTTTTGGTTGCGCAGGCGATACGCAGTGCCCCCGCCTGTTTGACACAGGCAAGAACATCAAGAACCGAACCGTGCAAACATTCCTTATCCGCCCGCACAACTACCAAAACATAGGGGTCCCGCGCAACTTCGCTCGCCAACCGGTCTCTCAACTCTTCCAAATCCGCAACCGGTTGATCATTAAAGAACAACTCACCTTGAGCGGTAAGTGTTACTGTAACATCGCTTTCCGTTTTTCTTTCCGCGGTATGGGTCTGGGGAACATTCACCGGAGTAGCGTTGTGGGTTAAAACCAGCGGGGCAATCACCATCATAATCAACACCAGAATTAATCCCACGCAAGCCATCGGCAAAATATCAATATTAGCACCCTCCTTCACTGCTTCCTCCTTGTCCGCAACAGCGCCAGGTCTGCTGCACCGGACTGTTTTGCCAGATCAAGCACCTGCATAACCCGGTCGTATTTTACCCCTTCTTCGGCGGCAACGATCACCCGTCGTTCGGCGCTCCGTTGCAAAAGTCTGGGTAAAAGTTCTCGAAGATTCTCATAAGATACCCGGGCTTCGTTTAAAAAAATCTTCCCGTCATTGGTAAGAAATATATTAGCCTTAATATCTGAACTCGGTTCGTTAGATTTTGCCCGCACAGCACCCGGTGCCGACACAAAAATGCCAGTCTCAAAGAACAGAGGCATTGACACCATAAAAGCGATGACCAGCGAGAGCGCGACATCAACCAGGGAATTCAGAATTAAACCGGTATTACGTCTTGGTTCAATTTTCAACCGCCGCATCATCGCTAAAACTTCCAGGTGGTATCCTCAATTGAAACCTGATTGGCCTCATTCGGAGCAATCGAACGGGGATGCTCAGCAGCGACAACCGGCGCACCACTTTTTGCCTTATACTGTTGCAGAAGAACGAGCAACCTCTCCGTGATACTCTCTAAAGACATCGTTATGTCAACCGCCTTTTTGGAAAAGTAATTATAGAAGAAAAGCACCGGAATGCCGATAAACAAACCAAATGCCGTGGTTAAAAGTGCTTCGGCAATTCCCCTCGAGACAACCGCCGGACCACCCGAACCGGTAGCAGCGATATTTCCAAAAGCCCCGATCAGTCCGGTTACCGTTCCTAAAAGCCCGAGCAAAGTTGCCGCATTCGCCAACGTTCCCATTCCTCCCAGCAACCGCTCATATTTTATCCGCTCCTCGAGTATCAGACTGTAGAGTAGATCGGCAATTTCTTCAGAACCTAGAGAAATATTGTCAAGAGCAACGGTAAACAGCCTGCCCAGCGGGTTTTTCTGAGCATGGCTCCAGTCTAATGCCCCGTTGATACCGGATTGAAAAAGAACGCGCCGTAAGTCTGCGAGACCTTTCGCCGGATTAAAACGGTTGCGGGTGAAATACCAATACCGTTCGATAATCAACCCCAACGCTACCACGGAAACAACGAGCAAAATTACCATCACCAGACTGTTCCTAAAGACATTCAATAAACTCTGCCCCATTATCATATTTTCCTCCTGTTGGTCTTACTCATTTGACTAAATTCCTACACCTCAAACATCTTGATTTTTATTTCGACTGCTCTTCGGAATCGACGGTTGATTTCGGAGAGATTGACTCCGGCGCCACTTGCTCCGGTGAACCGCCCCCCAACTTCAGCCGGCAGGTCTCAACATTTTTCCTGGCGCTCTCAGCATATTCGGAGTTACCAAAAGAATCAACTACCATCTGAAATGCCGACAACGCCAGCTTATAATCGCCGGCATTAAAATAAGCCACACCCAGATTAAAATAGACGCCCGCCCGTTGCTCATGCTCGGGAAAATAATTAAGGAACTTTTTGTATGCCCGGGCTGCTTCATCCCAGCGCTTCATCTTGGCATAGGCCTCCGCGGTAAGCAACTGCGACTCACTGGCAACTACCGAACCAGGGAAATTCACAAAAGCCTTTTGTAACTCAACTATCGCCTCGTCGTATTTGCCGGCATTGAATAGCTCCTTGCCCCTATTATACTGTCCCTCGGCTGCCATCTCTGACTGAGGAAAACGGCTGAGGAACTCATCCATTAGCGTGGAATCCTCTTGACCAGCGAGGAAATAACTCGTCTCCAAACTCTTGCGCACACCGGGCACCTGCTGATCAGTAGGGTAAAGATCAAGAAACTTCTGGTACTCTCGAATTGCATCAAGGTATTGCCGACGATTATAATAGCACTGGGCAGTAAGTGCCTGAGAAGCAGGGGCAAAATCGGAAAACGGATAACGTTCGATAACAAACTTAAAAGCGGCTATTGCTTTGTCATATTCCAAAGCCTTGAAATAAGTATCGCCAGTGCGAAAAGCCGCCTCAGCAACCTTCGGATTGTTCTCGGGAAACCTGTTCATCAGGTTTGTCCAGGCATCTATTGCCTGACCGTAATATCTCAACTGGTAATAGCAGTAACCGGCATAAAAAAAGCCTGGAATCGTTCCCAGGTGGTTATCGGCAAACGTATTTGTTAACGCCTCAAACACATCCAGCGCTTTAAGATATTCCTTCTGATTAAACAAACAGTAGCCGTAACCTAAATAGGCATTGATAGTAAACAGGGTATCATTAAGCCGGCTATTTAAAAGCGCCTTGAATCCCTCGACAGCCTCACCTAATCTTCCCTGATGATAAAGGGCGTACATTCTACCCAATCGGGCATACACAGCAATGTCATCACTCGCCTTGTGAGTATATGCCTGATAATAGAAATTATCCGCCTCGTGATATTTCTGAGTGTAGTAAAACGCCTCAGCCAAACAATAAAGTGTCTTTGCTCGCCAGCCTGACTGCTCATCAGGATAGTCGGTTAGATATTTTGTGCCTAACGCTATACTTTTATCAAACTGCTTACTGGCATTGAGGGTCATTAAAAGCATCGTGGCAGTAGGCTCTCTAATTGCTGTTTGAGCAAAATTAGCTAAAACATTTTCAAACTGAATGGCAGCATTGGGATAATTGCCAATTTGATAAAATATAACTCCAGACAGATAACCGCCAACCCCAGAGAGTTCTCCGGTAGTAAACATCCGAGCGAGTTGCGCCGTTGCCAGCAGGGTCTGGGCTGTGTCCGCAGTTGCCAGCATTGCCTGAACCAGCTGCAAGTGGGCATAACTCGCTACTTTAGTGCGCGGATAATTGGCTCGCACCCGTTGAAACCGTGCTACTGCCTCTTTGGGCTGACCTAATGCCATCTGCGCGTATCCTAAAAAATAGTTGCTACTGGCAGCGATGAAATTATTGCTGGAACGAGTTAGGGTCAGTAGGTAGCGAATTGCCGTCGGGTAGTCCTTCTGGGCAATTAGTGCGCACCCCAGAAAAAATTCGGCAAACTCCTTCAAGGGCGAAAATGGGAACTGTTCAATAAAAAATTGAAATTTTGCCCGCGCGCCATCGTAATCACGATTGGTAAATAATGCCAAACCGGTGTTGAAATGTGCTATCTGTGCCAGATACGTATTGGGAAACTGTTCGATAATTTCTTTGAATTTAAGTATCGCCAACAGAGGTTGTCCTAATCGAGCGTATGTTTTGCCCAGGTATAACTTGGCTTCCGGTAATTCCAAACCATCAAGATTTGCGCGCGCCTCTTCATAAGAGTTCCGAAAATAATATAATACCCCAAGCGCAAACCTAAGGCGTGGGTCGTTAGCATAAACTGGCTCGTTTTTTAGTTTCTCAAGAATCTCCTGGGCTTTACGATAGTTTCCCAGCATAACATGAGACATCGCAGTGCCAAATAAGGCTTCTGATTTAATATAAGAAAACTTAGCGCGCTCTTGCAAGAAGAGAAAAATTCTTAAGGCATCGTAGAATTTTCCCCGGTTAAAATAACATTCTGCAAGACAATAACGCAATTCATCGCCATATTCACTATTACCGAAATCTTTGATCAAACCTTTAAGTTTATTGATCGCCTGGTCGTATTTCTCTTCTCCTATTAATACCTGTAATTGATTATAACGTTCCACCAGTTCTCGGGTTTCTAACGGCGTCAGAATACTGATAAGAAAAGCGTATATTACCACCGTCATCATTGCCGTTGCCTACTCACCGGGTCTGATTTCAATCTTTCCCTGCGGACCTCGGGTGAGAATTGTCGTCAAAAAACCACGAAAACTGAGCGACGAATTACGCTGATCAACAACGACAATTTCGTAATAGTATTTCCCGTCAGAAACCAACCTGCCCGCATCATCAAGCCCATCCCAAACCAATCGTGGTGGCGGTGCATCCCACCCGCTGTAACTGCGAACCACTTCGCCAAAGGCATTCTTAATTAGTACCTGCCATCGCTTTACCGATTTTCGAGCAACAAGGTGTACATCCATCCATAGTAGATTATTTCTGTCTTCTGGGGTCGGAGTAAATAACTTTGCTTGTGCATCAATCCACACACGAAATCCGCCAAAGTTGAGATTCAGACCTATCTTATGGGTGGGTGATAAACGAAATGAAGAACGGTAGTGGAGCAAAAACGTGTAATCTATACCCAGAGCCATCTTGCCCCAGGCCCGGTGTAGTCCAAGTCCAAAACTGATCTCATTACCATCAACACCTGCCCGGTGAATTAGCACTTCAGGAATAATGGCAAATTCCACTCCACCGTGAAAGGAGAGAGCTAATTTCGAGTTCCCGGTTGGATTGTAAATTGGTATGGATTCCCCACGACCTTGCCAGTAATCAACCGCATACTCAGGAAGTATCTTACCAATTACATCAGCGGTAATGAGCACCCGATCGCCGAGCAATCTTACCGCTGTGCCTAAACGGTAGGCTCTGGGATAATAGTCGGAAAGGGTATGAAGAGTGATAACTGGTCTGATTAAATTTTGGATTGTGAGACCAAAACTAAAAGGTCCCGGGGCCTTTATCAACAACCCAGCATCAGCTCCAATGCCCACCGCGGTAAACTGGGACAAATTTTTTGTAATCAACTTCAAAGCGCCGCCCAATCCTAAAAAGTAAGTCGGATTATAGGCATAAGCAACCTGATAAGCGTTCTCAGAGAAAATCGTTGGCTGGTATTGTTGGTTCCACGGCGTCCGAGAATCCAATCCCTCGGCACCGAAATTCAGAATGCCGATTCCAAAACTACCAAGTTCCCTTGTCGGTAACACGTAGGCGATATGCTCCAGCCGCGCGCCGTACAGCTGAGAGTGGGCAACTAACACCTCATGGGTATTTAACTGGAATAAGCCAGCCGGGTTAAAATAAATCGCTTGAGCGTCATCAGCCACGGCAACAAAAGCCTTGCCCATTGCTAAACTGCGCGGGGCTGGACCGTACTCCAAAAAAGCCCCGGGCAGTCCACCTTCACCGGAAAACAGCGGCTTCATTATCACCAGTATACCCAAAACAAACCTTACACCGCGGAACCGATTCACCACACCACTCCTAATCGGTAACTCTTTTTTACAATAATTCCGGTGTGCATCTCTCCTAATATCTGAACCACATAAATCCCCGAGGCAACTCGTCGATGCTGAAGATTGCGACCGTTCCAAATAACACGATTACGACCCGCCTTGCCACCATTTCTTCCTGCCAAGAATTTTTCGTAATAGACCTCATTACCAAAAGGGTCGAAGATCCGTAATTCAATTGGACAATCCCGGGGTAGCGTATAGTAAACTGCTACCGCATCACTGTTAAAACCGAAGGGATTCGGAACTGCATAAAAGCCAGTATCTGATTTGACATAAATCACCACCGATGATTCTGCCGTACCGGAACTAACCATGATCGTATCAAACTCATCCTGCCACGCCCCGGAGCAAATAAATCTGGCAACTGCGCTACCAAGTGTATCAGTCAAAACTGTCTCATCGAGCATTTTCCCACTGCCGTAGAGAACGGAAAATCGGCAGACAGCTGCTGTTATCGGCTGAAAATTCGCATCCCGAACCCGGACATTGATATAAGTAGTCTCGTTTAAATTGATAGTATCGTTGGGCGCTATTGAAATTTCCAGCACTCTCCCCCTGGCTTTAATATCCAGAAATGTTCGGTAAGATTCATACTGGCCATTTTGCTCGGTGACCCAAATATTCTGATTGTCCCCGGCGAAATTGAATTTCACTGAAAACACCGCACTGTCAGATAATAACATCTCACCGGGCACAAACTCTGCCGAAAAATCCGACTGTAAAGAAACCGTTAACCCGGAAATGCTTACTCTATTCCAGCATTCATCACAGGGATATACCGTTACGGAAAATGACTCTTTAACATACTGACGTAATGGCTCACCGGCTTTACCCGGCGTTTGCCATATGGCCATCGTCGTATCACCAGGTAGGTGCCTTTCTCCCGGTAACAGTAAAAGCAAACGGGAGAACACTCCGGCATTTACGATCAGTTCTGAAGAAGTATCAGGACGGTAATTTTGTCGCATTGACGGCAGTACCAAAATCCGATGGTAACCAGCCTGCCGAAAAGTAGCGATAAAATCGCCGACGCCGTCATTGATTACACCTCCGAAAGGAAAGCGCGCAAAACTATCGGAAAAAATGAAATAAACACTGTCGATTCTAAACCGAACCGGGTTACACCATAGATCGGTAAGAAAAACCTGAAAATTAAATTCCTCTCCTGCGTTAAGGTACTCAGGAGTGCCCAACCTCCCTTCTCTCGTTCCCGACCTTAATGTTTGTCCAGGTAATATAACCACAAATCTTGCCGGTGATCCGGGCAAAACAGTAAAAAAATTGCTACCACTCGTTACCTGCAAGGAATCATCAGTACACCGGAGTTGTAAACTATCCGCCAGAGTCAAAATGACCCTGCCCTGCCATACTCCATTACGGAAAGGACCGACCACATTAGGAAAAACATAGGCACCGCGATTGGTGGTAAGAAATGCCGGGCGATTGTAATTATATATATTACCATTGACATCGCGGGTAATTATTGTAATCAAAACTGATTCGCCGACGACCTGTGGAGAGGAGATTTGGGTTATCTCAAAATAATTTAATTGTGCCGCCAATAACAGTAAAAAAATCATTACGTTGAAATTATATTGCCATTGAAACAAGAGTCAATAAAATCTCGTGATTGACAACACAGTGTAACCATTTAACCTTATCTTACACGAAATTTTACCTGCCGATATGAAATATGCAGCTTTACGCACCATAATTATCATCTCGTTGGGTATATTACTCTCCAAAAACAGTTGTATTCCCTGGTATCTACCGATCCTTATGGCAATAATGGGCATCTGCTTAACCCGCTGGTCAAAAAGCTGGTCTCTTTACCTCCTTCTTCTTTGCGCAGCGTTTGTCTATGCTCGAACCCAAGAAGGTACTATGTACCATCCAAATACTTATCAGGTATCAAACTTCACCGGCGTGATAATAGAAGAGCCATGGCAAAACAACCAGATGGTGGTTAAACTTCAGCCCCCTTTGATGGGAAAGTTACTCATCTACCTGCACGACTCTATTCCCAACCTGTCTTATGGCAATTTAATTCTCGTTCAATCTAAAATCAAACCGTTTTCCTTTCCGCGGAACCCTGGGATACCTGACTATAAACATTACCTAACGCAACGGGGTTTTGTTGGCTTTACTACCGTGAAGACAGGACAGATAAAACTAATCAAACGGGGACAAGGTAATTTTATTTTAACGAAGCTCGTCTTGCCGGTGCACCGTCATCTCTTAAGCACGATACATAAATATATAAATCCACTCGAAGCTAACTTACTTACCGGTTTTCTGCTGGGGGAAAAATCAAACCTCCCCCAGGATTTAAAGGAGGCGTTGACCCACTCGGGACTAGGGCACCTTTTAGCGGTCTCTGGTCTTCACATTGGTATCGTTGTTAGCGCCATCTTTTTACTATTAACCATCATCAATGTCCGGGGCTGGTGGCGCTTTGGCATTCTAACATCCACCACCTTCTTCTATACTATGCTTGCTGGCTGGAACTCGCCTGGGATACGAGCCGCATTTATGACTCTAATGCTGTTTTTAAGTCTTCCACTCCAGCGCCGGACAACACCTCTTGTCAACCTCAGTGTTGCGGGGATTGTTATTTTACTTATTACCCCCTGTGCCATCTTTGATATTGGCACGCAACTTTCCTTCTCTGCTACAGCAGCAATCATCACTATTTTCCCAAAACTCAACTCCGCATTAGTTAGATGGCGAGCCCCTAGTTCCGTGCGTAACTATCTCCTTGCTCCTATACTGGTTTCGATCTCGGCAACGATCGGAACTATGCCACTCCTACTGCATCATTTTTACCGCGCCCAGCCCTTTTCCTTTCTATCTTCGCTTTTGGCCGTACCTTTGGTAACATTTGCTATTCCACTTGCTCTCATTAGCAGTCTGATAAATACAGTTTGCCCTTTTGTTGCCAGCATTTTCGCCCAAACTTTACAATTACTACTCTTTCTCCTCTCCGGTTTGACAATAAACCTGGGCAAATTACTTAAACCTCTGATGATCGTATCGGGAAGAATTCCTTGGTTAACTGTTTTTTACATCTACGCCTTAATAATCTTTCTCTTGAACTACCAATTGAATTGGGCAAAAACCGCTTTCCGTATTGCCCTTATCCTTGGTCTAACCTTTTTCATGTGGAAAAAAGCCTTAGCAAAACGAGACCTCTGCTTAACATTCCTTGATACCGAAAGGGGTGATGCAGTGCTCCTGGAAGACACGTTGGGCAGGAAACTACTCATAGATCTCGGTGTGGGAAAAAACGCTGTTTTATCTGATTTCCTTTTTAGCCGGGGTATAAAAGGCATCGATGCCCTGATCATCACCCATCCCGACTGCGACCACTACGGTGGTCTAATTGACATCAAAGGTAAGTTCAGAATTAACCGGCTGATTATCCCCACAACCGAAGGCGATTCGCTCTATCGCCGGTTGATTGCCGAATTAACGTCATTGGGGACCACGATTGAACTGGCAGGCTCAGGATACCATCTCGGTGGCTTCGGAGCGAATATCAAATTTACTGCCCCTGACCGACTGACTCGTTATCTTTACTCCCGACGATTAGTCAGCACTAACCAAATCTCGCTGGTAACTCTAATTGAGTATCAGCGCCAAACAATGCTTTTTACTGGAGACTGTGAAGATAAAGACATCATTGAACAGACCGGTAAAAATAAAAAGGTCTTGCTTTTGAAATCACCCCATCACGGCAGTAAAAAAGGCAACCCCGAAACTCTCTTTGATGCAATAAAACCCAACTATGTAGTTGTTATGGGGAGATATCCAACCCCGGCAAAATTGGAATCCATCCTGCCATTAAAAGAAATAAACTATATCAATACCCGAGAACATGGTGGGGTAACTATCAGACTGTTACGTAATGGCAAGGTGATTTTAACGGACAAATAACCGACGCTCGTTCAGGGAACAAATCTCAATCCCAGAGAAACCCTCTGGGCGTCGCCCAACAGACCATAAAAAAGGTAAACCAGATCAACCGCCACAACCAGTCCTGACTCCATTGTCCTTTCATAACCCATACCGAATGAAAAGCCATTCCAAAATCCTCTATATCCTCCGGATTGATACCCACCACGCAGATAAAGAATGTCCGCTTGCTTACTCGCCCCCAACTGTTTCAAATCCAATTTTACCTCACTACCTACTCCAATATTCGGACCGTAATCCGGGTACACAGAAAAGTCGCTTGCCATCAAAATATAATGGTTGAAAAACGGCAGTTTAAAACCAACTCCGCCCCGAAGATTCACCGGTGGCACCTCCCACATCTTGATAAAACGACGGGGTGTGCCCAAATGCAAAAGACTCGCCCCAAAGGTTAAATACCTTATTGGCTGATAAAGTATCCCAAAATCAAAAGATAGTGCCCAAGAAGAAAAGGAGTCAATCCGACTTGAGACAAACTTTCCACTGCCGCCAATAGCAAAATTCTTGACCGGTCTAATTGCCAAACCCGGTCCGATGATTAAATCGCTCAATTGAAATGTCCCCAACTCCTCGCCCGTTTCGTCTCTCCTAATATCTGTAGCATTTAGATATCCACAACTCAAACCAACACCAAGTCGGTTAAATACCGGCGCTGTAAACCCGCCAGAAAAATAAGCAACGCCGCGCAACATCTGGCACAATGTTACCCGAACATCAAATGGACAACCAAGCGCCAGTCCAGCTGGGTTATAGAATAAACAGTTAGCATCATCTGCTACACCGGCAAAAACCTGCCCCATTGCCACCGGCCGAGCCCCAACACCCAATTTCAGAAAACTAAATCCGGTTATTGAAGACCCGGGACCAAGAGCAAGGCAACTACCCGTCAGGAACACTGTCATTACTAACCAGTACCGCACGACAAAAATATATCAATATCTAACCGATTTGCAAGCCGACTTTTGACTTGGGCAATTAAAGCCCATTGTTTAGTGGTGCCTTTCGACTTTGTTTACTTGACTTGGTTTTTCTTGCTATTAAACTTCTCTGTAAACCGGTGAGTAAAGCAATTCAACGAACTAGCTACCTTAGGAGGAATTGATGGTATTAGTATTTTGTGAACAACGCGAAGGCACACTAAAAAGAGCCGCCTTTGAGGCACTGCTCGTGGGCTACAAAATTGCCGAGTTCAAACGGAATGAATTAAACGCGGTAATCCTGGGGGAAAACATCTCCTCCCTTGCTCAAGAGATCGTGCGCTTCGGCGTAAACAATGTTATCACGGTGAATCATCCGGAACTTCGATTTTATACCCCGGATGGCTATGCCGGTGTCCTTACTGAACTCATCAAACAACACACCCCACACACCCTAATTCTCAGTGCCACCGCTTTAGGCAAAGACCTTGCCGCAACCCTTGCCGCCCGTCTGGGGACAGCGCTACTGCCGGATTGCACGGCAGTCAATTTTGCCGAAGACGGTGCAATTGTTGCCACCCGTCCAATCTACGCAGGCAAAGCTCTGTCCGATGTCAAAGCACCGGAAGCTAATCCTTTAATTCTCAGCATACGACCCCGGGCGGTTAATCCTGCCAATGAACAGAACCGTGACGGCAAAATCGTTGCCGCTCAGTTAACCCCAACCGAACTGCGCACCCGGGTTGCCGAAATCGTTAAAACGGTGATGAAAACTATTGAACTCACTGAGGCGGATATCGTCATCTCCGGTGGACGGGGAATGAAAGGGCCGGAAAACTACGCTTTGCTGGAAGAACTGGCTTCCGTGCTCAACGCCGCGGTTGGCGCATCCCGTGCGGCGGTTGACGCCGGCTGGCGGGACCACCAGTTTCAAGTCGGGCAGACCGGCAAAACCGTCTCCCCTCCACTCTATATCGCCTGTGGCATCTCAGGCGCAATCCAGCATTTAGTTGGAATGATTAATTCTAAATGCATTGTTGCGATCAACAAAGATCCGGAAGCCAATATCTTCAAGGTCGCTGACTATGGCGTAGTTGGTGACCTGTTTCAGATTGTACCACTTTTGACCGAAGAAATCAAAAAGGCCAAGCAGAATTAAAAATGCCCAATACCAAGCAGACGGATATCACAGCGATACGAGAAATTCTGGAACGAATTTTAGAAATATCCGAATCACCGGTTCCGCGTTGCCGGTTACTTTCCTCTGGTTTCGGACCTTCGCACACCTTAAAGATCAGTGACGAAATTATCGGAACTCGTGCCTGTCTGGGCTGTGGTAACTGTATTGATATCTGTTCACTATTGGCACGGGAACCAAGCCGATTGAAACGCACCGCCCAGCGCACCAGTTTGGCACTGGAAACAATAGTCGGCACCGATTGTGATCGTTGTTATCAGTGTGTACTTTCATGCCCACAGGTGGACACTACTATCAAACACTATATCGTAAAAAATCGCGCAATTGAACAGATGAAACATCTATTAGTCCATCTGAAACCAGCCGATGACTATTATCTTGATCAGTTTTACCAGGAGCTAAAAGATGAGTGAAAATCTGATTGACATCTATATTATGGGTGAGTCCCATCGAGTACCTGATTCTTTAACCATTTTACAGGCACTTGAGTACGCTGGCTACCGCCTGATTCGTGGTGTCGGCTGTCGGGGTGGGTTTTGTGGCGCCTGTGCAACCGTCTATCGAGTAGCAGGTGATTACCACCTGAAGTTTGCCTTAGCCTGTCAGACGAAAGTGGTTCCCAATATGCAACTGGCAATGCTCCCGTTCTTCCCGGCACACCTGCCTAGGTACCAGCTTTCCGAACTTAAAGGTGCTCCCCAAGAGGTCTTAGACCTCTACCCGGAGATGCTGCGCTGTTACGGATGTAACACCTGTACCAAATCCTGCCCTCAGGATATTGATGTTTTGGGTTATGTCTCAGCCATTCTCCGTGGTGAAATCCCGGCGGTAGCCGACATCTCATTTGACTGCATTATGTGCGGACTGTGTGTTTCCCGCTGTCCGGCAGAATTGGTCAAACATCATGCTGCCCTGCTTTGCCGGCGAATTTATGGTAGTAAACTTGCCCCCCGTTCTCCACATCTGACAAAAATAACCCAAGAAATACGCAGCGGTAGATTCACCGATGAAATCACTCGATTAAAAAAACTGGATAGAGAAAAACTTCAAGAACTTTACGCAGCTCGTGATATTGAACCAGAGGAGTAAAATGAGTTATCCATCATCACTACAAGAACTTGTCTCGAAAATTACCCGGAGCAGAGACCTGAGATTAAAACAGAACTTTCCGCGGTTAAAGGTGGAAGAAAAAGAAACCCTTCTAAAAAATTTCCACCCTGATTACCGGGATGACACCTTTAATAGATTGACCATCGGCCCGAACACCGGCGACCGCACACCCAAGGAACTCGCCCTACTGCTTGAAGCCGACAGCTTACTTCAACCTACTGACATCAACCTAAATTCACCAGAATTTGAATGTGATGTATTGGTAATCGGTGGTGGGGGTGCTGGCTGTGCTGCAGCAATAACCGCTGATGACCTAAACGCCCGAGTGATACTATGCACTAAGCTTCGGCTGGGCGATGCCAATACGATGATGGCACAAGGCGGGATTCAGGCTGCTGATAAGGATAACGACTCACCTACCATCCATTATCTTGATATCATTGGGGGCGGGCATTTTGCCAATGTGCCTGAACTGGTTGAAGCACTGGTCTCTGATGCACCTCTGGCAATTGAATGGTTGGAAAGCTTAGGTGTAATATTTGACAAAAATCCGGATGGCTCAATGAAGACCATTCATGGCGGTGGGACTTCCCGTAAAAGAATGCACACCTGCCGTGATTACACTGGCGCTGAAATTATGCGTAACCTCCGCGATGAAGTAAAAAGCCGTCCAGAAATTAAAATCCTGGAGTTCTGCCCGGCGGTTGAGTTGCTCACCACTCCAACCGGTGAAATCAGTGGTGCGGTACTTCTCAACCTTAACCTCAACCGCTTTTTTGTCATTCGGGCAAAGAGCGTAATCATCGCCACTGGTGGCTCGGGCCGACTCCACTATCAAGGATTTCCCACCTCCAATCATTACGGTGCCACCGGTGATGGCTTGATCCTTGCTTATCGCGCCGGTGCGAAACTGGTGTTTATTGATACAATGCAATATCACCCAACCGGTGTCGCCTACCCTCAGCAGATTGTTGGACAATTGGTAACCGAAAAGGTCCGCAGTCTGGGCGCACAACTTCTTAATATTAATGGTGAACAGTTTATTTTCCCGTTGGAAACAAGAGATGTAGTCGCTTCAGCAATTATCAGGGAGTGTGCTGAAAATCGAGGCATTAAGACCCCAGCCGGGATCTGGGGAGTATGGTTAGACACACCAATGATTGAAATTTTACGTGGACCGGGAACGATTAAAAAAGAACTGCCGGCCATGGTCAGGCAGTTTACCCGTTTCGGCATCGAAATTGACAAAGAACCAATTTTGGTCTACCCTACCCTTCATTATCAAAACGGTGGTGTAGTAATTGACCCGTACTGTCAGACTAACATTCCTTATCTACTTGTGGCAGGTGAAGCTTCTGGTGGCGTTCATGGGAGAAATCGACTGATGGGCAATTCACTACTTGATGTCATCGTCTTTGGCCGTCGTGCTGGAGTAAAAGCGGTAGAACTGGCAAACCACCGTCAGTCCCAGCCACAACTAACTTTAGACCACCTAGAAAGGTGGCGTCGCCAACTAAGGGAACGAGGAATCACCTCACAGATCCGTTCCCCACTGCTGATCCCAGACTATACCCGAAAAACCACCGGCACGGAGGCTTAAGTGGATTTCAACCTTTCCGAAGATACTGAAATGGTACGTGCCACCGCACACGAGTTTGTCCGCCGTGACCTACTACCGTTAGAACCAAAGTTCCTCAATGCCAAAACGAAACAAGAACGGGCAGAAATTGCCCGTCAGGCAACCGACAAATTAAAGGAAATCGGCCTTTACAGTGCCGGGGTACCGGAACAGTTCGGCGGAGGGGGATTGGGTTTAATTGAAGCCTGTCTAATCGCCGAGGAACTTTCTACTACCATTATTCCGGTCGAGTGGGGTGATCTCACGCCGATTCTCTACGAGTGTTCGGAACAACAAAAACCGACATTCCTTCTCCCTGTGGTCAGTGGCGAAAAAAGTTATGCTGTTGCCTTTTACGAACCCAAACCTTTCGCCATTCCAGAACAGATGGCTACCACCGCGATCCCAGACGGTAATGACTACATTATTAACGGCATCAAGGAACTCTCTCGCCCTGACTTTGACTTCTGCCTGTTATTCGCTACCACCTCCGAAGGAATCACCTGTTTCATAATCGAACGGGATACCTCTAATACGCAAATTTTCACCGAAAACGATACACCACTGATTTCTTGCCGAGACACTCGGGTTTCTGCTGATAAAATCCTCGGTAGACCCGGCCAGGCAATGTCCTTAGGACAAAAATGGTTTGCACTGGCAAGAGTCAGCCGTGCTGCTGCCATCACTGGAGTCTGCCGACGCATCGTTGAAACTACCGCGCTTTATGCCCGAGACTGGAAATCAATGAACGAACCGATTCTTGCAAAAAAAGAGGTCCAACGAACCCTTGCCGAAATGGCTGGGAATTACGAATCCCTTCGTCTACTTGTCTATCATACCGCCTGGCTGGCTACTACCAGCACCTCAATTCAGTATAACTCACTACTTTTAAAACTTCAGGCACAGACCGTTTTACAGCGAATGGTCAACGATGCCATTCGTATTCACGGAGGAACAATTCCACCGGTAGAACACTGGCTGGTTAAGGCTTCAACCGAAGGGGAAACACTTGATATGGTTCGCCTGGCAGTCAGTTATGAGATTATCAATCGATTTACATCCTGAAATATCATAAAACAAGGAGTTAAACTTTGCCTTCCCACCGTCTGCGCAACCTAATGATTTTCCTATTTGTCTTTTTAGTCATTCTGGTAATGGCAATTACCTATGGATATATCCGGCTGCGTGCTGACCTGCCTTCTCCAGAGACAATACTTAATTATAAAGCACCGGCAAGCACCCGCATCTTAGACTGTAAAGGCAGGGTAATCTCTGAACTATTCCAAGAGAAAAGGCGACCAGTTCCTTTGGAAACAATTCCGACCGCTTTAGTCACTGCGGTGGTAGCAGTTGAAGACAAAAGGTTTTATTCTCACTGGGGGATTGACCTAATCCGGGTTGCCGGTTCGCTTATTGCCAACATCCTTCACCCTGGCAACCTTCAGGGTGCCTCAACTATTACCCAGCAACTCGCCCGGTCGATGTTTTTAACACCAAAACGCCAATTGAGTCGGAAACTCAAAGAAATGGTACTGGCAATAGAATTGGAACGACACTACTCCAAACAGGAAATTCTTGAGATGTATTTGAATCAAGTCTGGTTTGGCGGCTCGATTTACGGAGTTGCCGCGGCGAGTGAACGATATTTTGGCAAACATGTCTCACGGTTAGACCCGATCGAATGTGCAACCCTCGGCGCAATGATTGCCAACCCTTCTGCCTATTCACCTTATAAACATCCGGAACGGCTTATCCGCCGGCGTAACTACTTTCTCACTAAGCTCTATCGTATCGGACACTTAACAAAAGAACAATATGATGAGGCAGTTAAACAACCGTTATCAGTCCAACCAGCAGGAGGAATTACCAACGAAGCACCTTACTTTGCCGAAGAAGTTCGACGCTATCTGATCAACAACTATGGCTATGATTTCGTCTATAAATCCGGCGCTACGGTTTACACTACCCTTGACTTAGACATTCAACAAGCTGCCAACCGTATACTAATCAACTGGCTTAACCGTTTGGAAACTGAATACCGTCTAACTCCCAAAAAGATTGATTACGACTCAGTTAGCCGGGTCGACTCCACCGCTACTCCCACCTATCTACAGGGCGCACTAATCGTTGAAGATATTCGAACCGGAGAAATCAGAGCAATGATCGGGGGGCGTGACTTTCGCCACAGCGAATTCAATCGCGTCACCCAAGCTTTGCGCCAGGTTGGCAGTACCTTCAAACCATTCGTATTTGCCGCTGCAATCGATAACGGCATGACTGCCGCGGATATTGAAAATGATTCGGCAATTGTCATTCGTATCCCCGGACAGCCCGATTATCGCCCCCGCAACTATGACCAGAAATTTTTAGGTCACATGACCCTGCGTCGTGCCCTTGCCCTCTCTCGCAATCTTGTGGCGGTCCGGCTCGCCTTAAGACTTGGCCCAAACGTTGTCGCTCAATATGCCAATCTACTCGGTATTAATACTCAAATCCCCGCTTATTACTCTGTTGCCTTGGGCTCAATAGAACTCACCCTGTTGGAAATGACCAACGCATTCAATACAATTGCCAATCAGGGAGTTCGGGTCAAACCATTAATGATAACAAAAATTGAGGATGAAAATGGCCGTTTAATTAAAGAAAATCATCCCGAACCTCAACTGGCATTAAGACCCCAAACCGCTTATGTAATTACCAGTATGATGCAAAGTGTAGTTAACGAAGGCACAGGAACAACCATCCGAGCTTTGGGCTATACTGGACCGGCTGCAGGTAAAACCGGTACAACCGACGAATACACCGATGCCTGGTTTATCGGCTTCACCCCAAATTTAACCTGCGGCATCTGGATTGGTTTTGATCGAAAAAAAACCATCTTTCGAGGTGCCACCGGTGGTGTAGTTGCTGCTCCAGTCTGGGGTGAATTAATGAAACAGATTTACGCTGATACCGTTACGACATTTCCTGTGCCGCCGGATATCATCACCATTGCCATCTGTGAACAATCGGGCAAACGGGCTGTTTCGGCTTGTCCCCGTGCCCGTTATGAAGTCTTCATCCGTGGCACCGAACCAACTACCAACTGTCCGCTTCACAGCCGCTGACACGGCCGGTAAACTGTGGTCGATATTTCGGAAACTATTCCATTATTTTGGCCCACAGCACTGGTGGCCTGCCCAAACACCATTTGAGGTAATCGTCGGTGCAATTCTCACTCAGAATACCGTTTGGCAGAATGTTGAAAAAGCCATTACCAATCTAAAAAAAGCCAACCTCTTACATCCCGAACGCTTAAGACTCACCCTACCTCAGAAACTCGCTCAGTTAATCCGTCCCGCCGGCTACTACAACATCAAAGCACACCGTTTACTTGCGGTAGTCAAATGGTTGCAAGACCAAGGTGGACTGAAAAGATTGTCCGCTCTCCCCACGCTTACCATTCGCGCTCAATTATTAAAATGTTACGGTGTAGGCGCAGAAACAGCCGATTCAATACTCCTTTATGCCCTCAACCGTCCGGTGTTTGTCATCGATGCTTACACCCGGCGGATCCTTAGCCGCTACGGACTGATCACCGGTGACGAACCCTACGAAGAACTGCGCCATGGGGTCGAACAATCCCTTGCTCGCTACTTGGGGAATGATCCAAATTCAACCATCCAAGTCTTCAACGAGTTTCACGCTCTATTAGTGCGCCTCGCTAAAGAGAACTGCCGGAAAAATCCGCTCTGTCGTAACTGTCCGCTTGACTCTCGTTGACATTGACCAACTGCCCAATAACATATCCCGATGCTTTTATTGCTACTACTGTTAACCCAGAATCCTTCCAGTACCACTGCTGCTGATACCACTCCGGCTGATATCGTCTATTACGGTGCCAAACAGGCGCTATTTCTCGCCCGTGAAGAACGGGTAATTCTTCTGGATTCCGCCTGGGTAAGATACCGCGATATGTCGGTTTGCGCCGACTCGATAAGCTATGATATCCGCCGGCATACCCTCAGTGCCTACACGCGTGTTCCTCCCGAATCAGGTTATGGGGTCATTTTTAAAACCACCAGCGAAGCGGTGGACGGCACTGAACTTCACTACAATGTTGATACCCGCAGAGGCATGATGCGTAACGCTCGCTCCCGAGTGGAAAACGGTTTTATCTACGCCAATGAGGTCTGGCTCGTAAAGGAAAAGGTACTCCACGCCCGACAAGCCAACTACACCACCTGCGATCTGCCCCATCCCCACTATACCTTCTTTGGGCCACGGGTCAAACTGTATATGGACGACATCGCCATCACCCAACCGGTTATCCTTCGTATCGGAAAATTTCCTGTGCTTGCCGCACCATTCTGGCTGGTGCCCGTGGCTTCAAAACGTAAATCCGGGCTGATGCCCTTCAAGGTCGGCAACGCCAAAGACCAAGGCTATTATGCCAAAGGCATCTCTTATTACTGGGTAATTAATGACTACGCTGATGCCACATTTATTGCCGACATTATGACCCGTAAAGGATTACAATTTCGTACCGAAGCGGTGTATATCGTTGAACCCTACTCCCGTGGTTCACTCCAGGGTGCGTTTATCCGTGAATTCTGGAATCCACAGAACCCCAATTCACGGCGCTACAGTTTCAATTTCAGCAACACCAGCAGACTGACACCCAAAACCGATCTCACCATTCAGACCGAACTCATTTCTGACACTGCCTATGCTCCGGACTATGCGGAAGACCAGCTTGACTGGCTTAAACAGGAAGTTTACTCCTATGCCGCACTAACCCACAGATTCCCGAATTTCGGTCGGATAAACCTCCGCACTGAACGCCACACCTACTATATGCGGCATTACGATTATCTGCTGCTTCCCCATGCCACTATCAGTTTCGGCACCCGGCCACTCCTGCCTGGTTGGAACATCAACCCCACCCTTAGTTTTTCACGCCGCCAGGAAAAAGCGGATTCCATGGGTATTGATACCCTCACCAGCATTCGGCTTGTACCGACCGGCATCTTTACCATCACCAGTCCCGAATTACCCGTCGGTATTCTGGACATTTTTAACCAGTTCAGTTTTTTTGAACAGCACCGAATCTATCATCACCAAATTCAACCACGCCAGCGCTTATTTACCAATCAATTCACGCTCAACACCACTCAGAAAATAATGGGTACATTCAACACCTCAGAAGGTATCACCATCTCCCATATGGACCTGCTAACCGACACTACCCCACCAGCACCCCGCTACTCACTTTATTTCAACACCAGTTTTTCGCTCTTCCGTGTCTTCTCGGTCACTGCCCTGCAACTCACCGGTCTACTTCATACCGTTACACCAAATATCCAATTCAATTATTCACCAAAGGTTACGCCGGGCGGACTATCCGGAAAAATAAACCTGACTGACCCGGAGGCAGCACAAATCCAACTAAACATTAACAACGGCTTTCAGGTTAAAACTGTAACGCAACAGAAGTTTGACTTAGGTATGGTTAACTTTCGTACCGGTTACGACCTGGTCACCCAGAAATTAGCACCGCTCTCGGCAACCCTCACTATCCACCCCCTAATATTTCTGCCGTTTATCGACACCAATAATATCACCAACCGATTTGACCTTTATCTTGATGGTAACCTCTCGTTCCTGCCAGAATCGCTCCGCTTTGGTAACGACTACGCCATACTCACCACCTTTGCTTGGAACTACACCCGCACCGACACCACAAACCAGTACAAAAAAGGTTGGGAACTCCGGATCAATCACTCCCTTGGAAACCAGCTAAATATGCTCACCGGATCCATTCTCTTTCACTACCAAGGCTGGCAAATAGGACTCAACTCCCTCGGTTACAACTTTATCCGGAAACAACTCACTGACTACTCAATTAACCTCTGGCGCGACCTCCACTGCTGGGAAGCAATCGGCACCCTGTCCGGCTTGGGGAAACAATGGCGCTATGACTTTGAGATCAGGATCAAAAAACTGCCTGACGTCCGATTCGGTAAAAGCACATTCCGCGCATTTCTACCGTGAGACTTTATCTGGCTTCCACCTCACCCCGGCGCATAAAAATCCTCAAATCTCTTAAACTGAAATTTTCCATTATCAAGCCATCATTCATTGAGCCGGCAGTGAAAAACAATGCCCGCCCTAAACGACTTGCCCTCACCCTCGCCCTGCTTAAGGCACTCTCTGCCAGCCGTCAGGTCAAAAATGGTGTCGTTATCGGTATGGACACAATTGTTATGATCAATAACAACATTCTGGGCAAACCCGAAAATTCCACTGCTGCCCAGCGGATGATTAAACTACTTTCTAATAAAACACATCAAGTTATAACAGGAGTTGCGATTATTCGTTTACCAGAGTATAAAATTTTTGCCGATGTGGAAAAGACGCTGGTAACATTTCGGAGACTAACTAATCAGGAAATTGATGAGTATATAAAGACCAGAGAGCCTTATGACAAGGCTGGCGCTTATGCCATCCAAGGAACCGCGGGAATGTTTATCAAAAAAATTTCGGGCTGTTATCTCAACGTTATCGGACTACCGGTCAGTCTGTTCCTCAAACTGTTAAAAAAGGCGGGCTGGCACCCGGTAATATCAGGGTGATTCCAACTCAATATTAACCTGATACCCACAATCCCTGCTGCTTAGGGTATTATCTAGAATTAGATAATAGAAATCACTTTCCGAGATAGTGTCATAAAATGGTCGAACATCGTTTGCCCGGCGTCTAATCCGGAACTCATAACTCTCGTTATTACACCACCGGACAAAATTCTCCATGTTAAGGAAAATTAGATACATACTCCCGGTATCAGCACTGGCGCGGCCATAAAGACGGTAATTTACTCGGCAGGAATCAGCGAAAAATAACCACTCTCCCGCCTTAACCATTCCCTCCCATCTGATAAAAACAACCTTCCTGGAGGTGATACTCACTTCCAGAGAATCAACCGTCTCCCTGCCCTTCCCATCTGTTACTTTAACCCGAATTAACGCCGCACCCGATGACTCTGGTGCATACCACACGACCCGAGGCAGGTCATTACGCGCCCATCGCCCTCGCGAACCCCACCACTCAAACCGTAAAGGACCTATTGCTGGAACACCAACCTGACATTCAAAATAACTGCTATCCAGGGCAACAACATTTGTTTGACCCACGATTTTGGTGATCACCGGCGGTCCGATCTCAATCCGGCAACCAACCAGAGAAGTAACGGCAATTAAAGACAAAAACTGTACAATGCGCACCAACTCAATTATCCGATATCTGTTAGCTGTGTCAAACAAGCACAGCGGTGATCCCAGAATAAACCGCAATTAGCAAAAGGCTTTAAAATCTGTTATTGACTGGTGGTGAATTCAAGGTATAACTTAACTCTAAATCAGGTGAGACCTTTGTGAGTAGAACGCAGCCGAAAAAAGCAAAATCCCTTAGCGCACAAAAGAAGGAAGTTAAACCGACCGGTATCAAGCAACTTAAGGGCAATGTCTTTCTTCTATGGTTAATATTAACTTTTATCATCTCCCGGCTCCTCTATCGCAACGCTGGTATCCAGTTTGACCACAATCCTTTAGACTGGTTCTGGCAGTATATTGACCCCTATCTATTACGTACCGACTTCGCTCGCAGTATCTTTTATCTTCACGCTCAACCACCGCTAATGAATATTTTCTTAGGCACAGTCATCAACATCTTTTCGGACCACCAATTTACCGTATTCTGGTTATGCTATTTAATCCTTGGTATCACACTTACGATCACGCTTTATCTGCTACTAAAAAGTATCGGCATTGCACCGCTGATCGCTACTGGTCTGGTCGCCATCTTCATCGTTAGTCCTGCCTGTATCCTGTACGAAAACTGGCTATTTTACACCTATCCAATTTGTGTAACACTGGTAGTTTCTGCTCTTATGTGGGTAAAATTCACCCAGCGCCCCCGATTCATTTATGCCCTCCTGTTCTTTACCGGCCTCGGATTAACTGCCCTACTATGGAGTTTGTTTCACCTGATCTGGATCCTCGGTTGTGCCATCGTACTGCTTTTTTTACACCCCGGACAACGAAAACACATCATCTTGAGTTTAATAATCACCCTTGCTCTGGTCGGCGGCTGGTATACAAAAAACCTGCTCCTTTACCGTCAATTTACTGCCAGCACCTGGTGGGGAATGAACTTCTCCAAGATGACTAACAGTATGCTCTCGTTTAAAGAACGGCAAGCAATTTACCATCAGGCCATCATATCGGAAATTTCGCTTATTCCACCATTTAGTGAACTAACGAAATACCAGCCATATATCGGACCGGACTCCCTGACCGACATTCCCATTCTTGACCTGCAGAAAAAAATGAGCGGTGCCCCGAACTTTAACCACCTCGCCTATATCAAAATTGCCCGTTCCTATGGCAAAGATGCGTTCAAAATTCTATTCACGAAACCTACTGCTTACCTCCGGGGACTAACTGAAGCCATCGGTATCTTCTTCGTTCCCGCTGACTACTATTACTTTCTCAAGCCAAATCGGGAAAAAATTCAGACTTTCGCCCGCATCTTCAATCTCATTTTTCTCGGCAATTTTAACACCCGCATTAACTCCCGATTGCGCACCAACAACCCGCTCCGTTACTACCTTCAATCCTTCACCAATACCGGTTTATGGCTGATTGCCGCCTATCTCCTGACGTTAGTACTGGGCTATCGACTCAAACGGCAAAACCCCGGGTTGTATCGGGCATTACTATTCTGTTGGCTGACAATTAGCTACGCCTTTCTGGTAGGAAATTTCACCGAGGTGGGCGAAAATAACCGCTTCCGCTTCGCTCTTGACCCACTTGTTATCCCCTTTATCGCCATCACCATCCAAAATATCTTACCTCGTTATTTCCCTAGGACCAGATGATAAAAGTTGGCGAATAACTTCTCTCCGTTTTCTTTAGAACGTTCTGGGTGAAACTGGACCCCGTAAATTGGAAGTTGCGGATGTCTGATTGCCTCAACCGGGCAGGAATCGGACTCTGCGCCGATCTGCCAGTTAATCTTTAAAATTGACTCCGGTGTAACATACTCCTGATGGCTCTCCCGCATTACCACGGCCGAATCAAAACCCGCAAAAATCTCCAACCTTTTGTTTATCCGGATTTTCTCCTCCCGCTCAATCAACTCCCCCTTTTTTACCACCGCACCGAAGGAACGGGCAAGCAACTGGTGTCCAAAACATATCCCAAGTGTCGGTATATTTAATTGACGAATAAACTCCTGCAGTTGCCGGTCCGGTTCGGTTTCGGAAATCATCCATTGTGACCCGGATAAAACCACCGCATCAATCCCTGACAGATCAAAGTCGCTTTTAAGTTCGCACAACTTCACCTCCACAATGTCCGAATGACTCTTGATCATCTGTCGGTAATAAATCATTTTTGATTCACTGTCCTGTAAATAACAGTCCACCAGCACTGTCCTCATCTCTCCAGCCGGTTGATATAGGCATAAGCCTCATGATGGTGAATGGACTCAAAACTCTCCACCTCCACCTCATAACCGATAATCTGGGACTGACACTCAAGTCGCTGTGCGACCTTGCGCACTACATCCTCAACAAAAGCCGGATTATCAAAAGCCTGAGCGGTCAGATGTTTTTCATCCTCCCGTTCTAATAGTGAATAAACCTCACTGGAACCACACTCCTCCAGTATGTTGATCAGATCCTCAAGCCAGAAAAACCCCTTAAACTCTACCACCGCCCGAATCTCAGCACGCTGATTGTGTCCGCCCTTACCACTCAATTCCTTAGAACATGGGCAAAGCGTGGTTACCGGTACCGCTACGCCTAAACGTAAACGGAATCGCTCCTTCAAACTGGCGCTGATCCAGCAACGGTAATCCATCTGGGAACGCACGCCGGAAACCGGTGCAGCCTTCTCCACAAAGTAAGGAAACTCCATCTCCAGATGAGCCGAGTTTGCCCCTAATCTCTCCCGTATCTCCCGGAGAATTTCGCCGATTTTGTGGACGTCAATCTCCCGGTGATAACGATTCAGAATCTCCACAAACCGCCCCATAAATGTGCCGCGTTGTTCCTTTGGTAAATCAACAAACATACTGATGGTAGCGATGGTGTGTTGATGTTTATGTGCTTTATCCAGAAGGACGATCGGATAGCGCAGACCTTTTACCCCGACCTTATCAATGGGTAATGCGGATTCAACCGGCTCTCTTCGGATATCGCTCATTCAAAGTTTATCTTATGCCCCTTCGGATGGCCAACCTAACTTATCCTCCTTTGCCCGCTTTCCCAACACCTCAAGCATATCTTTTACCATTGCCGGCATATCATAGTCGGGCTGCCAGCCCCACTCGGCCCTTGCCGCGGAGTCGTCAATGGACTCGGGCCAGGAGTCAGCAATTGCCTGGCGAAAATCCGGCTCATAAGTAATCTCAAAATCGGGTATGTACTTTTTAATCTCCTGTGCCAGTTCCCCGGCGGTAAAACTCATTGCGGTAACATTAAAATCACAATGGTGCTTCAGATTCTCAATCGGTGCCTCAGCGAGCATAATCGTTGCCTTGATACAGTCGGGCATATACATCATTGGCAGACGGGTGTCTGCCCGCAGAAAACAGTTATACCGTTTAAACTTAATCGCGGCGTAAAATATCTCTACCGCATAATCGGTCGTGCCACCACCGGGTAAGGTAACATTGGAGATGATTCCTGGGTAACGCAATCCCCGAACATCAAGCCCGAAACGCCGAAAATAGTAATCTCCCAAAAGCTCACCGGCAACTTTAGTTATCCCGTACATTGTTCGGGGCTTAAGCACGGTTTCATTGGGCGTATTATGGCTGGGGGTTTCTGGTCCGAAAACCGCAATTGAACTCGGCACGACAACTCGTGCCATCTCATATTCCCGGGCAACCTCCAAAACATTATAAAGTCCATTGATATTAACATCCCACGCCAACTGCGGATTCTTCTCTCCTGCCGCGGACAGAATCGCCGCCAAGTGAAAAATAGTGTCGATATCGTGTTTCTTCACCACCTCAACAATTGTTTCCCTGCGGGCAACGTCAATGAAATAAAATGGACCGGATTCTAACAACTCTTTACCGGGTTGCGTCTTTCTACCGGTGGCGATAACATTATCCGCACCATAGCGCTGGCGCAGTGCCAAGGTCAACTCTGATCCAATTTGACCTACCGCTCCAGTAACGAGAATCTTCTTTATCGGTCTTGTTTTGTTCATAAATTAACCCTTTCTGTTGGTTGCTGGTCGGTAAATATTAATCCTCTCATCTCCAAAGTCAATCTAAAATCCGCTCTGAGATTAAAACAGACTTTTAATTAAATCAAACTCCGACTACGAAAACTGTAATACCGCTGTCCGCCAATTATGATGTGATCAAGCACCTTTATTCCCAATACCTTTCCTGCCTCCACCAATCTCTTAGTTAAACTGATGTCCTCATCCGAAGGGGTCGGATCACCGGAAGGGTGATTGTGAACCAAGATAATTGCCGGCGCATGGTCGTGAACTGCAGCATCAAAAACCTCGCGAGGATGGGCAAGTGTGGTATCAATGGTTCCAACCGAAACCTGCTCGGTACGGATATGTCGGTTACGGGTATCAAGCAGAATGGTAAAGAAACACTCCTTCTTCCGCTCCGTCAGTTTTGGGGCGACCAATCGGTATACCGCCTCCGGCGAGTTAATCTCCTCCTTCTCTGTCGGGACAAGACTTTCCTGAAAACGACGGGCAAGTTCAAACGCCGCCTTTATCTGACAGGCTTTGGCAGTACCGATACCCGGAATCCGCTTCAGCCCCTCAACACTGGCATCACCGATCACAGCTATCGAACCGAACTGAACTAAAAGTTGATGGGCTATTTCTCGTACCGGCACACCCGCGGTCCCCCGGCTGATCAACACCGCTAACAACTCCTCCCCGGAGAGTTTATCTGCCCCATACCTGAGTAACCTCTCCCGGGGTCTTTCCTGAACTGGGGTATCGCGCATCGTATAACGTTTCGGTACCAGCTGATCTCTCATCTTCATATCACGAACTCCCAAGCACACCAGGCATCATCCGGATGTTTGTCCGGCGGGCAGAAAAGACAGCCCGTCTTTATACGTTCATCAATCGTCTTTGCAAACCACTCATATTCCACCAATCCCACGCTCTTACACGGAAAATCAGGCAAACCTTTGCGTTTGCGCGCGGACTGAACCCGACAGTCTAACATCCTAAATATCACACGATTTTCACCTTCCTGAATTATCTCCTGCCAATTGATAAATGCGTAAAGCCGGAAACCCAGCGCCTTTATTAAAGCCGGCAAACCACCTCCCGGTGTTATGTTATGTCTTGCCATAATCCGTTTTGCCTCAATAACGGTAAATTGGCGCCACGCCTCCTCATCCAATCTGATTGCGGCATCAATCCCAAAATTTCTCTCCACTGCCTGAAACCATAGACCATCGTGTGCCAGCCAGTTTTTTGCTGCATCCTCCAGCATTTGCACCAGTAACTCCCTGTTTGTCCCGACAAGCTGGGGATAACGTGCATCTAAACTATCTGCCATATCTGCCCATCAGTTCTGCTGCTGCCAGAATATGACCAGCAATTGCCTCCTCTAACTCCTTGGTCGATAAACCCGCCGGCAGTCCGAAAACCGTATCCAAAGCGTAAAGTCGGAAAAAATACCGGTGTGGTTTACCCGGCGGTGGTCTCGGTCCGTTATAGCCAATCTGCCGGAATCCATTTATCCCCTGAGTACTACCATCAGGCAGTTTCGCCTCTTTTGCCACACCTTCCGCAAGCTGCCGAACTGCACCGGGTATATTGTAAATCACCCAATGAATAAATGTCCCGACCGGCGCATCAGGGTCCGAACAGACCAAGGCAAAACTCTTGGTTCTATCCGGTACATTATCCCAATTTAACTCTGGCGAAACATCATCTCCATCACCGGTAAACCTCTTAGGAAGTGTCTGTCCTGGTGCAAACGTTGCACTGCGCAACACCATCTTCCCCACTTCTGTCTGCGACGCATCCTTACCAAAGTTCCAGTTCTCCCGTGACAGAGGTTCGGTCTGCCGGCTTGCACACAAACAAAAACAAAAAACAACCCCAACAACTAAAACCAAATATTTCATCTTATCACCCCTATCAAACTTATTGATAAATTTATCCCTGTCAATCTTGGCGTAAAAGAAAACCACCTTTGACTGATAAACTTCTCTGATTATACTAAATTACATTTTAATGAAAATTACACCCCGCGTTAAAGAGTTGAACACAGCATTTTTATTCCTATTGCCCGCCTTAGTTATTCTCCTGGGCTTTCGCGTCCTCCCGATCATTCTGTCGGTACGGATGAGTTTCTACGACTGGGGAATGGCTGGACCAAGAACCTTTCTGGGACTCAACAATTACCTGATGGTATTAAAAGATCCGATGTTTTATAAATCACTCCTCAACACTGGCTGGTACATTATTTTTGAAGTCCCGGCAACACTATTCCTCTCGCTCTTTATCGCACTACTTTTAAATCAACATATCCGCGGACCCAGTATCTACCGGACCATCTATTACCTGCCGGTGGTTACCTCAATCGTCGCTGTCTCTGTCGTCTGGAAATGGATTCTCCACCCTGAACGGGGAGTTTTAAACTATCTCCTTTCCATTTTCGGAATCACCGGGATCCGCTGGCTTCAGGACCCACGTGGTATTTTTCAACTGCTTTTTGCATCACCCGGAAATGAGCTACCCTATGCGCTGCGTGGACCATCCATTGCGCTTTTATCTCTCACCCTGATGGGTGTATGGAAATCACTCGGCTACAATGTCGTAATATTCCTCGCCGGACTGCAAAATATCCCCAAAACTTACTACGAAGCCGCAAAGATCGACGGTGCCTCCCCTCTCCAGACCCTCTGGAAAATCACCCTGCCCCTGCTCTCGCCTACCACTTACTATGTCCTTATAATGAGCTCGATTGCCGCCTTTGAAACCTTTGCCCAGGTCTGGATTATGACCGGCCCACCAGCCGGCGGTCCACTTGGTACCACCAAAGTGATAATGTACTATTTCTACGAAAACGCCTTTGAACTCTGGCGTCTGGGCTACGGTGCATCAATTGCCTTCATTGCCTTCTTCATCATCCTGGTCTTAACCATCTGCCAAAGGCTCCTGTTAGAAAAACGGGTCCATTATGCGTAAAATCAACCTTTTTCAAATCCCAATTCACCTCATCCTAATTTTCGGCAGTATAATTATGCTCATCCCCTTCTACTGGATGCTCACCACCTCGGTAAAAACACCCCTTGAAGCACTCCGCTTTCCACCCACCTGGCTACCTCAACACTTCCGCTTCGACAACTACCTGGAGGTATTCCGCCAGATACCACTCCTGCGCTATCTCGGTAATACAGTACTAATCACCACTCTATCAATACTGGGTATTCTCCTCACCGGCATACCCGCCGCCTATGCATTTGGCCGACTCCGGTTTCCGTTAAGAGAGATGCTATTTATGGGCTTTCTTGCACTGATGATGATTCCCCTGCCGGTATATCTTGTCCCCTCTTATATGATCCTTTACAAACTGGGCTGGATTGACACCTATGCGGCGATGATTGTCCCCTGGATCGTTAACATCTTCTCCATCTTCCTTTTACGTCAGCACATCAAACAACTACCCCAGGACCTATTTGATGCCGCGCGCATTGACGGTTGCTCAGACCTCTGGATCCTGCTTAAAATCGTCATCCCCCTCTGCCGGGCACCGATTGCCACGATCATTGTCTTCAACGCCATCGCTGCCTGGAACTCCTTCTTCTGGCCACTGATCGTCACCAACTCAGACCAGATCCGGCCCCTGCAGGTTGGACTTGCCTACTTCTCGCGCGAGCAGTCCACCAACTACACCCTGCTGATGGCAGCAACCACAATGGCCATAATTCCGCTCATCATACTTTTCTTCCTTGCCCAGAAACAGATCATTCAATCACAGGCACGTGCTGGTCTTAAGGAATAAATTAGATTCAGTTTACTGCCGTTAACCTAAAAACTGACCGTTCTTTAGGTAAATACAAAAAATAAACTCCTGGCGCAAGCCCTCCCACATAGTTCAAACCTTGCTTAAGCTCAAACGCCTTGCGTCCATAAATATCAAAAAGAAACGCACCGGATCCCAAACCTTCCCCATCCCTTAACTTCAGCACTCCCCGAACAACAGTTGAATTGTAAAATTTCGGTTGCCGCCAGCCATTTTGGCTCTCCTTCTCAGCCCCGGTTGGCACTAACCGCACCTCTACCGTATCCATCGTTGGATGCCCCAAAATCGAGTCTCCAAAACAGTATTGATAATTCCAGTTACTCGTATCCCCACGCAGGTAGCGCTCAAAATAGGCGGTCATATGGCGCCGGATGATTAACTGATGTGCTTGGCGGGTAATAAGTGATGTTCCACCATTTTCCCAGAAATAAGAGTAATCCATTACATAACCGTGACTTGCACCATAAATAACAGCAAAAGTTCCAGGAGCAGGAGCTGAATCCCAGTATGCCTCTCGAACATCACGCCACGGTGCGATATTGTCCACTCCGCCGGCCAGAACAAGTTTAGGCACAAAAAGGTTTGCCGAACGGGTTGGAGGATCGGTCTGCGGACTGTGGATTGCGACCACCGCACGGAGAGTATCAACCAGACCAAAAAGGTCACTGGCAAGCATTGCCAGACCACCACCCATAGAGTGTCCGGCAAAACCCCAGTTCGTCCTATCAAGTTTACCGAAAAATCGGTCTCCTGCAACGGTATCTCGGGCGGCAACCCACCTTGCAGCGTCGACCATCAGCCGGGCGCGGCGGTCATGTTCCGGAATAAAAAGCGGATTAGAGACCGTCGGTAGGCAGACCACATACCCCCAGCTTGCTAAATGCCTGGCATAGGAGTAATAACGATCAATACCCATCTGCCAGCCATGGCCAAAAACCACAATTGGTGCCGACACCGCACTCTGCGGAAAGAATCCGGAAGAATCCGGAAAATAGATCAGGGAACTAAACATTGTTTCGCCTGTGCCTGGTATATCTACCACCCGGTAAGCAAAAGCAAAACGACCAGGGGCGCCGTAATCTGAGCTCTGGGCAAAAACTAAAGTAACCAAAATTAAAAAGATCACCTCGCACCCTTTCTATAATAAACCACACATCAATATTATAACCCAATACATTAAATTATTCAATAAAATACAACAATACAATCACAACCAAACCCCATACCGACGCTAAAAACCAAGACATCTGTTTACTTCATAACTAACAGATTATCAATATCTTAATTAAAAATAGGGGGCTAGCCCCGGGCTACCCTGATAGCGGTTATGACAGCAATATAGTTTAAAATACTAACTTTGCCGTTGGGCATACCCGCTGGAAAACAATTGACAAATAGACAAATCCTGTTAACCTGTTATAAAAGAAAGGGCTTGATTATGACCTATCATATTTATCTTGAAGGCTCACCGGTTTATCGTGTAAATATTATTGCGGCTAAAATCGTTGACGAGGGCGAGCATTACACCTTTTACAACGAGAAGGACGAGAAGATTGCGGTTTTTAGAAAGGATAAGGTATTGGGGTACGACGCCAGCGAATTCTAATCCTTATCCGTAAACGGCTCTTCAATTAACTCTCCGTCCCGCTCTTTAATCAGTTTATTAATCTTCACCTCTGCCTCGTTCAACTTTTCCTTACAGCTCCTTGCCAGCCTCACCCCGCGCTCAAATAATATCAGCGACCTCTCTAGAGGTAAATTGCCAGATTCCAGCTCCTTGACGATCTTCTCCAGTTCGGCAAGTGCCTGCTCAAAATCTAACTTTTCTTCGTTTTTATTCGCCATTTAACCTCCCTTTATCCTCTCGTTAACCTCGCAGACTAACCTGCCATCCACCACCCTAACAACTACCGCCTCGCCGATCTTTACCTGATCGGTACTCTTAACTAGACTGCCATCCGGCTTTAAACAGATGGCATAACCCCGTGCCAGACTCGCCAACGGACTCAAAGCCTGTAAACCGGCGGTCAGCGCACCGAGCTGTGTGTGCCAGTGGTTTTTAGCCGTGCTGATAACCCGCTCCATTCTGACGTTGAATTCACTTAAACGGATCGCTGCGGACTTGACCCTTGTTACCGGATTCTGCCGGTTAAGCCGAAAGAACGAACTGTTCAGACGCTCATTAAGGGTGCGGAAAAGAGTTAAAAATGTGCCGGTCAACATCCCTTCCCACACCCGCACCTGATAGCCAATTTCGCTCACGCGACGGCTGACCAGTTCAAAACCGCGATGACCGCTCAGTTCTTCGATCCGCTGTTCGTAATCAAACAGCCATTCCTGCATAAAGGTGAACATCTTTTCTGCCAGTTGACGGAAACGATCAGCAAGCTCCTGCCAGCCTCTGGCAACCGTCTGAGCGGCTGCCGTGGGTGTAGCGGCACGGTAGTCCGCAACGAAGTCAGCGATCGTAAAATCGACTTCATGACCAATCCCGGTAACAACCGGCACCCGTGAACTGGCAATCGCCCGGGCAACAACCTCCTCATTAAACGGCCAGAGGTCCTCAAATGAACCCCCACCGCGTCCGATGATGATCACCTCAACATCGGACCGGCGATTAAGCTCCTGTATCGCCTCAGCAATCTGTTCTGCCGCACCATCCCCCTGAACCGCAACCGGATAGAAAAGGACCGTCAGGTGTGCTTTGTGTAATCGCAAGGTCTTGATCATATCGTGAATCGCTGCTCCCGCCGGCGAGGTAACGATACCAACCACTTTGGGCAATCTAGGCAAGGGCCGCTTGCGTGCCTCATCAAACAGCCCTTCCCGTTGCAGTTTTCTTTTCAGTTGCTCAAATGCCTGCTGAAGTGTACCCAACCCCTTAGGCTCAATCACATCCAGAACGATCTGGTATTTGCCATTAGGGACGTAAACCTCCAATCTTCCGTGGGCAATTACCAGTAAACCATCCTCCAATTTGAAACGCAGTTTTTTTGCCGAATCACGGAAACAGACCGCAGCGAGCTGAGACTCCTCATCATTAAGCGAAAGGTAAATGTGACCGCTGGGATAAAATTTAAGATTTGAAATCTCGCCCACCACCCAGATGTCAGAAAAGTACTCACTAAGCATTCCGGCAACAAGCCGGTTGACCTGAGAAACTGAAAGGATCCTCCTGTTCGGAACCGCTGCCATCGACCTGTGCTCCAGATTTAACGAGAATTAACCGTGATACTCGTAGAAACCTCTTCCTGTCTTCCTGCCTAAAAATCCTGCCGCCACCATCCGCTTGAGCAACGGGCAGGGACGATACTTCGGATCACCCAAATCCTTGTAAAGGACCTCCAGTATTGCCAAAACGACATCCAAGCCGATTAAATCCGCAAGTGCTAATGGACCCATCGGGTGATTCATCCCCAGTTTCATCACCGTGTCGATCGCCTCCTTATCCGCCACGCCCGTTTCTAAACAGAATATCGCCTCATTAATCATCGGCATCAGCACCCGATTGGAAACAAAACCTGGGGAATCATTAACCACCACCGGAGTCTTACCCAGCTCCCCGGCGATCTCAACGACCCTGTCCACCACCGCCTGAGCGGTTGCCAACCCCTTAACCACCTCCACCAGTTGCATTAAAGGCACAGGGTTCATAAAGTGCATACCGACGACCTTGTCCGCCCGCCTGGTACTGCCGCCAAGTAGCGTAACCGAAATTGTCGAGGTATTGGTTGCCAGGATCATCTCCTGCCCGCACATCTGATCCAGTCTGGAAAATAAATCCCGCTTGGTTTTAACATCCTCAATCACCGCCTCCACAACCAAATCGCAGTCAGCACAGGAGTCTATTACCAAACTCTGCTTGATCTGTTTAATTGTGGCATCCGCCTGATCAGGGGTAAGCTTCCCCTTTTCCACAAACTTCTCGAGCGACCTTTTTATTGTCGCCACCCCACGATCCAGGAATCTCTGCTCCAGGTCTACAAGAATAACCTCATAGCCGTTTTGGGCAAAGACTTGAGCAATACCAGAACCCATGGTCCCGGCGCCGATCACTCCGACCTTTTTTCCGTTCACTTATCCTCCTTTCTTTATTACCAAAAATACCATCTCATTCCCCAAATGTCAATTCCACCCTCGCCATTTTCGCAAAAGTTCCACCAATCTTCTGCCGTTATCTCCGGTAAATTTAAATTTACCATCCGGCATCAGTCTTTTTAACTCTTCCGGCTGATTCGCCCTGACCCAATTTAAAAAACTTAAACCATGACAAGTGAGCTGTAATCTTGTGGCTATATCCGGATTGATACTTATAGCAGAGATCCTCCTGTCCTTTAGTACAAATACCCCATCATAAACTGCAGGTCCAGCACCGATAATATCCAGCAACTCGTTCTGCTCTATAAGGACGCAAAACACTGTCTCCGCCACGACGCGCACCCATCCCATCCTGACTTTTGACTTTATCGCATTCCCGTAATCAAAAAAGTCCCTCAACCCATCTGTTCCCTGGACAACAACATCCACCCCGTTAACCTCCACAAAACCGCCATCATCAAAGAGTTTTAAAAGGTATCTCCTCCCTTTTACTCCCCAGCCATCAACAAACCTTTCCACTCCTGCCAATACCGCCGGTCTGGTTAACCCTTGCCGGGAGTTAGTTAAAAAGCGCCCGGGACAACCGGCACCGACCATTAACAGCAAAAAGATAAAAAAATGCCCGTTGCGCATCATTCTCTTTTACAAAATATCTTGCTATTGTCAAACTGTCCCGCGGGCAAAAAATAATTGACTCGTCCGACAAACCCGTTATCCTTACTTTCTATGGTTCGGGTCTGTATCCTCTTTGCAGCAGGTATTAACTGCGACGAAGAAACCGCTTACGCCTTCGAGGTTGCCGGCGCTACTTCCGAAAAGGTGCATATCAACCAGCTGAAATCAACCCCCTTATTACTTCGAGAGTATCAGATTTTTGTAATCCCCGGTGGGTTCTCCTATGGCGATTACATCGCATCAGGGCGGGTCCTCGCCAACGAGTTAAAACACAACCTCGCGGCAGAAATCGACCGCTTTCTCAATGCCGGTAAGCTCATCCTCGGCATCTGCAACGGCTTTCAGGTACTGGTAAAAGCTGGCCTGCTTCCGGCATTCGAAAAGCCGTTTGAGCCGCAAACCGTAACTCTTGACACTAACGACTCCTGCCGTTATGAAGACCGTTGGGTCTATCTGAAGGTCGAAAGCACCCGTTCCCCTTTTACCTGTAATCTCCCCGAGATCATCTACCTGCCGGTTGCTCATAGCGAAGGGAAATTTATCGTCAACTCCCTGGCAACTCTCAACCGGCTGAAAAACAATAACCAGATCCTCCTCCGTTATGTCACCCGCGATGGCCGGGAAGCTAAGTATCCTGGTAACCCAAACGGTTCGATAGCAGGCATAGCCGGCATCTGTGATCCTTCAGGCAGAATTTTTGGCTTGATGCCCCATCCGGAAAGGTTCATTATCAAGGAGCATCACCCCCGTTGGCAACAGGAAAATTTGACACAGCCCGATGGTATTGCAATATTTAAAAACGCAGTAAAATATGCGAAGGAAAGCCTCTGAAAGTTTAAAAACGAGAATCAGCGAGCACCCGATCCTTGTCTTTCAACGGGGACGGGAAGTTACATTCTATTTTGAGGGGAAACCACTTAAAGGCTATCTTGGAGAAACAATCGCTGCTGCCCTCGTTGCCAATGGTATCAAGGTTTTCCGTTACACCGAGAAACACCACCGGCCCAGGGGATTTTTCTGCGCCCTGGGGAGATGCTCATCCTGTCTTATGATTGTAGACGGCAAACCTAACACGATGGTGTGTATCGAACCACTCCGGGCAGGAGTCAGAGTAGAACGCCAGCACGGGAGAGGAAAATTGTGAACAAAGCAGCGCAGGTAAAGCATACCGAGATTGCGATTGTTGGAGGGGGGCCTGCGGGAATGAGTGCGGGAATAGTTGCTGCCCGCCTCGGCGCCCAGGTCACCATCATAGATGACAACCCGCGTCTGGGTGGACAACTGATAAAACAGACCCACAAATTCTTCGGTTCTAAAAGTCATTACTGCGGCACAAGGGGAATTGACATTGCAACCATTCTCGAACAGGAGTTACGTTCCACAAAGGCGGAGATAATCTTAAACACCACCGTCATTGGACACTTCCAACCCAATATCCTTGGCCTTGCCGATAGCAAAGAGTTCAGAAAACTTGCCTACGACCGACTGATTGTTGCAACTGGTGCCTATGAAAACAACATCCTTTTTGAAAATAACGATCTACCCGGTGTCTACGGTGCCGGCGCGGTCCAGACTTTAATGAATGTCTGTGGTATTAGACCGGGGAAAAAGGTGCTGATGGTGGGAGCAGGAAATATCGGCCTCATCGTATCCTATCAGTTAATTCAAGCCGGCATCGAGGTGGCCGCTGTAGTTGAAGCCTTGCCTTACATCGGTGGCTATCACGTCCATGCCGCCAAACTCCGACGCATGGACGTACCCATCCTCACCTCTCACACCATCAAAGCCGCGCTGGGGAAAGAATATGTAATGGGTGCGGTCATCTGCCGTGTTGACAGAAACTTTAAACCGGTTAGCGGCACTGAAAAAAAACTGGGGGTTGATACTATCTGTCTTGCCGTCGGACTCACACCCTTGGTAGAACTTTTGTCCCAGGTTGGATGTGAACTCGTTTATATCCGGGAACTAGGCGGGCTTGTTCCCTGGCATAATGAAAACCTGCAAACCTCAGTTCTAACAGTCTATGTTGCCGGTGATGTCAGTGGTATTGAAGAGGCATCAACTGCAATTTTAGAAGGTAGAATCGCCGGTGCCCAAGCATTTGTCAGCCTGAAAGGGGAAACCCCGCAAACGGATTCAATAATAATACAAGCAAAAATGGAACTTAACTCAATCCGCAATGGACCATTTGGGGAAAAGGCTGCGCGGGGCAAACGCCTCCTCCATTCTAAAAACCAGCCGACTCAAATTGACTATTAACCAAGTAAACTTGACCCAACGTAACCGTACTAACAATGAATTAACGCGGACAAAGACTACTACTCATATAATTATCAGTGCTGCGCCTTATTTTATAATCGCTGCCGCGATTGTTGTATATTTCTGGGAAATCATCATCAACAAAAATTTTATTGGCAAGGATCTGATCCAACAGTATTACCCATTTCACTTTTTCCTCTTTAAGAAACTACGTGCATTTACACTACCAATCTGGAATCCGTATATGTATGCTGGTATCCCTTTTCTGGCGGATATTCAGACGCAGGTTTTTTACCCCCTGAACTGGCTTTTAGCGCTAATTGCCTCTCCTAATCAGAACTATGTATTCTGGCTTATCGAAATCAAATGTTTATTACATCTATTACTTGCTGGTATCGGCTTTTATCTGTTGATGCGGGAGTTGAAACTGTCCCCCTTTGCTGGTATTATCAGTGGCCTAACTTACTCCTTTTCCAGTTTTATGGTTTTGCATCTGATGCACCTTACAATGATTAGCACCTTTGCCTGGTTTCCACTGATCCTCCTCTTCTTTTATCGCACACTTATTCAACATCGGATTAAAGACGCCCTCGGTACAGGCGTCACATTGGGATTTGCCAACCTTGCCGGCCACCCTCAGATGATCCTCTACATTGTTTGCTCAACGGGATTTCTATTTATTCTTTTTGTAATATTCAATTGGGAAGACACTCGCCCACACCTATTCAGAAAACAACTTCCCCTTCTTGGTATCTCTCTCCTCATCGGATTTGCTCTGGCTGCCTGCGCTCTCTTACCTGCCTACCGATTTTCTCTGCATACTATCCGCGAACAAATGAGTTACATCGAATCAGCGGAAATATCCCTTTCGCCTTGGTTTTTTATAACAGTTTTAATTCCCAAATTTTTCGGCAGTGTAACCTGTGTTGGAACTGAATGCGGAACCGACACGGTTTTTTTCTGGCAGAATTCTGGCAATTACTTCTACTGGGAAACTGCGTTATATATTGGGATAATCCCTTTAGTATTAGCGATAAGTGGTCTGGTTCACCATCACCATAATTTGCGCTGGCAGTTTACCATTCTGGCTTTGGTTGCGCTACTTTTAGCGCTCGGGAAATACACACCGGTTTACCGTTGGGCATTTGAATTACTCCCGGGGTTTAAACTCTTTCGCGTTCCCGCTCGTTTTACCGCGGTTTTTACCGTTTGTTTTGCCTTTTTGGCTGGATTGGGAATGGACCATTTCATAAAGGAAAAATCACCAACCATTCGCCTGCTCCTACCGGCTTTAGCCGTCTTGGGATATGGCTGTTTGCTTTTTGGACTTTTGATCAGCAGAATATTAAATAACCATCTGCTTCCATTAAAGAGTACGGTTATCATGAACAACGCATTAGTTCAATCGGCGATATTTTTCGGATTAGCAATCATCGCTACTGGAATTACCTGGCTAAGAATAAAATTTCGCCGTTTGACACTGGTCTTCGCCTCATTACTCCTGCTCGTTACCTTTGTCGATTTCTATCATTTCGGTCACAAATTTAACCTCGGCAATCTCAGACCTGACCAACTTTTCAAGCATCGCCCAGCAATTCAGCTCTTTCGGACAGAAGCGCAAAAAAGCCATTTTCGAATCAACGCGCGTCTCGGTGATTTACTAATTCTGGAGCGAAACGAAGGACTAATATGGCAACTGGAACTGCTTGAGGGATTTACCCCTCTGCAACTTAATAACTACGCGACATTTGACATTCCAATCACCCGCCGAAATGACCTCCTAAATGTCAAATATGAACCCTTTATTGATATATTTACTCAAGCCTACGGATTTGTCGATAATCCCATCGCCCTTCCACGAACGTGGTTATCAGACACCTGCGTAGTAATTAGTGACCGCAAAGAAATTCTGAAAATACTCGCCAAACCTGATTTTGACTACCGGAGAGTGGTGATACTAGAAAAAAAACCGCTACCTGCGCCGGAGTTTAATCCAGTTCCAGAGAGTATTGGTAAGATTACAATCACCCAGCATTTAGCTGAAAAAATAGTGCTGGAAGTAGAAAACCCCCGTCCGGCAATATTAATGCTTTCAGAAATCTTCTATCCAGATTGGAAGGCAAAAGTTAATTCAAAACCCGTGGAAATCCTATGTGCCGACTACTGTCTGAGAGCAATACCACTCCCTGCCGGCAACCATAAGGTTGTTATATATTATGATCGCCTCTGGATAAACATTGGCATAATCATCAGTTTGCTTACCGTAATGCTGACCATTCTAACCCTACTGACGATAAAATCCAGGAAATTAAACGCGGAAGTAAACGACCGCCACAACACTCGCTAACCACAACAACACATCAATAATCAGAGGCAGATCGGTAAAAAGCACTTTTTCAGGTACCCCCCCCTCTTCCTGACAATAAACGAGATAGAGGTAACGATAGATACCGTAAAGAACAAAAGGCACGGTTAGCATCAAATGGTTGGTACCAAACTTCTGAACTGTTTCCGGAACAATGGTATAAAGAGAGTAGGCAATAACTGTCGCCGATGTCGCAACCGCTATCATCTGGTCTAAAAGCGTCTCTGAATACTTTCCCAGAACACTCCGATGAGAAATACCACCCCCCTCCAAAAATAAAAGCTCATGGCGCCGTTTTGCCAAAGCAATGAAGAGTGCCAAAAGAATTGCACAAACGAAAAGCCAAGGTGAAATCTGTACCGAAATTATGTAACTGCCGGCAATTGCCCTAAGCGCAAAACCGGCTGCAACTACCATAACATCTAAGACGACGATCTTTTTTAAAACAATTGAATACGCCAACTGTAAGAGAAAATAAAATACAATTACCAAACCGAAGCGCCAGTCTAAATAGAAACTCAGCACACCCCCAACAATAAGCGAAATCACCGTGGCCAATATTGCTGGAAAAATAGGAAGTTGTCCTGAGGCGATCGGACGGTATCGTTTTTTAGGATGAACCCGATCCTGCTCTCTGTCTAAAATGTCATTAATTATATAAACCGCTCCGGAGACAAGACAAAACGCACAAAACCCGACAATCGTCCTTAAAACCATTGTCCATTCTGTTAAATTTTCGGAAAAAATTAAAGCAGCAAAAACAATCAGGTTCTTAACCCATTGCTTGGGACGCATTGATTGGATTATCTTGAAAAGCATTATAAAACTTCTACTCGCTATTACACAGTTGTCAAACATTGCAGGCTTTGTTGACAGGCGATTTAATTATTCGTTGCCAATAGTTTCCCGGCTAATTTTTAAAATCTCAGCAGCGATTTTGTCTGTTGCCCCGCTTGAAACCAACTGTGCTCTGACCGAACGCAATTTGGTTACCATCTCTGCTCGATATCTCCTGTCATCTAGCATTCGACAAACTGCAGAATAAACTTGGCGCTCATTGGGCTCCAGATACTCAGGAACTATTCTATTCTGAGCGATAATATTAGGAATGGCAAAATACGGTGTATGAACTAAAAAACGAGCAATTAGCCGGTTCAAGGTGCTGAGATGATAGCACACAACCATCGGAACGCCGAGAATTGCGACCTCAGCAGTTACGGTCCCTGAAACTACAACTGCAACATCACATTGAGCAATGACATCATATCGCAATGCCCTATCCACCATTATCATCCCCGCCGGTAAATCTGCCTGCCAGCCACCAACGATTATACCCTTCAACCAGGGGTATCGTAGTGACAGTTGCTTGTAGACATGAATAAAAAGGGGCTGATGATATTGGATCTCTTGCTTGCGGGTTCCCGGCAAAAAGGCAATATATCGAAAATCATTGTTCCCACCCAGTAATTGTGCCATTTGCTCGCAGTACCTACCTGGAGTAATTAAATCATAGAATGGATAACCATAGTAAATAGCGTTGATGCCCGCTTTAAGTAAAGGCTTCTGCTCAAAACGAAAGAGACAAATTACCCTATCAGCCGCTTTTCTTAGCATATCGATACGAAACTTGCCCCACGCCCAGATCTGGGGCGGAGCGATGTATATCACTTTAATACCGCTTTTGCGTAATTTTCTTCCCAGAAATAAATTGAAACCGGAAAAAGCTATTAGGACAACTACATCCGGATTCATACAAAGTATCTTACCCAAAACGCTATTTATCCAATACCTGCTCCTAAGAATTCTGGGTATCACCGCAGCGAAACCGAATAATTCATCGGTTTTCGCAACAAGATTTATTATCATCACCTCCGCCTTGCTGTCTAAACTAACAATTCTCTGCCGAAGAAAATCACTCAACATCAATCCTGAATACTCTCCGGCACAAATCACGATCCGCACTGAAGAAGAAAATAACGATAATATAACTTAAGTCAATGGCAATATCATCGCATGGTCAACGAGTTGTTGCTGTTGACTAACCGACCTTTTTCTGCACCGGGACCTTGTCGCTTTCTATTACTATTGACAACCGATTTAAACCATTTAACATCATAAAAGATAATACGATGACCACGGCAGATCAACCGAAACTAATGGAAGAGATAGCCACACCGTATTTAAACCAAATCGCTGACATCGCTTATCGACTCTGGCATTGGGGTTGGGCAAAAGATAACACCGGAAACTTTTTATCCAGGTTAATGACCTATTATTAACTAAAATCACTGGTGCTAAGATGGAGAAGATCGTTCGAAATCCGTTACCTTTCCTCTACCTTATCAAGCCATCGCCGGCCGGTTACCGATACACGGTTTTGTTCCAAAATGCTATTCCGACCCGGGAAATATTTTCTCGTATTTCTGCTCAGCGAGTCCTCGCGCGGTCTCGTCCTGCGGAAAGAATTTTACTCCATACGCACCCTAATGAAGTCATCGCTTTATCCTTGATATATTCCCAACCCGACCAATTAATGGGGTTCATAACCGAAAAAATCAACTACCAAAAACTGCACCTTATTATCACTGTTATTGAATACCTACCCAACGGATCGAAAGAACCGGCAAGAAAAACTGCCCGTGCTTTCAAAAATCATTCTCTCGTTATTTGGCAGCACCCTAGTGTTATCGCTGCCAGCAAAACAATTTATTCCGCTTTAAAACTTATTAAAAATTTGAACGACATCGTTAAAAATGATTGACCCCAAAATCCGCCCCCAAAAACATCTACCAGCACCGGATGGAATTGAGACCTTCTATGAAGTCCGGTCTCAAGATTCCCCGCTACCTCCGGAGGAGTTTATTAAGCTCCCTCGCCATCCTATTCACATAGTTCTGGATAACCTGCGCAGCGCATTTAATGTTGGTGCCATCTTTCGCTTAGCTGACGCAACCCGGGCAGCCGAAATAATTACCTGCGGTTACACGGCGCATCCACCACATCACAAACTGGAATTAACCGCCTGTGGTACCTTGCGATCCGTACCGTGGCGCCATTTCAACTATACCTCACAAGCAATTACCGACCTGAAGAGTAAAGGCATCCAAGTAATCGGAGTGGAAACTGTTGTGGGTGCCTGTTCCTATCATCAGTTCAGTTACCGTTTTCCGGTAGGAATCGTTATGGGGAATGAAGCACACGGAATTTCTCCTGAAGTTTTACCGCTATGCGACAGTTTCGTAGCAATACCGCTATTGGGCTATAAGAATTCCCTGAATGTCGCCACTGCCACCGCAATCGTCCTCTATGAATTACTCAAGCAGGGGAACTGGCTTTAATCAAGCGGTCGAAACATGGGAATACACGATTTTAAAATCGGTTTTTTATAAAGTCCTACCCCCACAACGAACTCGCGCCAAAAAACTATCACATAGCCGTTTTCTATTGTGGCCCCCACCTCAATCTCCCCGCCGTTTATTAAAACCCTCGCTTGCTCCTCACTAACCTCAATCCTGCTGCGCGTTGCTAAACGACCAAAAATCTGCATCGCAAATGTCGTCGGTTTGATCGAAGCGGGGAAGATCCTACACAGCCTGATCCCCCGCCGCAAGGGCTTAGCCTCTCTAAACTTCATTACCTCCGGCGTTCCGACAAAAATTGTCCCCTGATCCTCTTGGATTTTCAAATCCCGCAACCATTCTGCTGAGAATCCAAACCGGCGCGACAGAAAATCAACTGGGTGCATTATCAGGTTTTCTAATCAAGGCAATAAAAAAAACTTCGGTATCATTGTCCTGGGGAAAAATTCTGCGGCACGACTCTATCACTGATGGGTAGCCTTTACCTTCCCATTCCCTTATCGCCGGCCGCATTTTAAGGTGTGCCAGCTCTATGGGAAGTATTTCTGCCTCGGGAAACCGGCTCAATAGATAAGTAACCACCGCCTCGTTTTCTTCCGGGGCAATTGTACAGGTAGAATAAACCATCTTACCACCCGGCTTCAGTGCCTGATAACCCGCGACGATTAGTCCTTTCTGAACTCGGCTAAAATTCTCTATTCCCCGGAACGACCATCGCTCCAAAGCCTCCTTACTCTTCCGGATAGTCCCTTCTGAACTACAGGGCGCATCCACCAGCACCCGGTCACAACTATTACTCAACTTTTTTGCCAAAATGATACCATCTCCTCGGCAGATCACCACATTCAAACAACCCATTCGATCCACATTGCCCACCAAACCTCGAATCCGTTGATAAGAAAGATCGTTAGCGATAATTAACCCACGATTATTCATCATCGCTGACATCTGCGTCGTTTTTGAACCCGGCGCTGCCGCAATATCCAGCACAGTTTCCCCCGGTTGCGGTGCCAGCACTAAAGGTGGAACCATTGACGCCGCCTCCTGGATGTAGATCAAACCCAGAAAATGTTCCAGTCTTCTACCCAATCCCATCCCATCTTTAACCACATAGGCAACAGGATTATAAGGTAATTGCTGGGGTTTAAAATCCTTCAGCAATGGCAAAACTTTATCGGGTAAAGCCTTGATTGTATTAATCCGAAAAACCTTAGGCAATGGGGTCAGCATTGCGGATATAAAATCATCAAAATCGTTAATTATCCTCTCGTATCTCGCCACAAATAGTGGAGGAAAAAGATCCCGCTTCGCTCTCATAATATCGACACCAAGCCCTTTGCCCAGCGTTCAAGGCGTCTTAATGCCATCAGCTTTTCTCCTCTTCCAATCCGCGCCTCTTTAATTCCCTTCTCAAGAAAAAATAACGAACGATCATAATCCTCCAGTTTTATCGGGTAAGGATAACCATCCTTACCACCGTGAGCAAAAGAATATGTCAAAGGATCGCGAAAAGAAGGTGGCGCGCCATAAATAACCTCGGCTAATAACACTAACGCCCTGAGGGTTTTCGGCCCAACTCCACTCGTAAGCAGCAAATCAGCAAAATCAGTCGGCGGATTTTCATAGGTACTTAACAGAATCTTTCTCAAATATTCCGGCCTTATATCACCGGGGCATAAATGATGATGAGAAGGTAATTTGATCTTAACAAACTCACGAATAGTTGCCTCCGGATGCTGAGTAGCAATTACTGTCGCCGCCTGACGTGCCCTCTCGGCTTCGTGCGCCACCATATTAAGCACTGAGCTTGAGGGTTCGCCCACGATCCCCTTATGTGGTTCAGTAACAAAACTGTTCAATCCTACAGAAAACCAGTGATAGCGCCGCGCCCAGCGACTTACCGTGTTCATCCCCTGCTGTACAACCACCCACTCACCACACCGCGAACCGATAAAGATATGGTGATATATCTGATAACCATCCTGGACCGCTGCTGAATCCACTTTGGCTACCAATCGGCTTATCTGTACTAAATGATTCCCGTCTAAACCGAACTTTTCTGCAAATAGTCGGATTTCATCCGGCGTCTGCCGCGAAGCGCGCCCCTTACCACCACAGACAAAAAAGCCTAAATCCGTCTCTTTTCCCCTGACTCCATCTTTTAAAGCCCCACAGACAACTGTGGTCAATCCCGATGAATGCCAGTCAAAACCGGCGATACAACCCAGACTCTGAAACCAAATCGGGTCCGAAAAACGACGTAGTAGTTCCTGAACCCCAAACTCTGATATCACCAATTCGGTAATTGCTAAAATCAACCGCATCATCCGCTCGAAGAGGCAGGTGGGGACATTTCCGTAATGCAAGGGCAAATCAACTATACCGCGCTGCATACCTAATTGTAATTAAGCAAATAGCAAAAATCAAACACCATTTAAGAAATGTGAAGCTATTGTCGGCAACGGGCTTTAAATCGTGCCGGCTGTAATCCTAATTTTGACAATATCCTCTCAGCTCTATCTAAACCAACTCCCAGATCATCAATCTGATGGGCATCAGAACCGATAGTAAATACCTTTAAACCCATATTAACCGCCTGCGTAATGATCTCCTCTGAAGGATAAGGTTGCTCCTCTCCTCGACGCAAGGCAGATGTATTTATCTCGATACCCGTGGGAGTTTTAACAATAGCTTCGATCATCGACTTAACAAGCTGCTTAATTGCCATAATGAACTCTTCCCGCATTTCTGGATAGATGTATTTCCGCCAGATATCAAGATGAGCCAGACAGTCAAACAGACCGCACCCGGCTGCTGCCCGAACATATTCAAAATAACGACGGGCAAGATATTCACTACCTCGCGGCTTGAGTTGATTCCGAAAATCATCAAGTTCCTCCTTAGAAGTGATCGCAATGTGGTCAAGACAATGTACCGCGCCTAATACAAAATCAAAGCGATGCTGATCCAGAAAATCAGCGATTTTGCCTTCCAAACCCATCTCATAACCGACTTCGACACCAATGCGAATCACCAGTTCAGGAAACGCCCGGCGACTTTTTTTCTATTTCTTCAAAATAAAATTCGATCCAGTCAGATTCCACTGGCATTCTCTCTCCCGCAACACTTATCCATTCCTTTCCCGCCCGCGCTGGGTCTGGTTCATAATGCGTAGTAAAACACAACTCCCTTAATCCAATTTCCATTGCTTTTTGACAGAAATCGGCGATTGTCCCTTGCGCGTCCGGAGAATAATTCGGATGAATATGGTAGTCAATCATAATCAACCTCTCGTCTCAACCTGTAAAGCAAAATCAGGAGTCCACCCCTGCTGATGTGTGAAACCGAATTTGGTGCCTAATCTAATATTTTTTATCATCCACCATCCCCAGACAAAACTCAGCCTTTGCGTGGTCTCGCGACAGCGATAACTGGCACCGAGTCGCATTATCCCCGGTTCTGGCACCGACAGCACCAGATTACTACCACTGATATCTACCAGCGCTGCCGAGGCAAAAAAGTCTACCTTCTGTCCCGTAAATTTAAAACTAATCCCAGCCATTCGACCTCGTCCCGGCGTATTTTCCAAGTACTCATCACTCAAATAGATTCGCGCCTGAAAACGGCGCCAATTCCCCCCCAATTCGACCAGCGAGAACCGGGAATACGCCAACTCACCACGGAAGGATTTTCCAATAAGTACCATCATCTGGAATGATTTGATCCGATAACCTGTGCCCAACTGTAATCGTCCCGGAATGGAATCGGTCAGATAATCATAACGGGTATTACCGTTAAAACGGATGAAAAAATTCCTTATCTTATAATCAAGCCAGCCCGCGAGCTCAGTCCGTTTCTCTCGGCGACTGAGTGCATAAGACTTACCTGCAGGTGAAAAAAAACGCTCATTGTATACCGTTCCTGCTATTGCAGCATTTATCCCGACTTGGTTTACAGTTACGCCGCCGGAAACCGCAAACGACCCGGGGAAAGACCGGGTAATTTCCATTTCGGCTGACCGCCCCGAATTTTTTGTCCCTAAATAAATACTCATAGCCGTTAAACTCTGACCGTTAAAGGAATTCCAAGTGTCGGCAGGAGCAAATCTATGAGTAAATCTTACGCACTGAAACGCTAATCCCGAAACAAACAAAGGAGCAACTCGCCACTGAAATGAACTACCGGCAAGCAGCTGTCCCACTTGATGCTTCTCCAAAATTGCCACCGAATCACAATGCAAGCCAGAGAATTTTAGTCTTGCTACCGTTCCATCAGAATTCAAACTTGCATCTCGCATAGAATAACTGCCCAGCATACCAACTGAGTAGCGGCCAAAGTTAAAATCCAGCCGTAACCCCCGTAGGTTTCTACCCTCCTGGGCAGAACGCGGAAAGTGGTTACTATCATTGCTCAATTCCCGAAAAACGATTCTGGAACGGTAATACGGACTGGAAAATATCAATCCTCGACCAAAATGGAAGAGATAATCCCCAAAAGTAAAACGGTGATTACCCCACCAAAATGAAAAACCACCACCCCAAAAATCAGCCCAGTTTCCTTCGCCGCGGTCTTTTTCCAGAATAACCCAAGCGGTGCGTCTCGACTGCCTCAGATTTGCCCGGATGAAACTGCGCCATTTATCTGCTGCCAATGGTGTTGACGACATCGATTCATTGTCCAATCGCCAGACCAGGTAATGTCTCATCGGGGGCAATAAATCGGCATTTGCCGACACCATCAAACTGTCTTCAACCGCCTCATAAACCTCTTCATCATCCGGTCCTACTTGAGTATCCGGGATCAAATCCAGCACCGGGAAGCCACTGATTAGCAAAAAACAAAACACTAACCCCATCGGAAACTGATGCTGAAGATATGGGTATCACCGAGTTGGTGATGATACTGATAGCCATAATCCAAACTGAGCCCTGCCCAGTTAATTCCAATTCCACCTCTGAAACACTGGGGAGATGTCTGATATCCACACCGAACCGCAATCTGGGGAAAAAGTTTAAACTCAACACCGGCAATTGCCCGCTCTGCGTCATCTATCCTTTCAATATCAACTGCCAAAACCAGGGTTGATACTGGTTCCCAGCATACTCCAGCTTTGAATTTTGGCGCCAGTTCATCGCCATTCCGGAAACGTGGAGAGTTCAAACGCTGGCCAGCGATACCTGCGCTCCATCGATTACTCTTCCATAATAGGCCCAAATCCACCACCGGCACAAGATCAAACACATATCCCCCCATATGTTGCAGACAGCCGTGGACACCAATACCAGCAGACAACTCGTTCAACACCCTACCACCCAATACCAAACTCATATTCCATTCCTGATAACTGCCGGTACCGGTCATAAACGAGCCTGCGCCAACATCTATCCTACTAACCGGGAAACATATTCCCACCATTCCGCTGTGCAACTCCCTTATACCGTACGGTACAGTATATGCGACCGCCCCGCCAAACTTCGGACCATAACCTATTATCCCCGGATTTAAAACCAAACTATGTTTCCAGTCAACAACTGCTACACCAGCCCCCATACCACCGCTTCTGCCTACCGGCAAGAGAAATTCAAAAGCGGTTAGCAATAACCAAACAATTACCACTAGTCCACCGATTTATGTATAAGTTAGTGATTTTAGTTTACTTGACCCAGTAAAGAAAACGTCCACAGTTAGGACAGGTCACCAACTCTGTCCGACAGCGGACAACTAATTCCGACGGCAAACGTACATAACAACCGCCGCAAAATTCCTTGATCACCTGCACCACCACTCTTCCGCCATAGCGCTTCATTATCCGTTCATATTGAACCAGCACCCTGGGATCAATCTTTCTCGTCAGTTTTTCCCTCTCCTTCTCCGCGGTCTTAATAAACTGTTCAGAAGCTCTTAAGCTCTTAAAACCGACCTGGGGATATTTATCACTCTCAATATCCCTTAAGATATGATCAAATTCCTCCAGCGATCGCAGTGCCTCAATCTTGGGGTTCATTTTATCCTTTCCTCCAGTACCCGGATCTGTTCTAAAAACTCCTCAGGGGTCTGGGCAGCAAATAACTGCTTGCGTTTGGTCAATTCTTGGCATACCAAGGCTATCCGTCCCAAAGTTATTAGATACTGATTACCCGGGTCTTGAGGTGGCGCCATCACCAAAAAAAACAGATGTACCGGCTTATTGTCAATGGCATCAAAGTCCACACCCTTAGTAGAACGTCCTACTGCAATTTCAAGTTTATCAAGAAGTAGGGAACGCCCGTGGGGAATGGCAATCGCCTTGCCGATGCCTGTTGAACCCAGTTCTTCTCTTTTTAGTAGTGTCTGTAGTAGCATCTCAGCAGTCTCTCCATCCCGGATCATCACCACCAGTTCCCGCAAGACATCCGGTTTTTTCTTGCTCTTCAGGTTAAGATTAATCCGTTGCACCCTTAACATTGCGGTCAGATTCAACCAACACCTCCTTTCAATTACCAGCAACAAACATCATTTTTTACACGTGGGGCGCAGCTGTGGAACATCGCCCCAAAGCCTTTCCAATCCATAAAACTCCCGCACTTCACTCAAAAATATATGAACAATTACATCAAAATAGTCAAGCAGTATCCATTGTGTACCCTCCATCCCCTCAACATGATGGAGTTTTTTAAATCCCCGGGCCCCACTCTGTGCCATCAGTGCCTCAGCAATTGCCTGCGCATGCACAGTGGATGTCGCGGTGGCAATGACAAAGAAATCGGTAAGTGGTGACGCCTGACGCAAATCGAGTATCAACACATTCTCACCCATTTTTTTTTCGATGAACGCTGCGATCCGTTTAGCGAACTTCACCGAATCTGCCATCAGTATAATGGAACCGCCTGTGGAAAAAACTGTTTATAATCATTCCCGACGATGATCTGGACATCTAGGTACTGGCCGGAATCAATATTAACCATAATCTTGGGCACTAACCGCCTTCCCCATGAAAACCACAACAACCGGCCCTTTCTAGCTAACGCATCAGCAACTGCTTGTGCTTTTTTACCATCAGGGTCCCGCAAATCAACTACGGTTGTATGGGCAAAATGAACATTGGTGTCCCCGACCCGAAAAACATTAAAACCCCGGTTGAGCAAATCCATTTCTACCGCTCTGCCGAGCCGATGGATGTCGGTAGCATTTAAAACTGCCACTTCAACATTAGGAACCGGTTTGGACGGCGAATTCGGTGCAGCACAGCGCCACAGGCTAAAACAACAAAAAGCAATAATCATATTAATGATATAATAAAAAAACAGATTGGGCAAACAGATGAGTAATCGTTTAATTGCTTTCTGTCTCTTGGCTAACCAGCCGGTTACTGCTATCTACCCTTACTTTGGTAATTCGGTGATTGGCAGCCTCTGTCTCGGCCAGGTAAACCATACTCATCACAATCAACTCGTCTCCCACCTCACCAAGCCGGGCTGCTGCTCCTTTTAAAGCACACACGCCAGAACCGCTCGGCGCGGCGATGACATAGGTGTCAAAACGCTCGCCGTTATTGACATTGACCACCTGTACCATCTCCCCGGGCAGAATTCCTGCTGCCGCCAACAACGCCTGATCCAACTGCAGGCTTCCATCATAATAAAGTTCCTTGCTCGTTATCTTCAACCCTTGAATTTTAGATTTTAAAAAATTCTGCAGCATTACTGGCTAACTAAACCGATTTCTTTTTACTGGTTTCCCTTTTTCGCTTCAACTCTTTCGATTTTTTCTTGCCTTCGTCCTTCTCTTTTTCGCTCCCCTTCTTCTCTCCCCGGACAACAAACTCCAGATAGGCCATTTCTGCCGAATCACCAGACCGATGACCTATCCGGTAAATTCTGGTATACCCCCCCCGGCGATCAGTCAATCTGGGGACGATCTCGTTAAAAAGTTTCCGCACCAATACCTTATCAGTGATAAACCTCAAAACCTCCCGCCGGTCTGTCAAAGTCCCCGAAACTGCCTTACTGACCAACCGTTCCGCGAAGCGCCGCGCTTCCTTGGCTTTTGCTACTGTCGTTCGGATTCGCTCATACTTTATCAACGCTGTCACCAAATTTCGTAAAAGTGCTTGGCGATGTCCTGCTTCTCTCCCCAATTTCTTAACTCGGTCACCGTGTCGCACAGCCGCTCCTCCTAATCCTCATCCTCTTTTTTATTTTCATCCTTAGTCGTCCTAATTGGAATACTACTGATATCCATTCCCAGTGTCAGCCCTAAATCCTCTAACACCTTCTTCAGTTCATCCAGTGACTTGCGTCCAAAATTCTCAATATCCAGCATCTCCTTTTCGGTCCGCTGGACCAGGTCCCCCACCGTCTGAATTGAAACCCTCTCCCCTGTTCGCCGGGAACGCCCCTTTCTCAGACAGTTGAGTGCCCGGTTCGACAGCTCTAGTTCGTCAATATCCATTGCCAGCAACTCGCTCAACCGGTCGTGGTCCTTGTAAACCTTCTCCTCTTGGATAAATCCCGGCTCCTTCTCCTGCGGGACTATTCCCGCCATATGATTCCGCAGGATTATCGCTGCCTGAATCAGCGCCTCCTCTGGGGTTACGGTCGCATCGGTCCACACCTCCAGCATCACTCGCTCAAAATCGGTACGGTCTTCAACCCGCATCGTCTCCACCCAGTAGTTAACCCGCTTGACCGGTGAAAAAAAAGCATCCAGGAAGATCGTCCCCTCAGGCACATTCCGGTTCTTCTTCAACCGCTCCGCTTTAACAAAACCCCGGCCGTTCTCCACTACCATTTCAATGTTCACCGAACGGTTACTATCCGCGATCGTCAGAACCTTCTGGTCAGGATTAGCAATCACCAGTTCCGGGGGCACGGTCATATCGCGGGCATAAAATTCCCGCTTTCCCTTGGCGTAAAGATAACACGGCTTCGGAGTCTCTGACCACAAGCGGAACCGCAATTTCTTGATATTCAAAATTATCTCCGGCACATCCTCGACAACATCGTCAATTGTCGTAAACTCATGGGTGACCCCGTCAATTCGCACCTCAACAACTGCCGCCCCCTGAACCGATGAAAGCAGTGCCCGGCGCAGGGCATTACCGATGGTCGTACCCCATCCCCGCTCTAACGGTGCAATGCTGAACCGGGCATAACTATCAGTAGCGGTATCAGCATCCACCTCATACCTCTGTGGCATAATAAAAGATTTAAGTTTCATTTTGAATAGAACTCCACGATTAACTGCATATTACAAGGAACATCCTTTAAATCCTCTACTGTCGGCAAACGGAGCACCTGGCCAATTAACTGCTGATGATTAACTGTCAACCACGGCACTACGGCTGGATCTTTGCCCGCGACAATCGCACTCACCAGTTTTTTCCCCTTCTCGGTTGCCACCGCAATCGTCTGCCCCGGTCGCACCTGGTAAGAAGGAATATCAACACATTTACCGTCAACGGTGATATGTCCATGACGTACGAGTTGTCGTGCCTGTGCCCGGGAGTCGCCAAAGCCCAGACGAAAGACCACATTATCCAGCCGTCGCTCCAGTAGCATCAATAGCGCGGCAGCGGTATTCGGACTCTTTGCTGCCCGCGTAAAGTAGTTCCGGAACTGGGTCTCCAGTATTCCGTACATCATGCGCAGTTTCTGTTTCTCACGCAACTGAATCGCATAAGCGGAAATTCGGCGTCGTGCCGAAGTTGCTGACTCCTCCCCCCGTTTCATCAGCACGCACCGGTCAGAAATACACTTATTGCCGCGCAGGAACAACTTTTCCTTTGCCCGACGACAGCGTTTACACTTTGTACTTATATCTCTTGCCATATCCTGTCCGTGATTATAGAACTTTCATTTCGGGTGTCAATCACCACCGCTAAACCCGACGCTGTTTAGGCGGCCGACAGCCATTATGGGGAACCGGTGTAACATCCCGAATGGATACGATATCCAGCCCCGCATTCTGCAGTGAACGTATCGCTGCCTCGCGCCCTGGTCCGGGACCGTGTAATAACACCTCTACCCTACGCACACCAAGTGCGATCGCCTCTTTGCCCGCATTCTCTGCTGCCTGTCCTGCCGCATAAGGCGTGCCCTTCTTTGCACCCTTGAATCCGACCCGACCCGCTGATGACCAACAGATCACCGAGCCATTAGGTTCTGCAATGGTTACGATCGTATTGTTAAAGGTCGTATTGATATGCACCACACATACTGGTGACGCTCTCTTCCTTGAAGACTTCTTTGCCACTCCTTACTCCTTTGGTGCTGGGGTTGATTTCACCTTAATTACTCCGGAGGTCTTCCTTGGTCCTTTCCGGGTACGGGCATTGGTTCGGGTTCGCTGACCCCGTACCGGCAACCTTGCCCGGTGGCGTGCGCCCCGGTAACAACCGATCTCCATCAAACGTTTGATATTTCCCGTTACATCAGCCCGTAGTTCCCCTTCGACCTTGAAACCGCTTTCAATCACCTGGCGGATTTTTGCCAGCTCCTCATCGCTCAACTGACCTACCCGTTTATTCGGATCAATCCCGGTTTGAGATAAAATCCGCTGTGCAGATACACGCCCGATCCCATAGATCAAGGGCAGGGCGTAAAGCACCTTCTTGCCATCTGGTAAGTCAACACCAACAATTCGTGCCACTTATCCTCCTGAATGATTGTAACTTCCTTTTTAACAATTAAACGAAATTAATATAAATTATACTAAAATTTATCCCCACCTGTCAACAACTGCCTGAGATACTCTCTGATCGCCTCATCATACTTGCTCGTGACCTCAAAACTCTTGATCGCCAGTTCCAATCGCAGCCGTTCACTCACCTGTCCATACTCCCGCAACTGGGCAATCACCAGCGGATAATATTCAGGCGCGGGCACCGGCGTAACAAACCGCCAGTTCTTGGCTGCAGCACGCAACAAAGTAACACCGCCGATGTCAATCAACTCCACCATCTCCGGAAGTTTCAATCCCTGCTTCACACCCGCGCTGAACGGATAGAGATTACAGACCACCACATCAATCAACTCCTGCACCTCATCCTCTCTCATTGACAGAATTCCTGCTGCCACCTTCGGATGGATGGTCTTCACCCTACCCCGCAAAATTTCTGGTGCTCTGGTCCACGCTGAAATCTCCATTACCTCAATCCCCTCTTGGCGCAAAAAATCCGCGGACTTAGCAGTTGACAGAATCCCCAGCCCGGATTCGCTCAAAACCCTTGCCAACTCCGCAACACCGCTCTTATCCCAGACCGAAATTAACGCCCAGCGCCGCACTACTTACGCTCCAAACTTTCCTAACCGCAACGCGTAGGCAAGCAGCATCGGCAACAACTCCTGTCCGTAAATCACCCCCAAACTGCCACGGATACAAGCCCGCTCTCCGAACTCCTCAGCATAGGAATGGGGACGAATATAACGGGAATGCAAAAGTAAAGGGACCGAATGCCAGGAGTGGCTCCTTAAAACCGCGGGTGTTGAATGGTCGCCGGTGATACAGAGAACATCAAAATTCATCTTCGTCAGCCTCGGCACAATCCGCTCGTCAAACTGCTCCAGAAGTTCGACCTTCCTCTCAAAATCACCATCCTCGCCTGCCTGGTCAAACTCCTTAAAATGCAGATAGAAAAAGTCAAACCGGTCAAAATTCTCTTCTACTGTGCTAACCTCTGAATCCCAGTTATCACCGCAGGACAAAACCTCCATCCCCAAAAGTCTGGCGATACCCCGGTACATCGGAAAGCCAGCAACCGCACCCGCACGCAAACGGTACCTCTCAGGAAAACTGGGCAATTTGGGAGGCAGTGCCAACCCTCTTAAAAGAACATAATTTGCCCGCTCCCTTCCCTTTAGCACCTCAGCAGTCAGCTCAATAAACCGATTTGCAATCCGTGCTGACCTCTCCGCCTCCGACTCTAGCGCCTCTATCCGCGCTGGCATTTTCCCCTCCTTACCCGGATCAGAATCGGTCAACCCATCTGCAAGCCCCGGACCGGAAAAGATCACCACAAAACGGTGCCCCTTACCTGCCTTAATTGTCACCCTCACATCATCAATCCGCTCAATTTTCTCCTGCAGAAGGGCACAGAGTTCCTGACACTCCTGATCACTCATCCGATCCCCGTCTCTCTTTGCCCGCCGGTCAGTGATCACTCCGCTACTGTCCACCGTGGCAAAATTTGCCCGGGCACACAGGTCATCAGGACCCGGCTCCAGACCCAAACCCAGCACCTCGAGCACACCCCTGCCCACCTCATATTGCAATGGATCATAACCGAACAAAGCGAGATGCGCCGCACCTGACCCTGGTGTAACACCCCGAGCAATCGGCACCAGAAGTCCCAAAGATGAGTTAACTGCCAGCCGGTCAAGATTCGGCACCCAGGCGCTTTCCAGTTCGGTCTTATCATTCAAAGGCAGACCGCCCAGCCCATCAAGGATAACTAACAGAATCTTCTTATCATTAGGTTCAATTGGGACGCGCTGATAATCAAACACATAATTATCATACCCCAAACATCAACCCTGTCAAATCTAATTACCACCAACCAACCAGCCGGTCAAAATAAAACCCCGACGCTCACCTCAGACCGGCTTTAACATCATGCAAAATCCTTCCCGCCCGCGAAATCCTCTTCGCCCGCACTCCAAACTTCCGCTTATACCCATCCGCAACGTTATTCTTAATATCAAACTCTGCCAGATCCCCATCTGCCCAGGCACGCACCGCCTGCTCATAATAATCCAGCCAGGACCGCCGGTCCTTTGCCTCCTCCTCAACCAGCGACAAAAAATCCCGCGCTACCGAATAAGCGGAATTCACTCTCAGCCCAATCAGACCTGGATACTTCAAAAACCCCTGCAACCGGGCAAGACTCTCCCGCGCACTCTTCACCCCTGCCTCGGCACTCTCTCCCACCACCTTCGCCACTCCAATCCGCTGCAAAATCTCCTTTAGATTCTCCTCCCGCAAACTTATCGCGTTAACCATTGCCTCTGCCCTCTGCCACTGCTCAATTGCCCGACCGACACTGGCGTCAATCATCGTCACCAGCGCCTCTGCCTCCCTCATCACCGCCAACTCATCCTGCTTTCCTGCTTCTTCTGGCTCAACCTGCCGCACCCGCTCAACTGGCTTTGCCCCCTCAGGCACCAACACCTGTTCAGAAACCCGCCTCCCCTCCTCGGACATATTGACATTCACAATTTTACTCGGCAGAAAAATCATCCACACCAGCGCGATCACCATCGCGCCCAGTGTAAAATAAAGCACCCAGCGGCGAAACCGGGCAAGTTTTTCCAGCCGTTTCAGATCCGGTTCAAACCTCAAAGGTTCGGGCTTCTGTGGTGGTGAACTCTGTTCCATAATCAACTCCCTAGTGTATAAAGATATTAACACATACTGCGACTGTCAAGTTTTTAATCTCGCCAGAACCAACCACGGCGTCGCTCACAACTCAGCCCGCCATAATCAACACGCCCGCATAGATCAATATCAAACCCCTCATCCCGCTACTTCAATCACTCCCGTCCACCAGCCCTGCCAGAACAAAAACCAACATCAAACTCTGAACCGATAACCTCACCCAAACCAAAACTCAGCCCACAACCACCAACTCAACCCTGCCCAGACCCCCAACTATTACCCGGCTGGAGATGACAACGAAAACCCTCGGGGATACCGTATAGGGGATGGGGTCAAAAAATCGGCAAAAACCGGGCTAAAAATCTATATTTCAATAACTTAAGTCCCAAAATCGCCCTACCAAAAATTTAACCTAAAGGTTAAAAAATCGCCGCACCCTCCTGCGTATCAAACTACACCCGGACATAACAACACTTTAATTGCCCTGTTATCATTTATAATTATACATACAAAGCGCTTTGATGTATTGACAGCAAACTTTCTTAGAGTATTATTACGAAACAACTCAAGAAAATATGACCCGCAAATGTTAAACCAATACATACAAAGAGTCTCAGACCTGTTGAATCGCGGTGACGCCCGGGAGGAAAGTTTCTACCCCAGTCTTGAATGGTTATTAAAACAGTGGGCTGAATCTGCAGGCAAAATCTGTATTCAGGTTACCACCTGCCCCAAGAAAACCGAGGCGGGCAATCCCGATTTCCGTATCTGGGACGGTAAACAGCATATTATTGGCTATATTGAAGCCAAGTCACCAACAGTTGAGCATTTAAACCAGATTGAGGAAACCGAACAATTAAAGCGGTATCTCCATACCTTTCCCAATCTGATTTTAACCAACTTCTTTGAATTCCGACTTTATCGTAATGGCAGGATGATTGAACGTGCACTACTCGGCAGGCAATTTGTTGCCCGTAAACTTAAGATTGCTCCACCGGTGGAACAAAAAGAAAATTTTCTCAAATTACTCGAGAAGTTCTTTGCCTTCTCCCTGCCCAAAGTCTATAATGCGGAGACCCTGGCAAAGGAACTGGCAAAACGGACCAGGTTTCTGCGCGATGAGGTAGTGCTTGAGCAGATAACAGGCGAAGA
>CAZPVT010000033.1:0-11415 GCA_964590395.1 uncultured bacterium
CCAGAACCTGTATCAAAACCCCGAGCACTACCAAACTGAAAACCCTCCTCATCACCATCCTAACCACCAATACCCTAACCCATTCTTAAACCACCATCAAAATCATCAGGGGGACGGTTCCGGGGATGGGGTCAAAAAATCGGCAAAAATGGGTTTAAGGCACTATTTTTCAAAAACATAGAAGAAAATTATTAACTAAAAAAATTTAACCTATAGGTTAAAAAAATAAAAGGTCCCCTGCAGGGGGTGTCTGTTTCCAGACAGATGATTCCTCAGATGTTACTGCCGATAAAATGTTTCAGTCCCCTGCAGGGGGTGTCTGTTTCCAGACTGTCATCCGCCAGGTATTGCCACAAAAAGAGTGTTTCAGTCCCCTGCAGGGGGTGTCTGTTTCCAGACAATGAGGATAAGGATAGTTGTTCTGCTCATTACGTTTCAGTCCCCTGCAGGGGGTGTCTGTTTCCAGACTCTTCAGTTTTTAACTCCTGATTTTTCAAAGAACTTACAAACGCAAAATTCAGAACCCCGGCAGTTTTTGCCCGATTATGCCAGTTTTTGGGGTAGGTTCTGAATGAGGTGCGATACACAACCCGATTATATAATAAATGCATACCCGTTGTCAATAGAAGGCTTCTTTATCTTACCAATAACAATCCGTTTGGAAGAGTATTCCAGCCGGTAAACCTTGATAAATCCGGTTTTCAGTTCCAGTTTAGAGAGTTTCTCAATCAGTTCCCTTTTGCCTTTGCGGTCCAGCCGGCATTCAAATACACTTTTCTGAACCCTGAAGCCAAACCCTTTTAGAATCCGTTCAACCTTTGCCCGTTCTTTATCCGAAGTAATGTCGTAAACTACGGTGTAATCGCCAATACCCCTCATAAATTCCAGCGGTAAAATGTAAGCGAACCCTGCCCAAGAGCCCATTTCTTAATCACCAGCCCCTGCAGGTAGATCTGCTCCTCAAGTGATAGTCGGTCCGGATTTTGTTTTATAGCCATCTCCTTTTCATACTGGTCAATGAATTTTTTAACCGGTTCCTGCCGGAGATAGGCACCATCCCGGGTTATTAAAAAATGGTCCGGAGTGATGGTTTTGAGATTGAGGAGACGAATGACAAACCGGTCAACTCTTGCCCGAAACAGTTCACAGAGGTCGGCGGCAAGCGATTCGTAGTTATCACTATGACTGTGCAGAAAGCCCAGATACGGGTTCAAACCCAGTGCCCGGAGCGTGGCATTAATCCGGGAGAAAAGCAGGTAATACCCGAAGTTCAGAAGGGAGTTAATGCGGTCCGGTTTCTTCCGGCGCCGGGTGGTGATGTGAAACACCGGGTTATCAATCAGCAGATTCAGATGCTGGTAAATCCTCCTGGCAATTGCTCCTTCCTGTCCCCGCACCTCATCAATTGTGCCTGCCTGTTCAATCCGGGAGATCGCCTCGTTCAGTTCTGAAAGAATCAGGTTGAAACCCGGCTGGTATTTCTGTCTAAAGAGCGAAAGGTAGTTATTAATTTTGGCAGTGGCGATCTCCCTGCCAAAACAGAGAAGTTCGGTTTCAGAAAGGGTGGAAAATCGCAGGTTATGGGCAGAGAGAATCTCGTAATAGTTTTTAGAATCGGGTTTGACTGTGGTAATGTAGTAACCGTTATTGAGGGTAATCGTAACTGGAATGTTCAGTTCGGTGCATTTTCTAATCAGCGCGGTGGAGAAAAGACTCTTCTCCATCACCATAATCTCGCTTAACCGGCGCAGGGGAATTATCTCTACCGGTGCACCACGACGCCGGATTTCAACCGCCTCACCATTCACAGTAAGATAGAGATAGGGCTCGGTGATGTAAAGTGGTTTTTTCATTCGCCGGAACTCTGCCTCAGGCTCAACTACCGCCTCTGACCGCTCAAACCTGATGCCGAGAAACTGAAACCCATCCCGGATCGGAGTAATTCTGGTCTTGCTCGGATTGAGATTTAAGTTGATTTCCGAAAGGTAAGACTGTGCCTGGTCAAGGATGGCTCGGGCATCCTCCCGGGTTCGGGTCAGGATAATAAAATCGTCCGCAAACCTTATCAGCCGGAGATTATTTAGAGATTTAAGTTTCTCATCAAACGAATCCAGATACAGATTGGCAAGCAGTGGTGAAAGGGGGGCACCCTGCGCCAGTCCTTTCTGCCGGGGATAAAGTTGCTGGTCAAGGATATAGCCCGCATTGATACACCGCTTAAGAATTTCTCTGATGGCAACATCCTTTTCTGGCAGGTAGTGGTCAATAAGACCGCAGAGAAGATTCAGGTCAACTGAAGGGAAAAAATCCTCAATATCCGACTCAATCACATACTGATAACCTTCCGCAATCGCCTGGCGCACCATCTCCACCGCCCTTTCACGGGAGATACCCTTCCGATATCCGATCGACTCCGGCTCAAAAATGCGCTCAAAAACCGGCTGGATGGTCTTAAGACAGTAGTGCTGGACAATCAGATCCTTAAGGCTTAATCTTTCCACGACCCGCTCGCCACCATCCTTTTTCTTGATGCGAAACGCCTGATTCGGACCGGGCTGATAGGTCCCCTGACTTAACTCCTGAAAAAGTTCCCGGACAAAACTGTCCCTGTTAAAACTGTCCTGACTGAAGGTAAGAATCGGGCTGTCATACCGGTCCAGAACCTCATCCACCGCCTTCTCCAGAAGATTAAGAGCAGGAAACCCGGGGACAAAATAGGGTGGTGAATCCTGATGAAGCAGATAGTAACCCTGGGCATTAGCCAGTTTGGTGCCGATATGCAGTTCCGAACCCAATATAAGCAACGGCAAAAGGTCGGCAAAACTGCCCTTGATATACAGTTTACCCACACAGCCGTTAATTAACTGGTAACCGGGCTGAGACTTAGCCTTATGTCGGATTTCGGTATAGTGCCAGTAATAAGGCAGAAGGAAAAACCGGTCCGCGGAACTCCGGTAGGTAATCTCCCTGCCCAAAAGCCGGGTGAACCTTTTTATTAGTGCGTTGATAAAAACCTCGTTGTTAATAAAGGTGCGGTTTTTCTTTTGCGCCGGTTTGAATGGAAACGGGGTAAGAAACTCAAGGCAGATCTCCCCGCCCGTCCGGGTGATGCCTGACTCCGCAATTAAAAGAGCGAGATTCCGTTGCTGGGGTGCACTGATTGCAATCAGTGAGAAGTTTTTACCGGTCTCGGGATCGGCAAGATACTCCTTCAACGCCTCTGCCCAGCCCCTGACCTCATCTGCGGATTTACCGCAAAACAGCACCTCAAGCAGAAAAGTAGCACCGGGATAAATCCGAAGACGACAGCCCTGATTTTTACAGTGAAAGAAAATCAGATGCTCATTGATGTCATACTGACGATACATTCGGGTAGTGGTGCCTTTGACGATGGCATCAAAGATTGAGATGGGGTGGGAAGTTATTGATGGTGAGGTCCGGATATTCACCAGTTTACACTGCAGGCGATACCAGTGGAGATCAGAAAAAACCGGGGCAACCGTCATATTTTATTATGGCATCCACAGAAAAACAGTCAAAAGGTTCAACCCCCTGCAGGAGGTGTCTGTTTCCAGACTCTCACCCCAAAACCAAGAAGCCCCCAGAGGAGTTTCAGTCCCCTGCAGGGGGTGTCTGTTTCCAGACAGTCTATACTAACTTTTCAATGGGATGGAGTTTCAGTCCCCTGCAGGGGGTGTCTGTTTCCAGACAGTTCTCCTGTATTAGGATCATAGTCTGCATATTCATCTTCAAGTTCTTTTACCATATCTGGATAACTTGCACCAAGCATTCTACATACTTCTGCCTTAAATATATTTTCTATTAGTGCCATAGTTTCCTCCTCTAGTAACTATGTATCTTAACTTTATCCATAGTTTCCGAACTTGGATTTAGTTCTATCCACAATCTTTCTCCTCTTAGATAAACTAGTCCGTACCAAGTCCAGTATTCAAATTTACTATGTCTCATATGCTTAATTCTTCCAGTAAACACTCCAAACCAGCTCCAATAATCTATATTCATTAGATAACAACTATAACCTCCAACCCAGTTATAAATTCTGCCAGCAGGTGCATTATTATAGTTCAATATTCCAGCCAAATGATACTTTCCAGTAATATCAGAATACTCAAAATACATTGTAAAGGATCTATCACTGTATATATATGTAAATATCAAGATGCTTCGTTTACTAATTACATCACCAGCCAAATGAGCCTTGGTTGGATATCCAAGTTCTTTTACAACATCATTTGCAGTTGTAATACCTATCTGATATTCAACTTCAACATATTTACTGAGCGGTTTAGGAGTAGGAGCAGTAATAATATCACCATTAGCATAGAAAAGATTAAGTTCTATTTCAGTTCTCTGTTTAGGAGTATCAATAGGAACTAAATCAGATTCTTCTGCAAGTTTAGATTCTTCTGCAAGTTCAGATTTACTTGTAACTTTAGATTTAAGTATATCTATATTTCTACATCCTGTATTTACAAGTACTATACCAATAGTTACTATTATAAGTATCCTTTTCATTATACCACCTCTTTTATTTTATTTAAGGTAACTTATAACGACCGTCAAGAATATCATTATAAGGAAACCTAATACGCTCACCAAGAAGAGCATTTGTAAGATCTATCTCGATTATCCAAGCATCTACAGGATTTACAGAAATTCCATACCAAGACCATTTTCCTTTTTGATTCTTCACATGCATAAGACATGCAACTATTCCATCCCAGAACCTAATAGTAATATTCATAGGAATAAACTTATAAGACCCATTATCAGATTTAGTATGGAAAGTAAACCCAGCATCTTGATAGTTATAGTTGCGCACCCCGATAAGTACATAACAAGAATCATCTTTAAGATAACAAAAGTATAAAGTAAACTCGCTACTATCTTCGTATATGTATCTTAGAGCCAACAAAGATTGAGGTTTTGCTGAATCAAGGGCTATAATTTTTCCAGTTCCATAGTATTTATAACTCGGTTCGCCAAGTTTTTCTATCACTTGTTCTGGTGTAGCTTTAAACAAGAAAAAGTGTCCTGTTGCCTTCTTATCCAAGGGGATAAGTCTACTCGAAGTTTTATTTGTATCTGTATCCCTACATATAGTTACTGATAGTGCTGTACAAATAACTATTAACCAAAGACTTATCGACCAAAATATCCTTTTCATTATTCCGTTTTGTGTCTTAATGATAACATATGTTTCAGTCCCCTGCAGGGGGTGTCTGTTTCCAGACTCTTCAGTTTGCAAGTTTCGTAAAATCCATCTGTTACAAACGCAAAATTCAGAACCCCGGTAGTTTTTGCCCGATTACCGCAAAAATCAGGGGAGGTTCTGAATGGAGTCATAAAATACCGCCGGTTCAAGACCTTATATTCCGCTCGCTTCGGGCACCATCCTGTCAAAGAGCAAATCCTAAAACGGCTCCAGCACCGTCTTCTCCTGCCAGAAATGCTGGACAAATACACTGATAAACATCGCCAGTGTGGCAAAGAAGAGGGGCGGTTTATACCAGAAATTTATCTCTCCTGCCAGACGGAGATATTTTTCCGGTAGAAAAAATTGGGGAAAGTTTTTAATAAAAAGGACCAGTAACATTGCAAAAATATAACTGATGGCAAAATTAAGTAATCCAGCAATAAACGCCCTTCCTAATGCCAGCCATTTTCTCCGTTCAATCTCAGTATAGCACTCATACCAGAGATACAGAAGTGAGGTGATAAGCAAAACAACGCAACTTAAAATATACTGGTAACAGCACATCGCCATTGCCAGACCCCAGAGCGTAGGGTTAAAAACTGAAAAATAGTAAGCCACGATTAAGCCAACGAAAAGACGCGAGAAACCAGCCAGAAACCATTTACAGGCAGACCATTTTTTGATTTTAAATGCCTCACAAATCCCGTATCGTCGCAGAAGAAACCTCTGACATTCATCAAAATAGAGTTGTTTTTCTTCACCGGTTAAATATTCCCAGAGCGGTGCTTCTTTTCTCTGGCACAAATTTATAATATCCCTTTCTCGGTCAATCCCGCAATGTTTCAGAACATTAAAGAAATAGTCGCACTTGGAACTGAGACAGCAACTTAACCAGTAATGTTGCCATTTTCCTTTAATCTGGGGATGATCAATAATCACTAACTCTAACGCCAGTCTTCGGGCTGATAACGCCTGTTCAATGTTTTTCGGGGGCTTGTCCAGTGGTTTGCAATAAGATATACCATAAGAACAATCAGAACCGTTAAAATCGGCAGTACATTTATGATTAATTTCCTTTTTTATCTCCTGAAGCGATTTTCCCATTAACTAAAATAATGGGGGGCCAAATGTAGAATGAAACTGTCCGGTTGGAATATCCATATAACCAGCCCCCAACTGAGCATTTCGCCAGCCAAAAATCGCAATATTCCGATAATCCGTTGTTTCGTGAAGATAGAAGATGGTGACTGGAGCAGAACAATGCATTTTGTAGGCAAGGGCAGAGAGGACCATCGCGGTTGCCTTATATCCACCGGTAAGGTTAAAAATATATTCATTATCGTTTTGAGCATTTATCTGGTTATTAATATAATCCTGCCATACGCTATCAAGCGCTTGGTTGAATTGATTAACATTGCTCGGGTCCAATCCAGTTACCTTGTGGAGAGTAACAGGGGCAGAGATTTTAATTTCAGTGCTTAAGACTTCTTTTATTACCTGGGCACAGAATCTTCCCTCGGCATTATCAGAATGGAGCAGGACAATAGAATCCTGATTGTTCAGGGGAGCGTTTCTTCTCGCAAAGAACTCAATTATCGCCTTTAATGATGCCAGTTCTGCGGGCAGTTTGAGTATAAAATCCGTATTGTTCCAGACATCGATGTCAAACTGGCCAGCCAGCCCTGTGGGATTGCCAGAGTCAAAATAGGATTTAGTATAGGCAGCGTATCTTATCTCCAACTCAACCCGCTGTCGTGGGTCATTTCTTAAATCAGGTGAAAGTATGGACGGGTCTTTGCTTATATCTTTCCAGCAGTTTGATGTTAAAAGACTTGTGCCACAGGTGGTTATTATTACTCTGGGCATCCTGCCTCCTTATTCTTTAATTCTTTAAAATAACCATAACTTGAGCCGGTTTTAGCACCGGCACCGTAGTTAATTAATGCCTGTTTAAGGCAGGACATTACCCTGTTAATCAGGTCGCCATCGGCTTCTTTGTAAAATCTTGAAGGTAGCAGACAGAAACGAAAATTCACCCCTTTGCGCACCGCGAGAAAGACAACCGGCACCGGGTTAAGATTATCAGCGGGCAGGGTCCTCTGGTTGTAATATTCTGAATAGTGCGGAGAGAGAACATCCAGTTCCAGAAAACCATTTTCTTCCCACTCTTCGGGCCAGGCATCAAGAAAAACCACCTTTCCTTCTTTGAGTTTATCTTTGTTCTTTTCACCGGGCTCGTTGCCAAATATCTCCTCTATCTCCGCCTGATTGACCGCCTGATTGAACAGGTTAAAATCCCTGCCATAGTGCCGGGCAAGACCTTTTAGTGCCGAACCCGGAATCACCGGAAAACCATAGAGCGGATGTAAACACAATGAGTTCTCAAGCACCGTGCCTGAGCCAGCAAAACCGATCAGCAGTCGGGTTCGGGTGGTAAGACAGAAACTGCAGGACCGGTCAAAAAAGTGGCGGTTTTTAAGTTGCTGGTAATTTACGGGTTTTGTTTTGCTTAATCGGGCAACAATTTTGAAGATGATGATTTTTCTCTCCCTTAATCTCCCCCGATTATCCCGATACCAGGGCACAAATTTGTGCATTAACAGGCTGATGTTTATTTTGTCATTTCTATTATTGAGCCACCGGTTTAAACCGTCGTGATCAAACAGGGTAACACCCGGAACAAAGATCTGTTTTGCTTCGTCAATCCGTTCGGTATTTTCATCTGGTCTGAATCGCTGATGCGAAGGCATATTACTTCCTATTTCAATTTTGCATCAGCAAACCTTGATAACCACTCACACACCATCAAAGCCCGCTGGGTATAAAACATCATCTTGTCCGGTGGGGTCTTAAGCATTGCATTAAATAATGTTATCAGTTCGTTATCTCCGCGGGGTGAATCGCAGGTTATCGTCCGATGGTTGATAGTTTCACCGTCAAGAATCCAGTTAAGTAGATGCAAAAGCAGTTTGCGGTAATGAGGCTCATTTTTTGAGAAATAAAATGTCAGGGTCTGCATCAGACCGGAGCCGTAAATTTTGGCAGAGGTGCTTTTAACTTCAGAAAGGTATTTACCTTTAATAGTCTGGTCTTCTACCTCGGCAATACATTTATAAGCGTATTCTGCACACCTATGCTTGAGGTTTATTATCTCCTGGTTCATCTTTTCCTCCAATAACTGACAGTTCCACAAATCCCTTACCCTTGGTTTCGTCCGCACCAATCTGAATCCTGTTTGGAAAATGTTGGAGGAATATTTGCTTCACCTTATCCTCATTATAAGGTTCACCTTTTGCCTGTCTGGAACGGTCAAAGCCAAATAGGCAGTAAAGCACCGTTTCAGCAGGCAGATATTCGGAATACCTTAATCCTTCGGTTGATGTGCCGGTTGCGGGGTCAATTTTGATATTGGGCACAACCTCGGTGGCGTGGGTAACAAAATAGGCAAAAATTTCAGCAGGCAAAATCACCAGCCGTTTTTTAAACTCTTCGATTAAGAATTCGCTGGACGGAGTTGAGAAGATAAAGGGTGCGGTCTCTTCGGCAAACTGTTTTAATTCATCTAAAGAGTTAGCCAGCAGAGGATACTCCTCCAGGACTATTCTGGTATTCTGCCCGATAGTAATAAGCAATAAATTATCTGCCTCAGGGGTAATGATAACACTGCTCATCCCGGAGTGAATTTCTGGTTTGCCAAGCAGTAATTTCAGTCCGGGGAATTTATTACTATTACTTAATCCCGCCATCTCTATAATCCGCAGAAAACGATAAAGGATCAGGGGGGTTGTTGCCCAGACAAACCCACCTTTCAGGGAACGAACCGGCATAAAGAGCAGATTAGCATCACCAAACGCCACCGCGCTGGAGTGTTTATCACCCTCATCCGGACCAAAAATTATATCCAGTTCATCTTTGTTAATTCTACTCCGGTAAGCGTCCTTCAATACCCCTTTAATTGAAGAACCCTGAATATAGGGAAAGTTAGTAATCCGTTCCCGGACAATCGGCCGGTCAATCACACCCAGACCTTCACCCGCACCGTTATGGATCGGGGTTATCGCATTAAGCATAACTATTGAGTGTAACATCTCTCCTCCTTTACCAGAGACCAATCAGCCCGATACCAAATCCTGCTGACTGGTACTCATCAGAAATACTGCGGTTAAAATTATAATTATCATAGAAATCCCCAAACTTATTGCTGTCCCAGTTTTGGGCTTGAAAGAAATATACACCGCCCGCAGGCACCGCCTTTTTTAAAGGACGGGGATAGCCCGCAGAATCACCTGTCCTTCGCCACCCGCTGATATAAACCGGTTTATTAACCACCGCACCAACCAGTTGACAGTTATCATTATATGGAGCAGGAAAATCTGCCGGTCTCCAGCCGTTATTAAAAATCGCCGGTGTAACAAGATAGATGAAAAACCGGTGGTTAAAATTATTTATTATCTTTTCTTTGATATCCGGTAGGGAAAAGTTGTTTTTTACCACCATTTTTGCCATTCTGCGTTCACCGCCAACAATGGTTATCCCATCGGTAAACGAGAAGTCGCGGTCCGCAATCTCAACCTGAACCATCAACCCTGCCTGGTGATAAACTTTTTCCCGCAGTTCCTCTTTAAATCTTAAATGGGTGGTGCTGTAAAGATAACCTTCTGCAACGGTCAGGGTAGAAGGATTCAACCTCTGGCCAAACCGACGCTCATCCTGAAGCAGGTCCTCCTGTTTTTTCTCTCCCAGAAAGGCAGAAATTTTTTCATTTTTAAGATACCTGAGCATATCATCCATTGAGAGCAGTTTATCATAAGGCTCAAAATCTAAATCCGGTAGTGAGACCGGTTTAATTGGCTCATTTATGTCCCATTTAAAGGATTGGTTGTTAATGTCCGGTGTGCAGATTTTAATGATCCCGGGTTTACAATAAACATTTGCCGGTGGAAAGAGGAAAAGCCTTTCATCGTAATAGAGAAAAGGGCCTCTGATTTTCAGTCTCGTATTTTCAAGTTTCTCACAATACTTACCAAGCACCGGGTCTTGCACCGATGGGTTTTGAGGGGCAAAAAAATTTGTTAAATCGGTATTGTTCTTCTTTAAGATATAATCACCAACTGCACCGTAGATTGCAAGAGGAGTCGGAAAGACAAGTTCCGCAAAGGTATCAACACCTGCGGTAAATGGCCGGTTACCACGGAAAAATAAGGTGTCTACCGGCTGAAACAGAATCCAGGTTTTCATAAACTGCATGCCTCCCTTGTGAGAAGGGCGGTAATCCTTAAGATGCCGGCGAGATTCTCCTGAATATCAAACCTCTTTACCGGATTTTCCTTGCCCATTTCTGCCAGAAGTTCAATTAAATCTTTATAATCACCTGGCAAACTGCTCTCATCCTGCCAGTGTCTTTTAAACAGCCGGATGGTCTCATCAATAAAAAGTTCAGAAGCGAATTTTTTTCCCCTATCCCGATACTCATAGTAGCAATCCAGCCGTTTAAGCACATCATAGATAAACTGCGGACTCAACCCCTTATCCTGCTTTAGCCAGCGGGCAAGTTTTAATATCACATCATCAATAATCGAAACCTGAGCGTTATTGTAGGCAATAGTCCAGTGATACCCTGCTAAAACTCTGATACCGGAAGAGAGGATAAGGTTGATATAGAAGGCATCCTTTCTGTCATAGAAAAGTTGTTTGGCAGATTCTAAAGCCCTTCTGCCTTCAGTTAAGACCAGATTAAGCGGTTCTGAAGCGTGGGCGATCACTATTCCAGCGCTGGTGGTAACCGGCAGGGTGTTAAATCTCTTCCTTACCTTGAGCGCCAGTTGCAGGACATTATCAACACCTGCCATCGCCAGCAGATCATCACCACCTGAATAGATAACATCGGCACCGAGTTCGTTAAAATCATCTGCTATTGTTACTGCGAGTTGAGCAATCTGCTGGCTGTATTCTTTATGTGTATCTTTGGTAAATGCTGTTTTATCCGCAGAGATGGCACCGGTGAGCCATTTGCCAATGTTGTCGCCATCAGTGAAAAGAATCGCATAATAACGGGAAGGGGTAACTTTATACCGGTTTTTAATCTGTTTAAGCATCTGCTTTACCTTATCTGCTTTCTCTTTTTTATCACTCGCCTTTTCCTCCTTTATTATCCGGTCCAGTTCATCGGCATAGAAAAACTCGGCTTCAATGTCGTC
>CAZPVT010000034.1:0-96828 GCA_964590395.1 uncultured bacterium
GTCTGAAACCCGACCCTGCTATAAAAGGGATTGCGATTTAAAAATAGGGGGATATCACCGGGGGCATTCCCCGGTGCGTCCCGGTTTTTAAATCTGCTCGTTTTGTTGTTTTTTGGTTTTTGGGGGTAATCAGGAAACGGCAAGTTTTACTCAGAGTCCGGAATAAGGGCGAGCAGGAGAGCGGTCCGGGGGGTAGCCCGGGGCTAGCCCCCCTTGCGTTCCGGGAATTTTTTGGGGAGGCGGGGTTCTGGTTTGTTATTGGTGTGTAAGTTGCGCTGGGGCGTGAGTTGGATAAATCCGGGGGCTGGTGAGCGGGATGGGTTGAGGAGGCTGGCAGGGATATTGGTTATGGTTTTTGTGCTTGACCTTGATGTTGATGTGGGTTATGATTGAGGTGATGTGGCGGGCGGTTGTTTGTTTTCTTTTTCTCTGGCTGGGATGCGGTCAGAGGTTGGTTCAGGTTGAGCGCAAGGGCCGGGTTTTTGGCAGTTATGTGCGGATTAAGGTCATCGGTGAGGATAGTGAGAAGTTGAACCGGGCGGTTGATACCGTTTTGCGCGGGTTGCACTGTTTTGATTCTCTGTGGTCGGTTTATTCGGAGAAGAGCGAGGTTTCGCAGTTGAATCGGAATTTAAGGGGTAAGGTGTCGGCTGAAACAAAAGAGTTAATTGAGATGGCGAAGAGTTTTGGTTATGAGACAGACGGGGTTTTTGATATTACAGTTGGTCCGTTGATGCGGTTGTGGGGTTTTAGGGGCGGCGTTTTTAAGGTGCCGGCAGATAGTGCAATAAGAAGGGTAAAGCAAAGGGTGGGGTTTGAGCGGGTGCTGGTCCGGGGTGATTCGGTTTTTATTGAGCCCGGGATGGAGGTGGATCTGGGTGGTATTGCGGTGGGTTATGCAGTTGACTGGGCGGTTAAGGTTCTGGTTTCATCTGGAGTAAGGGCAGGGCTGATCGATGCGGGTGGTGATATCCGGGTTTTTGGTGCGCGGAACTGGCGGATTGGTGTGCAGAGTCCAAGGGGGGAGAGTCTGACCGCGGTTTTAACCGTGCGTGATTGTGCGGTGGCAACTTCAGGTGATTACCGAAGGTTTTTTGAGGTTGATGGCAGGCGCTATAGCCATATAATTGATCCGCGCACCGGTTATCCGTCAAGTCGGTGTATCGGTGTTACGGTCAGGGCACCGAGTGGTGTTCAGGCTGATGTTTATTCTACCAGTCTGTTTGTTATGGGCCCGGATGAGGGGAGAGGCTGGTTGGAGAGGCACCGGGATGTTGGAGCGATCTTTTATGTGCTGGATGGTGATGGTATCAGGGAGATAAGGATGGGGTTTGATGAGTAGGGGTGTTGAGCATCCGGTTGCAAAATACTGGCAGGTTGAGGACAGCCGGGTGCGGTGTGTTTTGTGCCCCAATTACTGTCTGATTGCGGAGGGGAAATATGGTCGGTGTCTGGGCAGAAGAAATGTTGGTGGCAGGTTGATTGCGGAGAATTATGGTGAGGTGGTTTCAATGGCGGTGGATCCGGTTGAGAAGAAGCCTTTGTATCACTTTTATCCCGGGGAGGAAATATTTTCGGTGGCAACTTTTGGCTGTAATCTGGTCTGCCCTTTCTGTCAGAACTGGGAGATTTCGCAGTGCCGGGCACCGGCACGGTATGTCGCACCTGAGGAGTTGGTGCGCCGGGTGCAGGAGGACGGTTTGAGGTTGATCTCTTATACTTATAATGAGCCTTTGATCTGGTTTGAGTATCTGCTTGATGCGGGCAGGTTGATGCATAAGGCAGGGATTAAGAATGTGCTGGTTACAAATGGGATGCTTAATCCTGAGCCGTTGAAGGAGATTTTTCCGCTGATTGATGCAATGAATGTTGATCTTAAGTCCAGCCGGGAGGATTTTTATCGTGATTATGTAAGGGGTAGTCTGTCTGTGGTAAAGAATACGATTGTTGAGGCAAAAAGGATGTGTCATATTGAGTTGACTACCCTTTTGATACCGGGTAAGAATGATTCAAGAGATGAGATTGAGGAGTTGACCGATTTTGTGGCGTCGCTGGGTAGAGATACGGTTTTGCACTTTTCCCGGTATTTCCCAAGACATAAGGCAGATGAGCCGATGACACCGGAGTCAACGCTTTTGATGGCGGTGGAGATTGCCCGGCAGAAACTGGATTATGTTTATCTGGGTAATATCTATCTTGGTCCTGATTTCCGTGATACCTTCTGTCCCGCGTGTGGCAGAGTGTGGGTGGAGCGGAGCGGTTATCAGGGTAGGGTGGTTGGGATTAAGGCGGGTAGGTGTGTGGGTTGTGGTCGGCGGGTAGATATAATTATGTAGTTGTGCAGGCTTGATTTATGCATGGGTAATGGTATTATCTGATCTAATATGGCGAGAACTGGTGGCAGGTCAATCGGACTTTTGGTCCTGGCGATATTGGTTGCGGCGGTCTGCGGTAGTGTGATATCCTATTATCTGGCAGGTCTTTTTCCACCCGGGCCGGTGAAGGATTTTTTCTTTAAAGCATTGAAGTTTGGTGTGCCCAGTTTTGTGATGGATCTGGGTTTTGCTACAGTTAATTTTGGTGTCTCGTTTGCCATTACCACATTTGTTGTGATTCTGGTGATGCTGGCGGTGTATATTTGGTTCCGTTTTTAGTTTTCTATAAATTAAAAAAGGGGGCAGAAATGCCCCCTTTTGTTTTTCTTGCCTTTTTAGTGCTGAATAATCAGTTTTCTGGAGAGGGTTTTGTCGCTGGTTTTTAGTTTGATGAAGTAGACGCCCGGTGCCACTTTTATTCCTTTCTTATCGCGCGCATCCCAGACGAGATTATGGCTACCCGCAGGTAGTTGTGCATCAACAAGCGTATTAAGCACTGCGCCGGTAACATCGTAAACCCGGAGTTCAACCGGGGCTGAATTGGGCAGGTGCCAGGCGATGTTGAGGTTGGCGCGGGTGCTAGGGTTGGGATAGATGTTGAGCGTTAATTTTTCTGGTAACGCGCGATTCTCCGCCATTATCCCCTGACGCTGATGAGTAGTGGCGAGTAGCAGGGGTCCGATTGAATCGGTGTATGGACGGTACTCCCAGAATTCATAGACCGATGAGCCTTTAAGACAGAATATTGACGAGTCAGCACTAGCCATTGCTGCACCCCGTTTGGGTCGGCGCCTGGTGCCGGTGTAGGCATAAGGGATGTCTGCCCGTCGTATCCAGGTGTCAGAACCGGCAACATCATAGCTCCAGAACTCCTGGGTGTTACCACCTTTAAGCACAAACAGGGTGCCATTGAGATAGGCGAGCGCACCGCCGTTCTTTACCCGTCGGTTGCGGTTGCCCAATAGGCTGATTTCATCAAGCGGAGTGAGAGTCCAGGTGTCAAACTGGGTTAGGTATTTCCAGACTTCGGTGCTGTTTGAGCCTTTGAGTAGATAGATGATACTGTCGCCGTCATAGACCATATCAGTTCCCCGGTGGCAGGTCCTTTTGCGGGTCGGATTGAAGGGCACATCTGGACAGCGGGTCCAACTGTCATCGGCGATGTTATACCGGAGGAAGGTAAGGGAGTTGTTGCCCGGAGTACAGTAAATTGCCCCCTCAGTGCCGAAAGTTGGGACAAAGGCAAGTGCTGCTCCACGTCTGGGCCAGCGGAAGGTGAAGTTGCGCACTTCCAGGCGACGCCGGATTGTCCAAGTGTTGGTGGCGATGTCAAATGAGTAGAAATCCGGGACATTGCCACCTTTGATTGCCCAGATGGTGCCGGATGGGCCATGGAACTGGTCAAAGGTAAGGTCACAACCGTCCCGTGCCTTTCTGCCGGACGGATCAATCGGCATACTGGGCAGTGATTCCCAGTCGCCGGTAGCGATATCATAGGAGTAAAATTCGTTGGAGTTGCCACCTTTTAGAGCATAGAGTTTACCGGTGGTCGGAGCATAAACCAGAGATGCATCTTTTACTCGACGCCGGGTTGGACCGACCGGTATGTTGTTTCTTTGAACCCAGGGTGAGGCAATGAATACTTTGCTGTAAACGTCGTTTGCCGCATTGATATCTCCTGCCATTGCGGTGGAGCAGACGGCGGCAAAGGTGCCACGACCATACCAGGGATCATCAAAGCTGACGACCGTGTCAGCACCGGGCAGGATATCGGTGACTAGTACGGAGTCAAAATAGGTGCCGGGAGAGACGCGGAAATAAACCATTATCGTGTCGCCAACTGTGCCGTAGTTCTGAACCCGGACCTGGGGGTAGAGTGTCTCCGGGAAGCAGAAGTTGCCCGGGACAATGATGTCCAGCGCAGCAGCATCACGGAATTCACGATAAAGTTTTATCGCTCTGCCTGATGTGAGACGGTTTTGCAGGTCGTTGATAGCGGTGGACATCGGCGGGAAGGAGTAGAGATAGGTTACACCGGCATCGCCTTCCTTATTTTCCATACCGATTGAAGCACAGCGGCCGTGGTCATAAACCAGACTGCCGGTTTCCACATCAAGATACTGGAAGATCGCAGTGCCATTTTCATTCAAGATCAACTCAAAGGAGATGGTGTTGTTGGTATCGGTGCCCGGTATATTGACATCCTGCCAGATGACAAGAAATTTGCGGTTGGGAGCGGTGCCGAATGTGCGGTAATACACTTTGCCTTTCGAACCCAGGGTCAGGTTTTGCCACCAGGGATAGAAGGCGGAGTTCGGAGTGCTGTCGAAGGGCAGGGGACGGGGGTTGGGAGCGATATTATGGGGGTCAGGTCCTAATGAGACCCAGCCTTTGATGCAGACATAGCAGTTGTCATAGGTGGTATCAGACCAAGGGAAGTTAAAGCCAATGGGCACGAAGATATAGGGGGTGCCTTCGTTTAAAGGTAACGGGGTTGCACCGGTGGTGTCAATCCAGTTGAAAACCGGACCGTTGGTGGTGTCAGAATCAATCCAGGCGTAACCAGCAGTATGTCTGCCGGTGTAGTTGCCTTTTCGGACATAACCACGAAAACGTTTGTAGTTGTTTTCAATAAGCATCTCTGGTTGAGCGGCGATAGTCCGGGCCTGGACGATAAATAAGTAGCGATTGTCAAATACCGGGATCCAGTTGTTGAACTCAACTGGAATGACTTGACTTGGGTCAAGTTGGGCGATCAGTGCGGAGTCGGTGTAGTGGTGGACACCGTGAGCATCCATAACTGTGCAGGCGACGGTAACATTAGTTAAGGTTACTGAGCCCCGATTCTCAACATAGGCGCGGATCGGACAGGAGACATCAAAGGGCCTTTGGACAAACTCGTAAAGTGGTTGTTCAATAAATGTTACCCTGACGTCAATCGAAGGGATAGTCAGTAACCCGTGATTGACAAAGGCGCGAATCATCAGGTCGCCGCTGGGTGCAATTGGTATGGTGGTGCCATCCCGGTGATACTCCCAGTAATTGCCCGGATTGTTAAGGTTATTGTCTATTCCCAGTTGCGGACACTCCGGTGGCTCACCAACCTGCAGATAAAAGACATAGAAGTTGCCGTTGACCATTATCTCATCGCCGGTGGTGGCAACAAAAATGGTATTCCAGTTTTGTCCTGCTTGGGCGGTAAGAACCGGAGTTTTGTAAATGAGTGGCCCGGGGTTACCAGAGCCGTCATCCAGCGCAACTGCTAACTGATAGCGACGGAAAGCGGGATCAGATGGGGCGTTGAGAAAGATTTTTAGTGATTCCAGATAGACCTGGCCGGTTACATTTAATTTTGCTGCCCAGCCATAATGACCTACGGGCCAGGAGAGATAGCCAGCAGGCGTGCCATCGTCATTTGCCAGTTCTTCAATTGTTGAGACGGTAAAGGTGCGAGTTAAGGTGTCATTATCCGGGTTGTTGTCCGGGGTTGCTTCATGCCAGATTTTGATATTATAGGTTCCAGGGATAGTTATTGAATAGGAGATAGAGTCAAAGAAACAGACCCTTTCGCCGGTTATGGCGACAAGAGTATCAATGGTATCGCTCCAGACATTGAGGCTGTTACCCAGTGCATCAAAGAGTTCAGCATATACTGGAATGTCATAGTGGTCATTAGAACCGATATTGCGAAAGCGGGCATGGGGAATTAAATCACCAGGTAGTTCATAAAAATTGGGGACGATGATTTCGGCACACTCGATGTCATCTGAGAGTATAGGTTCGCCGGTTACTTCCACATCGTCAAATGCCCACCAGTTAATATCAAACAGGTTGCCATCGAAAATCCAGGCGATACAGACATTGGGTTCACCGGTGGCATTGGTGAGGTGTAATGATTCCCGCACTCCTGGTCCGACAGTTTGGCCCCAGTAATCGCGCAGGACATAAGGGAAGGTGGCACCACCATCGGTAGAATAGCGAATTTGGGCGGTGTACTGGTTGTTGAGTTTATGAAAGAAGTTAGTACTGCAGTAGAGAACGATGTTGCGAAAGCCAGAGCAGTCAATGGTTGGTGAGATGAGCATATCTGGTGGCTGATTCTGATTGATCTGCCATAGGATTGCAGGAAACGGAGTCGGGTGATCAATCCAGAATGCAGCATTGGCTGGTTCTTGGTGCCAGTCAGCATAGTTCTGAGGGTTGCCATTATCATAAACAATCGTCCAGCCTGGTGGTGGGTTCTGCTGGTTCCAGGGTGCATCGAATGATTCGGTGAGTAAGACATCGGCAGAGAGGAGTGTCGCGAATAATGCGAGCACAAGATAAAAATTTTTCATCTTTGCCTCCTTGGTTACGGATAATATATAATTTCCTGTTTTTTCTAATGTAACCCTTTTTGGGGATGAGATAGCTGCCAGGTCATCCCCGCAAGCAAACTTCCTGCCGTTCGTAGTATATTATAGGTAACAGATGACCGATGTCAACGAATTTGTTCCGCAAAACAGGCTTAAGTTTCTCCTTATCGCTAATGATAATTTTCTACACGGAATATGTTGACAAGGGATTTAAAATTTGTATATTTGTAAATTAGGTTAATTCAAATAATCTGCGGGACGATTTAAGTCCCTGATGATAAGGTACAGGTAGTGCAGTTTAAAATGGAGATTTTTATTTAAATATGGGTCTGTTAAGAACATCAAAAAAGATCAGAATTAAACTTAAGGCTTATGACAATCGGCTGCTTGACCAGTCAGCCAGGGATATCGTCGAAGTGGCAAAGCGCACCGGTGCACTGGTTGCCGGCCCGGTACCCCTGCCGACCAAGCGAACGCTTTTCACGGTATTGCGCTCGCCGCATGTCGATAAGAAATCGCGGGAACAGTTTGAGTTAAGGGTGCACAAACGGCTGATCGAGATTTCCAATGCGACCACCGAGATGGTGGATGCGCTGATGAAGCTTGAAGTGCCTGCCGGAGTAGAAGTGGAGATTAAGTCGACATGATCGGTCTTATTGGCCAGAAGGGTGAGATGTCTCAAGTTTATGACGAGCAGGGTAAGGTCGTCCCGGTTACCGCTATTGAGATCGGTAAGTGCGTTGTTGTCGGCTTGAGGACCAAAGAAAAGGACGGTTATTATGCGATTCGGGTCGGGCAGGGTAATTCCAGTAAACGGCAGTTGACGAAACCTTATCAGGGAGAGTTCAAAAAGGCAGGGGTGCAAGCGGTGCGGTTTATACATGAATTTCGAATGGATGATGTTTCGGAATTTAAGGTCGGAGAGGAGCTAGGTGTTGAGGCATTTAAACCCGGGGATTTAGTAAATGTCACCGGCTGGACCAAGGGCCGGGGTTTTGCGGGCGGAATGAAGCGATGGGGATGGAAAGGTGGGCCAGCATCGCATGGGTCGATGTCCCATCGTCGAATTGGTTCTATCGGCGCGGGTTCGTCACCGGGTCGGGTTTTACCCGGTAGAACCTTGCCCGGTCATTACGGCTGCGAGCGGATAACGGTTAAGAATCTGAGGGTGATAAAGGTTGAGCCGGCGAGGGGCGTTGTTTATGTTAAGGGAGCGGTTCCTGGCTATCGCCGGGCAAAGGTTTTAATACGAAAAGCCAGTTGAGGTTGAGATGGAAGTACTGAAGATTACCGGTGAGGTAAAGGGGAGCATCGAGCTCCCGGAACTGTGGTTTAACCGGGAAGGACCCAGCAGTCTTCTCTGGGAGTCGGTGCGGTGTTATTTAGCAAACCAGCGTCAGGGTACCGCCAATACCAAAACCCGGGCTGAGGTCTCGGGCACCGGGAAAAAACCCTGGCCACAAAAGCATACCGGCAGAGCAAGGCATGGTTCGAGGCGGTCGCCCATCTGGGTTAAGGGCGGAATTGCGTGGGGTCCAAAGCCAAGAGATTACAGTTATGAATTACCGAAGAAGATAAAAAGATTCGCCCTGGCGCTGGCGCTGAGCGCTAAGACGAAGGAAAACAGCATAAAAATCATTGAAGATTTTGAACTTTCTCTGCCCAAGACCAAGGAACTGGTTAATTTGTTAAAAAGTTTAGAACTTACCGGTTCGGTATTACTGTTAGTGCCGGCAGTCTCAGAGAATTTGCAGCGGGCAAGCAGTAATTTGAAATGGCTAAAAGTGGTGCCGGCAGTAATGGTGAACACTTATTTAGTACTTGCTTACGACTGGGTGGTGTTCACCGAAAGTGGTCTTCGCGATTTTCTGACCAAGATGGGAGAGTCAGCGGAGATGGAGGCTTAGGTGTTGGAGCCGATAAAGATTATTTTAGGAGTGGTAGTAACTGAGAAGTCCGAAAGATTAAAGGAAGCTGATAACAGTTATATTTTAAAGGTACATCCTGATGCTAACAAATTCCAGATTAGGCAGGCAGTGGAGCAGTTGTTTAGGGTGCATGTTACCGATATCCAGGTGATGAACTTTAGAGGCAAAAGGCGGCGGATGGGAATTTATGTGGGGTATCGTCCGGACTGGAAAAAGGCAGTTGTAAGGATAAGAAAGGGTGAGAAAATTGAAGCGCTGGAGAGGTAGTAAATGGGTATCAAGCAGTACCGGCCAATAACTCCGGGTAGAAGGTCCTATACGACATCAGATTTTTCCGATATTACGTGCGAGGAGTCATACAAGCCGTTGACCGTTCCTTTGAAGAAGAAGGGCGGGAGAAACAATCTGGGCAGGATAACCGCCAGGTACCGCGGTGGCGGAGAGAAAAGGCACTATCGGATAATCGATTTTCTCCGCGATAAATTGGATATTTGGGGTAAGGTTGTTTCAATTGAGTATGACCCAAATCGTTCGGCACGAATTGCCCTGGTATCTTATGCCGACGGTGAATACCGGTATATCCTCTGTCCGGAAGGTTTGAAAGTGGGTGATCAGGTTTCATCAGGTAGTAATTTACCGATCCACATTGGTAATGCGATGCCATTGTCCGGTATTCCGGTTGGTGTCGAGATTCACAATTTGCAGCTCTATCCGGAAAGCAGATCATTTTTGGTGCGCAGTGCTGGTACCGCTGCTCAGATCCTTGCCAAAGAGGAAGGAAGGGCAGTGATGAAACTACCTTCCGGCGAAATCCGGAAGTTTGACCTCCGGTGCTGGGCAACGATCGGTAGAGTTTCCAATCCTGAGCATAAGGATATTCGTGTTGGTAAAGCGGGCCGCATGCGACATATGGGTCGTCGTCCAAGGACCAGAGCGGTAGCAATGAATCCCGTGGATCATCCGATGGGCGGTGGTGAGGGCAAGAGCTCAGGAGGAAGACATCCTTGTTCCGAAAAGGGGATCATTGCTAAAGGGTATAAGACCAGAAATCCGAAGAAGAGGTCAAGCAAACTGATCATCCGCAGGAGGAAATAATGGGCCGGTCAATCAAAAAGGGTCCTTATATTGATGAGAAGTTATTCCGGCGGATAAGGGAGATGGTACAGAAGGGAGAACGCCGGGTGATCAAGACCTATGCCCGGCGAAGTGTCATCCCGCCAGAGTTTGTCGGACAGACCATCGCCATTCACAATGGCAATCGATTTATACCGGTTTATATCACCGAGCGGATGGTGGGACACCGGTTGGGTGAGTTTGCACCCACAAGGACATTCCGGGTACATTCTGGCCAGCGGAAAGAGAAGTCTGCTGAGGAGAAACGGGAGCATTGATGTATGGAGGCGGTGGCAAGAAGTAGATTCCAGCGTGGTTCAGCCAAAAAACTTAACCGGATTGCGGCGTTAATCCGAGATAAGGATGTACCCAGTGCATTGGCGATAATGGCTTTTTTGCCCAAGCCATCTAAGCAGGTATTGATGAAAACTTTACATTCGGCAGTTGCTAACGCGATTAATAAGGCGGGAAAAGCACGATTGAAAGAGGAGGATCTGGTTGTCAAAGAGGTGCGGGTTGATAACGGTCCCAATGTTATGAGACGGCTTATGCCCGGGCCCCGCGGGACCGCCTCGATTTTCGTCAGGCGTATGTGTCATATCTATGTAAAGGTCGGGACTAAGAATGGGGAGCAGAAAGGTTAAATATGGGTCAGAAGACGCATCCATTGGGATTCAGGCTCGGAATTACCAAGGATTGGAAATCAGTTTGGTTTGAACAGCGCCATTATCGGGAACTTCTGTTGGAAGACCTGAAAATTCGGCGTTACATTGAGACGAAACTGGTTGAAGCAATGATAGCGAATATCGAAATTAAACGGGTAGGCAGCCGGATGACAATTACCATCCACACCGCGCGACCAGGGATGGTATTCGGGGCAAAGCGTCAGGCGCTGGATGAGTTGCGTGAGGAGATCCGGCGGCTGGTCGGTGGTAACAAGGAAGTTTCATTGCTGGTGGAAGTGGTGCGGGTACCAGAACTGGAGGCAAAACTGGTGGCGCAGAATATCGCCCGGCAATTAGAGCAGCGGGTCGCACATCGCCGGGCAATGAAGCGAGCGGTAACTCAGGCGATGCGGCTGGGTGCTTTGGGAATTAAGGTGATGGTCGGCGGTAGGTTGGGTGGGGCGGAGATTGCCCGGAGTGAATGGTATCGGGAGGGGAGAGTTCCTTTGCAGACATTGACCGCAGATATCGACTATTCAATCGATATTGCCAAGACGATTGCCGGAACCTGTGGTGTGAAGGTGTGGATTTATAAAGGTGATATTCAGGCTACCCCAAGAGGATAGACTATGTTGATGCCAAAGCGAGTTAAGTATCGCAAGGCGATGCGCGGCCGGATGAAGGGAAAGGCGACCAGTGCTAACCGGGTTGATTTTGGCGATGTTGGTTTGGTTGCCCTTGAGCCATCTTGGATTACCGCTCGGCAGATTGAAGCGGCGCGGTTGTGTCTGACTAAGCTTCTCAAGCGGTCAGGGAAAATGTGGATCAGGATATTTCCGGATAAGCCGGTGAGCAAGAAGCCAGCAGAGTCCAGAATGGGTAAAGGTAAGGGGACTCCGGAGGAGTGGGTGTGCGTGGTTAAGCCAGGAAGGGTACTTTTTGAAATCGGTGGATTACCTAAGGGGGAGGCGTTTGCCGCACTCCGTTTGGCAGCCAGCAAGATGCCCTGCAGGACAAGAATGGTGGAGCGTGAGGAGTTTGCTTATGAGGGCTTCTGAACTACGGGAGTTGGGTAAAGAAGGAATTAAGCGTCGGATTGCGGAGTTGCAAGATGAACTGTTCAAACTGAGATTGCGGCGGGCAACCGAAGAGTTGCCCAATCCGCTCCGGCTGCGGGTTTTGAGAAGAGATATTGCCCGTTGTCTGACCTTGCTGAGAGAAATAGAGAAGAAAGAGGTCGGAGGAAATGATGCGTAATACGCGAAAGACGGTGGTGGCAAAGGTGATTTCGGCAAAGATGCAGAAGACGGTGGTGGTCGAAATTGAGCAGTTGGTGCCGCATCCGAAATATAAGAAATACATCCGTCGACGGACAAAACTTTATGCTCACGACGAGAAGGCTGAATGTCAGGAAGGAGATCGAGTGCTACTGATGGAAACCAGGCCATTGTCAAAACTTAAGAGGTGGCGGGTGGTAAAGAAAGTATGATTCAGGAATACAGTAGATTGAAGGTGGCAGATAATTCCGGTGCCCGCGAGGCAATGGTTATTAAGATTTACGGTGGGTCGAAGCGGAAGTTCGGTTGGTTGGGAGATACGGTGCTGGTTACAATCAAGGATGCACTGCCGAACGGTCCGATTAAGCCGGGTGACAAGTCTAAGGCAGTGGTGATCCGGACGCGCAAGGAGTGGCGCCGGCTGGATGGAACCTATATCAGATTTGACGACAACGCTTGTGTGCTGATCGATGATAAAGGAGAACCCAAGGGAACCCGGGTTTTTGGACCGGTTGCCCGGGAATTACGAGAGCGGCAATTTACCAAGATCATATCACTGGCAACGGAGGTAGTTTAGATGAATCTACGCAAAGGGGATGTGGTTGAAGTAATTACCGGTGAGGAGAAGGGACGGCGCGGTAAGGTGCTGAGAATTGAGTGGTATGGTAAGGATAAAGGTTATCGGGCGATCGTCGAAGGTGTTAACTTGGCAAAGAAGCATCAGCGGACCCGCGGACCGGATAAGCCCGGCGGAATTGTGGATTTACCCCAACCCATTGATGTTTCCAATATGGTCTTAATCTGTCCGAAATGCGGCAAACCGGCAAAGGTGCGCCGGCAGGAGCATGAAGGCAGAAGGCTGCGGGTTTGTCGGGCGTGTGAAGAGATCATTGATGTATGAATGCGAGATTAAAAGAACTTTATTTGAATAAGGTGGTGCCGAATTTGATCAGCCGTTTTGGCTACAAAAATCGACATCAGGTGCCGAGACTACTGAAGGTGGTAATCAATGTTACGGTCAAGGAGGCGGTAAACGACTCTAAGGTGCTGGATATCATTGCTGAAGATTTGGCAATGATTACCGGTCAGAGGCCAGTGCGTACCTATGCAAAGCGGGCGATCTCTGCCTTCCGGATTCGCGAAGGGATGCCTTTAGGGGTAAAGGTTACTCTACGCGGTGAGCGGATGTATGAGTTCATTGACCGGTTTTTCAATTTGGCGGTACCGAAAATCAGGGATTTTCGCGGGTTCCCAATCGACGCCTTTGATGGCCGCGGCGGGTACAGTCTCGGACTTACCGAGCAGGTAATCTTTCCCGAAATTGAGGTTGCCAAGGTTAAAAAGATTTTTGGTATGACAATAACTTTCCAAACAACCGCGCGCCACGATGATGAGGCGCGAGCACTTTTGGAAGAACTAGGTTTGCCTTTTGTGAAAAGGAAGTGATATGGCAAGGAGATGTTTGATTGTTAAATCGCAGCGTGAGCAGAAGTTTAAGGTGCGTAAGCACAACCGCTGCCAGATCTGTTTTCGTCCCCGGGCGTATTACCGGCAATTCGGACTCTGCCGGTTGTGTTTCCGGGAGCTGGCGCTACGCGGTGAAATACCGGGTGTGCGCAAGGCAACTTGGTAAGGAGGGCAGTTGGATACCATTGCCGATTTTCTAACCTGTATTCGCAATGCGATTGCGGGACGGCATAAAGAAGTGCTTGTTCCTCATACCCGTTTGAAGTATGAAATCGCTCGGGTGCTGATGGAAGAGGGGTTCATCAATAATTTCCGGGTAGATGGTGAAGGTAGTAAGAAGCGGATTGTCATTAGCCTGAAATATTTAGATGACGGCAGTTCAGTAATTCGGGGGTTGGAGCGGATTTCCAAACCCGGGCGGAGGATATATGTCGGCTGTGATCAGGTGTCCCAGGTTATGGGCGGCCTTGGTATCGCAATTCTCACTACTCCGTTGGGAATAATAACCGATAAAGAGGCACGCCGGCGGCGGGTCGGTGGTGAATTAATCTGCAGAGTGTGGTGAAATGGCTAAGAAGTATGCGCCGATGAAAGTACCGACAGATGTTGAAGTCAAAATTGAGTCGGAACGGGTCGTCGTTAAAGGGAAATTGGGTAGTTTGTTTTCTAATATTCCCCGTGGCGTGACGCTGAAGTATACTGACCAGCAGTTAACTGTTGAAGGTGAGCCAGAAACTGAGCGGGCAATAGTCGGAACAACACGGGCATTACTGAAAAATATGTTTATGGGTGTGACCAGCGGTTATACTAAGGTGGTGGAGCTACGTGGTATGGGCTACCGGGCACAGAAAACCAAGACCGGTATCCAGATCAACTGCGGGTTTTCTCATCTGGTTGATTTTCTTGTACCCGAAGGAATTAAAGTTGAGATCAATCAAGTGCCCAATCCGGAGGACACGAAGGAGCAGATGTTTGAGATCGTTGTTTCCGGCATTGACAAACAGGTAGTTGGTGATGTGGCAGCGAGGATAAGGGGAATTAAACCGGCAGATTCGTATCATGGCAAGGGGTTCAGGTACCGGGGGGAGCGGGTGCGAAAGAAAGCTGGTAAGCGCGCGGTCGCTGCCCAGTCATAATATATTGACAAACTGTTCAACTTGACACTGTCTGGTACGATGGATAGGATTTTCCCAACAGCCCCATCGTCTAGTCCGGTCAAGGACGTCTGGTTCTCAGCCAGAAGACTGGGGTTCAAATCCCCATGGGGCTATTTCATTTTTTATGAAGACAGTTAAAATTATAGGGACCGGTCGCGCCCTACCGAAAAAGATACTGACTAACTTTGACATTGAAAAAATGGTTGATACCAGTGATCAGTGGATTGTTGAACGCACCGGGATTAGGGAACGGCGGATCGCCGATGAAGAAACTGCTACATCGGATTTGGCAGCAGAGGCGCTGGAAAATGCCTGTCAGCGAGCGGGGTTGAAACCGGCAGAACTGGATACGATTATCGTCGCCACATCCACACCGGATACGGTCTATCCTGCAACCGCCTGTTGGTTACAAAAACGGCTGGGTATCGCGGGTAGTGCGGCATTTGACATCAGTGCGGGTTGTTCCGGTTTTTTGTTTGCCCTAGAGGTAGCGGTAAATCTCATTAGCACCGGTGTCGCCAAGGTAACAGGGGTAATCGGCGCGGAGGTGATGTCCAAGGTGGTTAACTGGCAGGATCGGGCGACCTGTGTTCTTTTCGGTGATGGTGCGGGTGCAGTGGTGGTCGTGCCAGGGGACGGAAATAGTGGTATTTTGGCATCCAACTGGGGGTGTGATGGTAATCTGGCACCACTCCTTTATCAACCGGCAGGCGGTACAAGACTGCCAACTAATGAACAAACTTTAAAGGAGATGGCGCATACGGTGCACATGGAGGGTAATCAGGTGTTCAAGCATGCGGTGCGAGCAATGGGTAATTCTTCGGTAAGGGCAATGCAAGATGCTGGAATGACCGCCAAGGATGTCAGAATTTTCATTCCGCATCAGGCGAATATCCGGATTATGGAGGAGGCAAGGGTGCGCGCGGGTATTCCGGCAGAAAAGATGTATGTGGTTCTCCATAAATACGGCAATATGTCCGCAGCCACGATCCCAGTGGCGATTGATGAGGCAAGAGAGGAGGGTAAAATACAGGATGGGGATATACTGCTTCTGACCGCCTTCGGCACCGGCTTCACCTGGGCAGCAATGGTTTTCCGCTGGTAAAGTAATTTTAAATTGCTGATCGAAATCGGTTCGTATCTGTCGAAATTGACCGAAGATGGTTTTGTTGTTAAATTATTTCCTTAATGTTTGATAGTTTAGCGACATCTCGTAATTTTCGCCGGTTGGCGAAGAGACACTGGTTTAATGCCAACGGTTTTCTCAGGCAGTTGCGCCGGGTTAATATATTTTGTGGTGGCTGTGGCTCGGGTAAGAGTGAGATCGCAGTTAATTTTGCGTTGAGTCTGGCAGAAGATGGAAGGCAGGTAGCAATTGCTGACCTGGATATTGTCAATCCCTATTTTCGGAGCCGGGAGGCAAGGGAGGTGCTTGCCGGTTATGGCGTCCGTGTGTTGGCACCGGAGTCGACGATGATGGAGAGTGATCTGCCGATGCTCTCTCCGGAGATAAAGGGTGCAATCGCTGCCGGTGGGGAGTTTGTGGTGCTGGATTTGGGTGGTGATTCGGTGGGGGCGCGGATAATGGCAACTCTTAATGAGGGGATAAATCCCGCGGAGTTCGATAGTTTCTTTGTTCTGAACTCTCGGCGTCCTTTTACTCGGACCCTGGAGCAGGTTTTAGGATTGATGAGTGGAATTGATGGGTCGAGTGGAGTACCGGTCACTTATATCGTGGTGAACTCGCATCTGATTGAGGAAACAGATGAAGCGGTCATCAAGGAGGGTATTGAGTTGGCAGAGGCGGTGAGTAAGATGAGTGGTAGGTCGATCGGATTCGTGGTGATGGCGCGAGGTTTGTTTGACCATTTTAACTTGGACCTTTGTCCATATCCTGTGCTGGTGTTGGACCGGATGTTGCTTAAACCCTGGGAACAGCCCGAACGGCTGGGTCCGGCAAAATTTAAGATTTAAAAGGAGTGGAAAGTGGCAAGAAAGCCAAAAGTGGTGATTGAGCGGAACCGGTGTAAAGGGTGCGAACTGTGCGTCAATTACTGCCCGAAGCAAGTGTTGGCGATGTCTAAGGAGATTAATGATAAGGGGTATTTCTTTGCCCTGGTGGTGAATCAGGAGGCATGTATCCTTTGTCAGTTCTGCGGTATGATCTGTCCGGATTGTGCTATTGAGATATATGATGAGGTAGTGATAACTCAGGAGACGGGTAGCAATGGGTAGAATTTTAATGAAGGGGAATGAGGCAATTGCCGAGTCTGCAGTCCGTGCCGGCGGTCTATGGTATTTTGGCTACCCTATTACCCCGCAGTCCGAAATTGGCGAGTACTTGGCACGGCGGATGCCTGAGGTCGGCGGCGTTTTTTTACAGATCGAGAGTGAAGTGGCAGTTGCTAATGTGCTTTACGGTGCTGCTGGTGCTGGTGTTCGTGCTTGGTCATCATCATCCAGTCCGGGTATCAGTTTGATGATGGAGGGGGTTTCTTATATGGCGGCTGCCGAACTGCCCTGCGTAATTGTCAATATCGTACGCTGTGGGCCAGGACTAGGAGGAATTCTACCTTCACAGGGAGACTATTTTCAAGCGGTCAAGGGCGGTGGCCACGGCGACTATCGATGTATGGTTTTGGCACCGTCATCAGTGCAGGAGGCGGTGGACTTGATGCCACTGGCATTTGACCGGGCAGATCGCTACCGGAATCCGGTGATAATTTTGGGTGACGGGATGATTGGTCAGATGATGGAGCCGGTGGAGTTTAAAGAGCAGGTGTTTCCACCTTTGCTTCCTAAAGATTGGGCGACTACCGGCTGTAAAGGTAGGAAGCCAAATGTGATCAATTCACTATATCTTGATCCGCGTGAGGAGGAGAAACTGAACTTTAAACTGGCAGCAAAATACGATGAGATGAAGAAGAAAGAGCTCAAATACGAGGGGTATCGCACCGATCGGGAATTAGACTGTCTTTTGGTTTCCTACGGAACAACTGCCCGGGTCTGCAAGACCGCGATTCAGCGGTTGGAAGAGGAGAAAATCCGGGCCGGGCTTTTGCGGCCGATTACACTTTTTCCATTTCCCGAGGAGAAAATTTACGAACTTGCCCAGCAGGCAAAGTTTGTTTTGAGCGTTGAAATGAGTACTGGTCAGATGGTGGATGATGTGCGACTTGCGGTTGGTAGAACGAAGCCGGTTTATTTCTTTGGTAGGGCAGGGGGAATGGTGCCCAGTCCGGAGGAGGTAATTGAAGTGGTGAAGAAATATGTTGACGGAGGTGGTAGATGAAGGTTCTATTCAAGCGTCCGGAGTCGTTGAGTGCTACACCAACCCATTACTGTCCAGGTTGCACCCACGGGGTGGTCCACCGGTTGATCGCAGAGGTTATCGATGAGTTGGAATTAAGAGAGCGGACCGTAGGTATTGCGCCGGTGGGCTGTTCGGTGCTGGCTTTTAACTATTTCAATTTTGATTTTCAGCAGTCTGCTCATGGCCGGGCACCGGCGGTGGCTACCGGCATCAAGCGTGCCCGCCCTGATTTGATTGTGTTTGCCTATCAGGGAGATGGTGACCTAGCTTCAATCGGGATGAGCGAGATTATCCATGCGGCAAACAGGGGCGAGAAGTTTACGGTGGTTTTTATAAATAACGCAATTTACGGGATGACCGGTGGTCAGATGGCACCAACGACAATGCCCGGGCAGGTAACCACGACAACCCCAATGGGCAGGGATGTGAAGGATGTCGGTTATCCGGTGCGGATGTGCGAACTGATAGCCAGCTTGCGGACGCCGGCGTTTGTGGAACGGGTGGCAGTCCATAATCCAAAACAGGTCATTAACGCCCGAAGGGCTCTGAAACAGGCTTTTATCCATCAGCGAGATAATGTTTGTTTTACCTTTGTGGAGTTCCTTTCTACCTGTCCGACCAACTGGGGTTTCTCTCCTATTCAGGCAACTAAGTGGTTGGAAGAAAATATGTTACCATATTATCCGGTTAAAAACTTTAAGATACCGGAAAATACAGGGGGATAAATGCAGATTGAGACGGTTTTTGCCGGTTTTGGCGGACAGGGGGTTTTGTTGGCAGGTAGGGTGTTGGCAGAGGTGGGAATGAAGTTGGGCAGGGAAGTTGTTTGGCTGCCGTCTTATGGTCCGGAGATGCGGGGGGGAACTGCGAACTGTGTGGTTATTATTGCCGATGAACCGATCGCCTCTCCGGTTGTCGCCCACACACGGGATGTTGTAGTGATGAATCGTCCTTCGCTGGAGAAATTCTGTCCGGTTCAGCAACCAGGGGGCTTTACGATTTTGAACAGTTCGTTGATCAACATTCGTCCTGAAAGAAATGATATAAATGTGGTTGAGGTGCCGGCAAATGAGATTGCAATTGAGGCTGGTAGCGGCAGGGCGGCAAATATGGTAATGCTTGGTGCGTATGTGGGTGCTACCGGAATTGCGCCGCTCGAGGCGGTTCTGGAACAGGTGAGGGTGGAGTTTGAACAGAAGGCGAAGTTAATACCGATAAATATTAAGTGTGTAGAGCAGGGTTTTGAGGTCGGCAGACAGGTGGTTAAATCGGCTAATAAGTAGTTAGTTTCCCCCAGTGTTCTCAAAATTGTTGTGGTTTTTATGCGTGTAATCCCGTTCTCTCGCAAGAAATTACTACCTCCGAATACAGGCGCAATGGCTTTCACTGGTTTGTAGTTTTGTCTATCGCATTGATTTAGAATCGGATAGCGGAGTTTGGTAGTCTAAATGGCAATGAGTCACAGTGTAGGTGATGGAACGGTAAAAAACAAAAGGATCGGTCCGGTTACTCAACTGGTGGCACGGGTGGAAGAGCTGGAGCAATTGGCTCAGGAGTTGAAAAATGAGTATCTGCGGGCGCTGGCTGATTTTGACAACTATCGGCGGCGGAACGAGCGCGACTTGGAGATAAGGCAAAGGGAGCGGCTGGATGCTTTGATGTCGGAAATTCTGCCGGTTTTGGACAATTTCGAGCGGGCGATGGGTACCGGCACCGATAATGCAGATGCTTTGAAGAGGGGGGTGGAGTTGATTCACCGGCAGTTGTGCGATGTCTTAGTAAGTTACGGTTTGAAACCCTTCAGCTGTTTAGGTGAGGAGTTTGATCCGCGACGGGCTGAGGCGGTGGGTTTTGTTGAGTGTGAGCATGATAATGTAAACCGGGTGGTGGAAGAGTTGGGCAAGGGTTATGAGTGTTCCGGAAGAGTGTTGAGACCGGCAAGGGTTAAGGTGGGTAAGGTGGCGGATAGCGGGACAGAATCGCCAAATGAGGAGGTTAAAGAAATCGGTGCTGAGGAGGATGAGTCTAATAGTTAGGAATGGGAAGGAGCAATATTAAATTTCACTGAAAAGGAGGAACGGTGAGCAAAGTTATTGGTATTGATTTAGGAACAACATTTTCTTGTGTGGCAGTGATGGAGCGCGGTCAGCCGGCAGTGATTCCCAATCCGGAGGGTGGTAGGACTACGCCTTCGGTGGTTGCTTTTGGTAAAGAGCGGCTGGTCGGCACACTTGCCAAGCGTCAGGCGGTTATTAATCCGACTGCCACCATCTATTCAATCAAACGGTTTATGGGCAGACGCTATCCTGAAGTTACTGAAGAGATCAAGCGGGTGCCTTATCGGGTGGTGGAGTCGGCAAATGGCGATGCTTGGGTTGAGGTTGATGGTAAGCGATATTCGCCTCCGGAGATATCGGCGATGATCCTTTCTTATCTGAAGAAGGCAGCAGAGGCTTATCTCGGGGAGGCGGTTACCAAGGCGGTGATCACAGTGCCGGCATATTTCAATGACTCGCAGCGGCAGGCGACCAAGGATGCAGGTAAGATTGCCGGACTGGATGTGTTGCGGATCATAAATGAGCCGACAGCGGCATCGCTGGCCTATGGTTTGGATAAAAAGAAGGCGGAAAAAATTGCGGTTTATGACTTAGGGGGTGGAACTTTTGATATCTCTATTTTGGAGATCGGTGAGGGTGTTTTTGAGGTGCGGTCTACTAATGGTGACACCCACTTGGGTGGTGATGATTTTGACCAGCGGGTGATGGAATGGATTATCGAGGAGTTCCGGCGCGAGCACGGCGTGGACCTTTCCAAGGATAAGACCGCATTACAGCGGATTAAGGAGGCGTCTGAGAAGGCGAAGTGTGAGCTTTCCACATCAATGGAAACGGCAATCAGCCTGCCTTTTATCTATGCGGACGAGAAGAAGGGGCCGTTACACATTGATACGCGTCTGACCAGGGCAAAACTGGAGTCCCTGGTTGAGGATTTGCTGCAGCGGACGCTTGGTCCGGTCAAACAGGCGCTGGCAGATGCGAAACTGACACCACGGGATATCGATGAGGTGATTTTAGTCGGTGGTCAGACCAGAATGCCTCGAGTTCAGCAAATGGTCAGGGATTTCTTTGGTAAAGAGCCTCACAAGGGAATAAACCCTGATGAGGTGGTGGCGATTGGCGCAGCAGTCCAGGGCGCGGTGCTGGCGGGCGAGGTGAAGGATGTGGTGCTTTTGGATGTAACACCACTTTCGCTGGGTATTGAGACCGCGGGTGGTGTATTTACTAAGATAATTGAGCGAAATACGACAATTCCTACCCGTAAGAGTCAAGTCTTTACTACCGTAGAGGACAATCAGACCACAGTGCGGGTGCATGTCCTTCAAGGTGAACGGGAGATGGCTGCGGATAACCGGACATTGGGAGTGTTTGATTTGGTCGGCATTACCCCTGCACCCAGGGGAATTCCCCAGATTGAGGTAACATTTGATATCGATGCGGATGGAATTCTGCATGTTACCGCTAAGGATAAGTTGACCGGTAAGGAGCAGAGTATCAGGATCGCCGCATCATCCGGACTTACCAAAGAGGAGATTGACCGAATGATCAGCGAGGCGCAGTCGCATAGCGCTGAGGACCGGAGACACCGGGAAGTTGTTGACAGTAGAAACCGAGCGGATACGATTATATATCAGACGGAAAAGATGCTTAAGGAACTGGGGGATAAGGTTACTGTTGATGAAAGGCAGCGGATCGAGTCTGCGATCGCCAATTTGAAGGAAAAGATGAAGGGTGAGGATAAGAGATCGATCGATACCGCTATTGACGAGTTACAGCGCCAGATGAGTATAGCGGGAGAGAGACTATATCGTCAGACAGGAGCAGGTGGCGGGCAGTCGGAGACCAATGAGCGAAATAAAAAGGTGGATGCGGATTATACGGTAATTGATGAGGAGGAGAAGAAGTAATTAAGGATGCGAGGAGGCAGGGTTTAAACTGAAGGTAAGGAGGTGGAGTTTTAGCTGACCGACGGTCAGCATTAACTGGCGATAATGCCCGAGACCAAAAGGGACTATTACGAGGTCCTCGGGGTTTCTCGTAGTGCCACCCAAGAGGAGATAAAGGCCGTTTATCGGCGATTAGCAAAACAGTACCACCCAGACCGGAATCCAGAGAACCGCAAAGAGGCGGAAGAAAAGTTTAAAGAGATTTCTGAAGCCTATGAGGTTCTTGCTGATCCGGAGAAAAGGCGGCTCTACGATAAATACGGACATCAGGGGGTTTCTGCTCAGTTCGGGCCCGGGGGATTTGATTTCCGACGGCACTTTACTCATGAAGAGGACTTGGAGGACATATTTAGCGACCTGCTGCGCGGTTTTGGTGGTAGGGGGAGTATCTTTGATCTGCTGTTTGGGACAGAGGACACGAGAACGGTAAGAAAGCAGGCGCGAGGGAGAGACATTTACATCAAGTTACGCATGGGTTTGGAGGAGATCGCCAGTGGCGTTACCAAAGAGATTACATTTTCCCGGTTTGAAAAATGTGAGGTTTGTGGAGGTGCGGGTGGTACTGATCGGGTTGTCTGCGGGACCTGTCGTGGACAGGGCAGGGTTAGGCGGCAGACCAGTTCGGTTTTCGGACAGTTTGTTCAGGTTACCACCTGTCCGGACTGCGGAGGCAGTGGTGAACGGGTGAAAAGTGTTTGTGCCCGTTGTGGTGGTGAAGGCCGAATGAGGCAGACCAGGACATTGAAAGTGAAGATTCCAAGTGGTATTATGCCCGGGATGCCAATCGTACTGGAAAATGAAGGACACTGGGGTCCCGGGGAAAACGGGGATGTGGTAATTGAGGTTGAGGAGAAAGAGCATCCGCTTTTTTTGCGCGACGGTGATAATCTTTTCATTGAAGTGCCGATCTCAATACCGAACGCGGTACTCGGGGGGAAGGTAAAGGTACCGACTTTGAACGGCGTCAAAGAGGTTGAAGTTCCAGCGGGTACGATATCAGGAACTGTTCTCCGTTTACGCGGGTTGGGTATAAAACGGGTGCGGGGGGGGGGTGGTGATCTGCTGGTTCGGATTGTTGTCCACATCCCGAAGTCGTTGACTCAGAAGGAACGGACACTTTATCGCCAATTAGGAGAAGTTCAGTCAGAGCCGATTCCAGAACCCAGGAAACCGGTGGTGGAATAATGGAGTATTTCTATATTCCAGAACTGGGTGCCGCTGGTAGACAACTTAGTGTCGTCGGTCAGGAGGCAAGACATATCATAAAGGTTTTACGCCATAACCCGGGGGATGAACTTTGGGCGACCGATGGTCGGGGAAATGAGTTCCGGCTGGTAATTAAGAGTATCAAGTCAGATCGGTTAATGGTCAGGGTTTTAGAAAAAAGACCAGGACAACGAGAACCCGGTCGCAAGGTCAGTTTGGCACTGGCGGTTTTAAAAGGCGATAAGTTGCGGACTGTGGTTGAAGCGGTAACCGAGTTGGGAGTAAGTGAGATTTTGCCGTTTGTGAGCGAACGGGTGATCGGTCGGATGGATGAAGCCAGGTTGCACCGGATTAGAGCGGTAGCGGTCAGCGGGATGAAAACCGCGCTGGGTACGGTGTTGCCGGTGATCCGACCGGTAGTTAGTTTATCAAGGTTAATCAGCAGTTTTTCCGATTATCAGCAGGTGATTGTTGCTTATGAGGAGGAGCAGGAAAGGGGGATTGCTGATGTGCTGAATCTTGGTATCCGGTCATTACTGTTGGTAATTGGTCCGGAGGGCGGTTTTACCACAGATGAGGTTGCCCAGTTGCAGGATGGTGGGGCAGTTGCGGTTACGCTGGGACCAAGGAGGTTAAGGGCGGAAATCGCCGCGATAGTCGCTACCGGTGTCTGTTTCAGTCTGACCGGTGATTTAGGAGGAAAATTAAACAGTGCGAAAGGAGGTGGATAAGCCAATGGTAGGTATTACTGTGAAAGAGGGCGAACCGTACGAAAGTTTTATACGGCGGTTTCGTCGTGTTTGTGAGCAGGCTGGGATCCTGCGGGAAGTGAAACGCCGCGAGTTTTACGAGAAGCCCAGTGAGCGGCGAAAGCGCAAGTTGGCTGAGGCGCGGCGCCGGCTCTATCGGAAACAGTTCGGCGAGCAATAAACATTTTAAGTGGGTAGCGATTTTGGATAACGAAACACTTAAGGCATTAGATTTTTTCCGGATCCGAGAGTTGTTGGTGGAATTGTGTTCCACCGAGCTGGGCGTAGAGCAGGCAAATCGGCTGGCACCGGTATTGACGCAGAACGAGGTAGAAAATGATTTTGATCGGCTGGAAGAGATCTCGGCACTGGAAAGCGAACCACCGCTGTCAGGCGTTAAAGACATCCGTTCGCTGCTTTCCCAAGCCGAGGCGGGGGGTGTGTTGACAGTTAGTGAGTTACTACTGATAAGAAAGGTTTGTGAACGACTTGCAGAGTGTCAGCATTTTTTCCGGCACTATCAGGACAGTCTGAAGGCGCTGAAGTCCGTGGTGGATCGGATCAGCGCGGTGCCCGAACTGCAACGGGCGCTGGTTTCGGCAATTGATGATTCCGGTGCGATCAGAGATACTGCCAGCCCACGGCTTTATGCGGTGCGCAGCGAATTACGGAAGCGTCGTAATCAACTGGTGGAACGGTTGGAAAGGATGATTGAGACGTGTCCGGAAAGATTTTCTGCAACGGTAATGGTGCGTCGAGAGCGATTTGTCCTGCCGGTTAAGATTGAGATAAAAGGACAGATACCCGGGGTGGTACATTCGGTTTCCGCAACCGGGCAGACGGTATTCATTGAGCCGCTGGAGACAATTCCGGAACAGAACCGTTTGCAAGAACTGCGGGATGAGGAGAAAGAAGAGTTGAAGTTGATCCGGCGTGCGCTTTCTGCTGATATTGCCCGTTTTGGTCATCGGTTGGCAAGGGGAATAGCGGCTGTTGGGGAACTGGATCTGCTAATGGCGAAAAGCAGGTTTGCCCGGCGGTTTGAATGCGTTCGGCCGATGATCAGTGCTGATGGGAGGCTGGAGTTGGTTGGTGCGCGGCATCCGTTACTGCTCATTCACCGGCCCGATGTCGTACCACTAGATTTTTACCTACCAGACCAGACAAGGGTGGTCGTAATATCGGGTCCGAACGCGGGGGGGAAGACCGTAACACTGAAGACAATCGGTTTGTGCTGTTTGCTGCTGAGATGCGGTATGTTTGTACCGGCGCGCTCTGGCACCAAGTTGCCGTGGTTTAATGAGATCTTTGCGGATATCGGTGATGAGCAATCTTTGGAGGCGGACCGGTCTTCGTTTACCGCTCATCTCATCCGGATGAAGGAAATTTTGCAAAGAGCCGACACCCGGAGTTTGATCCTAATCGATGAGATCGGAGCTGCCACCGCGCCCGAAGAAGGTTCGGCATTGGCGATTGCGGTACTTGAGGAGTTGCGGGATTGCCAGGTGTGCACAGTTGCTACTACTCATTTTAACAGTCTGAAGGTTTTTGTGCAAAACGAACCTGGTATGGTTAATGCGGGGATGGAGTTTAAGAACGGGCCAACTTACCGGTTGATTTTGGGCTTGGCAGGAGATTCCAGCGCCCTTGAGATTGCGGAGCGTTCCGGTTTTCCAGATAAGATCATCCGACGGGCACGAGAACGAATGGGGAAGGATTGGTTTGATCTGAAGAGGAAGTTGGTAACACTGGACCAGCAGTTGCGGGCAGCAGAGTTGGCGCGAGATGAGGCAGAGCGAGTTAAGGCACAGGCGGAGCGCCGGGTAGTTGACTACGAACAGAAACTGAAGGAATTTGAAAATTGGCAGAAGCAGGAGCGCCAACGATTTCTGGATGAACAGGAGCAGGAGTTGCGGGGGTTGCGCAGTGAGATCATGCGGATAGTGCGCGAGGTGCGGAAGAGGAAAGCAGATCGAGAGATGGTCGTCAGTGCTCAAAAGTTTGTTGATACCCAACAGGTGCGTGTGGCTCAGGAGCTGATGTCAGTCAGTGGCCCGGTCACTAATTTTGCCGTGGGCGATATCGTCGAATCGACGGTTTTTCACGGGCAGGGTAGGGTGGTGGAAAATCTCGGCGATCGAACGAAGGTGGAGTTGGGTAACATCAAGTTAGAGGTTGATGTCAAAACACTCAGATTGGTGGCACGAAAGGGTGAGCCGATTAGACCAGTGGTGGTGGCGGATTTTGACTTTGTTCCGAGGCTGGTTATTCGGGGAATGACGAAGGAGGAGGCGGGGCTGGCGGTTGACCGGTTTCTGAGTGAAGCGATGGCGGCTGGTGCTCAGGATTTGTCAATTCTTCACGGTAAAGGGACCGGTACCCTGCGTCAGATGTTGTGGCAACGGTTGCGTCGAGACCCGCGGGTGGCGGAGATCAGGTTTGCCGAACCTGCTCAAGGTGGTATGGGGGTAACACTGGTTAAACTGCGGGGAAGGAAAGATGATTAGGTTAGCGGTTATTGAACGGGTGCGGCAGGAGACCGATATTGTGGAGTTGATCGGTAGTTATGTATCGTTAAAAAAGGCGGGGCGCCATTACCGGGGACTGTGTCCTTTCCATGCCGAGCGGTCACCATCTTTTTATGTTAGTCCGGAACGACAGGCTTACCACTGTTTTGGCTGTGGTGCTGGTGGAACGGCGATCAGTTTTGTAATGGCTTTTGAAAAATTGGATTTTCCTGAGGCGGTGCGTTTTCTGGCTAAACGGCTGGGGATAAAGGTTGATGAGGAGACAAATGGCGGAAGGAATCAGCCGCTATATGACACCTGTGAAAAAGCGGCGCGCTTTTACGAACAGATGTTAGGGAAGTCTACTGAAGCTCAGCGTTATATAGAAAAACGGGGATTGGGTAAAGCGACCATTCAGCGCTTCCGAATCGGTTATGCTCCGTGCGGAAACAGTCTGCGGGGCAATCTTCAGAAACTAGGTCTGAATGAGCAGTTATTGGTCAATGTCGGACTGGTAATCAGACGTGATGAAGGGTTGATCGACTACTTCCGTGACCGCATCATGTTTCCGATCTTCAGTATTTCAGGAAAGGTAATCGGGTTTGGTGGACGGGTGCTGGATGATTCTGAACCGAAATATCTCAATTCGCCAGACACGCCAATTTTTCATAAGGGGGAGAACCTATATGGTATCTTTCAAGCAAAGGCGTATATCCGCGACCGGGTGCCGATCCTCGTCGAAGGCAATTTTGACCTACTTTCTTTAGTGAACCATGGGTTCAATAACTGCTTGGCACCGTTGGGAACCGCGTTGACCCAGGAACAGGCAAATCTGATTCGGCGTTATAACCGTCAAGTGATACTGTGCTATGATGGAGACGAGGCGGGATTAAAGGCGTGCCGGCGGTCAATAGCCGTACTTTTACGCGTTGGAGTTGACCCTCAGATAGTGATACTACCTTCAGGAGAGGACCCGGACAGCTTTGTCCAGAAGGCCGGTCGAGAAGGGTTTCTATCCCGGCTGAGCGAGGGGATGGATTTTGTGCAGTTTGTTATCAGAGGGCGGAGTCTGAGCTCAGTGGCGGAACGGCGCCGGGTGATCAATGAATTGAGCGAACTAGTGGGGTTAATCGCCGATGGGGTAAGCCGGGAGTTATATGCGGAGCAGATTGCTAAGATCTTTAATGTGCGGGCGCAACTGATTTTGAACGGGAGTGCTGTTCCGCAGCGGGGGGGTACGCGCACCGGCTTGCCCGCGACCGAACTGGTCTTGGCGGAGCGCCTTTTAGGCGCTGCGGTCCGAGACCAGAAATTGGCAAGTATTGCCAAGAGATTTTATTTATCAGAAGCCATTGATAACGGGATGTTGAAAGGCATTGCCCATCTAGTTGAGCGGTATTGTGAGGTCGATTCATATACGCCGAGTTTGTTAATTGATGTTGCTGATGACGAAGTCATACGGGGGAAAATTACCCAATGGTTGTTTACAGAGGATGTCCTGCCGAGCGCTGAGGAGTTCCGGGAGCAACTGTGCCGGTTCCGAGCAAGATGGCTCCAGCGACAGATTGAACTGGCTTACCAGCAAGGGGAAATTGAGCGGGCAGAAATTTTGAGTCAGGAAAAAGACCGAATTTTAAGAGACAACAAAACCGTTGTTGAGAAAGGGGGAGACAGAAATGGGCAAGAAAGGTGCGCGGGGTAAAAATCAGCAGGCAAAGAGGCAGCGCTCAACCCGGATTTTCGGGAAGAGGCGTAGTTCAATTTTGGAAATGGAAGAAGAACAGCAGGCCAGTTGGATGGAGGGTATTCTGAAAAAGGCTGCCACTGATCGACGGATTACTTATGATGAGTTAGAAGCGGTGCTGCCGGACGATGTCTTGACGACGCCCGAAAGACTTGAGGAGGTGATCGTGAGCCTAGATCGCGAGGGGATTCAGATGGTGGAGAACCGTGAAGAGGAGTCGCTAGCGTTGCGGTCGGGAACGGCAGTGCTGCAGCAACGGAGTGACGATCCGACCAAAGCCTACTTCCGGGAACTGGCAAAATTGCCTTTACTAACTAGAGAGGATGAAGTAAGGTATTCCCGGGAAATGGAGGAGGGCTACCGGGGATTGATTCAGTATTTATTTGATTCAGCACCGATGATGGAACGGTTGATTGTAGAGTGTAAACCGATTGAGGAGGGGACGAGGACACTAGATCAGTTTGCCCGGGTTGAATTTGAATGTTTGTTTGATAAAAAGGCGTTGGCCCGGGAACGGACCCGGTTTATCCGCTGTCTACGGGAGATTCAGAAGGCAGTAGAGAGACTGAAGGAGTTGGAAGCAAAAAAACCGTCGGCACGGGTCAAGAAGGAAATTGCGGAAACCAAACGCCGGGCGTTCAATAAAATTCAGGCACTCTCGCTCCAGCATCATATTATAAATAACTTTTTGAGTGAGTTTAAGCAGGTGGCGAATCAACTGATTGAATACCAGCAGCGACTGCAGCAGTTGGAGCAGGAGCAGGGTCACGAGTTGTCTTTAGAGATAAAGGAGTTGAAGGAGAAAATAAATGAGGCGAAGCGGTTTTTGGGCAAGGGTGCTGGACAGCTCAAGCGGATTTCAACTGAGATGGCTGGGTTTGAAGAGAAGATACTGGCGGCACGGGATCGGATGATTGAAGGCAATGTACGGTTGGTGATCTCAATCGCCAAACGGTACATCAACCGCGGACTGGAGTTTGCGGATCTATTAGAAGAAGGGAATGTGGGTTTAATCAAGGCGGTGGAAAAGTTTAATTACCGCAAAGGGTTTAAGTTTTCAACTTATGCTACTTGGTGGATCAAGCAGGCGATCACCCGGGCAATTGCTGACCAGTCCCGTACGGTACGGGTACCTGCCCACATTATCGATGCGATTAATAAGGTGGCGAAGATCCAACGTCGTTTCCTACAGACCCGTGGACGGGAGCCAACGATGGCAGAGCTGGCGCAGCGGCTTTCTACCCCAAAGGAGAAGTTGGAGCAACTTGGGAAGATCGCTCAGTTTGGAATATCAATTGACAAGCCAATCGATGAAGAGGAGTCCAGTTTTATCGGTGATTTTCTTCATGATGACAGAACAGTTTCGCCTTCTCATGATGCTGCGGTTAAACTCCTGCGGGAGAAACTGGATGAGGGATTGAAGACGCTGACGAAACGGGAAGAAAAGGTTTTGCGGTTAAGGCTCGGGCTCGGAGATAATTGTCCCCGGACTTTAGAGGAGGTGGGACAGATATTTAATATAACCCGAGAACGGGTAAGACAGATTGAAGCAAAGGCGCTACGCAAGTTGCGCAACCCCTTGCGACTGAATGAGCTGAAGGAGATAATGAAACTGTTACGATAATGCAGATCGGCATAATTTCTGATACCCACGATAACATCAGTTATGTGCACAAGGCGGTGGTGCGATTTAATCAGGAAAGGGTGGAACAGGTAATTCACTGCGGTGATATCGTTGCGCCGTTTACGCTGGATGCATTCCGTGGGCTTGAAGCACCGTTGATAATGATCTTTGGCAATTGCGATGGTGACCGGGCGGCACTCATTGAGCGTGCGCAAAGTTACGGATTCAGGATTTTGTCTAGTCCGTTTCTGATGCGGCTTGCTGGAAAGAAGATTTTGGTAACCCATCAGCCGGATAGTCCGACAGAGGAGTGCGACTATTATCTGCACGGCCATACCCATAAGCCGAGATATGAGTTGGGACGACCGGCAATCATCAATCCCGGTGAGGCATGCGGTTGGCTAACAGGGAGAAGTACTGTGGCGATACTGGATTTGTTGTCTACTGATGTTGAGTTTTGTGAACTGGGGAGCCAGTGAGTATTGAGGCTGGTCTCTACATAGCTTCGACACCGATCGGTAACCTGGGGGATATTACCCAACGGGCACTGGTGGTTTTGAAGGAGACGGATATCATTGTTTGTGAAGATACGAGAAGAACGGGTATGCTTTTGAAGCACTTCGGAATTGAAAATCGGTTGATTTCGTTTAATGAGTATAACAAACAGCGCCGGACACCGTTGATTCTGGATTTACTGGCACAGGGGAAAGCAGTGGCACTGGTGAGTGACGCTGGAACCCCAGGTATTTCTGATCCGGGTTTTTATTTGATCCGGGCGGCGATCGAAAAGGGATATCGGGTTACTCCGGTACCTGGTGCTTCTGCGGTACTGGCGGGGTTAGTGGTGTCAGGTTTGCCTTCGGATCGCTTTGCGTTTGAAGGGTTTTTGCCGAAGCGGACAGGGAGAAGGAAAAAGCGGCTTTTGGCGTTAGTTAAAGAACCGCGGACAATGGTTTTTTGTGAGTCCGCGGTGCGCTTGAGGCGTCTGCTCAGCGAGGTTTTGGGCATTCTGGGCGACAGAAGGGCGGTTGTCTGTCGGGAGCTGACAAAGAAGTTTGAAGAAATCATCCGAGGCCGGATCAGTGAATTGCTGGCGGTGTTGGCAACAAGAGCGGTTAAGGGTGAGGTGGTGGTTGTTGTTGCGGGTTATGAGGAACGAAACGAAAGAGAAGGGGAGAAAGGTTCTTAGACCCTTAATTACCCTACTGGCGTGGATCGGTGTTGCTCCGTCCGCGGTTACCTTAACAGGGTTGTTCTTGAGCGCACTTGCGGGATTACTGTTCAGTTATGGTTTCTTTATGTGGGCTGGAGTGGTGGTTTTTCTTGTCGGTCTGTGTGATACGATTGACGGCGAACTTTCGCGTATAACCGGCAGGATGTCCCCGTCCGGGGCAGTCCTTGATTCGGTTGTTGACCGGTTAAGTGAGGGGATGGTTTTTATAGGCAGTGCTATGTACTATCTCACGGTCAATCGTTGGACCGTCTTGCTGATACTTTGGGCACTGGTTTTTTCTTATATGGTCAGTTATGTGCGGGCGCGGGCAGAAGGGGTAGGACGTGAATGCCAAGTCGGTCTGTTTGAACGACCGATCAGGGTGGCGGTTGTCGGTCTGAGTGCGATAGTGCTTGGGCCACGGTATTTTCCAATCGGGGCTGGAGTGATTGCGGTTGGCTCAATGGTAACTTTTGTTCGTCGGTTACTGTTGGCATTACGACCTTAAATGAGTAACCGGGTGCTTTTGGTCGGCTGGGTCAGTTCGCCCGGGCAACGCTGGTTAAAAGTTTCGGCTCTTGATGAACTTGCCGAGTTAACCAGAACTGCGGGTGGGACAGTGGTGGAAAAACTGATTCAGGTTCGCAATAAGCCTGAACCGGCAACCTTGATCGGGAAGGGGAAGGCAGAGGAGATAGCCGGACTCTGCCAGCAACATAACATAAATCTAGTGGTCTTTGACGACGCACTGGCACCAACCCAGTTGCGTAATCTTGAAGAAATCATCGGGGTTCGGGTGATCGACCGCGCGGCAGTAATACTGGATATATTTGCCCTCCATGCGCGGACCGCGGAAGCCAAAGTACAGGTGGAACTGGCACAACTGGAGTATTTCAAGACCCGACTGACCGGTCTGGGGATTGAAATGTCCAGGCTGGGTGGAGGAATCGGTACCCGTGGTCCTGGGGAGACAAAGTTGGAAGTTGACCGGCGGAGAATCGAACAGCGGATAACCGTTTTACGCCGGGAACTGGCTCGGATTGAAAAGGAGCGAGTGGTTCAACGTAAGAGGCGGACAAGTCTTTTTCGGATTGCCCTTGCGGGCTATACCAATACTGGAAAGTCAACGCTGTTCAACCGTCTGACCTCAGCAGATGTCAAGGTATCTGACCAGTTGTTTGCTACCCTAGATGCTAACACCAAGGTGTATCAGATCGATCGTAATGTCCGGGCAGTGGTTACTGATACCGTGGGGTTTATCCGTAATTTGCCGGTGCAACTGGTGGCTTCGTTTCGTTCAACATTAGCGGAAATCAGAGAGGCGGATTTGGTGCTCTATATTGCTGATATCAGTGATCCGCAGGTTGAGTCCCGCATTGAGACGGTCCGGGAGACGCTCTCAGCGATTGGCGCGGGTGAGAAACCGCGGTTATTGGTTTTTAATAAGATCGATCGGGTATATGAGGAGGGGGTGATCAGCCGGTTGCGACGGTGCTACGGTAACGCGGTATTTATTTCCGCACTTACCGGCGCCGGATTGGAGCAGTTGCATCAAGCGATCGAGCGTTGTGTGGATCAACAGCGGGTGGTGCGGACATTTACCATTCCTGAGGACCGGGGTGATCTTTTGGCTTGGGTTCTAAGCAGTGGTACTGTTGTTACCCAGCGGTTATTAAACGGTAAGCGCCAGTTGCGGATCAAAGGTTTTCCCGCACAACTGGCGCGGATTCGGAAAGTACTCCAGCGAGTACGGTGAGTGGTTAACTATTCAACCTTGATTGCGCTTGCCGGACAGTCTTCAGCTGCCTGCTGGATACACTCTTCGGCAGCTTCGGGGACGATTTCCACTTTTGGTTTAGCGATGTCACCATCCAGTTCAAAGATGTCCGGACAGCTATCAACACACAGTCCGCAACCGGTACAGAGTTCTTTGTCAATCGATACTTTCACTTTGCCTCCTTTTTATTTTTCGGATATTATTTAATACCAAAAGCAGAGGTATTGTCAAGAAATAATTGCTGAACCACTTTGGTCTTTTGGGCGGCTGGTCTGGAGTAGATAGGTGTGGACAAACTCTTCAATGTGTCCCGCGAGCACCGTTTCAACATCATGGGTTTCGTGACCGGTGCGATGGTCCTTGACCAGTTGATAGGGGAAGAGAACATAGGAGCGGATCTGATGTCCCCAGGCGATATCGGTTTTTGCTTCTTCAAATTTTTCCAGTTCTGCCTGTTGCTGGCGACGGTAGAACTCATAAAGACGGGAGCGTAATACTTTCATCGCGTTCTGTCGGTTCTGGAACTGAGAACGTTCGTTTTGGCAGGTGACGACAATGCCGGTGGGAATATGGGTAATTCTTACCGCGGAACTAACCTTATTGACATTCTGTCCACCGTGACCACCGGCGCGGAAGGTGTCAATTTTTAAATCGTTCGGATTGATTGCCACTTCAATTTCATCAACGGCGGGCAAAACCGAGACTGCGGTGAAACTGGTGTGACGCCGACGGTTGGCATCAAATGGTGAGATCCGCACTAACCGGTGCACACCCATTTCTGACTTCAGTAACCCATAGGCATAAGGACCGGTTACTTCAATCGTGGCATCTTTAATACCAGCCTCTTCATTAGGCTGGAAGTCAAGGATTTGGTATTTTAAACCTTGGTTTTCAATATATTTGAGATACATCCGGAGAAGCATCTCCGCCCAGTCGCAGGATTCAGTTCCCCCTGCACCGGGATGAATGGCAAGGATCGCATCCCGGTTGTCTTCAACAGAATTGAAAAGTGCCCGTTGTTCTAGGGTGTTCAGGTCAGTTTCAATTTTCCTTAGATGCTCGGCGATCTCCGCCATTATTTTCTGGTCGGTGCTCGTGGAAAATAGTTCCTCCAGTTCACCTGTCTCTTTGAGTTCCTTTTGCAACTGTTCTACACGGTTGATCAGATCACTGAGTTGGGCAAGCCGACGCATTACCCGCTGTGCCTGTTCCGGGTTGTCCCAGAATTCGGGGGCAGTAGACTGCTGGTGGAGTTGATTCAGTTCTTTGCGCAAACCGTCAATGTCAAAGAAACTCCGTTAGTTTTTGGAGTTGGTCGTTTAAGATAATGAGTTTTTCAGACACGGTTGGGGGTTATTTTTCCACGGTTTTTTCAGCATCGGGCGGTGATTGGTGATAACGACGACGGAATTTTTCCACCCGACCTGCAGTGTCAACAATCTTCTGCTTCCCAGTAAAAAAAGGATGGCAGGCAGAGCAGATTTCGACATGCAGTTTTGGTTTTGTCGACCGGGTTTTGAAGGTGTTGCCACAGGCACAGGTGACGATACATTCACCGTAGGGAGGATGAATTTTTTCTTTCATTTTTACTCCTTTAAGTTTCGCTCATCGATTCCAGAAATTCTTTATTGTCCCGGGTCAACCGCATCTTGTCAAGCACGAACTCCATTATCTCCACCGGGTTAAGTTCTGCCAGGAGTTTGCGGAGAACCCAGATCCGGTTGAGTTCAAACTCGCTCAAGAGCAGTTCCTCTTTGCGGGTGCCGGAGCGCTGGAGGTCAATTGCGGGGAAAATCCGTCGGTCAGCAAGACGGCGATCCAGGATAAGTTCCATATTACCGGTACCCTTGAACTCTTCAAAGATCACCTCATCCATTCTGGAGCCGGTTTCAATCAAGGCGGTGGCGATGACGGTCAAACTGCCCCCTTCTTCGATGTTCCGTGCCGAGCCGAAAAACTTCTTCGGCTTCTGTAGGGCATTGGAGTCCAGACCACCGGAAAGGGTGCGACCAGAATGAGGTACAACCAGGTTGTGGGCCCGGGCAAGCCGGGTGATGGAATCCAAAAGTATTACCACATCGTGCTTGTTTTCCACTAACCGTTTTGCCTTTTCTAATACCATATCCGCAACCTGAACATGGCGCTCAGGCACCTCATCAAATGTCGAACTGATAACCTCGGCTCTGACCGAGCGTTCCATATCAGTAACTTCTTCGGGTCTTTCGTCGATCAGCAGGATGATCAGTTTCACTTCCGGGTGGTTGATGGTAATACTGTTGGCGATTTTCTGCAGCAGGACCGTCTTGCCGGCGCGGGGGGGCGACACGATCAGTCCCCGTTGACCTTTACCGATCGGAGTAAAGAGGTCAACCACCCGCATTGAAAGATCGTTCTTTTCTTTAGCCTCAAGGTGGATCCGTTCTTGCGGATAGAGTGGTGTCAGCGCGTCAAATGGGATCCGGGACCGCTCTTCGGTAAGCGATGTGCCGTTAATTGTCTCAATTTTTAAAAGGGCAAAATACCGCTCGCTGTTTTTGGGTGGCCGAGCAATGCCCGTGATTGTATCGCCGGTGCGCAGACCGAATCTTTTAATCTGGGATGGTGAGATATAGATATCGTCAGATGACGGCAGGTAACTGTACTCCGGAGAGCGGAGAAATCCGAAGCCGTCTTCCAGGATCTCCAGTACACCGTCAACTTGAACACCACCCTCAGTACCTTCACTGGCACGGCGCCGGGATTCGGCTTCCAAGATTGACATAATCAGTCCGGGTTTTCTTTTTTCCCGATAATCTGGTATGCCCAGTGATTCTGCAATTTCATACAATTCGGTTATTTTCTTATTCTTAAGTTCCTCTTGTGTCATAACTGCTCCTTTAAGAAAGGTTTAATCTATCCGATCACAGACAGTGCTAACGAACCGGGACCTATTTCATTACCAAGAATTGACTCCAGGATGACCTCAATATTGTTTTCTAAAATTATAACAATCGTTCTGCCGGTGTCAAGTAAAAATCTATGTTGCGGGAATCTGGTTTTATCGCTTGGAGATTGCCTCGTCGTTTCGCGCCTCGCAATGAGATTCCTGCCCGAGGCAGAGCGCAATGACTGGAGATGAGTATAATTGACTCTTTTTGGGGGCACAATAGAATAGGGGCGATGAGTTCAATTGGACAAAAGTTATTGTTACTTTTTGTGGCAGTGGTGTTAGTGTTTAACTGCGGTGGTAATAGAGGGAAAACCGCTGGTAAACGGATAGTCGTTACCTTTTGGCATGCGATGGGCGGTCCGCTGGGTGATGCACTAGAAAGACTGATTAAGGAGTTTGAGCGGGAGCATCCGGATATTGACATTCAGTTGGTGAGTATGGCGAATTATACCGGTCTTGCTCAGAAATTGATGGGTGCGGTACAGGTGAATGCGCCGCCGAATATCGCCCAGATGTATGAGTCCTGGGCCGCGCAGTTTTACAGGCTTAATAGGTTAATTGTCATTGAGTCGTTGATTAAAGGACCGGACGGTTTGAGCGAGGAGGAACTTAGTGATTTCTTCCCGACGTTTATTGAGAATAACACCTGGGATGGCAAACTGGTTACCATACCTTTTAATAAGTCAATCCCAGTCTTCTTTTACAATGATGAACTTCTGAAATCTGCCGGGTATGAGCGGTTTCCTGATAACTGGGAGGATTTGCGCCGGATGCTTTTGTCGCTGACCGACCGCAGGCAGAACCGTTACGGCGGCACCGGACTGGTGAATGAAGGGGTGTTTGGTGCCCTACTTTTACAGGCGAGGGGTACCTATCTTGATGAGACAGAACGGGAGGTGCATTTTAACTCTCCGGCCGGGGTCAGGGCGATGGTTTATTTGTCGCAACTGGTAAATCAGGATTCCAGCGTTTATTACGGTGGTGGATATGAGTCACAGAATGATTTTCTTGCCGGTAAGATCGCTTGCATCCAGGGCAGTTCGGTGTCCTATGCATTTTTGCGTCCCCATCTTAACTTTAAGGTTGGGGTGGCACCATTGCCGGTTTCGGGTAAGCCAGTGGTGATCGGTTATGGAACAAACATTGGTATCTTCCGGGGCGGGACTCAAGAGCAGATTGCGGCTGCCTGGAAGTTTATCAAGTGGTTTACTGCTCCGAAACAGCAGGCGCGCTGGGCAAGTGAGACATTTTATGTGCCGGTGCGGAGAAGCGCGATGGCAATTCCCGAATACCAAAAGTTAATTAAAGAGATTCCGGGGTTTAATAGCGCCTTGCGCCAGATTGACTATTTGGCTTTTGAGCCGAAGAGTGAAGCCTGGTTCGTGGGCAGGCGGGTGCTGGGCGATGCGATAGAGAAGATAATCCGGGCCGGGGTTCCGGTCCAGACTGCACTGGATGAAGCAGCCACTGAACTCAGTAAGGAGCTGAGTAAATGAGTGGTCGTTACCGCAGATTAACGAGGAAGGAGATTGCCCCGGGCTTCGCCCTCGCAATGACGAGAAAAAAGGAAGGACACAATGACAAGAAGGGGAACGCAATGGCCGGTGGAAGGTTGATGCTTTTACTACCTTTGTTTGCCTTTGCTCAGGTTATGCCAATACGTTGGGCGATTGAGGATGCTGACCGTAATGGTATACCTGATCGTCGGGGGCAGCGCGTTACGGTTACCGGTATTGTAACCGCACCGGAAAGCCTCTTTGACACCCGATATACTGACATCTATATTCAGGATAGTTCCGCGGGGGTGAATGTTTTCAGTTTCACCTTGCAGGATGCGAACCTTGGGGACAGTGTGCTGGTTACGGGTGTGATTGACTGGTACCGGGGAAAAACCGAGATTGCCAGCGCAACCGTAACCGTTCTCGCTTCAAACCGACAACTGCCGGTGCCCCGGATATTGACCTGTCAGGAGATCAACCGGGAAGATTACGAAGGCGAGTTGGTGCAAATCAGGGGGGTGCGAATAAGTTCGCTTTACCTGTCCGGTAATACCAATTATGTGCTAGAGGATACAACCGGTACCACCGCGGTGCGGATTGATAAGGAAACCGAAATCCCGGGTTTTGTTTGTTATCCGGATACCTTCACCATTGTCGGTATCAAGTCCCAGTACACCGCGGACACCACCCAACCGTTGACTGGGTATCAGATTTTACCCCGGTATCGCGCGGACTTTTCTGTGGGCGCCTTATCTCTGCCACTGCGCAGTATTCAGGAGGTTCAGGAGCCCGGTTCTGATAATGTTACTCCCCGGTTGCTTGACCACTGGGTTCGAGTCAAGGGCAGAATTACCGGGCCAGCCCGGGTTTTCACCAGTGGCTCCAATCCCAGTCTTTATATTCAGGACGAGACGCAGGGGGTTAACATTTATAACTGTGCGGCACCTCCAGGCCAGAGCGTTTTTCTGGATTCAGTTGGAGTTGAACTGATGGTGGTGGGCAAGGTAACTGAATATAACGGCTTGACCGAGATTACTGAGGGTGCGGTGTGGGTTACCGATTCTGTTCCAGCGCCGCTTGTCCCCGGGGTGCTGCCCTTCAATGTTCCACTTACTGAAGCGATGGAAAGCAATCTGATGATGGTTGTTGGTGATGTTGTTTCCACTCCAGTTCGTTCTGGTTCCGGTTATAATCTAACCATCAAAAATGGCACCCCCGGAGTTGCCATCAGAGTCTCCGATAATACCGGTATTCCGGTCAACTGGATTGTAACCGGAATGAGACTGCGGATTACCGGTATCGTCGGACAGTACGATTATGAGGCGCCGTATACCGCGGGTTATCAGTTACTGCCAAGGTTTTCTTCAGATATCTATGATACCACCGCGGGATTTCCGCCGGCGGAGCGGTTGACAGTTGACACAATTTTCCCCAATCCATTCCTGCCTGCACAGGGCGAGTGTCAGACCATTCAGTTGAATGCGCCGAGAAGCGGTTATCGGATTACCGTGGAGATTTATGATCTAAAAGGGAGAATGGTTAAGGAGCTTTTGAGAAATGGTGCGGGCGGCTATTATGATCTGAAATGGGATGGGACTGATGACCGTTTGCGCCCGCTACGGGCAGGGATTTACCTGTTGAACATTAAGGCAGTCAGGGGTGATGGCACGGTTGAAAATATCACCCGACCGGTAGTTATTGCGGTTAAATTGAAATGAGCCAGCGCCGGGCAATCAAGCCGGCAAAGAGGAGAATCGGATAGATAAGCACCACCCAGTCACCGAATTTCCGGTAAATGGTGGCAGGGAGTGGACGGGGCACAGTACCGAAAAGCACGGCCTGTTCAAAGAGGCGAGTTTTTTTAAGAATTCGACCATAAGGGTCAGCGATAAAAGATATACCGTTGTTGGCAGAGCGGAGCATAGGCACCCCTAATTCCACGGTCCGCGTCACTGTCAATTCAGCATGCTGGTATGCACCCGGCAGTTTGCCGAACCAGCCGTCATTGGTTACCACGACCAGCAGTTGCGCGCCCCGATGGACAAATACACGCGCCAGATCCGCAAATATCGCCTCATAACAGATCATTCCGGAAAATTTACCCTCCCGGAAGTCAAAAACGGTGGGGAGCCAGCCACGGTCCCAGTTGCCCATATCCGCGGTGCCAATCAGTTTTCGGATTATCGGTAGCTCATCGCTGTAGGGAATCTTTTCTGAGAAGGGAACGAGCCGGAGTTTGTAATACCGCTGGGTGATCTTTTCCGCTTGCGGCTGGAGCAGCACCGCGCCGTTGTGATAGGTGCGATGTTCGTCATCGTAAACCGGCGTGCCGGTAAATATCTCGATGTCCAGCGAGTCAACCAGACGTTGCAATGCCGGACCCATATCGGTGGAATGAGTGATGTCGACCAAGGTAGCGGTTTCAGGAAATATCACCAGTCTCGGTTTTTTACTCGCTGCCAGGCGGGTAAGATGGAAAAGTTCCTTTTGAATTCTTTCTTTGGAATCCCAGTCGCCTTTATCTAAAGGTGAGACATTGGGTTGCACAATAGCGACATCAAACCAGGGAGAGTTTGTCCGGAGCCTCAACAGCCCGAAGATAAGTGGCATTAGGATGGTGATTATTAACCCTACCGCATAACGCGGTCGGCTCTTGCCCGATAACAACCGGTAAATCAGCAGATTGATTAACACCAGCCAGGAGGAGAGTAGATATACTCCGCCGATTGCCGCGAGTTGAGTGAAGACCGGTAATGGGGTCATCGTATAGCCCAACAGATCCCAGGGAAAGGCGATTTGAGTTCTGGTTTTTAAGAATTCAAGGACAGGGAGGATTAGGGGAGCGGTCCAGTAGCCCAATTTTTTTACGCAAATTGCAAACAGTCCCCAGTAAAGCCCTAAATATCCGAAGAGCAGAACTACGCCGATATTTAAGAGGAAGCGGGTTATCGGTTCCACCGGGACAAGCAGAAGCCAGAGCCACCAGAGATGAAACATTCCGGCAAAGAAGCCAAATAGCCAGCCATAGAAAAACGGCAGTGGTGAATGATCAATCACATAGAAAAGTGGCACCAGTGCGAAGAAGGCAAAGAAACGGCAAGGGAAAGGGGCAAATGCCAGCGCAAGTCCCAGCGTGGCGAATAGCAGTAGGAGCAGGCGGTGAAGTGTAGAGAGTTTTTTCATAACCGGCTGGTATTTGCCTGAGTCTGGTTAGGATCAGATATCAGTTTCACCTCGGTGCCGGTTTCATTGGAGCGGTAAAATGCATCGGTGATTTTGTTGATCAGCAGGGCATCGCCAATGGAGGTATCTGGAGGCACATCCTTGAGTAGTGAGTCTACCCAGATTTTAATCAACTGGTTATAGGCGGTTTTTAATAATCCTTTGGTCTGGAGCTGGGGGGTGATGTTGACCAGTTTACCTTGAATCTCCTTATGGATCGTTAACGGATTGAGAATCGCGGCGCCTTTTGTCCCAAACAGGTTGGAATAAACAAAATCCTGTTCCAGTAACAGGCTCCAGCCGACCTCTACGGTCAGTATTAAACCGGAATCAAACCGGATCAGGGCAAAGGCGGTGTCTTCGGATCGAGGAGCGGAAATGGGGGTTAGTTTAAATTGGGACTCGGTGTGGTTGATCGCTTTGCCGGTTACCGCAATCGGTTGGTCAGGTGCGGTCAGGTAAAGTGCGGTGTCTAATAAGGCACTGCCGAGGTTCAGAAAGGCACCGTCCCCTGCGATTCCACGGTTGCGCTGCCAGGTGGGTGTGGTCCATTCCTGTTTTTTTCGAAGCCAGCCGGTCTTGGCGTAATACAGTTTTCCTAAATTCCGGCGTTCAATATGCCTTTTTACCACCTGGACATCATCGCGCAACCTGGTTACCAGACAGGGCATCAGCCGACGTTTTTTCTCGCGGGCAACAGTAAGAACCTGTTCCGCAGCAGCGAACGTTGTAGCCAACGGAAGTTCGCAGAGGACATCCTTACCATTTTCCAATGCAGCGATCGCCAGTGGGGCATGGAGATAGGTCGGAGTGGCAATTACCACCGCATTGATGTCGCTGTCCTCTTTTATCTGGTCGAAGTCAGTGTGGTAACGCGGGATTTGGTAGCGAGTAGCTAAAGTTTGCAGTTTTCTGAGATCTGGGTCGCATAAAGCGACAATTTCTATCAGTGGGTGGGCTTTAAGCGCCGGGAGGATCGTGAGCTGCGCCTGAATTCCGCATCCTACTACTGCAACCCGGAGCCTGCCGTTCATTAACAGTGGATCAGTACCCGGCGACCCACCAGTTCCAATCTGCCTTCGCAGAAGAGTTTCACCGCTTGGGGATAAGCCTGATGCTCTTCCACCAGGACGCGCAAGGCGAGCGATTCCGGGTTATCCACATCCCGGACCGGAATTGCCCGTTGGATGATTATCGGTCCGGCGTCAACATCGTTAGTGACAAAGTGGACGGTACAACCGGTAACTTTGACTCCGTATTCGATTACCGCCTTGTGCACCTCCAGTCCTTGTAAACCGGCAAAAGCGGGCAGAAGTGAGGGGTGGATGTTCATAATCCGCATTGGATACTGCTCAAGCAAAAGATGGGAAATAATTCGGTTAAATCCCGCCAGGCAGAGTAACTGTGGTTCATAGGGTTCAAGTGCTCGGATAATTTCTGCCTCGAAGTCCGCCCGTTTTTTGAACCGTTGGTGGTCAATGGTGACCGTAGGAATTCGGAAGGTGTTTGCCCGGTTCAGCACCGGCGCATCCGGCACATTGACAACAAGGACTTTTAATTCCGCTGGAAAGTCTGGATGCTGGCAGGCACGGGCAAGCGCTTCAAAATTTGTGCCCCGGCCCGAGGCGAGTACCGCAATGCCCTTTTTTTCTTTCACGGGTAAATTGTATTAAAACCCTAATGAGTGTCAACCTATCGCCAAGTTAGGATGACCGATTTAGGGAACAGGTTGGTGTTCGTTATTTGCCAAACGCGGTGATTAACGCGCGGGCGATGATTGGCGTCTCATCGTTACGAATCGTGCGGAAATCCAGAAGGTATTCATCTTGTTCGACTCGTCCTAAAATCGGGGGTCGAAACAGACGTAGCTGTCGGGCAAGTTCGTCCGCGGTCAGGTTTTTCGGTTTGATCGCCACCGCCAATGAATCCAGGCTTTCGGTTGCCAGTGACCCGCCGCCGACTTCTGCCTGTGTCGGTTTGATCCTGAGCAACGCATCGTCGTTAATCTGGCCTTTTACCAAATTGATCAGGTCTTCGGCAGCTCTTTGAATTTCTGCCCGCGATTTTAGGAGAATCTGAAACAACGGATGCTCATTGATCACCCGCTGTTCATCCAAGAAAAGTTCCAGGGTTCTTTCCAGCACCGCATAGGTCAGTTTGTCGCACCGCAATGCGCGGGTCAAAGGATTCTTCTTCATTCGGGCGAGCAGTTCCTTTCTGCCGACGATTATCCCTGTCTGACAGCCGCCGATCAGTTTGTCTCCGGAGAAGCAGACCACATCGGCACCGGTTGAGATTGACTCGCTGACCACAGGTTCCTTAGGCAATCCGTACTTTGAGAGATCAAGCAGTGCGCCCGAACCAAGGTCATCAATTACCGGTATTGATTTTTTCCGGCCCAGTTCCACAAGTTCCTTGAGCGGTACCTCTTTGGTAAAACCGACAATCCGGTAGTTGGATGTGTGAACCCGCAGAATTGCCGCGGTCTCATTGGTTATCGCACTTTCGTAGTCGCGCAGATGGGTGCGGTTGGTTGTGCCGACCTCAACCATTCGGCACCCACTCTGAAGCATTACCTCGGGAATCCGGAATGAGCCACCGATTTCAATCAGTTGACCGCGTGAGACAATCACCTCTTTACCTTTTGCCAGGGTGGCAAGGATCAACAAGGTTGCGGCACAGTTGTTGTTTACGACCATTGCAGATTCCGCACCGGTTAATTCGCATAACAGTGGTTCAATGTGCTGGTAACGGTTGCCGCGCCGGCCATTCAGCAGATTGATCTCCAGTGATGAGAAATGCTCGCTGACATCGAGCAGTGCGGTTTGCGCTACCTTTGCCAATGGTGCTCGTCCCAAACCGGTGTGCAGGATTACACCCAAACCGTTGATCGCTCTAGTCAAACTGGGACGGCGCGCAGCCAAAAGTCGCATCTCTAATTCCGAAAAGGAGAATTTTGCTTCATTTCCTGCTATAATTTCGGACCGCACCTCTGCTAAATACTCCCGGATGATTCGTATCATCAACCGGGGGTGAATTTCGGTACGATAGGGCGCTAGGCTTTGGTCCTGGTAAACCCGTTCTACTGCCGGCAGTTCGCGCAACTTCTGGTTTCGGTCGGTTTCACTCATAGGTTAGCGCACCAGTTTTTGGCGAATTAACGTTGCCCGACGTTCATCCCGATCGGTGGGCGATAATTTCTCGCCCAAGATCATTTGCAGATTTGCCGGTCGGATCAATAAGAGCAGTTCTGATATCTCGCTCATTTTCAACTCGTTGATGATCCCGAGCGCTACCCCTAGGCGAACGGTTGCCAGCAGGTTGGTTGCCTCTTCAGATGAGATGATCCGGGCCCCGCGCAAAATTCCTAAGGATCGGAAGACCTTGTCTTCAATTTCCACCCGTAGGTTGTGCATTAAATAGGAGCGGGCTTTGTGTTCGTAATCGACGATCTGACGGCAGACACTGTTCAAAACCTCAATGATTTCTGCCTCGGATTGCCCCAGCGTCCGCTGATTAGAAATCTGAAACAGGTTGCCTTTAGTAGCGGTGCCTTCGCCATACAGTCCGCGTACATTCAGTCCGACCGAATAGGCACCGCGTAAAACTTTTTCAATTTCGCGGGTCAAAACCAAGCCAGGCAGGTGCAGAAAAACCGAAACCCGCATTCCGGTTCCGATGTTGGTCGGGCAGGCGGTCAAAAATCCGAACTCAGGAGAATAGGCATACTCTATTTGGCGCTCAAGTTTTTCATCCAATCCGACTGCCCGGGCAAATGCGGTGGCAAAGTCCAGTCCGCTCGCCAGTCCTTGAAACCGTAGATGGTCTTCTTCGTTGATCATCATACTGAGCGTTTCGTCGTCAGAAACAAACAGTCCTTTCGGCTGACGCTGGGCGCTGATAAAATCGGGTGATGCCAGATGCCTTTCGACAAAATAAAGTCCATCGGGTTCATTTAAGCACTGACCGGTAAAGAACTGCCCCTGGTTTAGATACCCGGTATCCTGTAATGCCCACCTGACTGTTTCCAGAACCAACTCTGCTTCCTCGGGGGTCATCCGGATAGGAAACGGCAGATCGCGAAAATTGCGTGCAAACCGTACTCTCGTGGAAATTACAACATCGGAATCCGGACCGGATTCACTTAACCAGGTGCCAATCCGTTCAGGCATCAAACTCATAGTTTAACCCGGGCCTTTCCTAATTCATTCATCAGCGATTAAGGTTCATTCTTTCTTACCTGCTTTTTTCAACTGGTCGCGCAAAGCAGCGGCTCGTTCGTAATTTTCCTCTTTTATTGCCCGTTCCAGTTCCGCACGCAGGCGCTGGATCTGTAACCGCTCCTGTGCCCTTTTTCTACCCTGGTGGGGGGTTTTGCCGATATGTTGAACCGCACTGTGCAGGCGACGGATTAACGGCTTTAACTGCTCGGCAAATGTTTGATAGCATTCCGCGCAGCCCAATTTGCCCCGGCGCTTGAACTCGGCAAAACTCATTTGACACCTTTTACAGGTTATTTTTTTATCCTGCTCATCAACCCGTGCCTTTAACTCCGCCAATACCATCTCGGATTCTTTTTTCAACTTCTCCACGGTGGTAAAGCCTCGCAGTTTGGCACATTCAGCACAGATTGCTATTTCAGTTGTCCGGCCGTCCTTTGTTACCTGGCGCACCGTCATTGCCGGTTCCCGCTTGCCACACAGGTCACACCGCTTCATAATGCCTCCAATTTGCCGTCCCTTAATGCCAATCGTCGCATTGCCATTTCGGCAACCTGTTGATTGTGGGTAACTACCACAATCGTCTTTTCCTTTTCACTGGTTAGTCTCACGAGCAGGTTCATCAATAATGCGGTGGAGTTGCCATCCAAATTGCCGGTTGGTTCATCGGCAAAGACAATTGCCGGTGAGTTTGCCAACGCCCGAGCGACCGCACACATTGCCCTTTCGCCACCGGAAAGTTCGCTGGGACGATGATTCAGACGGCTGGTAAAACCGATTTCGCTGAGCACCATTTTTGATTGTGCCAGTGCTTTCTTTTTTTCCATTCCTGCGATCAGCAGTGGCACTGCTACATTCTCCAAGACGGTAAATTCATTCAATAGATGGTGAAATTGGAACACAAAACCTACTTTCTGGTTACGCAGTTTCGGTAACTTATCTTCAGGATACTGAAAAATCTCGCAGGAATCAAGGACGACTTTACCCCGGTCGGGTCGGTCAAGCCCACCTAAAATGTGTAAAAGTGTGGACTTTCCAGAACCGGAGGGTCCCACGATTGCCACCAGTTCGCCCTTTTGCACGGTCAGGTTGACCCCTTTCAAGACTTCCAATCGCTCTGGACCGATTTGAAAACTCCGCCAGATGTCTTCGGCGATCAGTACCCGTTCACTCATAGCGGATTGCCTCCACGGGTTGGAGTTTTGCTGCCCGGTATGCGGGGTAGAATGTGGCGACTAGGGTAATCAGCAGTGCTGAGGCGCAGACAATGGCAAAATCCTGCCACTGCATCTCCACCGGCAGGTTTTTAATAAAATAAACATCGCCCGGTAAATTAACGAACCGGTACCGATTCAAGAGATAGGAGACGATAAACCCGAATAACGCACCACCCGCAGTGCCGAGCGTGCCAATCAACAGGCCGACCATAACGAAGATGCGGGTGATACTCTGGGATTTCGCACCGATGGTTTTGAGAATGCCGATCTCCCTGGTCTTACGGATTACCATCATCGTCAGCATACCGACGATATTGAATGCTGCCACCAGCACAATCAGAACTAGCACAATAAAGGTGACCACTTTCTCCAGTTTCAGAGCGGTAAAGAGATTTCGGTTCTGGGCAATCCAGTCAGTCGCCCGAAACGGTGAGCCAAGTTCCCAGGCAATCCGGCGGGCGACCCGGCTGGCATTTAGCGGTTCATAACAGCGGACTTCAAAACCAGTTATCCTACCGGGTATTCCCAGAAAGTTTTGTAGTTCATTTAAGCCAACAAAGACAAAACTGGCGTTGTACTCATACATTCCAGCATCAAAAATGCCGTTGATCCGAAAGGTCCTGGTGCGGGGCAAATAACCAACCGGCGTGGCGGTGCCGGCAAAGGGCGAAAAGAGCGTAATCTGGTCACCGACAAAAAGCCCCAGACTCCGTGCCAGTTCTACGCCGATAACCACACCCGCAGAGTCAAAGGAAAATGAGCCTTCCACAATGGTGTGGGAGATATCGGTCATTTTGCTTTCCAGTTCCGGGGCAATACCTTTGGCTACACCGCCTTCTACTAATGAACCAGCCCGGAGCAGAATCTTGGAGTAGATGAAGGGTGCCACCGCTACCACACCGGGCAGTTGCCGAATTTTATTAACCAGCGAGTCGTTTTCCCCCTGATACTCAATCGGTTTATAGCCAAACTGGGAGATGGTGATATGGGGTGATGCCCCTAAGATCCGGTCGCGCAACTCCTTATGAAACCCGTTCTGGACCGACAGCACGATGATGATCGCTGCCACGCCAACAAAAACACCGCCCATCGCAATGGCGCTGGTTCCGGAGAGCAACCGTTGACTCCTGCTCTGCAGATAACGTCGGGCGATAAAAAACTCAAACTTCACCTTGCTCCTTTTCCTGTCTTAACTGCGGAAACAGGATTACATCCCGAATTGAGTCCTGATTGGTAAATAGCATTACCAGCCGGTCAATGCCAATTCCCAGTCCTCCGGTCGGCGGCAGTCCGTATTCCAGCGCGGTGCAGTAATCATCGTCAACGGTGGCGAACTCCTCATTGCGGTTGACCGCAGCGATGAACCGTTCCCGCTGCTCCAGTGGGTCGTTTAATTCGCTGAAGGCGTTGCCAATCTCCATACCGCACACCACCGGTTCAAATCTTTCCACCAGTCGCGGGTCATCACGGTGCGGTTTTGCTAAGGGTGTTGTTTCCTTAGGATGGTCGCAGATAAATGTCGGTTCTAAAATCTTATCCTGAATCAACTCGCTGAACAACTTATCAATAATCTTTGCCCTTGAGGTGTTAGGCTTAATCTCAATTCCAAACCTGGCGCCTATTTTAATGAGCATCGGATCGGATAACTCCAGCGGATTCACCTCAATCTTTTCCACCAGCGCCTCCACAAATTTTATCCGTCGCCAGGATTTGCCGAAATCGATTTGTTGACCGGCAAACTCAATTTCGGTTTTGCCGTTCAACGTCAGCGCCAGATATTTAAACAGATCTTCAACCAGTGTCATCATATCATAATAATCCGCATAAGCCTGATACAGTTCCAGTTGCGTAAACTCTGGGTTGTGGGTACGATCCAGTCCTTCGTTACGAAAATCCTTGCCAATCTCGTAAACCCGTTCCAATCCGCCGACGATCAACCGTTTCAGGTATAACTCATCTGAAATGCGCAGAAACATCTCCTGTTCCAGCACATTGTAATAGGTGGTAAACGGTCTTGCAGAGGCACCACCGTAGAGTGGTTGGAGAATCGGGGTTTCTACCTCAATAAATCCCCGTTCATTAAGAAACTGTCGGACCAGCTGGATGATCTGAGAGCGTCGGATAGAGACCTCCCGGCTTGCCGGATTCATTATCAAATCCAGATAGCGCTGACGGTACCGTGCCTCAACATCGCGCAAGCCGTGAAACTTTTCCGGCAGGGGCAAAAGCGACTTACTCAAAAGTGTCCACTCTTTTACATTCACGGTAATCTCACCGGTTTTGGTCCTGAATACCTCGCCCCTGACCCCGATGACATCACCGATATCAAGGAGTTCCAGATGTTCGTAAGCCTCACTACCCAAAACATCCTGACGGAAATAAAGTTGCAGTCTGCCTTTTTCATCCTGAATATGACCAAACTGGGTCCTGCCATGTTTTCTTCTTGACATCAGTCTTCCCGCAACCTGCACCACAACCGCTGTCTGACTTAACTCCTCAAACCCGGCAACTATTTCGTGGACACGATGGGTCCGGGCAAAATGGTAGGCATAAGGGGTAATCCCCAGTGTCTGCAGTCTCTTTAATTTCGCCAGCCGGATTTCCCGCTGATCGGCTGATTCACTGAAATTAGTGCTAACCTCATCCATAGATGGTAAATATACCACAACTTGCGCCAAAGTCAAAAAACTTGCTCATCTGCCCAAAAATCGGTATTATAAAATTGCCAATGCCCCGGATTTTATGCCTTGATTATGGCGAAAAAAGGACCGGTGTTGCGGTTTCGGACGAGACGCGCACCATTGCCCAGAGCCTTACCACCATCCATCATGCCACGGATGAGGAACTGGTCACCGCGGTGGGTAAACTGGGCAAAAGGTATAATGTTGACCTGATTGTTATCGGTTTGCCGATAAGTCTTTCTGGCAAGCCTTCGACCCGCAGTGAAAGAATCCGCCGGTTCGCCTCCCGGCTTGCTAAGAGTTTGCACCTACCGGTGGAGTTGTTTGATGAGCGGTTCTCTACCAGTTATGCCCAGAAGGTATTTGCCGAATCAACGGGCAGACCATTACGCCGAACCGATACGGTTAATTCGCCGCTTGACCGTATCGCGGCAACAATTATTCTTGAAGACTATCTTGCCTTGTTGAAACGGACCCGCCGACATAGCTATCCTGATGAGTTATGAACAGAAAGACCATCTTCGTCTCCTGTTTCATTATCGCGTTCTGCCGAAGGCGGGTGGCAATTTCCCATTTTAATCGTCATTGCGTTCTGCGGAAGGCAGGTGGCAATCTCCAAGCGCAAAAACCGGTCTACACGCAAAGAGATTGCTTCGCCATCGCAATGACCGGGAGAAGGGAAAACCACTCAGAATGACGAGGTGGCGGAAAGTCATTGCGCTCTGCCTGCTTATTTTGCTCTGGACATTCTGTGCCGAACAACTGCCACCGGATTATAACGGGCCAAAAAGGGAGGTGGTAATCAAACCCGGGATGTCGGTTACCGAAGTCGCCACCATACTGAAGGAAAGGGAGATTATTAACTCCACAATCCTGTTCCAGATTTATGCCTGGCTTTATAATTACACCGCCCGGATTAAGCCCGGACGGTACCGGTTTGTTCCCGGGACCGACCCGCAACTGGTATTAAAAATGCTTGTCCGGGAGATGCCGGCTTTTATCTTTATTACCATTCCAGAGGGTGCAACCAATGAGCAGATCGCCCGGATTCTTGAGGAAAACGACATCTGTCATAGGGATTCGTTTCTTGCTGTCTGTTCAGATACCACCTTGTTCAGGAGGCTTGATATACCTTTTGCCACCGTGCAGGGCTATCTATTTCCAGAGACCTACGAGTTTCAGACCGCTACCGCACCCCAAACGGTAATCCAACGGCTGGTCAACCAGTTCCGGGTAACATATGATAACCTGAAGCATACAAGCACGGTGAATCTTACTGAATCACAGGTGGTCATCCTTGCCTCAATCGTTGAAAAGGAGGCAAAACTGTCTGAAGAGTTTCCGATAATTGCCGGGGTTTTTCTCAACCGTTTGCGCCGTAATATCCCACTGCAGTCCTGTGCGACGGTTCAGTATATTTTACCTGATCGGAAAGAACGGCTGACTCTTGAGGATCTGAAAACTCCATCACCTTATAACACCTATCTGCATACCGGATTACCACCCGGTCCGATCTGCAATCCCGGAAAGACCGCGCTTCAGGCGGTGCTATTTCCTGCCCGGCACGACTACCTGTTCTTTGTTGCTAAAGGCGACGGCTCGCACATTTTCTCCAGAACCCCGCAGGAACACGAAACCGCAATGAACCGGTTCAAGCGAACTAATCGCTGAATTCCGCATTTAGCAAAAATCAGCTGTTTCGGAATGACAAAAAGGACATGTCATTGCGCGGTCCTCCTCCTTTTGTCATTGCGAGGAGCGTTAGCGACGAAGCAATCTAAAAGCGGATAAATTGGCATCACCCGCAGAGAGATTGCTTCGCTACCGCTCGCAATGACCGGGGAAGGGAGGCGGTTCGGAATGACGAGTTGAGGGGAAGTCAGTGTATTCTGCGGAAGACAGGTGGCAATCTACAACACTGGGATTAACCGGTATCTTTTAACTTAATGGTTAAATTTCGGTAACTGTTTGAAAAGTTGTGTTTTATATTATGGATGATATTTGAAACCCTGCCTAGTGGGCAGTATCGGGGAGGGTATCTGTAATGGTCTTGGACCGGGTTATGAGATGGGTATCTTTCGGGGTTATGGTTGTGGCAACAGGGCTGGTGTTGTATCGGGTTTATATTGCGGTTGGGTTTTCGGTGCCGGGCATGGTTTAGAACGGAGTTTTGAGGAGGGTTAACAGTTGGGTTATGGTGAGGGTTATCATTGCGGTATGGCTAATGGTCTTATCCGGGGTTCTGTCAACGGTACGGTTAGGAGTTGGGATAACCGATACTTTAACCGGTTATTGACAAAACTGATTTACGGTTTATAATAGTAGATAGAAAGGAGGTAGTATGAAACCGACAGTTGTCGTCTGCTTGGTTATGCTGGCTGTTACCCTATGCTTCAGCCAGTATCAGTTTGGCGTGGTCTGCTCAACCGACAACCGTTTCGCAACCGGGCCCAACAACAGTCACAAACTGGCATTCAGTTCTGAGATACTTGACCCGGCTCGAGATACCGTAACACTGGTCTTTCAGTCTCAGGGGAGTATCTATATCTGTTTTTCCGGTAACAGCGCTCCTAATCCGTGGTCAAGACCAGTTGCTTACTATCCGGGTAACGAACCGGCAATCGCCTATGGAAGAGATGGTAACCGTCATCTGGTCTGGGTTATGATGGATACCATCACCCGCGCATTGAATGTCTTCTATCGGGTGCTTGAGTACCGGATGTTGCCAATAAATGTCAGTTTTTCGGGTAATAACTGTCATTATCCGGATGTGTTTGCCGATGAGCAGGGTGTCGCCCATATCGTGTGGGCGGAGTCTTTGTCCGGCAGTAGTCAGATTTACTACCAGAAGGCGGATGTCAATGGACGGATTGGTGAAAGGTTTCTTGTTTCCAGTAGCGGTGGCTATTGCCTATCCCCGTCAATTGAAAAGTTTGGCGATACGATTACTGTGATCTGGCAGGAGTATGAGCCGAGCCAACCCCCGCCGTATAGCATTGTGTGCCGGCGTCAGGCTAACGGTGCCTGGTTGTCAGAGGAGATTCTTGCCCAGAGCAGTGAACCTCTGTCCCATCCAGCGCTGGATTTCTCTCCGGGCAATGAAGGGATTTCTGCCTGCTGGGATTTTAACAATGGGGGGAATCTTGAGGTGCGATTTTACGGTGGGAATCCGGGCGGTGGTTTTTCAACACCCGGTGCTTCCACCGCGCCGGTTATGGCAACAGTGGGTGGTGTCTGGTCGTATTACTTCTGGGAGGAGGAGTCAGCCGGGGTGAAAGATATCTACAGCCATTTCTACTACTTTATGAGCGGCTGGTCGCGTGGTTCACTGCGCCAGTTGTTTATGCTCAACGAACCGGTTTATGCTCCTAACTGCCTCGGGGCGCTGGTGGTCTGGACACAGGGTGAATCTGCACCTTATAAGGTGATGTGGGGATTTTTCGGTTATCCGATCAGCATCGCTGAACCGGTCGAGCCGAGAAATGCCAGGCTGAAAAGCATGATCGCCAGCAATCTCCTGAAAACACCAGATGCAGATCAGTCATCATATCTTCTGGACATCACCGGTAGAAAGGTGATGAGAGTGCAGGCCGGCACCAACGATATCAGCAGAGTCAAGCCCGGGGTTTATTATCTGCAGACCGGCAATTACCGGGAACGGCTAACCGTTATCCGGTAGAAAGGTATAGTTGAGCAGTAGTGGGTGTTGAGTTGATTTCAGGGAAAGCACTAAGCAGGAGGCGCAATATCGTCAATACCATTTGGGCGGTGGTGTCGTAGCGGGTGTTATATTTTCTCGGTTCTTTGGGGAAAGGAGCTAAGTCTTCAGAATAGCATAATTTCAAAGCCCTGCTCAATATAGCGGGCGATTACAGGATGATTATCCAGTTCACCGCACAGTTGTAATCCCTGTTCCACCACCGCGGGCACAACCGTATTCTTCTGGGCACAGGCGCGACACACGCAGTCAATCAGACGGGAGTTTTTTGCTTTCTGCCAGAGGCTGGCAAACGGCTTGGTTTCGTTCCGTAAAAGCGATACCTGCTTGGTGGCATCACCTTCAACTACCACCTTTACCTCCCAGCCTTTTGCCTGCATATCCAAAGCGTTCAAAAGGGCATGGGCAAATACCACCGGGTCCGAGTTGAAGACAAAGATGGCAATTCGTTTTTTCTCCATAAACCGCTCCTTTTATTAAGCATCAAAGATAGGTTAATCAATCTGTTTGGTTATGTCAAATGTAAGGCTTGCTTTGAAAGTTTTTTCAGTTTTAATTAATCTGATGTGGGCGATGGTATTAAACGAAATCGGACCGGTGGAGAAGGAGCCACTAAAACTGACCGAGATACCGATTCCTGAGCCAGATTCGGGTGAAATACGGGTGAAGGTGCTTGCCTGCGGTGTCTGCCATACCGATATTCATATAGTTGAGGGTGATATCAAACCACCTGCACTGCCGTTAATTTTAGGACATCAGATCGTTGGTGTGGTGGAGAAAACAGGTCCGGGTGTGGAGGAGCCATTACCGGGAAAAGTTGTCGGAGTGCCCTGGCTCGGTGCTGTTTGTGGCAGGTGCCGTTATTGTGAGCGGGGAATGGAGAATCTCTGTTCAGATGTCCGATTCACCGGTTTCCATTATCAGGGTGGTTATGCGGAATATACAATCGTCAAAACCGGTTTCTGTTATCCTCTGCCGGAGGAGATCTCTCCGGTCAGTCTGGCACCCCTGCTTTGTGCTGGTGTGATCGGTTATCGCAGTCTGAAAAGGGCAGAGATAAAGCCCGGAGATAGTGTTGGGCTTTACGGTTTTGGTGCTTCAGCCCATATCTGCCTGCAGATATTAAAACACTGGGGGTGTAGGGTGGCGGTTTTTACCCGCACTTCGGCCCATCAGACACACGCCCGGGAACTGGGTGCGGGTTGGGTGGGTACCGCCCAGGAGAAACCGCCTTTCCGATTAGATGCGGGTGTGATTTTCGCTCCAGCTGGGGAACTGGTACCTTTAGCCCTTGCCCATCTGGATAAAGGAGGCACTATTGCCCTCGCCGGTATCCATATGAGTCCGATCCCGGGTTTTAACTATCGCCTCATTTACGAGGAACGAACAGTGCGGTCGGTTGCCAACAGTACCAGAGATGATGTCCGGGAGTTTTTGTGTCTAGCCCGTGAGATCTCAATCCGGACAACGGTTACTAACATGCCCCTAAATCAGGCAAATGAGGCGCTTATCCGGGTCAAGCACAGTCAGATAAACGGGGCGGTGGTGCTTGTAGTTTAGAAAAGATATTGGGTGTAGTTTAATCATTTGAAGGGGGAGTGATGGACTGGTTGAATAAAGCAGAAAAGGCAGCCCAAGAGGTGTGGCGAGTGCTGGGTGAGGGCTGGGAGGAAAGGGTTTATGAGGAGGCTCTGGCACATGAACTGCGACTACGCAAGATTCCTTACGAACGGCAGCGGAATTTTGAGATACTATACAGGGGTTACAAGGTGGGAGAGGGTCGGGCAGATCTGATTCTGAATCCTTTGTGGGCGGGCAGGGGTGGAAGTGAGGTGGTGTTGGAGTTGAAGTCGGTAAAGAATATCACTGAGGCGCATCAGCGGCAGGTGCAGGTCTATATGGTGGCGCTGAATATTGAAAAGGGAGCGGTTTTGAGTTTCGGGGACGGGATTTTGATGCAGGAGGTGAAAAGGCAGGCGCGAAACCTGGACGATACTGTTGCCCAGCCAACAAAGACCCGTCGGCAACTCGGCACGATACTGAAATCTGCAGCAGAGATGGTTTACCAGTATTTTGGTTCTGAGTTCATTTACCGGGAGAAGGGGATAGAACTATTTCCCAATGCGATCGGTGTGGAGTTACGGCTGAATGGAATTGAGTTTTCTTTCGGCAGATTTCCGGTTTGCTACAAGCATCATCAGGTGAGCGAAGTTGATTTTAATTTTATATTTCCGGATGGGGTGGTTGCCAATGTATTAGCCTATAAAAAGTTAGAGGAGATTGAGGACGAGACAGCAGAGTTCACCGAGGCGGTGAAGATGTTTGGCTTGAAAAATGGCTATCTAGTCTTTATTCCGTACCGGGAGGGTGATAAGATTATTGTGAGAGCGGTTTAACTGTATTGACAAACGTATTTATTTTTGTAAACTCTGGGTGTGAGGTCCGTATCCTAAGTCGTAAACAATAAAAGGAGGTTTTTATGAGAAAGGCGTTAGCGCTGGTTTTACTGCCGGCAATCGGGCTGGCAATCTACGATATGAAGTGGTTTGACTTAAACAACTGGCGCTGTCCGTTTTATAACTATGGCCCTTGGGGTATAGATAACACCGGACTCCCTCGTGCTGGGGGCAGTTGGCCATCGCCCTTGCGCAACTTTTATATATTTGGTGCGGGTCCCTGGGCTGGCACGGTCGCAGGTAATGAGACGCTGGTAACCATAGGCTACAATCCGAATACCGCCGCAAGCGAGATGGTGCCGGTGCTCTGTCGCTACTATCATCAGGGGACAGGAGATTCCTTGGACCGAATTTATAAATATCCGGGTGACTGGCCCGCACCGTTGAACCGGTTTCCGATGGCACCGCAGGAGCCGCGATCCGAAATGGACTTATGGATGTGCTTCAGCGATTCCGAGCCTGACTATCATACACCGCCTGGTAGACCGCTCGGAATTGATCTTTATCTGACGGTTTATGGCTTCACCGACTCCTTTTCCCGGGATATGTTTATTCTGAAGTATGAACTGGCAAATGCCAGTGGTGCGGCATTGAGTCAGATTTATTTCGGGATCGCGATGGATGCCGACGTAGGTAGTTGCACTGATGATATGGCGGGGTTGATTCTGAATCGGCGTTTCGCGGTAGGCTCGGACACATTCTGGGTGAAGAATGTCGCCTTTTTCTATGATTTTGATAACAGTGAAATGCCCGGAGAAAACTGGGAGAGTGGAACCCCAGGCGCGGTAGCGATTCGTCTGCTTCTGGCACCAAACAATCGCGATCTTACCGCATTCAAGAGGTTCACCATTGAGTTTGACCCGGCGACAGATCCGGAGCAGTATCTGACACTAAAGGGTTATGATTACCGTAACGGTGATTATGTACCATACGATTCATTGGATTCAGTACCCGGTGATAAAAGGGGACTGCTTGCGGTTGGTCCGGTTGATCTGGCACCGGCTGAGGTTGCCACTTACTATTTTGCGGTTATCGCTGCGCCTTATGGCACCCAGGGGCAGATGCCTTGGGAACGGGATACTACCGAACTGGCGCTAAGATGCTGGTGGGCAGAACAGGTGCTGGCAAGGATTCTTGGCATTGAAGAAGAGAGACAGCCGGCACAGGTTAATAGGGAGCTAAAGGTATATCCGAACCCGTGTGTCTTAGGTAGCCATTTGCGTGTTGCTTTTGACGGAATGGTGGATATCTATGATACTCAGGGTAGACTCGTCCGTGTTTTGAACGGAAAAGAGGGAGTCTGGGATACAAGGGATGTGAATGGGAGAGTGGTTCCTGCCGGAGTCTATTTTGTGCAACCGGCTGGTGCTAAAGGTGGAAGACAGAAGGTGCTGTTGGTACGCGGGCGTTAAAAAAGAATTCAGACGTCAGAATAAAGTTTAAAGTTTTAAAACCGGAGTCAATTCTCTCCGTTCGGGTTTTCGTGGGTGATTCTTAGAAGATAGAAGTCTTTCTGGATGAGTTGATTTGGTGGCAGAGTCAAGGTGCAGGTTTGAGGGGAATAAAGATTGCCTGCACTCGCGGTCAAAATATATGTGCCACTTGGGATAGGTTTGATGACATAAGTTCCTAAGTCCGGGTCGGTGGTTTGTTCGCCGACTATCGGTCCTTTGTAAGTAATAATGCCTGGTAGTGGTTTGGTGGTTGAGCGATCGTAAATTGTGCCGGTGAGGATAGAGTATTGGACCGGCTGCAAAGCGATAATCGCAGATTGCTCCCGGTCGCCAAGAATTAGCATTGTGTCAGTGCGGGCGAGGTAGCCGTCGCGCCGGGTTTGAATTACAATTCTGCCTCGCGGCAAGCGGGTAAGCGTGAGTTCACCAAGGGGATTGGTTTCGCCGGTAAACTGGCGAACGCCATCAAGTTTTATCTCCGCCCGGATGCGCTCCTGGGATTGGGCATCAATAATCCTAATTCTCAAACTTCCGGCGCCACGGCGCGGCAGTTGGATACGGATGCCGAGTCGATGTAATAAACCGAGTTTGCCATAAGGCGATAAGGAGTAGTCAATTGTCAGGTTGGTCAGGTTGATGCCGACACCAGCGGTAATTCCGCTAAAAAGACCGAGGCTTTTGAGATCAACGGGACCGGTACGATAGCCTATGCGCAGGCTGATCTCCTTAAAAGGCAGATACTCAATTCCGAATCGGAAGTTGAGCCGGCGGTCAAAGGGGTATACACCGTCAATTGCGGATTTGAACTTCGGGGTGGTGTAAGCAATACCAATGGCTATTTCCGCAGGCAGGGGTTCAAGGCTGGTATATTTCAGAGCGCCGAAGTTGCGTAGGGCAATGCCAGCCTGAATGAAACTGAGCGGTTGAGCAGAAAAGCCTATATCAAAGCCTGCACCGTAGCCTCTATCAGTGTAGAGGTCCTGATAACATCCTTTAACTCCAGCCCCTAAATAATAATTTTTTACGATCGGAATACCGAAGCCGAACGCAAGAACCGCATCCCAGACAGAAAAGGTATCAATCGGCTGATTATTTTTATCCCAGAACTCGATTTCTGGTGTTACCGAGTAAAGCAGGCCCAATCCGAATCTTCCCTGATTCATGGGTAGTGCAAAGTGAAGAAGTTCGTCGGTGGTGCCGGCAAAGGCCGAATGGTGGGTAAAGGAGATGGAGTACTCGTCGGTTTTTCCCAGTCCGGCACAGTTCCAATAAAGTGCAGTGGCATCATCAGCGATTGCAGTGAATGCTTCACCCATTCCGGTAGCACGTGGACCCTGCCCAAGGCGCAATACGGGCATAACCGTTGGGCTGTTTATCTCCCATGGTAAAATCGTGAGCAAGAAAATTGTCAGGCTCATAACTACCTTGGGTTGACGACCAGTTTCTTGTGAATTTTTATTATTCCTTTTCCGAGTTTGAATTCGAGGAGATAATGATACAAACCAGGGGCGACCGACTGGTGGTTTTTGTTTCTCGCCTGCCAGTTGAGAAGATGAACGCCCGCAGTTAAGTATTCGTTATCTATCAGGGTGCAAATCTGTTCTCCTGCCCGATTAAAAATTGTCAGGGTTACCCAGCCCGGGTTAGGCAGAGAGAAGACAAATACAGTATGGTCATAAAGCGGATTAGGATAGTTGTGGACAGTTAAAATGGGCACAAGAAATATTTTTAACTCTGCTTGGGCTTTTAGCAGGGTGTCGATCGCAGAAAACGCTTTGATAATCAGTTTAACCGAATCCATAGCGTTAGTATCACCTGATAGTTGGGATGGTGTGGAAATAAGCAGGTTGAAATAGACGCGTCTACTAGGGATGATGAATCCGAGGTCAGGTAAACCGTCGGTATCGGTGTCGGTTAGAGGGGTGGTTCCGGTGGAGTCTAAAAGGCGGGCAGTCCAGCCGGATGGTAACATAGGAGGCTGAAGTTCGATAGTTGAACCGAGGTGGTGCGCAAAATCGACATAGAAAAGAAAATGCCTACTTTCTCCAAACTTAAGGCTTCCGGCCTGATTTGGTCCGAGGAGAAGGAACGTTTCAGTGGTAACCTGAACGTTGCTGAGGTAGAGGTCATTTTCCGGATCGCTATCCACGCTTAGCATTGTCGAGCAGGCCACCTGATGGCTGCCAACGGTAGCAATCCAGAGTGGAAATGAAATTGTAATTACAGAGTCAGGTAGAAGTGTAGTATTGACGGTGATGGTGTGATCATAGAGATCACCGATACGGAATCGGACATCAAAGTAGCGTTCCGGGAAATCACCGAAGTTGGCGATTAATGCCCGAGGAGTTACGGTGTCACCCATTCTCAGTATGCCAACCGGAGCTGAGATTTCAATTGTGCCGATGTCGTGAATCTCCTGGGCTGGGATTTTATTTATTATGGTTCCGGGGATTGTCAGTATTAGCAACAGATGCCAAAGGGAGGGCAGAGCGGATCTGGACATTACTTGGGAATTATAAGGCTGTTAACATAACAGTCAATTCTCAACCTGGAGAGGGTTATGCTACTGGCGAAACTGTGGTAAAGAGCGATTATTGATACGCAACTTGATTCCTGAAATTCGCTCCGTATAATCCGATAGATGGAAAAGAAAAGAATTTTGACAGGCGACCGGCCAACCGGACCGTTGCATTTAGGACATTATGTCGGTTCGATTGCCAACCGGGTAAAGTTTCAGGATAGTTATGACACTTTTATCATCATCGCCGATATTCAGGCGCTGACGACTAACTTTGATAAGCCAGGGAGGTTGCGTCAGGATGTGCTGAATGTGACGATGGATAACATCGCCTGCGGCGTGGATCCGCAGAAGGCGACGATATTTGTTCAGTCAATGGTGCCGGCAATAGCCGAACTGACCATCATCTACGCCAACCTGGTTACCGTTCAGCAACTGCTCCACAATCCAACAATCAAGACTGAAGCGGTACAGTACAATTATGAGGAGTCAATGCCTTATGGTTTTTTGGGTTACCCGGTCAGTCAGGCAGCGGATATTACCTTCTGCCGGGCACATTTGGTACCGGTGGGCGAGGATCAGGCACCGCATATTGAACTGACCAGAAAGATCGTGAGGAAATTTAATGCCATTTATGCTCGGGTACTAGTTGAACCAGAACAAATACTCAATCCGCGGTTAATTGGCCTTGACGGGAATACCAAGATGTCCAAAAGTCTGGGAAACGCAATTTATCTATCGGATTCACCAGCCGAAGTGAAACGCAAGGTTAATTCTGCGGTAACTGATCCGGCAAGAATCCACCCTACTGACAAGGGGCATCCAGAGGTATGCGTGGTGTTTTCCTATCATAAGACTTTCAACACCGAAGAGTCTACGGATGTTGAGGAGCGCTGTCGTGCTGGTACAATCGGCTGTGTGCCGTGTAAGGTACGGTTAAATGAGGTTTTAAATCGTTTTTTGGAGCCAATTCGGCAGCGCCGGTCAGAATTGGAGAAAAAGCCGGATGAACTCTGGGATATCCTTAATCAGGGTACAGCTCGTGCCCGCGCCGAGGGTGAAAGTACGATGGCACTGGTACGACAGGCGATGAAAACCGACTATTTTCTGGTTTCTCGTAATTGCTAAAAAGGTGGGTTCACGGGTGAAAAATTACTCGAAGGATAATTTTGGCATCATCGTTGCCGCTGGTATGGGAAGGAGGTTCGGAGGATTAAAGCAGTTTGCACGAGTAAAAAACCGACCCCTGCTTTACTACAGCATCAGAGCTTTCGAACTATGTCCAGTGGTTACCGGGTATGTTGTCGTTACCAATGTCAGTAGAGTTTCAACAGTAAAAAATATGCTAAGCGCTTTTGTTTTTAAAAAGGCATTAGCGGTAGTGGCGGGGGGAAATGACCGAATGGATTCAGTGGAACAGGGGTTGTTCGAACTGCCGGATTCAGGATATGTGGCGGTACACGACGGGGTCCGGCCGTTAATCAAGCCGACGATGCTTAGTTTGGGATTTCGGGCAGTGCGTCGCTATCCGGCGGTGGCTTTTGGCGTACCGGTGATCGATACTCTGAAAGAGGTTGTTGATAAAAGGATCGTGCAGACCGTTGACCGGACCGGGATTGTCGCCATTCAAACCCCACAGTTTTTTACCATTGACCTCTTGCGTCGTGCATATGCCCAGGCGCGTAACCAACAGTTGGTCAGCACCGATGAGTGTCAGTTGGTGGAAAAATTGGGTGTTGCCCCAAAGGTGTTAGCTGGTTTCCCGGAAAATATCAAGGTTACCTATCCGGCAGACCTGCGCATCTGTGTCGCTTTGTTATGAAAAAAACCCGCATCGCTTTGTTCGGTTCTACAGGTTCAATCGGTCGCTCGGCGCTGGATGTTATCCGACATCTGGCGAATAGGGTGAAACTGGTAGTGATCGCGGCAAAACGCTCAGTGTCCGAAGTCTGCGCTCAGGCGCAGGAGTTTCTGCCAAAGATAATTCTGCTCACCGACCACGAGGCAGCAAATCGGGCACGCAGTATGCTTGATAGTCGGTTTAAAGTGCTGAACGATTTAGCCTCGTTTGATACCTTATTGGCAGCAGAGGACATTGATATAGTGATAATGGCGATGAGCGGTACCACTGGGTTGTCAGTGGTACTTAAAGCACTACGTTTAGGTAAGAAGGTGGCACTGGCGACTAAAGAGCTCATCGTTGCCTACGGGGAAGTCATTATGCAGGTTAGCCGTCGGTATGGCGGGGTAATTCTGCCGGTTGATTCGGAACTCGCAGCAATCCATCAGTGCCTTGATGGAAAGCCGCGCAGCACACTTCGCCGGGTGATACTCACCGCTTCAGGAGGTCCGTTCTGGCGACGAGGACTGCCCCAAAATGCCCAGGTGGCCGATGTTTTACAACATCCGACTTGGCGGATGGGGAAGAAGATTACAGTTGACTCAGCCACCCTGATGAATAAAGGACTGGAGATAATTGAGACGGTCAGGTTGTTTGGGGTTCAGCAGGAACAGGTTGAAGTGGTTATTCATCCGGAGTCGATAGTCCATTCAATGGTTGAGTTTAATGATGGCTCAGTTCTTGCCCATTTATCCAATCCAGATATGCGTCTGCCAATTCAATATTGTCTTGTTTATCCGGAACGGTTACCTTCGCTGGTTTCGCCTTTGTTTTTTAAGCATAAAAAGTTGCGACTGGATTTTTACCCAGTGAACCGAACTCAGTTTCCGTGTTTGCAACTAGCGGTCCGGGCGCTTAAGACAGACACCGGTGCGACCTGTGTGTTGAATGCGGCAAACGAGGCCGCGGTGGCGGCATTTTTGGGGAATAAAATTGCATTCGGCACTATCCCCATAATAATTGAAAAGACATTAAGCCGATATCTCAAGCAGAAGAAAGGGACAGGTCGTTTTACCGTCACTCAGCTGATGAAGACGGAGAAGTGGGCACGGGAGTATAGCCAGATGATTATCGGAGAAAACAGAAACGAATAAATGGTAACTTCGGTACTTCTGATCGGGGTTTTTATTGGTTTACTGATCACCCTTCATGAATTTGGGCATTTGGTAGTCGCTAAACTGTCACATATTCCGGTGGAATCTTTTTCAATTGGCTTTGGTCCGGTGGTGATTAGAAAAAGGATTGGAGAGACCGAATACCGACTATCTCTTATTCCTTTAGGTGGGTATATAAAGATGGCCGGTGAGGAGGACTCAAGCGTAAGAGGATTCAGTGATAAACCGACCGGTATCAGAATTGCGGTGGTGGCGGCTGGTCCATTTTTCAATTTGATACTGGGTTTTGCGATAATGGTGGGGATGTATTTAGTGTTTGGTTTGAAGTATGTTAAACCAGTCATATATCATGAGGTAAATTCCAGTGCCGCAATGACTGGTCTGCAAGCCGGGGATTGTATTCTAACCGTGGATCAGGAGACGATTCCGGATTTTGAGACATTAGAGCGAGTGCTGGAGAGAAACCGTGGTCGAGAGATCACGCTTAAGGTGTTGCGGGAGAGCATACCAGTGGTAGTCAATTATTTGGTGCCCGATTCTTTAGAGATCGAGCCATTGGTAGCGCCAGTAGTTGATCGGGTGCGTTCTGGCAGCCCGGCGGAAAAAATCGGCTTGAAGCCCGGTGATAAAATTGTGGCAATCGCTGGGGTTCCGGTCAAACGGTGGGCAGATTTTGTGGAGCTGGTAATGCAGAACGCGGGTAATCGGATTGAAATCGTCTATGAACGGAATGGGGTGGTTTTTCTGGATTCAATAACCCCGGTGGCCGTCCATGACCAGCTGACCAGCGAACGATTTGGACAGATCGGGGTTTGGGTAAGGCTGCCCAAGAGAAAGGTCTCACTGCCATTAGCTCTGTGGGAGGCAGTTAGGCGCACCGGTTACATCGTCGTCCAGACATTTGTGATAATCTACAAGGTGATCACCCATCAGGTTTCCTCCCGGGCAATCGGTGGCCCGATTATGGTTGCGAAGATTGCTTACGAAGGAGCGAGTTGGGGTGCAGAATATTTTCTGGCGCTTTGGGCACTGCTGTCAATCAATCTGTTCGTGGTCAATATGCTGCCGGTACCGGTGTTGGATGGTGGAAGGATCTTGCTGGATCTTATTGCCGGCATCAGGCGCCGCCGGTTGACAAACAAGGAAATTGCCTGGGCAAATAATATCGGTTGGATCTTAATCGGGCTTTTGGTCATCTTCACGCTGTACAATGACTTGATGCGGCTGATCCGGAAGTGAAAATTTTAGCGGTGGCAGCAGCGGCGACTGCACAGAAGTTTGTCAAAGGGCACCCACACAAGGGTGCTTGGCTTTTTCTCCGTCCGGAGTTGGAAATCTGCCAGCTTTGGGCACTGGCGATAAACGATGATTTTGTTTATATTGACGAACGGATAGCCACGGTTGAATATAACAGCGATTTTGACTTGGTGTTGGTTCGGGTTGACTTCAACCAGGACAGCAGCGCCCGATTAATTACGGAAGCGTTTGAGCAACTGGGGAAACCGGTAGTTATTTTTGGTCCACTGGTTACATTTTGGCAGAACCAACCGTTAGGTTGGGTAAAGCACCGGGTGGTTGGTGATATTACGTTAGTCTGGGAACAGATCCGTGCTGACGTTGCGCATGGTAGAATTCAGCCAGTTTATGTCGCCCCGCCGAGACCAAACTATGTGGTTCCTAGGATGCCCGCAGAAGGGCCGGCAGTTTTGAACACAGGTTATCAGCCGATCTATTTTGTGCGTGGTTGTGCCTGCCCGCAGAGTTATCAGAAGTTATGTTGTGAATATCTCTATTATCACGACAATGCGTTTTTCCGCCCCCGGGAGGAGGTGGTAGGGGAAATTGTTTCATTGCCCCATAAACATATCCACTTACTTGATGAAGATGTTGCCCGATTTCCAGATTATTATTACAATCTGTTCCGGCTGGTTTGGGGATACCGCCGGCATTGGACAGTTAATGCCAGTGACCGAATCTTTAATTATTCAGAGTTGATACGTCTGCTCGCTAAATCCGGTACCAAAATTATGTTTCTAAACGAAACATTTATCAATCCGAGGTTGGATTTGGCGCTTAAGGATGAGGCGATGGTGAAATGGCTTTATCGGCGAGTGAAGTTGCTCCATTCCCGACGTATTTTGGTGGGGGCAAAGATGGTATTGCCGGCTAACGGAGCGGACTATGTTCGGATTTCCAATCTATTATACCGTATTGATTTAGATTTTATTGAAGTGCGATTCATTAAGTCCGGTTCAGATGGCAAACCGGAACTGGTGCCGATAACCTATCACCCGATGCTCCAACCGGATGAGCCGGCATTTGTTAAGAGCCGTTTTTATGCCCTTGATGTTCTATTAAACCGGTTCGTTCGCCGACCCAGAAGGGTTGGGTTTCACTCGACCGGTTGGTATCTGATTCCTTACAGCCTTGCTTATCGGCAGAATTTTCTGGAGGGGCTATCCTCTCCCTGATTAAGAAACCGACTCAACCCGCAGGTCTTCCGGAATAGCCTCTTTTAAAGTCTGTTCGACACCAGCAGCCAAAGTCATTTTGGAAAATGGACAATGGGCACAGGCACCGGTGAGGCGGACCCTTACGACACCATCTTCGGTGATTTCGACCAGTTCAATATCGCCACCATCCAGTTGTAACCCGGGGCGGATTTTCTCTTCAATCAGCTGTTTTATTTTGTTTTTTATTTCTGGAGTCATTTTTCACCTCGCTGTGATTGGTTGGTTGTTTGGTTGGTTCAGCAATTATCCGCCAGTCAGCCAGTTCTTCAGCCTTGCAGGGTTTTACCGAAAACAGGTGCTGTTCACAGACTACTTTGACTGATTTACCAGGTAGGTGATCGCTGTAAAAAGCACAAATTTGGGCGGCGAGTTCCATATCCTTTTTTGTTTTTCGGGAGGAGTGAAGGATAGTTACCGGACCAACGGTATCAACCGGTTTGAAGATTAGGCTATTGGGTAGAATAATTTTTTCCAGAACCAAGTTTTCGTTCTCATTGCGGCCTACGACCACCTTGGCTTTGCTTGGCAGGCAGAAATGGCGGCCATAACGGAGGATTTCAATCTCTTGAAGGTTATTGAACCGATTATGGGCAATGGCGTCACGACAGCGGGCAGCAAAATTGCTGTCGGTTAATAAGCAGCCCGCGCCAGGTGCGGGATAGTCAACAATACCGAATTCACGTGCCAGTCTCATCTGTCGGCGTCGGGTTCGGCCATGAAAACCCAAGAGTCTTTCGCGCCGCACCAATCCGGTTAACTCTGGTCTTGTGGGCTCCAGAATTTTCGCTGAGAGTGGGCGTAATAGCCGTCCTTCCAGTCCCACGATTTTCTCAAGCAGTTTTAATGACCGTTTGTTCTGGGAGAACGGTCGTTGCTCGAGAACTTCTCCGGTAAAAACAAAATCGGCTTTGATTTCCGTCATCAGTTCTTTTGCCCGTTTCAGCATATAAGCCATACAGTCAATGCAGGGGGCCATTTGGAGGGTGTAGCCATATTTCGGAGCGCGGACGATTTCGAGATAGTCATCGCCGACAGTAAGAGAAACCAGATTGACAGCCAGAAAGTCAGCGGTCCTCTGTAACTGTTCGTCTGTGGGAACCCGGCCAATAATCGAGAAGGGGAGACGGAAATTCAGAGCGACGGCAGCGATATGTTGTTCGGTGATCAGTTTGAATGCCAGGATACTGTCCAGACTGCCAGCAAAGAGTCCGATAGCTTTTGAGTTACGACTGGGTATCATAACGGTGATTAACGGTAATTTGATCTAATGGATTACGATTCTGATCTTTTTTGTCACCCCTGTTCATTTCAATAATTTTAATGTCCGCACCTACTAAGTCAAGAGAAGGGAAGAGCGGCGCGATTTTGATCCTTAAAAACTTTTTGCGCTGTACCGTCTTGGATATTACTTTCATTGCGACCCCAACTTTAACCCTGACGGTTACTATTTAGTCAACTGCCACCGCAAGTGTAATCTCGAACACCCCGATTATCACCGGCAAGATCGTAGTTACAATCCCCAGGGAGAGTCTGTTCTCTACGACAACCGGTACGAGGAAAGATAGGATAACCGTGGCCCTGATTCCTGTCCATGCTGTTACCCAATTGGAAGTGGTATTGGAAACCGTCCCCGATACTGCCGGGGGACAGGCTGTTGAATAATCCGTGCAGGCTAAGAGATTATTTTTCAAAAAGATACCATAATGCACCGTTAGATTGGTATTCGCCCCCAAATTGATTTTGATATTATAGACTGCAAAACAGTAGAAGAAATGCCGGTATTGATTTTAATGTTTTTCGGGGTCAGTGTTTAAAACACTATTTTGGGCTTTTGGTGATTTGATATTCAACCAGTTCTTCTTGGCGAAAGAGTTGCCAAGTGGTATCACCTCGATTCCAAGAGTGCTGTTTAACACGTTTGACAATTCCTAGACCCGGTGCCAGCCATATTTTTTGGTGAAAGTTCACCCGTTTGCTTTTGGTTTCTAGACAGAAACAGTTGGCGAAATGTCCGGCTGGGACAGTGACCGATTCTTGGGCAATGACTTCGGTTTCTTCTCTCATCGTTGCGTTGTCGTACCATTTTTTGCCTACGACCAGGGGAAGCACTAGGTAAACTATTCTTTCTGGTGTTCCGTCTCGGCCTGGAATGAGTTTGAATACGGTGTCACCTTTGCGTTCGTAAAAATTCATCAGTGATTTTCCCGTTGCCAGTGGCACCTCCACTACCCAAACTCTGCCCAGTCGCGGGACATCTTTGATACCTTTCACTACCTCAGTAACCTTTACTTCGCTCGTTGTGTTGGTATTTTGTCCGATGACCTTGGTTTCAGTAACCTGCATTATCCGCACAGCATTGGGTACTAAGGGGAAGAAATCTCGTTGACGGCGCTGGCAAGACAGGAGTAAAAGCAATAGCAAGCCCAGAGCAGTCTTTAGATAATAATTCAATTTAGCCATAGAAAAGATTAAGACTTATCCAGCAATAGTCAATGAGGTGTGCCGGCGAATTGAATAGGCAGATAGTGGTTGTGGGGGCGTGGTGTCAGCGGCGAACGATATACTGGGGGCGAAGCGTCAGTATCAATGGGAGTTATTTTAAAATTGTTTCCGCGAGCCAATCAAATTTCTTGAGCCAGTCAGCTGATAGTTTCTTCTGGTTGATCGCGTTCTGAATGCCGAGACGGAGATTTTCCAGATCGAGTGGATACCAGCGCTGCCAGCGTGTCGTACCGTACTCTCCCAGTCCTTGGAGAACAAGGCTTTTTCTGCCGATAATTTCCGCTGCGGTACCGAATTTCTTCTTCATTTTGGCGGCGAGTTGGTAAACCGGTTTAATCAGGGCTGGGTAGCGGTAGTCTCGGGCAAGATGGTGGTCAATGACGAGGGTGTGTAGTGAAGGGAGGGAGAGGATTTGGCAGAGATTAATGATGCTTTTGAGAAAGTTGGGTTCGGTGCTGGGTGTGGGTAGTAAAAATGTTGGGTAACCATCAAGAATGGCAACCTGCGGAGCAGTTGCCAAAATCAGTTGGGTGGTTTTTTCATCAGCAGGTCCAGCGATGTCAGAGCTGATGAGCACCTTTTCCCGTCCCCGGCTCACTTCGGTCATAATTACTCTACCAGGCTCGGCTTCGGCTCGACCGTGCCAGATAGCAGGAGAAAACCTGATTTCGGTTTTTTTGAATTTGAACCGCCGGCCATCAGCCCAGATTATCTCCTTAGGTAATCCGTCGATCATAGGAAAGAATCTCTCTGCTGTCTCCACTTGTTTTTTGGGCAGATCGTCGAGCGACTTGGCAAAGATGATTTTGCCGGCGTAGATGGCGGGTTCCCGGTGGAAGAAAAAATGGTCAATATGGTAATGGGTGATTATTAGCACAGGGGCATCAGCGGTAGCATTGTTTACTTCTTGTGCATAACGAGTCAGGAGTTGTTGGCGAATATTTTCCGGCAGAGGGAAATGCTCGGTCTGCGCCGAGACGCCAGGGTCAATGACCAGTGTCAGATCCGGAGTTGTAATTCTTGTGCACATTGCCTTGACGCCGAATGAATCAAATGCGACGGGCAGGATTTTGATCGAGCGTTCGGCGGTGATCGGCAACTGCCGTGGGGAGCTCATTGGTTTGTTAGTAAGGTAAGATAGTAGAAGGTCGGGATGGTAAAGAGCAAGGAGTCGGCACGGTCAAGAAATCCCCCATGTTCTCCCAACGTAGGGGCACTGTCTTTTACACCAACCGCACGTTTGAATGTGGATTCAAAAATGTCTCCTATCTGCCCGATGACAGAAAGCCCAATGCCGATCAACACCAAAAGGAAACGGGGTTGGGTACGGAAAGGTGTGAGCATGGGAAGCCAAATGCCAGCAAGGATACCTGCGGTAATGAGGCCGGCGAGTGCTCCTTCAACAGTTTTTTGTGGGCTCACCATTGGGGCAAGTTTGTGTCTACCGAAGATTTGTCCGCCAACATAGGCGGCAGTGTCACTTACCCAGCTAATAATTAATGGGAAGAGAGTTAGCCAGGAACTGTAGGAATGTTTAATTGCCAGTTGCTGGAGAAGAATGAGATGACTGGGTAAAAATCCGAGGTATGTGATAGTGAAAAGTCCATATACCGGAATGCGGGGAAGTGGAGAAGGGTGGAGTAGCGCGGTGATAAATACAATGCCCATCGGTAATATAATTAAAGCCGGGATGAGACGATATTGGGCGAGAATGAGCATCAATAGGTTAAGCGTGATCAGCAGCCATTGATTGAGGGATATCTCGGCTCGCTGTAACAGTAACAGGAACTCCCTAGTCGCCATTGTAACCCAGATGCCGACGAAGACGGTTAGGAACATTGGGGGAAAGAGAAGAATTATAGCAACAGTCAGTATTGATAGAATTGTGCCCCAGACGATACGATTGAACAGTCTATTCTTCCACATCGCCGAAGCGGCGTTGTCGCCGGTTAAAGTCTTCAATTGCGGCAAGTAACTGGGCGCGCCGGAAATCGGGCCAGAGAGTTTCAGTGAAGTAGAGTTCTGCATATGCCAAGTGCCAGAGGAGGAAGTTGGATATCCGCTTTTCACCGCCGGTGCGGATGAGCAGGTCAACCGGTGGCAGCTCCGGGTCGTAAAGCAGACAAGCGAAGTCTGTTTCGGAATCGGGCGGGCGGGTCATTTTGTTGGTCCGCCAAAGTTCGAATGCCCTTTTCAGTGCGTCAATTAGTTCTGCCTTGCCGCCGTAATTTAAAGCAAGTGTCAGGGTTAGACCGGAATTGTCTTTTGTGTCGGCAATCAAGGAGCGTACTTTGTAAAGTACTTCCTTGGGCAGATCGTTTAACCTACCAATCGCCCGTACCCGGACGTTGTTTTTAATCAGATCGGCGCGCTGTTGATCAACTCCCCGACGGAGTAGTTTCATCAGGCTACGGATTTCTTTTTCAGGACGCTGCCAATTTTCGGTGGAGAAGGTGAAAACGGTCAGAAATTTGACACCCAGTTCACCACAAGTCTGGACGACCTCGCGCAAGGCATAGACCCCTTGGTGATGACCAAAAGAACGGGGTAAACCCCTCTTTTTTGCCCATCGGCCATTGCCATCCATAATTGCGGCAATGTGAACAGGGATTCGCGGAGAGGATTGTTCTACCAACCGTTATCTTTCCATTATTTCTGTCTCTTTTTTTTCTAAGAGGTTGTCAAGTTTCTTGATAAACTCATCGGTGATCTCTTGGATTTTCTTCTGTCCGAGTTTTGAATCGTCCTCGGAGATCTTTTTGTCTTTTTCCAGCTTTTTGATCTCTTCAATCATTTCCCTTCGGACGTTGCGCACCGCCACCCGAGCATCTTCGGTTAGCTTGGCGCATAGTTTCGCCAGTTCTTTGCGTCTTTCTTCGGTGAGCGAAGGGATCGGAATGCGAATGAGATTGGCTTCGACTTTTGGCGTCAATCCCAGCTCAGCTTTAAGAATCGCCTTTTCAATTTCGGGGATGAGCGTACGGTCCCATGGTTGGACAATCAACTGGCGTGGTTCTGGAACAGCAATACTCGCCACTTGGCGCAGTGGGGTCGGGTTGTCATAGCAGTTGACCTTGATCCCATCAAGAATTGCCGGATTGGCGCGGGCGGTTCGGATGCGGGCAAATTCCCCAGCCAGCACCTCAATTGCTTTATTCATCTTGATTCGGCATTCATTGTAAATCTTTTCTAACATATCAGACTCCCAGTTTTTTTGCCTCTTACTATATTCAGGATAGCATTGGGTCGGGTGATGTCAAATACGATGATCGGAATTTGATATTGCTGACACAGGGTAAACGCGGTTAAATCCATCACCCTTAGTTCTTGTTGTATGACCTGTTGGTAAGTCAGTTTGGGATAAAACTTGGCGTTCAGGTTTTTTTCCGGATCACTGGAGAATACACCGGCAACCCTAGTGCCTTTAAGAATGACATCCATTTTCAATTCGATTGCCCGGAGAGCTGCGGTCGAGTCGGTGGAGAAAAATGGATTTCCGGTACCCCCGGAGAGGATAAGAATTTCCTGCTGGTTAAGGGAGTTACGTGCCTTTTCTATGGAATAGACATCAACAAAATTATCTACCGGGAAGGCGGCGAAATGGTGCACCGCGGCCTGTCGGGAGAGGATGTCGGTTAGATAGATGCCGTTAATAACTGTGGCTAGCATGCCCGCGCGGTCAGCGTTAGCTGGCTCAATCAGCCGGCTATCTCTACCGCGAATGATATTCCCACCTCCCGATACGACCACAATTTGAATTTGGCGCTTGTACAGTTGGATCAGTTGGCTGGCAACAGAATTCAATAAATCTGTTTGAGCGAATACATCGCCGGATATTTTTAAAAGAAGCCGTTTAAAGGTGTTACTCACCCAGTTTGAACCGGGCGAAACGCCGGATGACAATGTTCTCGCCGAACTTGGCGATGTTTTCCTTTAGGTAATCGCCGACGGTCTTTTCTGGTGCTTTGACAAATTGTTGTTCCAGTAGGCAGACTTCGGCATAAAACTTCTCAATTTTACCAGCGACGATTTTTTCAATAACCGGTGTAGGTTTGCCAGTCTGAGCTGCCTGTTCGTGGTAAATCCTTTTTTCTCGCTCAATTACTTCCGGTAGGACACCGTTACGGTCAATTGCAATTGGATCGCAGGCGGCAATATGCATTGCCAAGTCGCGGACAAAGCGTCGGAATTCCTGATTTCGCGCCACGAAGTCAGTTTCTGTGTCTACTTCGATGAGTACACCTAGTCGTTCGCCCGGATGGATATAGGCATCGACGACTCCAGCAGCGGTGGGTCTTTCGGCTTTTTTTGCTGCTTTTGCGATACCGCGTTTTCGCAGGATTTCTATTGCCTGATCAATATCGCCCCTTGCCTCTTCTAGTGCGGTTTTACAATCCATCACTCCTGCGCCGGTGCGCCGCCGGAGTTCAACAACTTTATTCATCGGTTGGCTCATACAGTTACCCTTCCTTTTTTAGCCTGGATTCGTCGGTCTCTTCTCCTTCGGTTTCAAACTGTTTTTTTCCTTCCATTACCGAATTAGCAATGAAACTGGTCACTAGGCGAATCGAGCGCAGGGCATCGTCATTACCCGGAATTGGGTAATCAATCAATTCCGGGTCGCCGTTCGTATCAATGAGGGCAATTACCGGTATTTTCATTCGGCGGGCTTCTACAACAGCGGTTGCTTCCCGTACGGGATCGACGACGTAGATCGCACCGGGTAGACGGTCAAGTTGCTGGAGCCCGTTGAACAGTTTGGCAAGAGTGCGGTGTTCCCGCTGGAGATGGAGAATTTCTTTTTTCGGGGCACCTAACTGGGTATTTGCCAATAGCCTTTCCACTTCTGCCAATCGGGCAATTCGTGTTGAGACAACATGAAAATTAGTTAGAAGTCCGCCCACCCAACGTACGGTTACAGAACAGGCACCGCAGCGCTTCGCCTCTTCTTCAATTATCGGCCGCGCCTGCTGTTTGGTGCCGACAAAGATGATCTCTTTGCCCGATTCAGTGATGGACCGGACGGCGTCGTAGGCACTTAACAGTCTTTCCAGCGTCTTCTCTAGGTCGATGATAAAGATGCCGTTCCTTTTACCGAAGATGAAAGGTTTCATCTTCGGATTCCAACGCCGAGCATGGTGGCCAAAATGGAGCCCGGCTTCAAGTAGTTGTTTGATTGTTAACGTTTGGTCCACTGGAAGCGCTTCCTTCGTTTTGCCAGTCCGTATTTCATTCTTTCCTTTTCCCGCGGGTCCCGCTTTAGCAGGTCCGCAGCCTTGAGTGTCCCCCTCAAATCGGGGTTGTAGCTAAGCAAGGCGCGGGCAATTCCTAGCGCCACTGCTCCGGCTTGAGCAGCGAGACCGCCGCCAGCCACAACGATGTTGACGCCAAAATGGGTGATGTTGGTTACCGCAAGTGGTGCAAGGGCATATTTGACTAAGTCCTCCCGTCCCAAATAGGTTGCCAGCGGTTTGCCATTGATGATGTGCTCACCCTGTCCCGGTATCAGCCACACTTTGGCGGTGGCGGTCTTTCTTGAGCCAGTTGCAAAAAATTTTGAATTCATATTATTTAATTTCTACCGGTATAAGTTTTTGTGCCTGGTGTTTGTGCTCCGCTCCGACATAGATGTGGAGTCGGCGAATGCGCTTTGCCTGTAGGCGGTTTTTCGGCAGCATCCTTAGGACTGCCAGTTCCAGTGGGCGGGTAGGAAATCTCTCTTTTATCTGCCGATAGGTAATCGCTTTGAGATGACCGGGTTTAGTATTGATATGCCGGTAATAGATTTTTTCGTCCATTTTGTTTCCCGTAACCCGAATACTGCCTACATTTATTACCACGACATGGTCGCCGGCATCAACGTGGGGAGTATAAGATGGTCGATGTTTCCCCATTAACAGTCGGGCAATACGGGTTGCCAGTCGTCCCAGTACCTGATTTTGGGCATCAACGAGATACCATTCGCCCACAAGATCGTTCTTTTTAGCAACAAATGTTTTCATCGTATCTATCTTTATAGCAAAACATTTGCCCGTTGTCAATCTTTACCATTAAATCAAAATGGAATATCGTCGAGTTGGTCCTTTGGAATATCCGGCTCCTCGTCGGTCGGAATGTCTGGTTCGGGTTCGACTGAAGCGATATCGATTTGTAGATTACGATCAAGGATTTGGATGTTGCGGCTGTGAATTTCAACGAGACTGCGTTTTTCACCGTTAGGAGTTTCCCAGGAACGAGAGCGGAGTTCTCCCTGGATGAGAACCGCGGACCCCTTTTTGAGTCGTTCCGAGATACGTTCGGCTAATTGCGCCCAGGCGCTGACCGTGAAGTAATATGTTTCTTCTCGCCAGTCGTTTAAAGTCTGGTCTTTGAATCGACGGTTGACTGCAATCCGAAATGTGCAATGGGGTGTGCCTTTTGGTGTATAGCGAATGTCCGGATCCGCGACCAGTCGCCCCATAAGTACGACATTGTTAAGATAAACAATTCTTAGTGAGTTAGAGGGATTCTGTCTTGGTTCACTCATTTTTTACCCCTGAGGGCGATAATTCGCCGGTGGTTTGTGACTGCTTTTTTCCCGGGAGACGAAAAAATGCCAAGCGGATGACTTCCTCTCGATGGAGTAAATCCCGGCGAATCTTCTCAGGTACGGAACCGTGTGCTTGGAAGTTAATGAACAGATAGGTACCTTCTCGCTGTTTTCGAATCTGATAAGTAAATGCCCGACGTTCGGTTCTGGTTTCAGTGATGACAGCGCCATAGCTGCTTAACAATTCGGAGATCTCCCGGTTGATTTTTCCCACCGCATCTTCGGTGAGATGGGTATCAAGAATGGCGGCCAGTTCATAATTATTCATATTTCCTCCTTTTTAGTTGCTTTTAAATCTGATTAGCAAAACATCGCCATCTTGAACTAAGTAACTTTTTCCTTCAATTTTAACCTTACCGGTGGTATGTGCCTGCTGGAAGCTACCGGCGTTTAACAGGTCCTGCCAGTTGACGACTTCGGCTTTGATGAATCCTTTACCGATGTCAGTGTGAATCATATAGGCAGCATCGAGAGTGGTAATGCCACGTGGTGCGGACCAGGCCCGGGTTTCTTCACCTTTTACCGTATAGAAGCGAATTAAATCGAGCGCGTTAAAACAGGCGGTAACGATTTCTGTTGGACCAGCAGGAGCGAGGTTTAAACTGAGCCGTAATTCGACCTTCTCCTTTTCCGAAAGGTCGGCTACTGCCTGTTCAAGTTCAGTGGAGAAGAGTATGGGATGACGGCGGGCAAGTTTTGGAAAGCTACCGGGATCAGCTGGTTGGGAATCTGAACAGTTTAGTCCGTAGATGATCGGTTTGATCACAAAAAGGGCGAGATCTTTGACCGCGCTGCGTTCTTCAGAAGTAAGGACAGGTGGTACGAAATCTTGGTGTAATTGGGCAGCAAGTTTCTCTAATGCGGAAACGAGATGACGCTTCTCAGGTGAGTTTGTTTCTTTGAGGACCGAAGACAGCCTTTTTTCTACAATCGTCAAGTCAGCAATTGCCAACTCCGCTTCGACGATTTCGAGATCGCGATCGGGATCTACTGTATCGAGGACATGCGGTATGTCGGTGGAGGAGAAGTTTCGGATCAAGTGAAGAATCAAATCCGCAGTGCGGATATGAGTCAGAAACTGGTTGCCCAATCCTTCGCCCATACTCGCACCCTTTATCAGTCCGGCGATATCAATAAAGTCGATATGTGCCGGGGTTACCCGTTTGGGTTTAACGGTTTGGGCAATTTTCCATAGGCGCTCATCAGGTACCACGACGACGCCGATGTTCTTATCGATCGTCGTGAACGGAAATAGATCAACTCTTGCTTTGGCGCCGGTAAGCAGGTTGAACAGCGAAGTTTTGCCGACATTTGGTAATCCGACGATCCCGATTTTCATTGACGAACCGTCCTTTGCCGGTTAGGTGTTAGTTGGTGGCCGGCAGTGGCGACTGAACTGTTGTAGCGGTTCATTGCGGCGGTGAACCCCTCAGTAATGACCGTAAGACAGGCATCGGCAGCCAGGTCAAGGATATTGGGTAGTTGTGTCTCTTCCATTGGTGTCCAGCGGCCAAGTACGTAGTCGGTTGCCGTCGTTGATTCGGGGAAGCCAATACCGATTCTTAAGCGAGGGAACTCCTCAGTGCCAAGATGGTAAATGATCGACGCTAGGCCCTTATGTCCGCCGGCTGAGCCTTTGGCTCGCAAGCGCAGGGTACCAAACGGCAGGGCAAGGTCATCGAGAACTACCAGAAAGTCGTCCGGTTCCTGGATAAGGTGTTCTTTGACAACGATACCAGAGTAGTTCATAAAGAGCAGCGGTTTGACCAAAATGAGATGTTGTTTTTGGATTTCGGTGCGGGCAACAAATTTGCCTGGTAGATGATGAAACCGAATTCCCAAACGTGTGGCGATTCGGTCGACAGTAAGAAAACCGACATTATGCCTGGTATAACGATACTGTTCTCCAGGATTGCCCAGTCCGAAGGCGGTCATATTATTTTTTCTTTTCCTCCGCTTCAGATTTGCCTTTTTCTCCTTCAGCGACTTCCTCTTCTTTTTTCTTCTCTTTGATTACCTCCGGCTCGGTGGGGGTCTCGGTTGTGGTAACAGTTTCGGCTGCGGCTGCGAGTTTGCGTGGGGTCAGGATGGTTACGATCGCCGATTCAGACGGTAAGAGGAATTCGATTTCGGGATATTGGAGATCCGAGATATGGATGCTATGTCCCATCCGGAGATGGGTGATATCAATATCGATATGCTCAGGTATTTTGTCAATTGTCGCCCTGACAGGGATTTCGCGCAACAGAAGTTCGAGCATACCTCCTTCTTTTACACCTATCGCGGTACCGTACAAAATAACCGGAACTCCCATTGTTAGTTTTTCTTGGGCGTGAACCTTTTGGAAGTCAACATGTAGAAACGACCCGTCGATAGGATTGCGTTGTATGGTTTTTATTACACAGCGCACCTTTTCTTGTCCGTCGATCTGGAGATCAACGATTGGGGCATGGCCCTTGAGTTCTTTTAATAACTTACCAAATTCTTGGTCGGAAAGGGAAAGTAAGACTGAAGGGTCGCCGTGTCCATACATTACCGCGGGCAAAAGACCAGCCCGGCGGAGTTTTCTCATCTTTGATTTGCCGGTTTCATTACGGATGGTTGCTTTGATTGTTGCCATAATTCTCCTTTACTCAATAAACAATGAACTTACTGATTCCTCCCGATGGATGCGGAGAATAGCTTCCGCTAACAGGGAGGAGACGGAGAGAACTTTAATTTTGGGATGGCTTTTTTCTTCTGGTTGAAGGACGGTATTGGTTATTACTACCTCTTCGAGTGGAGAATCCGCGATGTTTTTTATCGCATCGCCCGAGAACAGTCCGTGGGTGGCAGTGGCGCGGACACTTTTTGCCCCGGCATTGAGCAACGCCTCAGCGGCTTTGAGCAGTGTGAGACCCGTATCGATCATGTCGTCAAAGATTAGCACCTCTTTTCCCGTGACTTCGCCGACTACCCGCAGTGCCTCTGCTTTATTGGGGGCAGAGCGTCGTTTATCAACGATGGCAATTGGAGTGTTTTTACCCAGTCGCTGAGCAAAACCGCGGGCGCGGTTAGCGCGACCGGTGTCCGGAGCGACTACTATCAGATTTTCAAAGTTCTGCCGATAATATTTTACCAGTACGGGAGTTGCATAGAGATGATCAACCGGGATATCAAAGAACGCCTGAATCTGCTCCGCGTGGAGGTCAATTGTCAGCACCCGGTCAACACCGGCACGAGTAATCAGGTTAGCGATCAATTTTGCCGAAAGGGGGACGCGGGGTTGGTCTTTGCGGTCTTGACGGGCATAGCCAAAATAGGGAATGACAGCGGTAATTCGTCGGGCAGAGGCACGGCGGAGGGCATCAATTAACAGCAGCAATTCTAAGATGTTGTCGGCAGGAGGGGGAGTTGGTTGAACGATAAAGGCATCTTCGCCGCGGACATTTTCGTTAATGCTCAGGCGAATTTCACCGTCAGCGAAGTTACCTATCTCGGCATCTCCGAGTGGAATACCCAGTTCCCGGCAGATTTTTTCTGCCAGCGGGATATTTGCCCGTCCCGAGAAAATCTTTAATCGTTTCTCCATCACGGTCTCCATTTAAGTTTATTTGTCATTACCCTGGGGCGGAAGGACTCGAACCTTCACGACAGGATCCAAAGTCCTGTGTCCTACCAGTTAGACAACGCCCCAAACTTTGCTCAGGCGTCAGACGGTCTTGACCGGGTTAGTATCCAAGGGAGTCCAGAGTTAGTCAACTCGGCCATCGGGTCAGGTGCACTAAGCAAACCGTAGACCGTACTGCCGGAACCAGACAGACTGGCAACGATAGCACCATTTGCCAACAGCAGGTTTTTTACCTGCGCTAGGTGTGGGTATTTACTGAATACAATCGTTTCGAAACTATTATACACCTGTTCTGCCAGCCCGGCCAGTTCGTTACGCCTCAACTTATAACATAATATTTTAGGAGAAATAAGCGGCGATGTCAATTTTTCCCTTATGCGGTCTAATTGGTTATAAGCCCAGGCGGTAGAGATAGAAAATCCCGGATAGTGGAGTATAAGATCAAGACGGGGCAGGCGGACAGGTCGCAATTTTTCCCCGCGTCCCCGGGCAACGCAAGGAACGCTCAGAAGAAAAAATGGCACATCACTTCCCAACTGCATTGCCAGTTTTTTCAGCCCGGTATAGTTGAGTGGTGAGCCAAAGAGTCGATTCAAACCTATAAGGACCGTTGCGGCGTTGGATGAGCCTCCGCCCAGTCCGGCACCAACCGGAATGTTTTTCTTAATTGTGATCAAACAGCCGGATTGAATTTTCGTTTCTTGAAAGAACAGTTCAGCCGCCCGATAGGCAAGATTGTGTTTTTGGGGCAGATCGAGGTTGATCCCTGAAGTTTTTACTTTGACACCCATTTTCTCTTTCCGGATATAGATGAGATCGTGCAGTTCCAGTGGAACGAGGGTCGTTATGATCTCGTGGTAGCCGTCCAGTCTACTTCTACCGACCCAGAGACCGAGATTGATTTTTGCCGGTGCTGATAGTGAGATGCGGTCCATTATTTTTCGATAAATGAGGAGTCAAAATCGATCTGCCAGTCCGGTGAGAAAAAACCCGCACTGCGCACACCGTGCCAGCCAAAACGGCGTACCAAGCGATCAAAGATCATAAAATCCGGGATTGCCGTTCCTGAGCCAAGAATTCCCCAGAAAAAGGCGAGTTTTGTCGCCTGCAGGTCAGTGCCCATACGCACCAGGACCAGTTTACTGGAGTTTAAAGGGTTGGGGTAGACAAAAATTGCAGCGAGACTTTCCCCAAGTGCGATCTTTTCCAGTTGCATTTTTCCCCGATTTACACGGATCGGTAGGCGGTCGCTTATTCTCGCGGTAAAAAGATTTTCCTGGGGGCCACCAAACAGAATGAGGTTACGGTCCAGCGGTATAAATTCCGTGTCCGCTATTACCTCGGTTGTGCCATTGCCGATCAGCCACCAGCGTAGTGCCTCCTGGCTTGCGCTGTGGTATAGGTAATCGGCAATGGCGGTATCTCTGGTGCCGTAAACAATGGCAAAAGGTGAGAAATAGGCCTGTTTTGCTGGTCCATAAAGTTTGGGTTGCTTGCTCAACCTGTCCCTTTTTTCCCTGCTGAGTTGCCAGCCCTTTTCTGTATTATGCAAAACGATTACCGCTGGCAGTTCGATCCGCTCGGCGATCTTCTGGTGATCGATGATAAGACGGATCGGTCGATTAAAGAACAGACGTTGATCAAGGGTAAGTGTCAACCGGGTGCAGTTGGTGGTTTTGATCGTGATCGTTGAGTCATCTGCCTGTGCCTCAACGGTGGCGTCGACACCAACGGTTTTCACCCGGTCAATTTTTAACCAGTAAGCCCGGTTGGTTTGTCCCAGGTCCGCAGTGCGAAACCGGATATGCCTGGGTCCGGGATCACGCCGGCAGCTCTTCAAAAACGCCATCAGGTCCGGGTCGTCAACGCAGACCGTGCCATCAGGATAAACCCACCAGTGTTTTTTACCGTGGACCTCCTTGTAATGATATTGATAACCGAGCACATCCAGCCAGAGGGCGAACTGTCTGCCGTGAATCGGTGGCACATTATCATCATCACCACCGTGCAGGATAAAAACCGGCAGATTAAGGGCGTTTTCGAGATGGGCAGGGGTGTTATCTGGTCTTAACGCCATCTCCCTTATTGCCAGTTTCCGGGGTTCGGCGAAGATGATACTGCGCTGGAGAAAATTCGGTATATAAAGTGGGAAAGAGGGCCAGCCTGCTGCTGGAGCGATTCCCGCAAAGATATCAGGATGGGCAAGGCCAATATGCCAGGTGCCGTGTCCTCCCATTGAGTGGCCGGTCAACAGGATTTGATCCGGCTCAACAGGAAGTTGCCGGTGTGCTTCAGCCATTGCCTCCATTACATCAATTCTACCCCAGTCCTGCCAATCAAACCCGAATGGCCTGCGGTTAGTCGGGCAGACAACAAATGCCCAATCTTTGGGTTTAAAACACTCTGCCAGCGAGTAAGCCTCCACTCCGGCTCCGTGCAGGGAGATGATAAGGGAGTACTTTTTATCCGGCTGATAATTTTCCGGGTAAAGCAGGGCGTAATACTGACAGGAGGAGTCAATCCGGGAAATGAACGTCCTTTTGTGAGGCTGGTTTATCAGCCGGGAGCGTAACCGGAATGTATCGACAATCTCCTGGTTATCAACCGTGGTATTTATCACCAGACGGTAGCCGTTGGTATCGTAGGGGAGTGCGGGTAAAACTGTTCTGAGTGCCGGTTTTTTAACCGTCAGCGGAGGAAGACGATGGATCACGGTATCACAGACCGTGAATGTGTCAAGCGACAGTTTTATTTTAATCTGGTTAATAGGTTTATCGGTGGTGTTCATTAAGGGTATGCCTAACCAGGCATCGGTTACTGAATCGGCGATTAAGTCCGGAGCGGTAATATCCTGGGTAAAGACAATTACCGGAGAGGCAACCGGGATGAAAAGCAGGCGGACCCGCTGATCTCCATAGCCGGAGATGCGCAAAATGACCCGGTTGATTCCGGAGTCAAGTACCACTGGACTCTTAAACCAGTTGTTACCGTAAACATCGCCGAGATAACTTCTGCCGTTGAGAATGAAACTACCCAGTTTGGTAGCAACTGCTAACGCCCGGGACTTTTGATGACAGTAAAACTCTGCATAGGCATAACCCACACTGGCAAGTCCACTTACGCCATAATAATCCTGAATTGAATCCCAGCGCACATCAGGGTAATCGGTATTTAGCCAGCCCAGCGAGTCGGTGGTAACACTGCGCCATTGCAGAAATCCACCCTGCACCAATCCGCTTAAGAGCGAGTCATGCTCCTGCGGTGTGATGGTGGTTAAATCCTCAAACGCTTCGGTTATTCCTTCTCTGGTGCCGATGGAAAACGGGCCACAGATCAGCCAGTTGGTGATAAAGATGGTGTCGGTAATTGATGGCAGGGCTCCGTTTGTCGCATTTAGGAAATGCACGGGGAGGATAGCCGAAAGCAGGGTAAAGGAGATTAGAAAACACCTGTTCACCGTTGCCACCGGAAAATGATATTCTTATTGAGAAAGTGGTCAAGATATTACCACATCATTAAGACACAGTTACCGTGATGCTTAACGTTATCCTGATGGCAAGTCCAGTTGAGACGGTTATCACATATATATGTAAATGTTGACAATAAAAAATTTTTTTGTATGATTCCTCCACGGGGCCGATATGCCATATATCGAAAAAGAGTTCGATTTGGGTGGTTTTAAATACCATCACCATATCACCAAAGTAAGCCGATGTATTTTGCAAAAATAAAACAGGAGGAAAAATGCCTAAAATAGTTGTGCGATTAGATCAAAAAACGGTCCAAGAATTAGAGTTGAGTGGTGGCAAGATAACTATTGGCAGAAGTGAGGATAACACGGTTAAACTTGAAGATGATGCTGTTTCTCGGCATCATGCGGAAATAATAAAAGAAGGAGAGAGGTATCTTCTCTCTGATTTAGGTAGTGCTAATGGAACTTATGTGGGAAAGATGCTGATCGCCCGTAATTACGAGTTAAAACAGGGGGATGTAATTAAAATAGGACCTTATACAATCTCTTTTCGTGAGTCTACCGAAGAGAAGCCAACTCAAGTTGTCAAAATGGCGACTGCCGAAAAGCCAACGGAGATTTTTACTTTTTCCAGTGCGCCGAGACTAATCGTCCGTAGTGGTGCCGAAGTCGGTCAAATTCATGATTTAGCAAAGAATCCCTTGATCGGCCGCTCCCCGGAGTGTGATATCGTTTTAAGTGAACCGAGTGTATCAAGAAGGCATGCCCGGATTCAATTTATTGATAATCGGCTGAGTATAATGGATGTGGGAAGCAAAACTGGCACACGGGTAAATGGTAAGTTGATAGACCGTCCCACCCAATTGAAAGACGGGGATAGGATTCAGATAGGGGAAGTGCTCTTGGAAATTGAATGGAAGGGTGGTGGTCCAAGTAGAATTGAGGCGGAACAACCGACTACTGTTTCGTTTAAAACCCCGGAAATGACCGAAACCACAAAAGCCGAATGGGGGAAATGGATTGTTGGCATTATTGTTGCGGTAGCAATAGTTGTTGCGGTTATTTATTTTTCTAGTGCCAGGTGGTTCCGTCGGTCACGAGGATATGAACTGTTGATTTCTGATGCTGAAGTTCTTTTTAACGAGGGCAGGGAAAATAGTCAGATGGAGAAATTACAGCTGGCTTTAATGAAAATTGATAGCGCTTTAAGAGTGCAACCTTCGGAGAAAGCAAAGTGGTTAAAGCAGAACATCCAACATAAAATCAACGACCTTACCGAGTCCCAAGAACTAACAAAGAATGCCGAAGATATGCTACGCAAGGGGGAACATATTGAGGTAATAAGATATACTAAAATGGCATTAGAAAAGGATAGAAATAATCCTGAGGCGCGCTCGTTGAAGATTCAAGCTCATCGGGTCTTGGCAACCAAGTATGAGTTGGCAGGGGATAGTGCTAAGGAAAGAGGTAAAGACTATCGGGCTGATGATTTTTACGGCCAGGCGGTAAAGGAATGGAATGAGGTGCTGGCGTTGAATGCATCGGACCCGGAAGCCCTGAGAAAAAAAGCGGATATACAACGTAAGATTTTGCGACCGGCTGTTTCTCAAGGCAAAGCAACTTCCCGCGTTCGACAGACGGGGCAATACGAAAAAGCTTTGGCAGCCTATCGGGAAGGACGATTGACAGAGGCTTCAGGGATTGTCAAGATTATTTTAGCCGGCAATCCCAATCACGAAAAAGCGAAACAGTTGATGGAATGGATTGATATTTGGAATGAAGCTAACTACTTCCTTAACCTAAGAAACGACTCAGCGAAGGCGAAACAAAAATTTGAGGAGTTGTTAAGAAAAGATCCTGATAACCGACAGGCGCAAGATTGGATTAGAACTCTTTCCGGTGAGCAGTAGAGTTTGCTCTGTTAACAGGTGATGGTGGAGAAGATGCGTTTTTAGGATAAAGCGATGTAATGAGATTGGCATTTACTTGATGGTCCTTTATTACGGGAGTAGAACAGATATTGGACGGGGCAGAAGCTCTAATCAGGATGCGGTTAGCTGTGATCCTCAAACAGGTTTGTTTGTAGTTGCAGATGGAATGGGTGGGCATTCTGGCGGCGAAACTGCCAGCAGGGTGGCGATCGAAACAATTCAAGGGGCGGTTAGTCAGGCAAAGCCTAATTATCAGGAGCGGATGTTTGCTTTAGTAGCTGGTATCCGGGAGGCGAATCACAAAATTCATATACTCGGGTCCAATGATGCAGAGAAAAGAGGGATGGGAACTACCGTTACCGCTTTACTTGTTGACCAAGGTAGATATTTCATAACCCATGTTGGAGATTCAAGGGCATATATCATCCGCAACGGCAAATTAATTCAGATAACCCGTGACCACTCTTTTGTCCAGCATCTTGTGGATAGTGGAATAATTAATTCTGAACAAGCCCGTGTTCACGAACGACGCAACGAGATTACCCGTGCGGTCGGGATCGCCGAGGATGTTAAGATTGATACCTTTGAAGGCGAAATTAAGGAAAACGAAGCGATTCTTTTATGTTCAGACGGTCTCTGGGGTGAGTTAAGTGAAGAAGAAATACTAGAGGCAATTAGCAGGAGTAACACCCCTCAGGAGGCATGCGACCGGTTGATAGATTGGGCAAATGATAAAGGCGGGCATGACAATATATCAGTGATCATTGTCCAGTTATCGCCCTCAATAGGTAAATTTTATCCTCTCGAGAGGAAATTCAAGAGGCGTTTTTCTCCGTCGCTCATAAAAAGAACTGTGGGCGGTGCCGCAGGATTATTGTTGTTACTTTTGCTTGCACTGATTTTAGGACGAAAGTCGGGATTTTTTACCACTGATAATAAGGTATTGTGGATTGGTTTGCAAATAAATCCCGAAACTTTAAATGTGGCTATGAAAAAAGCAGGGATTGATACTTTAATAGAGAATAATGACTCCCTCTGCGTGGGTTTAGGAGAAACTTTGCGGTTCTATCGGAAAGGCTATTACGATTCGATAGTGGGGGTTGTTGCTCGGGATACCCGATACCGGATTGTATTGAGGCCGATTTTGGTTCCGGTAAACCTGCTTGATCTTCCACCCGAGACAGATATTGAGATTTATGATACCAATGATTTTCTAATTAAAAGGCTTTCTACCGGGGACGAGCTTTTTTTGCCTTTCGGGATGTATAAAATTCTCATTAAACACCCTGATTATAAAGTATTAGAAAGGGAATTTTTGATAGCAGATACCGAAGCAATTAATTTGCCCATTACATTAGAATTTCTTCCCGCATCCACCCATAGAGTGATACTTCCTAAAGTTCGGGATTATTGGATCACAATTACTGCTTTTGCAGGAGATATATTAGACCCACAAATCGCCAGTTCTGAGGTCTATTTAGACGGCTCTTTTACTGGGCAGCGAGTTCCTACGGTGAAGAAAGATCTAATAAGGTTGAAAGTCAGTCCAGGTAAGCACACCATTACACTGGTTAAAGGTGGTAAAACAGTTACTCAAAAGGAGGTAACTTTAACCGAAAAGAATAGTATTATTAACCTGGGCCCTAATGAGTTTAAGAGGTAAAGTTATGACCGCTGCTGAGGAGTCGATGGGGAGATACCGAATTATGGAAGAAATCCACACAGGAACGGTAAGTTGCCTTTATAAGGCTTATGATCCAAGTCGGAATGAAATGGTAGCCTTAAAGACCTTAAAACCAGAACTTTCCGATGACCCAGAGGTAGTTGAACGTTTTAAAAGAGAAGCAAGAGTTGCCCAAAATTTGGAACACCCTAATATAATAAAAATATACGATATCGGTTCAGGAGAACATCGCCATTATTTTTCAATGGAGCTCATCGATGGTCCAAGTTTAAGGAGAATTCTTGAATCAGGGCAGATTTTGTCGATAGAAAAAGCTCTGGAGATTGCCAAAGAAATCTGCTTAGCACTTCATTTTGCTCATCAAAAACAGATCATTCATCGTGATATAAAGCCATCTAATATTATGATTAACAAAAATGGAGGTACTGTTGTTCTTGATTTCGGGATTGCAAAAATTAAAAATTTAGCACGGTTGACGCGTCCTGGTTTTCTTCTGGGAACACCAGAATATATGTCACCCGAGCAAATAAAGGATAGGTTAGTTGATGGTAGAAGCGATATATATTCCTTAGGGATAGTTCTGTACGAACTACTTACTGGCAGAGTACCATTTAGGGGCAAGGATTTCTTAGAGATCGCGGAAAGGATAGTGAAAGAAACGCCTCCGGAACCGAGCAAGATCAACAAGAATATTACCAAAGAAATCGACAAGTTGATCCTTAAAGCAATAAATAAAGAAAGATGGTCAAGGTTTTCTTCCGCGCTGGAAATGGCTAATGCGCTACAGAGTATATTAGGTTTGCCGCCCCTGCCTATCAAGGGACGGTCTTACCGTTTTACTCCCCCAATGTTTGATACTAAAAGAAGGGATAAGTTAGTGGATGTGAGAACCGGGAAAGTAAGCCTTTCAGCAGGGGCGATTTTAAGGAGAACTATGGGTTTCTGGTTTCCTTCTATTATTGCTTTGGCGCTATTGTTACTTATAGTTCTTGTTTATGAGTTTCCTAATCTGATGCCATTATTTTTAATCCTTGTTACTGTAACGGCGGTTTTGTGGTTTTTAAGTTACTTTAAGCCGAAAATGGCGAGTAAAAGATATCGGCTTGCCCGTCTTTTGCTTTTCGATGGCAAAGAGGTAACAAATGAGTTTATATTAAACAAACCTCGGGTGGTGATTGGTAGAGACCAGCCTGACGGGATTGAACTTTTTAAGGAGACAATTTCTCGTGCTCATGCGCAAATTATTAACAAAAATGGTCAATATATTATTTATGATTTGAATAGCAAAAACGGCACATTTGTTAATTGCAAAAGAATTCGTTGTTGCATTTTAAAAAATAGTGACCGGATAAATATTGGTGGTGAAATCTTATTTTTTCAAGGAGAGGAGTGAGTTATGTCGATTACTTATCAAAAAGGCGTTGGCTATAAAGGATTTGGATGGACTGTCTCTTATCTGGTATTAACCAAAAGAGAGCGGAGGTGAATATGTCAAGAAAGTTTATCATTTTCAGTAGAGATGGTAGTTGGACGCGATGCTTCCTTTGGACATCCATTGTGCTACTTACTGGAACGACGGTTCTTTTTGCCCAGAGCGGTCAGGGGAGAGTAAAGATCTCCAGCGGCATTGGAAAGTATTACAATTCTGAATTTGAAGAGGCTATTAAGGAGTTAAATGAGGCGTTAATGGACCTTTCCCTTGATTTTAAGGACTCGACCATTGCTTTTTTCTATATTGCTTTTTCCCATTTAAAGATTGGCGAAGAGACAAAAGGTCGTGGTTTCTTTCAGAAAATTCTTATGCGCAATCCTGACGAAGAACTACTCAAAGGGTTTGAGGAATTTCAGGAGGTGTTTGAGAAAGTTAGAAAAGAGGTTAAGAGCAGGCTCCTCTGTCAAGTTACCATAAACACTATTCCGTCGGAGGCGGCAGTTTATCTTGACGGCGTTTTCCAAGGGAAAACGCCAATAACTTTACCTGGGTTGACCAAAAATAAATTTTATTCTCTGAAAATTGAGAGAGCGAACTACGAATCACTCAGTATGAGACTAATATTTCACCGTGATACGTCATTTATTTTCGTATTGACGGAAATCCGTCCTTCCCGTTCTCAGGACACGGTTCTTCCCAGAATTCAAGATAGGTACATCTACTCCCGTCCGAGGACCTTTGCATATTTGTTAGGCGCTGGGATTGGCGCGGTGTTGGGGCTAACTGCCGGTGGTATTTCCTGGCACTGGGATAATCAGGCGCAGAAGAAACTGCACGAATATGCACTTGAACAGGATACGGCAAAGGAACGGCAGTTGGTTGCTCAGATTCACCAGTATGATTTGCTCCGCACAGTATTTTATTATTCGTCTTACCCGCTCACTGCGCTTGGTTTTTATATTGGACTGAAGATTGCGGAACGTGTTCCGGGGTGGTATGCCCAGAATTATAAAGAAAAGGACAGATTGATGGTTTATGGTTCAATAGATCAGGATTTAAACCCAGGAATAAATATAAGGATAAGGAGAGACCTATGGTAAAAAATTTTTTAACTACCACTCTCTTGGTCGCAATAGTTGGCGGTATTTTAATAACCGGGGGATGTTTGCGAAAACTGGCATTCCCGCCTAAATTCAACTCAAAACTGCCAGATACAATTCAAGTTTATCAGAACGGCTACCGCACCTTCTTTTTGGATTCGCTTGTGAATGACCAGGACGATAGCATTGCTCACCTTAAATGGACAGTAGTACCAGGACCATTGCTCACAGTGATTGTTAAGGAAAATGAACATTTAGTAGATATCAAACCAGAGCGGAATCGGACCGGTGTTTCCTGGGTCAGTTTTACCGTAGTTGACCCCGGTGGTCTGAGTGCAAATAAGACCTGTACCGTGAATATTGATACAGTAGTATTTAGATGGTTAATTAGCGACACATCCGCCAACAAAGGTGCGACGGTTGTCCTTTACAAAAATCGGCTTGTAAATTATACCACGCCGCCTAATGGATTTAGTTATCTTAAATGGCTAGTATATAACGATACAAATTACTTGTCGTGTTCAATGACAATAGATGCTGTTATATTAACAGCCAAACAGCGAGATGGGACCACGGGTGTATATTTCTACCTTAATGATACGGTTAATCATATTGAGTTCAACCAGAGTATACTTGTGAGGATTCGTTAGTAGCATAGGATTCGGATAATTTTACATGAGTTATCGATGGTTGATTGGTAAAGATTTGCAAAACGGGAAATATAAGATAGTTGCCTTCATCGGTAGAGGGGGGATGGCAGAGGTTTACGAAGGTTTTGATACTAAATTAAAACGCAAGGTCGCAATTAAAATCCTGGGTCGCGAGTATATCAACAACCCCTATCTCGTTCGCCGATTTTACGAAGAGGCACAAATTGCCGCTAATTGTGACCATCCTAATATCGTAAAGATATATGATATCCACAATGAGGGGGAGATTCATTATTTTGTAATGCAATATCTTCCCCGGACGCTTGCTAATATCCTGAAAGAAAAAAAGGTTCTTTTACCGATTGAGGTAATGAAAATTTTGAAGCCGATTGCGGAGGCTTTAGTTTATACCCAAAACAGGGGGATTGTCCATAAGGATATTAAGCCTGCCAATATTATGTTTACTGAACACGGAGTTCCTGTCCTTACCGATTTTGGCATCGCTTTGCATGACGACAGCACCAGATTCCAAGGGGCGGTTGCGACCGGAACGCCAGAGTATATGTCTCCGGAACAGATTGAGGGCAAAGAGTTAGATTTTCGTTCGGACATTTATTCTTTAGGGATCGTGCTTTATGAGTCGGTTACAGGGGGTGTTCCGTTTCAAGCCGATGAGCCACACGCAGTTCTATACCAACATATCCACAAACCGCTCCCGGAAAAGCCATTACAAGAGAAATCGGTACCTAAACCGGTATGCGATGTTTTACGCAAATGTTTGGCTAAATCACCGATTGACCGCTATCAGTCTGCGGAAGAGCTGGTCTCAACGATTGATGAGGTCATTAAAACTCTCTCAGTTCAAAGGTCAGGAGCGGGGATTAAATATCTAATTATGGTTCTATTGGGGATACTGGTTGTTAGTGGCATAATAGTCGGCAGAAAATATTTTATGTCTTTGAACCCTGAGTTTCTGAAACCGATTGGTTCTAAAAACCGTGCACCGTTTGCTACGGTTTCCTTATTGATTATGGACTCAATTGCCGCCCAGCCAGTACCATTTTTCGCAGAACTCTCTTTTCGAACCCAAGAACAGGAAACGACGTTTTCAATTCAAAAGGGTGAGGCGACTATAAAACTGTATTCGGAAAACCCGAAAACATTTCTGGTATCTCCCAATCTCTCTACACAAAGTTCTTTGTCTGATACCTTTACGGTCTTCGGTCCATTTGCCAAGCCCGGGGTTCCGGTTACAATTTGGGTAGAAGTGCCTTACTATGAGGGTGCGGGTGTTTCAATCGCGGTAAATGAAGGGGATAATAAAGAATTAAAAATTAAATTACAATCAAAGCAGATTTATTGTGGTGGCTGTGGAAAGCAATTTGATTTTGGTGATACCATTTGCTCAAAATGCGAGAAGAAACGAGAGAAATGAAGCGGGTAAAAATTCTTTTTCTGCTGTTGGTTTGGTTTTCTTTACTTTTCGCTCTAAAGGTCTGTCATAAATGCGGCACGGAAAATCCCGATAGTTATGAGTACTGTAAGAAATGTGGCACCAAGTTATTTCAGAAGTTAAGGGTTCCCGATGTAGTTGGTAGAAACAAAGAGGAAGCGATAACATTACTCAGGTCCCGTGGTTTTCGTTATGAATTTAGAGATACTTTTTATAACATCCCAGTGGGGACCGTTGTTAAACAGTTACCGACCGGCGGCACGGTTATTAGGGAAGGGAGTGAGGTTATATTATGGGTCTCACTCGGCACACCTGAACCGAAATGGTTAGTGACACTTAAGTCTTGGGAGGGTTGGCCTAGAGAGGGAAAAGGGGTTGCCGGTATTTTAGTTAGGGATTCAATAGTAACAGTCAAGGATCCGAGTGGAAGGATAAAAACAGTTTCCATTATAAGGAATAGCTCAACTGATAGTAGTGTGGTAGTTCTCCATGATAACTGGCAGGGACCTGATAATTATGGAGAAAACTGGCTTTCATATTCATATGGTGATGTTAAACTAACGATATTTTTACTTGAGGGCAGGGTTGATACCTTAACGGTGTTACTGTCCGAGTCATTGAAGTTAGACCTGGCGACCGCTTTTGATGCTATTCAAAGATGTTTAGATACGGTTATTCCCGAAACAGCAGATAGCGTACATCGGTGCTACCCGAACAAAGGTATATCGTTACTTTACCGAATGGATACTTTGGTCGGATTTAAGATCTTTGCCCCAAGAGAAGAACCCCGATGGCTTAAGGTGTTAAAAAGGGATGGAATTGATATAAAAAATCTGGCGGTGGCTGGTTTGAGTATTGGGATGTATGCGGATAGTATTAAACTCGTATTGGGAAGTCCGACCGCAAAGACATCAAACAGGTTAAGTTATGAGTTTTTAAACAATCGAGTGGTCTTTTCTGTCGTAGAGGGCGAGATTGATACAATAACCCTTTTGGGGGATAAGAAATTATTTGATTCGTTAATACCCCTCAAAAACTATAGAGAGTTTATTGTTAGTTATGGGCAGCCAGAGTCGTTAACGGAGTATGGGAGTAGGCGAGAGATTGGCTATCCGAAGTTGGGATTATACCTATCTTTTGATGGAGAGTCCTTAAAAGTTGTAAAACTGAGTTTCCCGGTTTACTTCAATATGGTTTTCATTCCTGCGGGGAACTGTCTAATTGGAACGACAAGGCAGGAGATGGAGAGATTGATAAAGACCCATCCTGACTGGGACAAAGGATTTTTTTTAAATGAAATGCCCCGGAAAAAAATTTTTATAAACTACGGTTTCTATATAGATAGATTTGAAGTTACCAACCGTCAGTTTAAGAAATTTGTTACGGCAACAAAATACAAACCAGAAGGAGATTGGTTTAGGTGGTACAGAAATAAGGTAGAGTTAGACAATCATCCGGTTGTCGGTGTTACCTGGAATGATGCTAATGCCTATGCTCAATGGGCGGGTAAAAGACTGCCCTACGAGATAGAATGGGAGAAAGCGGCAAGGTGCTCGCTTGGATATTTATTTCCCTGGGGGAACAGCGAGGAAGATGTCGCTAATAAGGCTAATTTTCAACTATCCCAGATCAACACAACTGTGGCAGTTGATTCATATTCTATGGGTAAAAGTCTGTTCGGAGTGTTTAATATGGCGGGGAACGTCTGGGAGTGGTGTGCGGATTATTATGTTGATGATTATATAAAAGTTCTTCCCGAAAAGATTGAGCGTCCGGAGATGATAGGTGTGATAAGATCGAAAACAAAGGAGATCGAGGCGGACAGTCTAAGGGTATCAGCAAGAGGGGGGGCGTTCAACTGGGGACTTTTTTGGATCAGAAGTGCTTGTAGACACTATTTCCCAAAGAATACATCCCGAGGAGACCTCGGGTTTAGGTGTGTAAAAGATGTGAAATAAATTATGATAAAGAAAGGAGTGGTTATGAAGAATACCAGGGCATTAATAATAGGCACTATTTTCTGTGCTGTTTTTTTTAATACCTCGAATATAGTAAGTGCGACAAACCCTCAAACGCTTTCTTGCCATAATCAGGATGCACAGATTCCCGAACTTATCAATTATCAGGCAAAACTGGTGGATTCAACTGGCCAGCCGGTTGTTGACGGTGGATATGTAATGGTGTTTTCCCTTTACACCGATACTACTTCTCGAAGACAGCCCATCTGGAGCGAGACCCAAATTGTCCAGACCCGAAACGGTCTTTTTAATGTTTTCTTAAATATTCCGCCGGGTAACTTATCGTCCAACTCCTGCTATCTTGGAATTCGGGTGCTCCCTTCAGAGAAAGAGATGTTACCACTCCAGCGAATTGTAAGTGTGCCGTTTGCCTACTTTGCACATAGCGCTGGTGAGGCGCAGCGAGTTAGTGGCTATAACATTACCGGACTTGATGGCCGGTATGTGAACGAAAACCAGACAAACTCTATTACCAGCCCGATGATCGTTGATAGCACAATTACTTCTGCGGATATTGCTTCTGGTTTTCTTCTACTCAATACTTCATTAATGGGGGGCGATGTGATTCAATCGGGTAGTAGTATTGATACCGTGATCAACTCCGAGGTTACTACTGGTTGTCTGATTTTTTTGACAATCGGTCCGACTCGGGATAGTGTTAAACCAATTAAGGTTTATTCTATCGCCAATGGTCGTTTCGTGGTTGGTACAATTGACAATCAGCCTACTTTGGCACCCATCCCTTTCCAGTACCTGATCATTAAACCTAATCCATAGGAGGGGTGATGATATCGTCTCTTTTGTTTGGTTTCCTCCTGATGTTGGCGACCGGCAGTAATGTTAAGGGAACGGGATCGTTGGGCGGTGTTGATGGTGCTATGCAAATTAATTGGTGGACGGTAAATTCAGCCGGGGTGGTATTGGCTGCTGATGGTAGATACTTACTTTCCGGGTGTATCACCTCTTCACCGGTTGGCGTGAGTGACATCAGCCGTTACTATGGATTAGCCGGTGGTTTCTGGGTTTCAGAATTTAGATTTTCTCCGAAGGTCTCACGGGAAGGACAGATCTTTTCGCTAACGATGCGGGATTTTAAACTATATCAGAATTTTCCCAATCCCTTCCGAACGAAAACCAGTATCAGTTACGAGATTCCCACTGAGCAACAGGTGGCGCTCCTCATTTATGACCATTCGGGAAGATTGGTTAAGAGATTGTTTATCGGTCGGCAGCAACCGGGTAGATATACTATTAAATGGGATGGCAGGAATGAGATTGGTCATAGGTGTGCTGAAGGAATATACTTCTATATGTTTAAAACCGAAGGATATTCCGCAATAGAAAAGATAGTTATTACGAAGTAGCAAGACTGATGGGTGGTTATCTGCCTTGGAAAGATAAACCGAGGATAGTAACTCAGTTGAGGCAGATGTTGTCTTTTGATTTACATCGATCGCATTCTAACTCCAGGGTTATATGGGTGATGGCAAATTTCTTTTCTAAACTGCAGGTCAGTTCAGAAAGCAAGGGTTGAAAACTGCTGAGCATACCATCGTTGACCACCAGATGAGCGCTCAGCGCCCGCTCCTTCTCTCCCAGCGTCCAGATGTGTAAATCGTGTATTCCGTGGATAACGGGCGAGAAGCCGAGAATAAAATCCCGCACGGTGTCGTAATTCAGGTCTTGAGGTGTAGCGTCAATCAGAATGTTTGTTGACTGGCGGAAAATACGATAGGTGCCATAAATTACCAGTAGCGCTATGGCGATTGAAAGCAGGGGATCAATAACTGTCCAGTTGGTTATCCCGATGACAATACCACTTACCAGCACCGCCCCGGAGCCCAAAAGGTCATCCAGCAGATGCCACATTGCGGCGCGGATGTTCAGTGAATGGCGATGACGGTTCAGAATCAGTACTGCAATCCCATTGACACCAATACCGAGGATTGCCATTGCGATCATAACCGGGCTCTTTACCGGCTCAGGATTGAAAGTTCTTGTAAATGCGGCCCTTATAACCAGAACTGTGAACATGGTTAAGACAAGTGCGTTGACAAAGGCAATCAGCACCTGAACCTTGCGATAGCCGAAGGTGCGCTGACCACTGGGGGGGAGAAGTGACAGCCGTAGTCCCAGATAGGAAAGCATCAGTGCCACTGCATCGCCAGCGTCATGCAGTGCGCCCGCAATTAAAACCAGTGAGTTAGCCCAGAGTCCTGTTAACAGTTCGGTTAGGGCAAAACCGAGATTTAGTCCGATAGAGACAATCAGACCGCGTCCCTGAAGTGCAGTTTGATGATTCGTTGCCATTAAAAGAAAATATTATAGTCAACTGGATGAAAAATCAATTAGAGGTAAAGTTAATTAAGGGGGTGTTGTGAAATTAACTAACCGATCTCTTACAGCCCGCGGATTTTGTTTCGAAAGACGGTCGCCTCGGCTTCGTCAACCGCAATCCGATTGACAAAATGGTTGACCTGGGGGGTGCGCAAAAGGTAATTACCATTAAGGACCAGCAACCCCTTTTTTGCCCATTCATAAATTATGGTGTCATTGCGTTTGATTTCGAGGTAGGTGCGGATGTTACCGGTTGGCTTCATCGTGTCCGGGTTAAGGACAAACGCGGTAACCACAAACGGGTCGCGCTGGAGAGTGATTTTTATTCCCGGGGGATTGCCGTTAATTTCCGGTAATACATCAATGCCGGTGATATTGTCATTGGTCATAACCCGGCTCAGATTTAATTCTGGAGTAAAGCCTAGCCTTACCGCAACCACGCCCATACCGATGTTCTGGAGTTCAGTGCCTTTTTCACCCGCCTTCATTGAGCGCACCATCTTTATTTTAAAAAATGCGGATTGCTGGACGAGGAGAAGTTCCCGGAAGATGATCCAGACCATTATAGAGAGCAGACCGTTCTGCCGGTATCCCGGATTGACGATTGCATCCCAGAGGATGATGCCCCGGTGCGGTGGATTGCGTTCTATGGAAACTGAGCCGATTGGTTCTCGCTGGTCAAAAAGATAGCAGGCGGCGCTGGTGCTTGCCAGTTCGGTTTTAACCCCGAGGATTTTTCCTCCCAGTCCACCTTCAAGTATGCGGATCGTCTCGTGGTCAAGCCACTCAAAACTGGGTCCGATTTTTACCGGGTTCCAGACGAAACCCGCGGCTGGTCCGCTTGAAGGTTTCGTCAGTGTCTCACTACTGATTTTATTTGCTACCGACATCCTGACCTCCTTTATTTATACTTATCAATGTTCGGTATAACATCGGTTTGTAACCCAGTGCTATTAAAATCCAGATACTAAGAGTTAGTGGTTAGTATTACTCTTTACTATCAGTAATTAACTCAACCAATTCCTCAATTTTAATTTTACTATTTCAGGACTGCCTGTCAAGTTTTTCTTTTTATGTATTGGACCGGCGGATAAACAAAAGCAGGCAGGCGGGTCTGTAAGCCGGGTTCTGTACTCCTTGCGGAGCGACGGTCATTTCTCTGGGATGCACAGTTACCCGTGCACCTCAAGCAACCTACCCGGGAATGATAACGGGCCGGGCAAGCCCTCTTCCCTGTTTGGTTTTGCACCAGGCAGGGTTTGTCCATCCGGTATGTCACCATACCGGATAGTGCGCTCTTACCGCACTATTTCACCCTTACCAGCCACCGGTAACCTCAACCCGGTACCTGGCGGTATGGTTTCTGTGACACTTTCCGTCTGTTTGCGGTCTCCCGCAAACAGCCTCGCGGTTAGCGAGTGCCTTGCCCTTTGGTGCCCGGACTTTCCTCGGTCCGTTTTACTGGACCGCGACCGTCCGACCCGCCTGCCGCATTATATTATTATAAGCGGTTCCTCCTCTTCTATCAATACCGGTAAGTATACCCGAATTTTCCTTATGGGTAACAGGTAAAAAGCCCTGTGCCTGAACAGGGGAAGGAGTTCAGAATAGGCGATGCGGTCAGAAATTGGTGGGCCTGGCGGTGGAGGGATTTTATGGTTTTGCCTCTATCACCAGATAATTTATAACTGTTTTATCACCCTTCCTTGATCGCTTCTGCCGGATTTTGACAATTTTATTTCTCTTCCGGTCTTAAAGGCACCGCTCCGACCCCGCCACAGGGTAAATTAAGTATTTTAAGAAAATCTTTTACCTCTTCCTTCTTGCCATTTTCCAGATAAATTTTGCCTTCTGTTCCCGGATAGAGAATAATTACCAGATCTGGATTTTTGCCATCTTTTTTCCTTATTGCCTCGCGATAAGTATGCATTTTGTAAAGGTCAGCAAGTTGAAATTTCCCGATTCTTTCGTCTTCAGATATTTTCTCCTCTTTTTTTAGTTCTTCTATTACCTTTTTAATTTCTTCCCAATCCACCCGGTATTTGGCATCAAAAAGAATCAGTTTATTAGATGTTTCCAGTGTGAAGTCGGGGCGCAAACCAACCGAGTATGAATATGAATCTTCCCCTTTGCCATAATACCTGTTATAGGTTAAAATTATACCATTCTCAAATTCGATGCAGGAGTTACTTTTCAATATCTTATTAAACTTTTCATCATCAAATTGCAAATTAACTTTTACGGTTTTGTATTCGCTCCTCAGTATCTGCCACAACTTCAAAAAGCACCAGTATTCATAAAGTTCGGGCATATTCCGAATCGGGTCTTTCAGAAGTTCGTCCAGCTTATCCGAAAGTTGCACCCCTTTTATCAGATCTAAATAGGCGGAAAAAATCTGCTGATAGCGGTATTCTTTAAGTAAAGTTTGCGGAGGGGTGCTGAAAAAATGGATATCCGCCACCTCCTGAAAAAAATTATGATTGAGCGTTTTATTTACATCTCTTTTCATATCATCAAGTTTTGGCTCTATTCCATTCAGCAACCAATCAAAATACTTTTTATAATGCTCATTGTCTTTCCCTTGCAAAGTTAGCGCCTCCTCAATACTGTTCAATTCCCGTTTTAACAGTTTTAAAAAGAACTTAACAAATCGGTTAGGGTAGGTGTCGTAAGAAATTCTTGAGACCTCCTCGTATGCCTTTACAAACTGGAATTGCTCCTTGTCAATTTCAAAGTGAAAGTGCCCGGTAGTTGCCTTACAAATTGCGGTGCGGTCGGTGGCAAGTTCGGGTAAAAGGTGGCAGGCAGGGGTTTCAACATCTTGAATCTCTTTCAGCACCTCTTCCTTTACAAGAACTTTATGCGGATTCTCAATTATACTATTTAGTATCCCTTTAAGATTTCTCCTCTTAAAAAGACAGCGGATGTGATTCAACCGCTGGATAAAATTTTTTCTGCCATATTCACCGGTATAAACAGTTAAACCGGTTGGTTCCAGGTCATAGACAAGTTCGGAATGCCACTCTAACAACTCCTTTATAATCCTCTCCGCCTCTTCTGCTTTAAGTTTTTTCGGATAGACAAGAATGGGGAGAGAAAAGAGTTTTTCATTGCCTTTCCAGATTTGGATATTTCCGTAAAAGAGCAGATTTAAAAAGTTTAGTTTCCAGTATTTATCTATTCCCGGCAGCGTAGTCAGATAACTGTTATTGTCCGGAAGTGGCGAGATTTTGACTTCAAAATCCCGGGCAGGCTGGCCATCTTTAATTAATTTAATGTAATAGTTGGCATTTTCGAATAACCTGATAGCAGAAGATGAGAAAACGCCGGTTGTTTCTTCATTTCCAACTGGAATCTGGATAGCTTCTTCAGATTCTTTTATAGTCTTAAGGCCAATTTTTAATTGGTCAGTTTTTAATTGGTGTTTGTGAATAGAAGCAATATTACTTAAGATAATATTTCTTATTATTTGTTTTGCTTTTTCCTCGTTTTCGTGAGAGTCATTCGCCTGTTCTCCTTCGCTTTCTGAATAAATGACAAGAATCAAATTTTCTGAGGATGGTATCTGGATATTTATTTCTTTACAGGATATCATCCATCAAAAATAACTGCAATAGCCGGTCGCCTTCATATTTTGATGCATCTGCTTGATTTTTTGAGCGGATTCAGGGTATTTAAATTGGTTCCGGGACATCAGTTCTTCAATTTTTTCTGCCTTTTCATCTGCTGGTATATCTTCTTTTTCCCCTTCAGCACAGAAGGCAAGCAATTCAACAAGCACATCGCCAATCTGCTCTTCGGTGCCGTGAAGTTTAGGCAGGATTTTGCTTTTTAACAGAAAGTCATACTCTTTGTCATCTTCGTTACCGGCTTTATTTAAGTAGTCAAGCATCTCGTTTATTACCCGGTAGCCAAAGTGCATATTTCTTGGTTTTAAGATGGTCTGAAGGTTTTCTACAAATTTATAGAATGCTGAGTCTTTTTTGTTTTTTAAATATTCATCATACCGGACATCCGAAAACTCCAGTTGAAATGCTCGGTCCAGCACCTTTGGGGCAAAAGAGAAGGTTGTCTCATCAACATTCACCGTGCCAATGATTACCAGATTTTCCGGATAGGCAATGCGCGGCGGAAT
>CAZPVT010000035.1:0-86025 GCA_964590395.1 uncultured bacterium
AAAAGGAAGGGGGTTTGGGGGAAGGAATTTTTGCCCGCCCGCCAGTTTTGGGTGGTGGGTGGGTGTGCGTCGCCGAAGGCGACGCACAAGTCAGTCAAAGTTTTGTTCAAAAAAGGTTCTCACTTCGTCCAATAATTGCGACCAAATGCAACTTTCATCATTTCTGGAGGAGTTTAATTGCTCGCTCGCCTCGCCTTCGGCGAAATACGAAGCCAGTTTTTCACTTTTATTACCAAAGGCGACTTATTAAAAATTAAGGAGTAAAACACTATGAAGATAAAATATTTTCTCTACGCCAGAAAATCAACTGAAGACGAAGAAAAACAAGTGATGTCTATTGAAGCTCAATTGGCGGAGTTGGCAGAATACGCAAAAAGAGAAAATCTTTTTATCACTGAAAAATTTATTGAGTCAAAAAGCGCGAAGAAGCCGGGACGGGAAGTTTTTAATGAGATGATACAGAAAATTTATGACTCAAAAGAACCTGTTGGAATTTTAGCTTGGCATCCAGATAGATTAGCCAGAAACTCTGTTGATGGCGGACAAATAATTTATCTCATTGATATCGGTAAAATTGCTTCTTTGCGTTTTCCCACCTTTTGGTTTGAGCCAACTCCACAAGGATTATTTATGCTTCAAGTCGCCTTTGGTCAAAGCAAATACTATTCCGACAATTTGTCGGAAAATGTTAAGCGCGGGATTAGACAAAAACTCAGGCGAGGCGAATGGCCCGGCCTTGCGCCTCTTGGCTATATCAATAATCCAAAAACCAGAAACATTGAACCAGATCCAGTAAAAGCAAAAATTATCAAAAAGGCGTTTGAAGAATATAGCCAAGGCAAACATACTTTAAAATCTCTTGCCGAACGCTTGAGTTTTTGGGGTATGGTTAGTAAGACCGGAAAACCGCTTTGCAAAGCGACGTTTCAAAGAATGCTAACTAATAAAGTTTATATTGGCTTGATTGTTCATAACGGCGAAAACTACGAAGGGAATTTTGAACCAATTGTTTCCCGAGCGACTTTTGAGAAAGTGCAGGAAATTTTGAAAAACAGAGCCAAGCCGCGCCATTCTAAAAAGAGACAGTATTTTCCATTTACCGGACTTTTGAAATGCGGGGAATGCAGCGCGGCAATAACTGCTCAATGGGCACACGGCAACGGCGGAACATATCGCTATTATCGTTGTACCAAGCGGCTTGGTCCTTGCTCGCAAAGGTATTTAAGAGAAGATTTGTTGGTTAGACAATTGAAAGACAAAATCTCAAAAGTCGCTCTTTGCGAAGACTGGAAAGAAAAAATGCTTGCCAAAGTGGAAATGTGGGAGAAGGAAAATATCCAGTCTTCGCAATCTTTCGCCCAAAATGTTGAGGCGCAGATTAAAGAGGTGGAGCAAAAACTTGATAGATTAGTAAATGCTTTTTTAGATGGCTCGATTGAAAAAGAAACTTATCTTATCAAAAAAGACGAACTCATTAAAACCAAAACCGCCCTTTTGCAGAAAAAGGACGATTTTGGGCGAAAGGGAAACAGTTGGATTGAACCATTGAAAAATTGGATTTTAACCGCTAATTACGCTGAAAAACTGGCTTCGTCAAACGATTTTGATGAAATAAAATCGTTTGTGGAAAAAATTGGAACGAACCGCCGCCTGCTGGAAAGAAAAATCTTTTTTGATTTTGTCCGTCCCTTTGATTTAATCCCAAAATATAAAGAAATTTGCGAAGCGAGCCGAGCCGAAGGCGAGGCGAGCGAGCAATTAAACTCCTCCAGAAATGATGAAAGTTGCATTTGGTCGGGGCGACTGGATTTGAACCAGCGACCTCTTGGTCCCGAACCAAGCGCGCTAAACCAACTGCGCTACGCCCCGCTGAAAATAATATAGGATAATATCTTTCTCAGTCAACACCAAAACTGCGCTTGACTAACGGCACAAAAACCACATCCATCAGATGTCTCTGCACCAACCGCTGATTATGCTTCACCCCCAGTATCAGACTTTGACTACCCTGAGCACCCACCGGCACCACCATCCTGCCCCCCTCTGCCATTTGCTCAACCACCCGATTAGGGATTGTCTCCGCTGCCGCGGTAATCATCACCCGGTCATAAGGAGCAAACTCCCTCCACCCTTCATTACCATCACCCACCCTGTACCGGATATTCCGATAATCCAGCCGACTGAGCACCCGCCTTGCCTGGATCGACAACTCTTCAATAATTTCTACGGTATAAACCATCCCTGCCAGTTCTGCCAGCACCGCGGTCTGATAACCAGAACCGGTACCAATCTCCAAAACCTTATGGCAACTTTCCACCTGCAACACCTCGGTCATTACCACCACAATATAAGGCTGGGAAATCGTCTGACCAAAACCGATAGGCAAAGGATAATCCTCATATGCCTGATGAACAAATCCTTCCGGCACAAAGAGATGTCTGGGCACCTTGCGCATTGCGTTCAGCACCCGCTCGTCCCCCACACCACGAGCAACAATCTGCTCCTGCACCATCCGCAAACGGCGCTGACTGAACTCATCAACCATTCTCCCAATAATAATAGGATGGCCAAAAGACCGGTCAATTAAATCTACCCCAACCTCAAAACAAATGAGCACTCACTACTAAACGCAACATTTCCGCCTGAGTTGTCTGCACAAACAGCCGATATTATAATTTATCCATGCTCTGTAACGTCTGTCCATTTGAGTGCAACGTTGACCGCTCGGTAAAACCGGGCAGATGCCGGGCAACCGACAAAATTAAAGTTGCTCAGGCACAACTCCACTTCTGGGAAGAACCACCCATCTCCGGCACCCGTGGCTCCGGCACCATTTTCTTCACCCATTGCAACCTCCACTGTAAATTCTGTCAGAACTATGACATCTCACAACTCGGCTTTGGCCACAAACTCAGCCCCGAACAACTTCTTACGGTGATGCTCAACTTGCAAAAACAGGGTGCCCACAACATCAACCTCGTAACCCCTACCCACTACACCCTCCAGTTATTACCGATCCTCCAGGCCGCTAAAAAACAACTCCAAATTCCGATTCTCTGGAACTCCAACGCCTATGAAAAAGTGTCAACCCTACGCCAACTTGCCGGTATCGTGGACATCTATCTGCCAGACTTAAAATACTATTCTGATGATCTCGCCCAGCAATTTTCCTCGGCTCCCAACTACTTCCATTATGCCACGCAGGCAATCTTGGAGATGAAACGGCAGGTTGGTAAAGACATTTACAACGACGCAGGCATCCTTCAAAAAGGGCTGATAATCCGTCATCTAATCCTCCCTGGTCAAACTGCGGACTCCCAAAAAATCCTCAACTGGATAAAGGAAAACCTAGGCACTGATACCCATCTCAGCCTGATGGCTCAGTACTATCCGATTTATCGGGCAAACGAACTTACTGAACTCAACCGCCGCCTCCACCCTGACGAATACGAGGAGGTAAAAGAGTGCTTTCTTGACCTTGGCTTTGAACAGGGTTTTGTGCAGGAACTCTCCTCGGCAACACGAAACTACACCCCGGATTTCAAAGGCGAAGGTTTGTAAACCGTCAACCGGGTTAAAACCAATCTCAATACCATCATCCGGAGTATCTCAGCTCCTAATCAAAACCACTGTTAATCCTGGACCATTTTGGGTGCTTACATAATATACCTACGTAAAACTGGGAAAAAAGACAAAAACCCTTACCTCTGAGTCAGGGAGGAACCGTATAGGGAACGGTGGAGTATATGGTTTGGGGATTTGTTTATCGGTGCTAACGGCTGCTATTTCAATGACTTGCGCCATTAAGACAACACCAGTGAATCCTCCCTGTTTTTGCCGATTTTTGCCCGGGGCGTGACGAAAGTGACGGTTATGTTGGTAGCAAATAGTGCAGTTATTGTAGCATTTCAGTTTGCCTTCGGTTTCACTTGGTAGGTGCTTACTGAATGGCATCTTTGGGTTTTGGATATTACAAAACAGCGCTTTAACTGTTATTAAGAACAAACCAATGGTGAGGATGGTAACTTTATACACACCAGTATTGCTTCTGCTTAGAAAGTAATGAATAACTTGTTGACCCGCATAAAAATTTGGCAATAATTGAGGGGTGAAAAGCATTCTCTTAATAATCAATTGCACCTGAACAAACTGCGCTCTTCTTTTCCCGCTTTAGTTAAAAAACACGGGACACCATTATTTATCATCAGTCGGACCCTTCTCCTGGCTCAACTCCACCGCTTCCGTTCTCTTTTGCCTCGGGTTGAACCGTTTTATGCGGTCAAGGCAAATCCGAATCCCGCGGTGATCAAACTTCTTGCCGAGCACGGTTGCGGATTTGACTGCGCCTCAATTCCCTAAATCGAATGGGTCCTCGACGCCCGGGTGTCACCGGCCAGGATCATCTTCGCCAATACCATCAAGAAACCCGCTGACATCGCTTATGCCCACCGGTGCGGGGTTAATCTAATGACCTTTGACTCAGAATACGAACTGGTCAAGATTGCCCGTTTCGCACCACGGGCAAAGGTGTTGTTACGCATCAAGGTTCCCAATGTCGGTTCAGTGGTCGAGCTGTCTCTGAAGTTCGGCGCCGAACCTGCGGATGCCATCCCACTATTGCTGAAGGCACAAAAACTGGGGTTAACGCCGGTAGGCATCGCTTTTCATGTCGGCTCGCAGTGTACTCAGGGAAACAACTACCTTGACGCACTTGAGTTAACCAAAATGATTTTCAATGAGGCAGCAACCAAAGGGGTAAAATTACGCTTAATTGACATCGGCGGTGGATTTCCAATTCGCCACTTTGACACTGACCAGGACTGGTTCGGGGAAATGGCGCCCGCATTGAATATCGAGTCCTCCCGGCTGTTTTCCCATGACATCCGTATCATTGCGGAACCCGGTCGGGCAATCGTTGGTCCAGCCGGTTTCCTACTGCTTTCGGTAATTGGCAAATCCATCCGCAATAACAAACACTGGTATTATCTTGACGAAGGGGTATACGGCGCCCTTTCCGGCACCATCTTTGACCACTGTAAATACCAGTTTCAGGCGTTGAAGAAAGGACCGACCCAGTTAACCACCCTTACTGGACCGACCTGCGATTCACTGGACATCATCTCCACTGCCGAAGAACTGCCAGAACTGGAACTGGGCGATTTGCTCTATGTTCAGAATATCGGCGCCTATTCCGTCGCCCATGCTACCAGTTTCAACGGTATTCTCCCCCAAAAAACCGTATTTATCCAATAAGAAGGAGGTAAGAATGAAAAAAGATTATCGGCATCGTGAGGATTTGAGTGAACTACCGGACTGGTTGCGCAAACGGCGCACCCCGCGCAAGAAAATGTATCTCTCCGGCAAAAGGATTCTGCCCCCGGAAATTAACGGTAGAGAAAAAATAACCGAACTTGTCGACGAAATCTTTCTTGCCTACAACTCCGCCCGGCTCCGTCAGGCTTGCCAACTTTTCGTCAATAAGATGCTCAAGCCCAAGACGATCACCGGTATGTCGTTAGCAGGTGCCTTGACCCCTGCCGGACTCGGCTGTTCATGTATCATCCCCATGATAAAAGCCGGCTTTATTGACTGGCTGGTTGCCACCGGCGCCAATATGTACCACGACCTCCACTTCGCTTTTAACTTCCCTCTTTATGTCGGCACCCCGGCGGTTGACGATGCTGACCTGCGCAAAAATGACATCGTCCGGATTTACGACATCTTCTTAGGTTACACCGACTGTCTCTGCGCCACCGATGATATCCTGCAGAAAATTCTCCTCCGACCGGAATTTCAGAAAGAGATGGGAACCGCAGAGTTCTATCACTACCTCGGCAGATATGCCGCGGAATGGGAGGAGAAAACCGGCAGCCGGGATGTCTCGGTGCTGGCTGCTGCCTACCGTTATGGCGTCCCGGTTCACACCAGCGCACCGGGCGATTCAACTATCGGGATGAATATTGCTGGACTGGAACTCAAGGGGCTAAAACTGCGGATCAATCCGTCAATCGATGTTAACGAAACCACCTCCTATGTGCTCTATGCCAAGCGCTTGGGTGGTGAATCAGGAGTAGTGCTGGTTGGTGGTGGTAGTCCAAAGAATTTTGTGCTCCAGACCGAACCCCAGATTCAGGAAATCCTGATGTTAAGGGATGTCGGACAGGACTACTTCATTCAGTTTACCGATGCCCGGCCTGATACCGGTGGACTTTCCGGCGCGACACCGCACGAAGCGTGTTCCTGGGGTAAAGTTGACCCGAATCGCCTGCCCGATGCGGTTGTCTGCTATCTTGATGCCACGGTTGCTCTGCCATTGTTCACTCATTACGCGCTTGCCAACCACCCGCTACGCAAACCCCACCGCCTTTATCACCGGCGTGAAGAACTGATGAACCGTCTGAAAAAGGAGTTCTTTGTCCACACCCGGATTTAGATCTGCTCCAGTTCCTCGCTGAGTATCTGGCGCTGGTAAAGCCGGTAATACAGGCCTGATTTCGCAAGTAACTCATCAGGTTCTCCCTCCTCCTGAACCTCACCGCGATCAAGGACATAGATATAATCGCTAGCCTGAAGCACCTTAAGCCGGTGCGAAACGACAATTATCGTCCGGTCCGGCAACTCCTTAAACAACTGCTCAAAGAACAACCGCTCTGTATCCGAATCCAGTCCCGCGGTGGCATCGTCAAGCAGAACAAAATACGGCATCCCGTATAGCGCCCGCGCGATCGCCAGCCTTGCCTTCTGCCCTCCTGAAAGTCCAGCCCCCCGATCACCAAGCACCTCATCCCAGCCCGCTGGTAACTCCTTGACATCTTTATCCAATTGCACCAGTTTGAGTACCCAGCGCAAACGGGCCTCATCCTCTGGTCTGCCCATAATAATATTGCCCTTCAGGGTATCAGAAAACAGGGTTGGCTCCTGCGGAACATATCCAAAAAGTTGACGGTAAACGGCAATGTCAAACTCCCGGCGGTCGGTTTGATTTAAAACCACCCTGCCCTCACCCGGCTCCAGAAGTCCGAGCATCACCCGTAAAAGTGTACTCTTTCCCGAACCAACTGTACCCGCAATACCGATCCGCTTACCCATCGGAAAAACCATATTGACATTTCGCACCACCGGCTTTGTATCATAACCGGCGCTAACCCGCTCCAGCCGGAGTTCACCAAACCCGGGTTTCTTATCTCCGGAAACAACCCGGCCTATCGGCTCAGCCGTTACCAGCTCCCGGACCCGAAACCCGGCTCCTGCTGCCCGACGCCCGGCAACAAACAGGTTACCCAGATCAAACATCATCGGCAGAAGCATCAAAAGATAGGCGTTAAAAGCCACAAACTCTCCGATACTCATCCGGCTCCCGATCACCAGTCCACCACCGACCCAGAGCACCAGCAGTGTGGCAAACTCACCAAGCATCATATAGACCACCTGCACCCTGGACTCAATCCGCATCTCCTGGACTGCGACCGCCACCCTTTCATCAAGAGTGGCCCGGAAACTGCGCGCCAATCGGTTGTCCATCAAAAATGCCTTCACCAGTCTGATACCCCCAAACGCTGATTGCAGTTGATTATTGACCTCCGCAATCCGCTCCCGCCATTTCATAAACCACTTATAAATCACCGGTCCGGTGCGCCACCAGGCAAACGCACCCAGTCCGATCACCAAAATAACCAGCAAGGTCAAAACCACGCTCATCCGGAAAAGCATCACCAGACTCAAAACCGCTAAAATTGCCGCATTGACAAACCGGAAGATACCGGAACAGGCAAACCAGGACAGCTCGTGCAAATCATGGTCCAGCCTCTCCATCACATCACCCGCAGGAAAATGGTTGGTAAACGAATGGCTGGCATCCAGCAAACGGCCGAAGACCCCGCTTCTTGTTTCCCACTGAAACCTCTCATTTGTCATACCGCGGATAAACGGCATTATCACATCCACTACCACCCGCAGCCCACCAACCCCGGCCAGAAGAAAAGCGTACCGCACCAGTTTTTCCCGACTTATCTCAGCCTTAATACCGTCAATTATCAGGCGCAAAAAATAGGGATAGGTTACAGTTATCGCACCACTGACCACCGTGAACAAGAAAATTCCGACCGCCAGCCAGGGATGCCGGCGCCAGAAATTAAACACAATCTTTAAACCGTCTATCCGTTCTGTCTGAGCCATAACCTTCTAAACCACAACATCGGTTACAAACTGCAGCCGAAAGAGCCGGGCATAAATATAGTCATTCTTCAGCAACTCCTCGTGTTTGCCAGCCTCCGCGACCCTGCCCCGGTGAATTACCACCACCCGGTCAACCATCTGGATCGTTGCCAGACGATGGGCAATGATGATTGCGGTTCTCCCCCTGAGCAACTCCTTTAAACCATCCTGAATAAGACTCTCGGTCTGCGGATCAACCGCTGATGTCGCCTCGTCTAAAATCAAAATCTCGGGGTCGCGCACCAGCGCCCGGGCAAAGGCTAATAACTGCCTTTCCCCCAGCGAAAAGTTTGCCCCCTCCTCACTTATTACCGTATTATAACCTTTATCAAAACCGCGTATTCTCTCATCAATATTGAGTCGTTTTGCCGCAGCAACCACCTGCTCCAGGCTAATTTCCTCATCAAACATCCGCAGATTGTCCAGCACCGTGCCCGGAAACAGAATGACCTCCTGGGGAACAAAGCCGATCAACCGACGCAACCGGTGATAATCGATCTCCTTTAGGTCTGTCTGGTCAAAGCGAATTCTACCTCGCTGTGGAAGATAGAACCTTATCAAAAGATTGACGATAGAACTCTTTCCGCCTCCCGTCTCTCCTACCAGCGCAATCCTCTCCCCCTTCTTAATCTGTAGGTCAATATCATTAAGCACAAAATCCTCCCCATCGTAGGCAAAACTCACCCGCTCAAAATAAATCCCATTCTGAAAAACCAGCTCCCTTTTATCCTCACCTGCCGGCTCCATTGGCTCGTATAGAACTGTGAGTGCCCTTTCCGCAGCAGCAAACGCCTGTTGCATAGTGTTTATCTGATCAGATATCGCCCGCAGAGGAGAAAAAAGCCGGCTGATATAAGAAACAAACAGCACCAGCGTGCCGATGGTCAAATTCCCCTGTAATGCCCATAATCCACCCAACCCCAGAACCAGACCAATTCCCACCACCTCACCAAAATCCACCAGAAACCATACGGTATACCACAGGATTGACGAGCGAATCTCCCCCTGATACTTTTTACGGTTAAAATCATTCATCTTGCGGGCAAAAATCTGCTGCTGTCCGAACGCCTGAATCACCCCCAGCCCCTTCAATGTCTCAACCACCAGGTTGTTTATCTCGCCGACGGTCTTCCGGACACTCAGATATACCGGCCGAACCTTTTTCTGAAACAGGTAAAAGGCAAAGGCAAACGGTGGCAGGAGCAAAAGCACCAGAAGGTAAAGCCGCCAGTTAGTAAACACCATAACCACACTCATTCCGAAAATTAGCAACCCGCTCTGAATCAGCACAACTGAAGTCCGCGTAAAAAGCATCTTCAGTGCCTCGGTGTCACTTTCGACCCGAGAAACCAGTTTACCGCTCTGCTGCCGATCAAAGAAAGCCATCGGCAACCTCAGGATATGGGCAAAGAGCCGGTGCTTAATGTCCGCTGTCCCCTTTTCGCCCACCTGTGCCAGCCAGATCAACTGAAAATAAGTTGCAAAGAATATTGCCACCTGCACCCCTAAATAAAGAAGTGATGTCAATGCTAGTCCTCGCATATCCCCGCGGGCGATGTTTATATCGATTGCCCTCTTTAGCAACACCGGACCGGAAAGAGAAAGTCCACTCGCAACCAACAGCAAAAAACCCGCAGCGGCTACCTTACCCCGGTAAGGAGCAAAAAATGGCCAGAGCCGGCGCAGGTAATCAATCGCTCTGCCCTTAGCTTTTGTCTCTTCCTCAACTAGGGCAAATTCATCATACCACATAGGGTTTATTTTCGCAAAAAATAACCATCTGTAAATATTAAACATAAATTGACCGGCCCATCATCATCTCTACTATTTCTAAAGTTGACACCCAAAAACTTACCACTCGTGGCATTAAGTTCTGCCATCGGTCGGGGCCACCCCAACTATCTGAGGTCGGTGTTATCTTTCCTGCCGGCGGTACCAGAAATTAACGCTTCGGGATTAGGCTGGACTTTTGCCCGCTGGTTATACCGTACCGGTGCTCAAAATCAAACTCTGATCAACGCCTATAACCGCCTTCGCTTTCGAACAAAAATCAGTCCACTAACAGGATGGCTATTTAAACCCAAAATCCCGATTAAATTCCGGGATTACTCGGGCATATTTCTTGTCGACCATCCGCTCCTCGCTCAATGCCTTGCACCATACTGCCGTACTGCCTATCTTCATGGCGAAATCGCCGCACCCTCAATTGCCGCGGTCCCATCTGTCTGGTGCACCTTTGTACCAATACCATTCACCTTTGATACACTGGTTTCTCTTGGGGTCAACCCTGCACGACTGTTTATCAGCGGCCTGGTAATTGAACCTGAAATTATCTCCGTGGCAAAATCTGCCTACGAACTGCGGCTCAACCGTTATGAATCCAGTTCGCCTTTAACCGTTGCCTTCTTCACATCCGGTGCCTATCCTCTTCCGCACCTGCGGGCAATTAAAAGCGCAGCCCGATCACTCCAGGCTGCCGGACATCGAACCTTAATATTTGCCGGCACCGACCTTACACACCGCAAACTACTGCCTGACGCACTATTCTTCAAATCCCATCAGGAGGAAAATCAAAAAACTGCTGCACTCATCACCCGGATCGACCTCTTCGTCGCTGCAGCCCACGAACGGGTCAACTGGGCGGTAGGCATCGGCCTGCCGATGTTTGCCCTCCTGCCACACATCGGACCATTTGCCGGAGAAAACTTTACATTTGCCTTTCAGCAAGGAGTGTGTCTGCCCTTGACTCACCCGGCTAACTTTGCGACTCAAATTAACCACCTGCGCCGGACTGGTAAGTTAACCACCATGGCGAAATCCGGCTGGGGAAAATTCCCCATCTACGGTGCGGAGAGGATCGCTCAATTCCTCCAGAACAATTTTTCTTGTTGACAAACATCATTCTCTTTTTACAATTGAAGTTGCTATGATTGGAGCGATGAGAAAAACGGGCTCAACCTTTGCCCGTATTCTTCCGGGAGCAGATTAGCCTTGAACCGGAAGTTAACCCAGCAAATTCTGTGGGGCAGTAGCTCAGTTGGGAGAGCGCCAGAATCGCACTCTGGAGGTCGCCAGTTCGAATCTGGTCTGCTCCACCTTTTATTTTAAGGAGGGAAATGATCATTCTACCACGTTATGTCTTCCTTACCAAAGGTGTCGGTATCCACCGGGAGCGCCTCACCAGTTTTGAGGCGGCACTGCGCGATGCCGGTATCGCGCCTTATAACCTAGTTCGCGTCTCCTCAATCTTCCCGCCTTACTGCCGGATCATCTCCCGCACCCGGGGACTCAGCCTGCTGAAACCGGGGCAAGTCCTGTTTGTGGTGATGAGCGATAATGCCACCAATGAACCACACCGTTTGATCTCCGCATCGGTCGGAATTGCCATTCCCAAAGACCCCTCACGTTACGGCTACCTCTCTGAATATCACTCCTTTGGCGAACGTGAAGACCGGGCAGGGGACTACGCCGAAGACCTTGCGGCTCAGATGCTCGCCACCACCCTTGGTGTCCCCTTTGACCCGGCCTTGAGTTATGACAAACGTAAAGAGATCTGGAAAATTGCAAAGGAAATCGTGCGGACCCAAAACATCACTCAGACCGCGGTTGGCAATAAAAACGGACTATGGACCACTGTTGTCGCAGCAGCAGTTTTTATAACTGATGTCCCGGATGACAAAGAGAAAAACATCACTGAAGAAGTAAGCGATTAATACCGCCGTCTGAACCTTAAAACCGGATAATAATGGGCTAAAATCTCTCGGTAGTTGTACCCCCGTTTTGCCATCTCAATTGCCCCTTCCTGGCAGAGTCCAACACCATGCCCCCAGCCTCTACCGGTAAAAACTGCCTTTCGTCCAACAATCTGCAGATCAAACATCGTTGACTTCAATCCCAGAGCAAATCGGCAGTCCTGACCACTGACAGTGAATTTGCCCTGGTTCGTTTCCAGATGCAACCTTCTTACCCTTCTTGACTTCTGGTCCTTTTCTAACTGTATCCTTCTTATTCTCAAGCGGGAAGCCATACTCAAAACCTGAGTAAATGTCTTCTCTAAACTGTCAATAGCAATCGTCAACTGCCAGTTAAAGTTACCACCCTCTGCACAGAAAGACGTTGCCCCGCGCTGGTGATTTGGCGTATCGTAAATGCCCGGCAGATAACCCAGACTGCCATCAGCGGTGATGCCACCGCAGTTGCCGTGATACAGTGTCATCGCAATCTTACCTTGGTACACCAGCACCTCACCCTTTGTCTCGTTAACCGCTTTTATTGCTAAATCTCTTTCCGCAACTGCTCCCCAATACTCCTGATCCCGCAGATAGGTATCGTAGAGATCATAACCCAACCCCCGCCGTTTCCCAATTCGGGCAAGAGCAAAACTTCGTGCTGCTACCGCCTGGGCTTTAACCGCCTGGTAGGTAGCGGTGTTTATCGGTCCGATTTCACACGGCACCACGCTGTAAAGGTACTCATCAACGGGTAAACAGTTAACCACCGTTAACCCCGAGTCAGCAGAGAAGAATACCTTAATTATTCCCCGATACTCTCTGTTTGCCATCCGAATTCGTTCTTGGCTGATAAATAAAACAGTATCCTGTAAATCGCTAACGATTTTTTTGCCGACATCCATCTGGAAACCGGTTCTAGTAGGAAAAATTTTCACTTCTTCCCCGGGGTTCCACTCCCAATAGGTTCGAAAGTTAAAGCTGATCTTACCGCCCTTATTGGTACTAATTTTCACCTTCTCTTTAGGTACACTCAGACGTATCTGAACTAAAGGACTTTTACCAGTTGGTTGAACTAGTAGTGGAGGGCGATAATGATAACAGGAAAAAAATTCTACAGCAAACAAAAATGTTACCCACTGTTTTAACCGCACAAATTATAATCTATCAAGAACTGAAATTCGGTCAATGATTATCCATAAAAATAAAACCCGGCAGCGACCTACTCTCCCACGCCGTTGCCAGCGCAGTACCATCGGCCCTGGAGGGCTTAACGGCTCTGTTCGGTATGGGAAGAGGTGTTTCCCCCCCGGTATCACCGCCGGGAATTTTGACACGCCCAATTTAATAAGGAGAAGAAGCAGACCAAACACTCAAGCCGCACGGCCGATTAGGACCACTCGGCTGAACGCATTACTGCGCTTACACCTGTGGCCTATCAACCTGGTGGTCTACCAGGGGCCTTCAGGGTGAATCGCCTTGCGGCGATTCACGCGGGAGACCTCATCTTGGGAAGGGCTTCCCGCTTAGATGCCTTCAGCGGTTATCCCTGCCGTACTTGACTACCGAGCGGTGCCCTTGGCAGGACAGCTCGTACATCAGAGGTACGTCCACCCAGGTCCTCTCGTACTATGGGCAGTTTCCCTCAAGTCTCCTGCGCCCACGATGGATAGAGTCCGAACTGTCTCACGACGTTCTGAACCCAGCTCACGTACCGCTTTAATGGGCGAACAGACCAACCCTTGGGACCTTGTCCAGCCCCAGGATGCGATGAGCCGACATCGAGGTGCCAAACCGGGCCGTCGATGTGAACTCTCGGGCCCGATCAGCCTGTTATCCCCGGAGTACCTTTTATCCGTTGAGCTATGGCCCTTCCACGCAGAGCCACAGGATCACTAGGTCCGACTTTCGTCTCTGCTCGACCTGTCGGTCTCGCAGTCAGGCCGGCTTCTACCCTTGCGCTCACCACACGGTTGCCGTCCGTGCTGAGCCGACCTTTGAGCGCCTCCGTTACCTTTTGGGAGGCGACCGCCCCAGTCAAACTACCCGCCTGCCAATGTCCACCGCCTGGCTAAACAGCACGGTGTTAGAACCCCAACAGAACAAGGGTGGTATTTCACCGACGGCTCCGCCCGAGCTGGCGCCCGGGCCTCAAAGCCTCCCACCTATCCTACACATGCCCAGCCAAGGTCCAATGACAAGGTGTAGTAAAGGTTCACGGGGTCTTTTTGTCCAATCGCGGGCAGGCGGCATCTTCACCGCCACTACAGTTTCGCCGGGCTTCTCGTTAAGACAGCGCTCCACTCGTTACACCATTCGTGCAGGTCGGAACTTACCCGACAAGGAATTTCGCTACCTTAGGACCGTTAGAGTTACGGCCGCCGTTTACCGGGGCTTCGGTCAGGAGCTTCGCCTTGCGGCTAACACCCTTCCTTAACCTTCCGGCACCGGGCAGGTGTCAGTCCCTATACTTCGCCTTCACGGCTTAGCAGAGACGTGTGTTTTTGTTAAACAGTCGGTAGAGCCACTTCACTGCGGCCACCTTGCGGTGGCACCCCTTCTCCCGAAGTTACGGGGTTAGATTGCCGAGTTCCTTAACGAGAGCTCACCCGAGCGCCTTTGGATATTCTCCTCGCCCACCAGTGTCGGTTTACGGTACGGTCACCCTGATATCTTGCATAGAGGCTTTTCTTGGCAGTTGGTCCGGCTCAGTTCCTATGCCTGACGGCAGAGTCCCCATCACCACAGTGAATTTTGTGCGCGGATTTCCCTACACACCATCACCATAGCTTAGACCCCGATCCAGCGCGGGGCTGAGCCATTCCACCTACGTCCCCCCATAGCTAGTAACGACACCAGGGTGGTTCCGGAATGTTGACCGGATTTCCATCACCTACGCCTTTCGGTCTCAGCTTAGGCACCGACTAACCCTGGGCGGATTAACCTTCCCCAGGAACCCTTGGGCTTTCGGCGAACAGGTTTTTCACCTGTTTTAACGCTACTCGTCCCGGCATAATCACTTCTGCCTCGTCCAGCTGGCCTCGCGGTCAGCCTTCAACCTACTCCAGAACGCTCCCCTACCACTCCGGTCTGTAAAAACCGAAGTCCACAGCTTCGGCGGTATGCTTAAGCCCCGATAAATTTTCAGCGCAAGGTCGCTCGACTGGTGAGCTGTTACGCACTCTTTAAATGATTGCTGCTTCTAAGCCAACATCCCAGCTGTCTGAGTAACCTCACCTCTTTTCCCACTTAGCATACACTTAGGGGCCTTAGCTGGTGGTCTGGGTTATTCCCCTCTCGGCCATGGACCTTAGAGCTCACAGCCTCTTTCCCGCAATCTAAAGTTACGGCATTCGGAGTTTGGTCGGGTTTTCCCCCACATTGTGGGGGAGCGCCCGTCCAGTGCTCTACCTCCGCAACTGAACTTGCGAGACTGCCCCTAAAGGCATTTCGGGGAGAACCAGCTATCACCCGGTTTGGTTAGCCTTTCACTCCTACCCACAGCTCATCCGAGACTATTGCAAGGGTCACCGGTTCGGTCCTCCCTTGGGTGTTACCCCAAGTTCAACCTGGCCATGGGTAGATCACACGGGTTTCGGGTCGAATGCGCGCGACTTGACGCCCAATTAGGACTCGCTTTCGCTCCGGCTCCGCCTCAGAGAGGCTTAACCTCGCCACGCACATTCACTCGCCGGGTCATTATGCAAAAGGCACGCGGTCACAATCGCCACCAAACCTTGCGGAAAGGCGGCAAACTGCTCCCACTGATTGTAAGCACATGGTTTCAGGTTCTATTTCACTCCCCGCCAGGGGTTCTTTTCACCTTTCCCTCACGGTACTGGTGCACTATCGGTCAGTTGAGAGTATTTAGCCTTGGAAGGTGGTCCTCCCTGATTCCCACAGGGTTTCTCGTGCCCCATGGTACTTGGGATCCCAGTCGCGGAAGAGTCAGTTGTTTTCGCCTACGGGACTTTCACCCTCTATGGTGACCCTTTCCAGAAGTCTTCGGCTAACGACTGACTTTGTTCACTCCCTCGCCTCACAGCAGTCAGCGTGACTGGTCCCACAACCTCGTTCCGACAACGCCTGCTGGCTTGACATCGGAATCGATTTGGGCTGTTCCCCTTTCGCTCGCCACTACTCAGGGGATCGCAGTTGCTTTCTTTTCCTCCGGGTACTGAGATGTTTCACTTCTCCGGGTTAGCCTCCCGGGACTATGGATTCCTCCCGGGATGTGTGGACATTACTCCACACGGGTTTTTCCATTCGGGTATCGCCGGGTCAAAGCTTGTGTGCAGCTCACCGGCGCTTATCGCAGCTTACCACGCCCTTCATCGCCTTCAACTGCCTAGGCATCCACCATGCGCTCTTAGTAGCTTGAGGTGAATATCAGCCTGCCTCTTCTCCAAATTGTCAAAGAGCAAATCAAATTTTTTTTCGCTAACATAATCATAATAAATTTTACGTCCGTTGTCAAGCAGAAAAAACAACCACTGAAAGAAAATTCTCAAATTTATAACCCTGTGATAACAATATACTTAAAATAAAAACCAAACCTTTATAAAAATGATTATAAATAAGGCTGAACCCCCGAAGACCTGGGGGTTAGCCTTTTTCTACTCCGAGCTTAACGGTTTAGAACAGTTGGTTCTTGTTGATATAAGCCCAGAGCAGTTTCATCATTTCGCCGACCTTGACCGAGGCTTTTTTCCCCATAATCGCCTGCAGTTCTGGAGTCAGCTTGATTGAGCGCTTCATCAACGGTCCGGCTCCGGTCATTAACTTATGCTTCTTGATATAGGCCCATAGTTTCTTATTGATATCCCTCACCTTGATTGTTTTCCCGGGTCCGAAAACTGGCTGCATAGCATCGGTCAGTTTGACAGTACGAGTCATCAATACTTGACCACGAGGCATTGCTTACTCCTTTCTGCCCCGAAGGGCGGTTTTAGAAACCATCTTATTCCTGTTACCCGCCTTAAAGGTAACACTAAAATTGTGAGCAAAAAAATCCTCCTGTCAAGCGAAACATTCACCCTAAAATTGGCTGATGCTCGCACACGGTAACCACAATTTAATCCTGACATCCCAATCCACCACCACCACCAGAACCCTGCTACCGATCCCTTCTCAAACCATCGCCACAACCCTAATCCTAACCCAACCACCCACCATCACCCAAACCCTCAACCAAACCCTCACCACCACCAAAACCCTAACCGCAATGGAAACCCAGTACACCACCAACCCCATCACCACAACCTAAACCCCGCCCAATACCCATCTTATAACCCACACAGAAACCCTACTGGATACCGTCCCCAATACTGCCCCCGGAGCAGAAAACAAAACCTGTTTTAAAAACGATAACATACGACATTTCAAGACCTTAACCGCAAATCAACCGTTAGAAAAACTCCCCTGTTAACCCCGGCACATTTTCAAGCTCTTCTTATATACACATATCATAATGCATCTTCAACCGTTCTCGACCCCAAGCCAGAAATCTCTTAATCTTGATCTGTAAGCATTGCTCATAACTTACTCAACCACCTCACCCTTGCTTTAATCCTTGACAATAGTTTTTTGATTTATTATCTTTACCTATGCCTGAAGCACCGTTAATCAAAAGGGGAAAGTATTACTTCTGTCCGGAATGCGGACATCTGATGCCTAAAGAGAAATCCTCGTGTCCCAAGTGTCAACTGGATTTCAAAGGCGTGATAGTTGAAGATAAATTGCGTCCTCCGCAGGACCCGGCGAAACTTGTTGAGGTTGAAGAACAATACGAGGAAATACGTCACCAGAGTTTTATCTGGATAAGCATTGGGGTTACTCTCCTCTTGGGAGTTCTGGCGATTGTGATACTGCTCCTATTGCGACGTAGCGGTTAACATCCCTCCCCTCCTTCTGTCTGGCTTGACTCAATAGCTTTATCTCTTACGCTTTATGTCTATGTCAACTGTTGTGATCATCGGGCGGCCCAATGTTGGCAAATCCACGCTATTTAATCGCATCGTCGGCGGCCGAATTGCTATCACATTGAAAGAACCGGGCATCACCCGCGACCGACTTATCCATCTGGCAGAATGGCAAGGGAAAAATTTCTGGGTGGTTGATACCGGCGGATTCATCCCCGATTCCACCGAAGAAATGACGCGGGAAATTGCCCGTCAGGTGGAAATCGCCCTGGCAGAGGCAGTGGTAATCATAATGGTTGTTGACGGCACCGCCGGACCTTTGCCGCTGGATCAGGAGATTGCCAGCCATCTCCATCAGGCAGGCAGAAAATTCCTTCTTGCGGTAAACAAATGTGATGTTCGACGAAACTTTGACGAAACCGAATTTTACCGTCTGGGTGCGGAAAAACTGTTTAACATCGCGGCTGAACATGGCATCGGTGTCGCTGAACTATTAGATGAAGTAATCAATCGACTACCGCCGGCAAAAATCACTCCCCAAGAAGGAATTGCCCTTGCTATTTTGGGCCGACCCAATGTTGGCAAATCCACTTTGCTCAACCGTTTGACAGGAAAAGAACGGGCGATTATCACCCCCATTCCTGGCACCACGCGCGACACGATTGAAGAAACCTTTGAATTTGAAGGTGAAACCTACCGAATTATCGACACCGCCGGGATCCGACGTCGCGCTCGGATCGAACAGCCCGTGGAATACTACTCTGTCAGCCGGGCAATCCAAACGATCGAACGGTGTGATATCGCCCTAGTGATGATTGACGCTACCGAAGGTCCTACCGCCCAAGATAAAAGGATCATCAATCTCACTGCCGACCGAAACAAAGGACTGGTCATTATCGCCAACAAGGTAGATCTGGTACCACCAGAAATCAAAAAAAGGGTGGAAGAGTACATAACTACAAAACTACAGTTTGTCAACTACGTTCCGTTAGTCTATACCTCTGTGCTGAAGGGAAAAGGACTCCACAGTATCATCCATCAGGCAAAAGCGGTTTATTACTCGGGTGCACTGCGCGTCAGTAGTAAATTCCTTAAACCGGCAATTCTCACCCTGCTCCAGAATAACCCACCCGCACCCCGCTGTCGGGTATTGGGTTTAACCCAGATTGGCATCCGACCACCGGTTTTCCGCCTGCGCGTTTCCCAGCCGGATGCGGTCACCGCTCAGTACCAGCGTTACTGCATCAATCTCCTGCGTAGCCAGTTCCAGTTCACTGGCTATCCGATTCGTCTGAAAGTTACCAACTGAAATGGCAAAAATCAAACTCTGGCGGCTAATTATACTCTCTCTAACTATTCTTCTAATGATCGCTGTTGGGATTTTTACCTTCCTCCCGCGTCCGACCCGCACCCGACCCTCAAGCCTAACCGACTCATTAACCACTCTAAACATCCTTTTAATTGGTAAAGATGCCCGTGCCCTTAACCCGGCACTTGACAACGGCGGTAAAACCCGCATACCACGGGAAACAAATGCCCATTCGGATATTGTCATTATCGCCCATCTGAACCTCAACCACCCACGTTTAAATCTCGTCGCCATTCCCCGCGATCTACTGGTTATGGTTCCGGGCGTTACCACTGCCGAAAGCCGTACCGATTTCCATCATATGGAAAAACTCACTCACACCTTTGTCATCGGCGGCGAACCACTACTGCGACAAACAATAGCAAACCTACTGGGTATCAAGATTCACCGCTCAATCACTCTGGATTTCGACACCTTCCGGATGCTCTTCCGGTATCTCACCCGGTTTCTGGGTCCCTTACGTCTGGGAAAAACCGTGCTTAATGACCCGGACCAGGCGCTGAAGTTCGTCCGTCAGCGCGACGGTCTGAAGTACGACGATCTGGATCGGTGCCGTAACACCCTAAATCTAATCAAAACCGTAGCGATTCGCCTCTGGCCACTGATTGGTACCCGGATAGGGGACTTCCTGCTCGATCAGACTTTTACTGTGCTCGGCACTGACATCGACCTGACGCCAGTAGAAGCGAAATACCTGCTCGGTTATCTCCGGCAAAAACAGTTTTCCCCGCAGAAGATCAACCTCGCGGTTCTGGTCAGCGAAGGCCGGCCGGTAACTCTTGACCGATATGAGATGACACTATCCTGCTATCTACCGATCTATCCGGAAATCGCCCGCCAGGTAGAACATTTTCTTATGGGTAATGATACAGTCCCAGCCTTAGACTTTATGACTCAACAACACTATTCCTGGCCCGCATATATGATGGCTAACTACAACCTCCTGCCGAATATCGCTAATGACACCTTAGAAAGAAAACAACTGGTCAAAAGAATTCTTCAATCCTTCCCTCTTCAGGATAGCGCTCGTAATTAATTACTCGTAAGTAATGTCTCTATCTCCCGGCGAAATGCCACCTGCCCGTCATTCAGTCGTTCTACCATCCCCCCGCCTTCTGCGATATCCTGTCGACCGCCACCCCCACCAGCAAAAGCACCACCTACCAACTTTGCCAGTTTTCCCGCGGGCAACCTCTCCTGAAGTTCCGGGCTGACGAAAATCACATACCTGAATCTTGAACCACTTACCGCACCGGTTAAAAGACCGGCATAATTACCACCAAGCAACTCCCGCATCCGGTCGCCGATCACCCTCAACTCATCAACCTCAAAATGAGGATAATGTCCGATAACTACCCGGATATCGGCTATTGTCTCGGCGGTGCGCACCAACACCTGCGCCTCTTGCTGGGCAAGTTGTCTTGACAACTGCCGTGTCCGATTCTCCAGCCGTCTTATCTCCTCTTGTAAAGCCAAAACCCGGTTAAAAATTACATCCTCGCTAACTCCTAGCTCCTCCTGCAGTCGATCCAAAGTCTCCCGCTCCCGACGCAAAGCCTGAAACGCCCGCCGTCCCACAACCGCCTCAATCCGCCGGATTCCGGCTGCGGTCCCGGTTTCAGCGATAATTCGGAGCATCCCGATTTCGCCGGTCCGGCGCAGATGGGTTCCACCGCACAGTTCAATTGAAAAATCGCCGATTTTCAGCACAGTTACCCGCTCCCCATATTCCTCACCAAAAAAGGCTAATGCCCCCATTCGTTTTGCCTCTTCAATCGGCACATCGACCAGCCTTTCCACTTTAATATCATTTACCACCTGCTCATAGACCAACTGTTCAACCGCGGTAATCTCCTCCGGTCGCAAGGAAGCAAATGCGGTAAAATCAAACCGCAACCGTCCGGGCTCTACTAAAGATCCCTCCTGCTTCACATAATCACCTAAAATCCGGCGCAGTGCTGAATGCAAAAGATGGGTAGCGGTATGTGCCCGTTCAATCTCCCGGCGTCGCTCCTTATCGATCACAGCGAAAACCGGACCATTCTTCGGCTCACCCGACTTCAGCACCGCCCGTAAAAGCCTTATTCCATGCCGGTAATAACTGTCCTTCACCTCAAACTCAAACCCTTCACCGATCACTCTCCCGGTATCACCAACCTGCCCCCCCTTCTCCGCATAAAACGGGGTCTGCCTCAAAAGCAGTTCGTAACTACCGTCATCAAGTTGGAAAAAACTCACCAGTTCCGTCTCAGCCTCATCCTGCTCATAACCCACAAACTCCGAACTCACCGGCAAGCCGGTTTGAACCGGCGCTGCCTCCTTACCGGTGGCGATAAATGTGGCGCGCCTGCTCCGCTCCCGCTGCCTTAACATCTCCTGCTCAAAACCGTTATAATCCATCTTTAACCCTGCCTCATCTGCCAGTTCCTTTACGAGTTCAATATGAAAACCATAAGTGTCGTGCAGACGAAACAGCTCCTCACCCGGTACCATCCCGCTATCCTTATATCGCTCCTTAACCTCATCCCAGCGCTCCAGTCCGGCTGTCAGCGTACGCAAAAAACGCTCCTCCTCGGACTTGATGATCAACGCTGCCTGCTCCCGCTTTGCCCCCAGCTCCGGATAAAACTGCCGCATCAACTCCACTACCGCACCTGAAACCTTATACAGCAACGGCTCAAAAAAGTTGTGCTTATGGGTAAAAAGCAAAGCCCGGCGCAGGATATTACGCAGTATGTAACCCCGCCCCTCATTAGAAGGAATCGCGCCGTCAGCGATCGCAAAAGTCAGTGCCCGGGTGTGATCCGCTACCACATAAAACATCTGGCGATTCTCCACATTCAAATCCAGCCCCAGAATCTCCTGAATCGCCCTGACAATCGGCAGAAACAGATCAGTCTCAAATATACTCTTCTTACCCTGGGAAACCATTGCCAATCTCTCCAGACCCATACCGGTATCAATGCCCCGATTCTTCAAAGGCACCCTTGTACCATCTGCCAACTGATTGAACTGAGGAAACACAATATTGTAAACCTCGCTTAACCGATCGCAATCGCATCCCGGACCACAACTCTCCTTACCGCATCCAAACTCCGGACCCAGGTCAACATAAATCTCAGAACACGGACCACACGCACCAGTCCCGCCCGCGGGTCCCCAGAAATTGTCCTCCTCACCCAATCGGTAAATTCTATTCTCTGCCAGCCCAACCACATTACGCCACACCTCGTAAGCCTCCTCATCCTCCTGAAAAACCGAAACATAAAGTCGTGCTGGGTCCAGTTTAACTACCATTGTCAGATACTCCCAGGCCCAGGGAATCGCCTCTGCTTTAAAATAATCGCCGAATGAAAAATTGCCCAGCATCTCAAAAAATGTGCAGTGGCGCGGGGTTTTGCCGACCTTCTCCAGATCCGAAGCCCGCAGACATTTCTGAATCGAACAGGCACGCTGATAAGGCAACTCTACCGCTCCTGCCCAGAGCGCCTTAAACTGCACCATTCCTGCACTGGTAAACAAAAGTGTCGGGTCATCGCGCGGGATCAAAGAGGAACTGGGCACAATCTTATGCCCGCGCTCCGCATAAAATTCTAAAAATGTCCTTCGTAACTCACGATGGTTCATATTAGTTCGCCAAAGTTGGATGAGATATAGTTGGCGAGGTGATTTGGAGAATCGGTCCAGTGTTCAAGTGTCGTTACCAGACCATAGGTTTTGCTTTTACCATTCCGTCCAATCTGCTCAACCTCTACTATGTCAAAAGGGTTAACAATGACCCCGTCTCCCAACCAGAAACTAAACTTGTCAGATGTGTTGGATGAACGGTCGGTCGCCGAGGTTTTACCGACAAATTTTTGCTCCTCATTCACGAAAACCTCCTTGAATTTGCTGTCATTTTATTGCCCATTATTACTTCCTTGGAAAAGAAACTATTTTTTATAGCCTGTTCTGCCATATGAATTGGATAAATACAGCAGTGCCAGCGCTTATCCAAACCATAGGGACAGACACTACGTTCCGCAACCAGTGCCCGTGAGAGTAAATCCAGTAGTTCCGCATCCACTGGATTTCGGTCGGGCGTCGGCAGTTCCACCTTCACAACCCCCATTATTAAAGGATAATCAACCTGCCGCTGTTCTCGCATTCGGACATACCAGAAAGCCACCCGCCCATCATAAGCACTGAACGCCACCGTGCGATAACAATGTGGTAAACCGGCAAGTATTGATGTTACATCCCTTTTATCTTTAACCCCACCAAATTGGAACTCTGGTTTTGTGGAAAATGCCTTTGCTACTCCAATCAGATAGGGTACCTGAATGAATCGGTCAAATTTGGTTGCCCCGTCCAGTATCAGCCATTTGTCTTTATCCCTTTGGCCATCGGTTCTATTTATAAGTTTTGCCTCCAGTTCATGCATCTCTGCCCGCACCTTACCACCCGCCTTATCCCGTGGGTCTTTTTTATCTTCGGAAAGGAGATCGGGCAATTCATAGTTGACTATCCGGAAAAAACCGGGGCGGTCAATACGCTCTAATTGTTGCCAGACGGTGTCAGAAACACCATCGCCTTGTGCCGGCAATAATAACAATAACTGCCGTTCATTGTGAAAAACAGAAAGAGCACCTTGATCGCTTCGGCGAATAACCGCCGCACCAATCTGGGCAATCATAATTGGAAAAGAACGACCGGCTTCTATTCCGGTGCCGAGAAAATAGGTGCGGAAACTACCATCGATAAAAAAACGAAACAGGTGATTTTCGGTGCGAAATAGTGGCGGCGTCGGACGATAAATGTTATCAACTCTTGGTGTTGGTGTTTCGGCAAATTCGGTTATTCTGTTAATTGCTCTGTTAATAAGTGCATCATCTATTTCCTCCTGATCAGGCCGGACCAATTCTTCGCTGGCACCACCAGTGGCTGGTAGTATCTTTACTGAACGGCTCAACGTATCAAAAATTGCGGTAATTTTTTTAAGAGGATTCGCCATGGCTTTATAACGGTAATGTTAACAAAAAATTCTAATGGCGTCAATATGCAATCGATTCAACCATTTAACCTGAACTGGTTAGTTTAATCTCTTCGCTCAAATCTAAACAGCACCCGTTCGATCGTCTCCGGGGAAAAACCGCGTCTTGCCAAAAGTCCGTATAACCGGCGCAAACGGGTCTTCTCATCCAGCCGTGCGTAGCGGGGCAGAAAATGTTCCAAAACCATTCTTGCTGCCTCGGTCTCATCGGGCGACTGTTTCACCGCCTGTTCAACCTGTTGCCGGGAAACCCCCCGTTTCAAAAGTTCCTGTTTAACCCGCCACCTACCCTTATGACCAATCGCAATCCGGTTCTGAACATAATCCCGGGCGATTTTCTCATCATCAACCAGACCCAGTTCCCGCAACCGGTCAAGCACCCGGTTGATCACATCAGTTGAATAACCCTTTTTCTCAAGCCGACCTTTAAGTTCTTTTTCGGTCCGTGCCCGGTAGGACAATAACAGAAAGGCATAGTTCCGGCACTGACGAAACTGCTCCTCAAGTACCACCCGCTCCAGAAAGTGCCGGTCAACCCCTCTGCCCTCCTTAAGTCCGAACTCCGCAACTGTTTCCTTGTCTAACGAGAAGGCAAACTCACCATCAACAAATATCGAAAGCCTTTTCTTACTTCTTTTTAACGGTTTGAGTGCGGTTATCCTCATCCTTCACCTTTGGCTTGGGCAATTTCAGTTTTTCCCGCAATGCCAGTTCAATCTTCTGGGCAACATCCTTGTGAGTTTTTAAGAACTCAATTACCGCGTCCCTGCCCTGTCCCAGTTTAGTTCCACCAAAGGTATAAAAGGAACCCGCCTTATCAACCACGCCCAACTCTACCCCCATATCCACCAGTTCTCCCGCCCGGGAAATACCCTCGCCGTAGATGATGTCAAACTCGGCCTCTCGGAATGGTGGCGCAATCTTATTCTTCACCACCCGCACCTTGGTGCGCGAACCAACTACCTGTTCCCCCTTCTTCACGGTATTCACCCGACGCACATCCAGCCTGATCGTCGCATAAAACTTCAATGCTAACCCACCGGTGGTGGTTTCTGGATTGCCAAACATCACTCCGATCTTCTGCCGCATCTGATTGGTAAAGATAGCGCAGGTTTTGGACTTAGAGATCACTCCAGCGAGTTTGCGTAGCGCCTGCGACATCAACCTCGCCTGAACCCCGACAAACGAATCCCCGATTTCGCCTTCAATCTCTGCTCTCGGCACCAGTGCCGCCACTGAATCAATCACAAACAGATCAAGCCCACCCGAGCGCGTCAGCGTCTCCGCAATCTCCAGTGCCTGTTCACCGGAATCGGGCTGGGATACCAGTAATTCCTTTAAATTCACACCCAACTTCTCGGCATATTTCGGATCCAGCGCGTGCTCCGCATCAATGAATGCCGCGGTTCCCCCCATTTTCTGACACTGAGCGATAATCTCCAGTGCTAAAGTTGTCTTGCCGGATGACTCCGGTCCAAAGATCTCTACAATCCTGCCTTTGGGCACACCGCCGATACCTAATACCGCATCAAGCCCGATTGAACCGGTAGGAATTGCTTCAATCTCCACCACCGCACCCTCTTCACCCAGCCGCATCACCGCGCCTTTGCCAAACTGCTTTTCAACCTGACCCAGTGCGTTACTCAACGCCTTAATTTTTTCTTCCTTAGCCATAGCTCCTCCGTTTTAACTATTTTTTCTTTGTTTGGGGCAGAAGTATCGGACCGTCGCTTGACCGGTCAAGACCCTTTGCCCGCAATTCCAGCAGTGCCCGCTTTTCCAGTTGGTAAAGCCGAAAACGGACCGCCTTAAACCTCCTTGCCCATTTTAGTTCCTGTTCACACTTCAAAACTTCCTCTAAGACCCGTGCGGATTCTTCTGCTCGCTTGAAATTGGCAAACAGCACATCCGCAATATTTTTTCTTTTCAACCGATCGAATTGGTCACCTTTTCCCAGGTCCCTTTCGCTTTCCCGGTACTGTATTACCGCTTTCCGCAGGGGCACAATCTCTTTTCCCAATTTGATCCGTAACGACCGGACCGCACTCAATAACCGCTTACTCTCGAGTCCGAATCTGACGATATCCTCAATTACCTTCAGTCCCTCCCATAAACGGTTAAGATTAACATCAACCAGCCTGCCGACACTCCGATTCACAAATGCTTAAATAATATACCAACCGCCAGGTTAAATCGTCCGCTATTTAAAACCCGTGCGTTAGTTACTCAATGTCCGCCACAACAGCAGGAGGAGTACTTCGGCTTATCGTCCCCTCTTTTCTTCATCGGCTTCTCACAGCAAAAGATTTCGCACTCCTCATAACCGCACTCCTTAGTAACCATCACCTCAATACCGCACTTCTCGCAGTAATAGACATCGCCGGTCTTCTTCTTTGCCACAGTTACTCCTTTTTAGTTTATCTAACTTCACTCAATCACCACCAGTTTATAACCGGTACACTCCTTCCCGTTGTCCAGCTGCAGGATGTACACACCGCGCGCCAGGCTTCGCAGGTCAACCTGCCGGGTGCGCTCCGCAAATTGCACTAACCCACCTGAAATATTGTAAATCCGGATCAGGTGGTTGTCAAAGATTGCTGGCAAAGTCAGCATTCTCCTTGTAGTGATAGTGGGCAATCTGTTGAACCCTGTTTCTAACTGCGGTTCATTCTCTGTAACCCCGAGATAAGGTGGATAATAGAAAACAACTGAAACCGAATCATCAACAATATGACTTGCGGGAACACCATTATAGCAGTATTCGTGATACCAGTTATTGGCACCAAGTTGCCCCTGAATACCGACGGTATTGGAGTTAAGCGTACCGTTCATTGACAGGTAGTTAAACCGGATAACACCGCGGCGGTTAAGTACAATCTGAAAGGTCTGAGTCTCTGATGGCGCATTGTATCTTGGCACATTGACCCAGGCAAAAACCACATAATTCCCTGCCGGGTCATTATACTGATAAACCGTGCCCGAAGTCCGCAGGTCCAGGTCATCCCACCAGCCCGCAATCTGGTTGGTAATATCGGTCGGGAACTGGGTGTTAGAAAAACTGGTCGAGGTGCCGGTCTGAAGAAAACCGTTGGTGCAGATATTGATTGAATTCAGGTACTGGTCATAATACCGGAAGGTGAATGGCAAAGTCCGCACCGAATAACCATCATCCGCATTCGGCGTCCAGTCGGTTATCGGCGTGCCTGTACTCGGGTCAATCCAGAAGAAACGCACCGTATCCCCGGGCACCTGGGTGGACTCATAGATATAACCGAATCCATCCGGATCACTGCCAATTCGCACCTCAATCCGGGAACGCAGGGTATCATTCAAAGGATTCTCATCACCGGCAAGTGCCACACTCGCGGTCAAAAGATAGACATTGCCGGACAACGGAACAAGCGAATCGAAAACCACCCAGAGCGAATCACCTGCACCTAAACCGGTGATCGTGGAATCCGCCTCAATCACATTTCTGCCCGCAATTGAATCAAAAACCGTCATTCCCACAGTAAAATCCTCGCCGAAATCACCGTTGTTTTTCACCAGCATCTTAAATACTGCGGTCTGTTCTGGTGGAGTCCGACGATAGGGTGCCACTCTAATCACACCAACATCATGGCTTGCGATAGCGGCCACCTCATTAACCGTCAGATAGGTCGGGGTCGCACAATCAGAGCCAAAGCAGGCGTAAATCATATTGCCCAACTGATTTGCCATCAACCAGCCGCGTCCGGTGGGCATCGGAGTAACAGTTGACCAGGTATCTGTTAAAACATCATAACAATACACAGTGTTATCTGCCGCTGCCGCGCCATCCAGCGCACCACCCAGCACAAATATTACCGAGTCGTTAAAGGCAACCGCGGTATGATAAATCCTTGGTCCGGGCATCGATGCCTTCTGGGTCCAACTGTTATTTACCGGATCAAACTCCCAGCAGTCAGAAAGCGTATTACCACTCGCATCACTACCGCCAAAAACATACACCTTGCCCTGGGCACCGGCTGCTGCTGACCAGCCTCTGCCTACCGGCACTGATGCTTTCGTGCTCCACTGATTTGTCCCCGGGTTGTATTCATAGACCGTACCGCCATTACTCTCATTACCGATGATATACAGTTTGTCATTTACTACTGCTGAAGCACATGCCCAGCACCCTGCAGGCATACTCGCCTTCTGGGTTACAACCTTGCTATCAACATCAAACTCCTCGCAGGTGTTAAGTGTATTGTGGAGTGAATCCCTGCCACCTGCCACATAGATTTTATTACCGATTCTGCCACCACCCCCGGCTCTTCTGGGCACCAGAAGCGTTGGCAGACCGGTGGTTATCCAGGTATCGTTTGCCGGCACGTAAGCCCAGATGGTGCGGGTGGAGTTGGTATTACCCCCACCGTAATCAATCCTGCCACCAAGAAAGTAAATCGTATCTCGCACCACACCCGAACCCGGACACCAGTATCTACCGGGCGGTGGTGCACTCTGACGAGTAAACCAGTAAAAGCCGAAACTTCCTTCATCGACTTTCTCCAGGAGTTGGCTCTTTACCGTTTCGGTTCTCTCTGCGGAAAAATGGCGCGTATCTGCATCTGAATGATGGTAACCCTGCCCCCAAACCAGGCAGAACATCAGGGCAATGACTACCATACATTTAAGCATACTACCTCCTTTCCTTTTATCTACCATCAGAAGTATATAAACCAGCCGACTTATGTCAATACCCAGTGTTTCAAATGGGCTGGTGGAGGTGACAGTCCGCTCACAGCATTTCAGCGCCCAACCCGTTACGAAATACGAAAGAGGTAGGGAGAAAATGAAAAACTGGAACCGGATCGAGACTATCAGAACTGGGATCAGCCGAATTATTGTGCCGACGCAAACCGGCTATTTGCCAGAGAACCTCCCAGTTTTTCTGCCTTTTTGCGGTAACCATCTAATGTCCTCACCAACTGTTCAACCTCCTTTGGATCAGGATCACAGCCCGCCTTTCGCTTGCGTTCAATTGAAAAGGTAAGTTTCGCGATAATCTTTAACACCTTTGCCAACTCCAGTCCCTGAAGATGATAACGATAATAATCCACCATCTCCTCATCAAACCCAAGAAAACGGAGTTCGCTACCTGCTCTCTCCTCTTGCCCGCACCACCACCATTTACCTTTTTCGCCCCAGATAAACCGGCTATTACCTACCTGTTGAGCAAAATCTGCCGCGGTTTTTTGCGAAACAGAGAAAATAATAATAGCACGGATAAAAACACCATCCGCGATAAGTTTTAGCGGATAGCAGGTATAACCCTCCCTGCGCAATCGGTCAACCAGTTCTGCCTGCGCCTTTAGACTGGCAAAGTTGTGCCTGCCCGGCTCAAATCCGGAGATGAACGCAAAACTGTCTCCCTGGAGACCGAGTTTTATGTTAATGAGTTTAAACCGAGAACACATGTCGCTTATCTCCACCGGCAGATCCTTTATCCGATTAGAAATATCCATAATTACACCTCCTTGATTGCTCATATATTATATATATATTATAATACCTACTTTCAAGTTTAGTAGATAAAAAATCTGCTTGACCTTCCGCCAACTACAGTTAAAATTCAAGAATTTATGAGTGAAAAAGGATTTGCCTGTGCGATCAACTGTATGGACGGCAGGGTCCAGCTGCCGGTGATTCAGTTTGTAAGGCAACTCAGCGGTGCAGAGTATGTGGATATGGTTACCGAACCCGGACCGGTGCGGATTCTTTCTGAAGGCAAACCCGAAGAAACCGAACAGATCAAAAAACGGGTGGCAATCTCGGTGCAAAAGCACCAATCCCGCCTGGTTGCGGTGGTGGCTCACTATGACTGTGCAGGCAATTCGGTTGATAAATCCCATCAGTTGACGCAGATTAACCGGGCAATTGAACAGATAAAAAACTGGGGTTTCCCTGTTGAGGTGATCGGGTTGTGGGTGGACGAAAACTGGCAGGTTAGCCTTATATAACTCCCAAATCCCCTAAAAACCATTATCACACCGGCAACTTAACCACAAGAAAACCTGTCTAATTATATGATATGAATATTGAAAAATTTACCGAAAAGGCACAGCATGCACTTTTTGAGGCGCAATCTCTGGCACAAAGATTTTCTCATCAGGAACTGGATGCGGAGCATATCCTACTGGCACTACTGGTTCAGGATGAAGGTCTGGTACCCGAAATCCTCTCCCGTCTCGGCACCAATCCCAACCATATCCGTCAGCATCTCGAGACCGCGCTTAAAGACCGCCCTAAAGTCTCCGGCACATCTCAGATCTACCTCTCCGCCCGTGCCCAGCGGGTATTAAGCGAGGCTGAACAGGAGGCAGAGCGGTTTAAAGATGATTTTATATCCACCGAGCATCTATTACTCGGTCTTTTAAGTCTGCGCGATGGTGCGGTAGCCCGGGTTTTCCAGAATTTCGGGGTTGAACGCAACCGGGTGCTCGCTGTCCTCAAGGAGTTGCGTGGCACCCAGCGGGTAACCGATCAGAGTGCTGAAGACCGTTATCAACCGCTGGTGAAGTTTGGCAGGGACCTGACCCAGTTAGCCCGGGAAGGCAAACTTGACCCGGTAATCGGCAGAGATGATGAGATCCGCCGGGTTATGCAGGTTCTATCCCGGCGCACCAAGAATAACCCGGTTCTGATCGGGGAAGCCGGTGTTGGTAAAACCGCGATTGTCGAGGGACTGGCACAGCGCATCGTCAAAGGGGATGTACCGGAGAGTTTGCGCGATCGGCGCCTGTTTGCACTGGATATGGGGGCGCTGATCGCGGGCACCAAATACCGGGGTGAGTTTGAAAGCCGGCTCAAGGCGGTTTTGAAAGAGGTGGCTGCCTCTGAAGGCAGAATCATCCTGTTTATTGACGAACTGCATCTGATCATCGGTGCGGGCAAAGCCGAGGGTGCGATCGATGCTGGCAATCTCTTAAAACCGATGCTGGCGCGGGGTGAACTCCGCTGTATTGGTGCCACAACACTGGATGAGTACCGGAAGTACATTGAAAAGGACAAGGCACTGGAACGGCGGTTTCAACCGGTGTTTGTTGACCAGCCGAGTGTTGAGGAAACAATATCAATTCTTCGGGGACTGAAGGAACGGTATGAGGTGCATCATGGAGTAAGAATTTCAGACCGCGCGCTGGTATCGGCCGCGGTCCTCTCTAACCGCTATATCTCGGACCGCTTTCTACCGGACAAAGCAATCGACCTGGTGGATGAGGCAGCAGCCAAACTGAAAATGGAGATCACCTCCAAACCGGTAGAACTAGATAACCTGGACCGCAAAATAATGCAACTGGAGATGGAAAGACTCTCTCTTCAGCGGGAGACCGACCAGATGGCACGGGAACGGCTGGCTGAAATCGAAAAGGAGATCGCCAGCCTGAAAGAGGAGGAAAAACGGTTGACCGCCCAGTGGGAAAAGGAACGGCAGGAGTTGGAACGGCGCCGGAAAATAAAAGAGGAAATCGAACAGGTCCAGCACGAAATTGAGATTGCTAAAAGCAAATATGACCTGAACCGGGCAGCAGAACTGGAATACGGCAAACTTCTGCAGTTAAAAAAGGAGCTGACGGGAATGGACCGTCAGAACCGAAATCACCAGCTCCTGCGCGAGGAGGTGACTGAGGAGGACATAGCAGAGGTGGTAGCCAAATGGACTGGCATCCCGGTTAAGAACCTCCTTGAGTCTGAACGGGAGAAACTGTTGCGCCTGGAGGAAGAGATTCACAAACGGATTGTGAACCAGGAGCGTGCGGTCAGCGCGGTTGGCAATGCGATCCGCCGGGCAAGGGCTGGTATCGCGGAAAGGAAAAAACCCATCGGCTCGTTTATCTTCCTCGGTCCCACAGGTGTTGGTAAAACCGAACTTGCCAAAACCCTGGCACAGGTGCTGTTTGACAGTGAGGATGCGATGGTCAGGCTGGATATGTCCGAATATATGGAGAAACATACGGTCTCACGGTTGATCGGTGCACCACCCGGCTATGTCGGATTTGAGGAGGGTGGCCAGTTGACCGAGGCAATAAGGCGTCGCCCCTATCGGGTAGTTCTCCTGGACGAGATTGAAAAGGCGCATCCGGATGTGTTTAACATCCTGCTTCAAATTCTGGACGACGGACGGCTTACCGATGGCCATGGCAGGGTGGTGGACTTCCGCAACACCGTAGTGATTATGACCTCAAACCTTGGTACGGAGATGGCACGGGCAGGCAGGTTTGATCAGGATGAACTGATGCGGTTACTCAGACAAAACTTCCGGCCCGAGTTTTTAAACCGGATCGATGAAATAATCATCTTCGAACCGCTAACCGAGACGGACATCAAAAAGATCGTTATCCTGCAACTTGCCCGGTTAAAAAACCAGTTGACAGAACAGGGAATTGAGGTTATAATTGATACGGGCTTAGAGGATCTACTCGCTAAGGAGGGTTATGATCCGGAATTTGGAGCAAGGCCTCTGAAGCGAGTAATTCAAAAGCAGATTGAGAATCAACTGGCGCTGTTGATTCTCAAGGAACGACCGGAAAAGGTCAGAATAAAAGCCCAGAATGGTGCGATAGTGATTTTGCCTGAATAACAGGCAGACAATTGGGAGTTTGGTAAAATTCGTCGGGAGCAGGTATCCCTCCTTCCCAACCCACCAAAAACCCCCTTGTTTTCCTGCTCCCGACACCAGTTTTAGCCGGTTTTTTGACAAAAAGAATTATCTTTATTTGTGCACTATAATTAATGTTGAGAAGAAAATCTACCGGTATTGATGGTTACATATGCAGGGAAAATTGTCACACTTACCTGCAACTCCCCTGCAATGACAGAAGAAAAAAGATGAGGTTACTCTCTCAAGAGAGAGATGTTTAAGCCACTACCTGCCGGCAGAATGCCGTTTAACGGGTGATAAACACTTTGCTTGCCTTTGAACCCCCTGTCTGACCGCGGACAAAATAAACCCCGGGTGCAAGAGAACGGACATCATTGGCACCGGGCTTTAGTGCAAACACCATCCTGCCAGATATATCAACCAGCTCTGCCGGACAATTCTTTTCCTCAACCTTCAACACACCACGAACAACCGTTGGCACAAACCTCTCCCTTTTTATTAACTCATCTCTATTTCCCTTTACCCCGGCTCCATAAAACTCAATGATACGTAAACCTTCATTTCCATCCGCAACATAGATATAGTTGCCTGATAACGCCACACTGTAAGCATAGCCAGGAGTATCATAATAGCCCACCTCATAAGGACTTTGCGGATTGCTAACATCGATAATCCGCAAGCCAGAACGATTATCTGCTACATATGCATACCTACCTGACACCACTAAATCCCAGGATGTATCCGGGGTATCATAATAGCCCACCTCATAAGGGCTTTCAGGATTACTGACATCAACGATACACAACCCATCAGCATAATCCGCAACATAGGCATAATTGCCTGATAACGCTACAGCACAAGCATAGCCCGGGGTATTACAATAGCCCACCTCATAAGGTGCCGCAGGATTATTCACATCAATAATACACAAACCAGACCAATAGTCTGCAACATAGGCATAATTGCCTGAGAACACCACATCACGAGCCCAGCCACGGGTGTCATAATAGCCCACCTCATAAGGGCTTTCAGGACTGCTCACATCAATGACCCCCAATCCAACACCATCCGCAACATAGGCATAGTTGCCTGATAACGCCACACTATAAGTCAAACCACGGGTATCATAATGCCCCACCTGATAAACACTTTCAGGATTGCTCACATCAATGATCCGCAACCCATCAGCATAATCCGCAACATAGGCGTAATTGCCTGAGAAAACCACACCATAAGCATCACCCGGTGTGTCATAATAGCACACCGGATAAGGTGTCGCGGGGTTATTCACATCAAAAACACACAATCCAGACACTCCGCCCATAACATAGGCGTAACTACCTGACACCTGCACACCAAGTGCCGTGTCTGGTGTATCATAATAATCCGCCTCATAAGGAGTTTCCGGATTGCTCACATCAATGATCCGCAACCCATATGTATAATCCGCAACATAGACATAATTGCCTGACACCGCTACATCCTCAGCATAGCCCCGGGTGTCATAATAGCCTGCCTCATAAGGGCTTTGCGGATTGCTGACATCAATGATACGCAACCCAGCAGACCCGTCCGCAATATAGGCATAATTGCCTGAAACTACCACACCAAGAGCATAGCCCCGGGTGTTATAATAGCCTGCCTCATAAGGGCTTTGCGGATTGCTGACATCAATGATACGCAAGCCAGCAGACCCGTCTGCAACATAGGCATAATTGCCTGACACCGCTACACCATCATAACGGCGTGGCGTCTCATACGAGCCCAGTCTTACTGGTGAAGAGGAGTTTGTTACATCCCAGATTTCCAGACCGATGTAACCGACAATATAGAGCAGATTGGCATTATAGGCAAGATCCCTCGGCGCCCCGACGGTACGAATTCTAACTGGTGGTGAGTTATGGACCACATCTAACACAACCACACCACTACCAGAACCAACAAAGGCAAGGTTTCTTTGTGAATCAATCGTTACCGCATAACTCGGACCAAAGAGCCAACTGCCAACCTCCCGGCAGTTTAATGAGTCATGGGGCAAAACAAGGCCGCAAAATAGGCACAAAAGTGCAGAAAGTATTTTAAATCTCATAAATCCTCGCAAGAATCGGTTCAAAATGACAAGGGGATGTTATCAAAATCAACGGGTTATCACCACCCTGGTTATCCTCGAATCCCCAGTCTGAGTTCTGATAAAATAGACCCCAGGAGCGATGTGATGGACATCATTTGGACCGGGCTTAAGGTCAAGCACCTTGCGTCCGGTTACATCCATCAGCACCGCCTGATCTTCTGGTCTTGTTTCTGGAAGAAAGAGAATATTCCGGATAAACGTTGCCACCAGTGGCTGGCTGACCTGTGAACCAATCTGCCCCTCTGCTATCCCCTGCAAACTGTCTTTGAACACATAAATCGCCAGATCCCAATACACCAGAAGATAAATTCTTTTGTCAACCGGGTTGGCAAAGGCACAGTCGGGGAGTCTGCCTTGAAATGCTCCCTGCCCGATAACTGAATCGGTACGGCAGTCAATAACATAAACAATAAAACTATCACGAATCTTGGCAAAGGCATAAAGCCGGTTACTCCATTCTGCATAGGCGGAACACCAGGGATCTCCCCTCGGGAAAGTAATCAGATTAACCACCGTATCCCTTTGACCATCAATCACATAAAAAACTGCTTCGGTAGAGTCGGGAGCAAGCCAGTAAACCTTATCCTCTCTAACACAATATACATGTCCACGAGGGTCTCCAACTTGCGCAATTGGAAGACGGCGGATAAGGGTATTGGACACACAATCAATAATAGAGAAACCACCATCATTTGTGCTACCAACATAAAGTTTGCGACGCAATGGGTTATAAACGGCACAATCGGGCCACCAAATCCTGCTTCGAATCAAAGCAATTATTGAATCCGTGTCGCAGTCAACAACCGTAATAAAGTCAGTAGGCCTCACCAAACTCCGCCAGCCAAAATACATCTGATTTCCAACCGAATCCCAGATTGCAAAATAAGCAGGAGTGTGTGATGTCGGCACAATGACTTTAACCACTGTGTCAGTGGAACAATCTAAAACTGTAATTCTCCCCTCCCCAACAGTATAAACCTTATCTAAAGTTGTATTTAGCGCAATACCCAACTCATCAACCGGAATGGGCAGATACCGAATAACCGAGTCGTTCCTATTGTCAATTACCGCCAGCCCCATTGTGTCCCGGGAAGAAACCGCCCTCCTTATTGCCTGGTAAATTTTGTTGTGTCGCTGGTTATATATTGCAGGATGGAAATTGTTGTCACTGCCATAAAGATTTATTACCCGACGAATCGCCATAGCACCGCAATCTACAACAAAGACACAGGCTGAACCGCTACCTCCTCTGCCGATAACGTATAATTTATTCCCCACAGGAATGTGATAAAACTCGCTCACCAGATTAGGAAATCTCAGAACAGTATCAAGAATCTGGGCCGGAAGGGGAAGGAAAACAACTAAAACAAAGATCAATATGATTTTTCTGTTTAACATCCTTATCCCCAAACTGCTACTACCATACCGGTATTTTAATCATACCCCTTTCTCCGTTTATGTCAAGAGATATAAAATACACACCTCTACTACCAATATTCAAGTTCAAAGTATGCTCACCAGCAGATTGCCACCCGTTAAAAAGCGTCTTGATCCTTCGTCCCAACTGGTCAAAGATAGCCACTTTCACCAAACCATCCCGTTTAACAGTATATATCAACTGCGCACCTCTGTTTGACCTTAATAGACGAAAATCACCATACATTGGTAAAAACTTTGATTGCGCCATCTGCCCCTCATCTACACCCACCACCCACTTGTAAAAGTTTGTCTCCTCATATTCACCAGCAATCACCAGCACCAACGGATAATCATTGTCACCATCGCAAACACAGGAACCATACCGGTAGTAATCCCGAGGCGGCAGTGTGTCAGCCCTACGCCATGAATTATTGGAAATATCGTAGGTGAAAAGGTAGTTTGTTTCGCCTCCCATTATCGCGCGTAGTTTCCTGCTTCCCGCTCCATGCCGAAAATCATCAGAGGTTATTGAAGCACCTCCTTTCTGAGCACCAGGGGTAGAATTCAGTTGTTCCCAATTCATCGTTTCAAGGTTGAAACGCCAGAACTCATTACTGTTTCCGCCGAGCATGACATAGAGCGCCTCCACGTCATCACAAAAGGCATAGCACATTGCACCGCCTTGTTCAACCGAATTACTTGTGGGAATATCAGGCAGTCGGTGCCAGCCGTAGTCAACTTGAAATGAAATTGGAGTGCTCCAGTTAGTCCAACTACCACCGGCTCTGCGATAACAGACCCGCCAGTAATATGTCCCGGACTCAATCGGCTGGTCAGCAACAAATTCGCTTCTCTCGGTTCTTACATCAATTACCGGCTGAGCAAAGTCGGATGTCGGGGCAACCTGTAGCCAATAAAAGGCTGCATCAGGAACACTCTGCCAGTCAAATACCGGTTCATCTCCCGCTATCAATACCCCTTCATCAGGAAAAGGATGAAAATTAACCGAACCACTACCGGTTGTCAATGTGAAACACCAAGTCTCTGACCAGTCTGAAGGGATACCCGAGCGAATTCCTCTCAACCGCCAGTAGTAAGTGCCAGTTCCAAAAAGAACATTAGCCGGGTCAAATTCACCACAGAAAACGGTGGTATCAATAATGAGATTGGTAAAATCTTCAGAGGTTGATACCTGCAGATTGTATTCTGTCCATCTCGGATGCGGTAGCCAGTCAAAGTAGAGATTTCCAGCGACCACCACGCTGCCGTTTCCTGGATACCGACCATCCACCGCAACAGGGAAGAGACAAAAAGCCCGTCGCCAGAGATGTCTTGTTTCGTTTCCAACAAGGAGATAGAGGTAGCCCTCAATATATTTTCCCCAGCCGGGGTTGGGAGGTGAGAAGAGCACGGGTTGATATGCCAATGCCACACCATCTCCAATAGTATCCGGAAGTGAAATCGGATTATCCTCATTCCAGTAGCCCCCGAGACCTTGAGACTGATGGAACGAGTAAACAAACAGGTTATTGCCCTCGTCGGTAGCCACAAACAGTCTTGTCCCGTTTCCGTGTGCGTAAGTCATTGCGCCAGCCCTATCGATAACTTCCGGCATATCATTCTCTAACTCACCCCAAGTATCAGCACTGTGATCAAATGCGTAAATCTCAAAAGATCCGTCACCAATTGCGACAAATGTGTATCCTCTTCCTCTTGCTGCATAGCCACCAGGACCAACCTCACATCCGTTTCCAACCGGGGGAAGGGGCATCCACTCAGCGTTCAGCGGCACTGCTCCGATCACAAACAGTATGATTGCTGTTAATGGTTTCCACATAATTCCTCCTTTCTCAAATTGCAGAAACAGTGCACTCCAGCACCAAAGTGCACAACACCCGTTTTTCCGCTCGGTGCCGCGGTTGCCGGATTGAGTTTTCTCCTTCTGCTGTCCGGCTCCAGCAGAAATTGTTTTGGAAATTGCTATGGCTGTCGCTACCTACCAAAGGTAGCATGTTATTCGCAACAACCTAAAGTTAACTGTTACTGGATTCAGGCTCTACCTTTTTCAGGTAGGTAATCGCAGCCAGGCGGGCAAGTCGCCTTACCCGGGCAATGTAGTTCTGACGCTCCGAGACGCTGATCGCACCCCTTGCCTCAAGCACATTGAAGATGTGAGAGCATTTGATCACGCAGTCATAACCAGGATAAACCAGCCCCATATTGAGCAACCGCTGTGCCTCTGCCTCCATCCGTTCAAAAAGCAGGATGTGCAGTTCAACATCTGCCGCCTCAAAATTGAACCGGGAAAACTCCTCCTCATTCTGCCGGTAAACATCACCCCAGGTTAAAGAGTCGTTCCAGCGGACATCAAATATTGACTCCACATCCTGAATAAACATTGCAATCCGTTCCAGACCATAGGTTAACTCCACCGGAATCACCTTCAGATCAATTGAACCACACTGTTGAAAATAGGTAAACTGGGTGATCTCAATACCGTTTAACTCCACCTGCCAGCCCAGCCCCCAGGCACCGAGCGTGGGTGACTCCCAGTCATCCTCGGTAAAGCGGATATCATTTTTCCTTAAGTCAATCCCGATCGCCTCCAGGCTTTTAAGATACAGGTCCTGAACATCGGCCGGTGCCGGCTTTAAAATCACCTGTAACTGCCAGAACTGCTGAACCCGTAAAGGGTTCTGGGCATAACGACCATCCCTGGGCCTTTTTGACGGCTCACAGTAAACCACATTCCAGGACTTTGAGTCCAGAACGCGCAAAAAGGTCGCCGGATTAAATGTCCCCGCCCCCACCTCAGAGTTATAAGGTGATAGCACCGCACATCCCTGCTTTGCCCAGTAACTCTGCAACCCGAAAATCAGATCCTGAAAGTAATACACCTGTCTCATCTTCCCTAAAGCCCTAACTGTCTGGATATCTCCTGCATCGCCTTCAGGCAGATGCTGGTAAACTCCTCAAGACTTAGCCCCAGTTCGGTACACTTAAGTATCTGCTCCCGGTTCGCACCCGCGGCAAACCGTTTGTCCCGAAAGCGCCGCAGAACAAAATCGGTATCAACTGCGACAAGTTTCTTTGTTGGGTGCATCAGCACCGCCGCAACGATCAATCCGGTAATCGGATCGGTGGCAACGATCGCTTTGTCCAAGAGCGACTCTGCCGGCACATTGCCCGAATGTGCACGGACCGCCTGGATTATTACCGGCTCAACACCCTGTGCCGCCAGTATCTCCGCTGCCAACTGGGTGTGACGTGCGGTCTCATCTTTGGTCTGTTCGTAATCAAGGTCATGGATCAACCCCGCCAGCCCCCATTGCTCCTCATCTTGATTCAGGCGACGGGCAAGGGCACGCAGACAGGCTTCGGTAGCCAGCATATGCTTGATCAAATTTTGGTTTTTCACTAATCGGTTAGCTAACTGCCAGGCGGTTTCACGATCCAATTATGCCTCCATTTTATCGGTAATTATATTCGGTTCGGTAAATGTGTCAAGAATTGCTAAGTTACCATTCGAACAAATTTTCCCAGTTTTTCTCTACCGCATTGGGATTAGTTGACAGCGGGAGGCTTTTTTATTATGCTAAATACAATAAAAGGAGTTTTTCTTGGTTAGAATAAGGCTTACACGATTCGGTGCACGGAATAATCCGGTTTATCGGGTTGTCGCGATTGACTCCCGGCGGGCACGCGATAGCCAGTATCTGGAAGCGGTGGGACATTATGACCCCCGCCGTAAGGTACTAAAGATTAATCTTGAACGGGTGGATTTTTGGTTGTCGAAAGGTGCTCAACCTTCCAATACCGTTAAGGGGTTAATCAGACGATATCGCAAACAAGTGCCAGTTGCTCAAACGGTTGAGGAACTGGTAGAATCAGACGCATCCCGAATCGAAGGTCGGGAGGCTGGTGAATCTAAAGAGACTGCATCGTCAAACTAAAAAGGAGGAACGATGAAAGAACTAATCGAACACATCGCGAAAGCGCTCGTTGACCATCCTGACAAGGTCGAGGTCAAGGAGATAGCGGGTGAAAAGACCCTGATATACGAACTCCGTGTAGGCCAGGGCGACCTGGGAAAGGTCATCGGTAAAGAAGGACGGACCGCGAAGTCCATCCGGGCAATCATCTCGGCAGCCGCGATGAAGCAGGGGAAACGGGCGCAACTCGAAATCCTCGAGTAGCCCCCGTTTTCATTGCGACCGAAGGGGTATTTTGACCCCGCGACGGTGAAATAACGGTGCGTATCGATATCGTTTCGATATTCCCGGAGTTTTTTGTTGGACCGTTGGAATGTGGTCCAACCAGAATTGCCCGGGAAAGGGGAATACTGGAAGTCAAAATCACCAACCCGCGGGACTTCACCACCGACTTTCATCGGACCGTCGATGACTATCCGTTTGGCGGTGGTGCGGGAATGGTGATGAAACCAGAACCGATCTTCCTGGCGGTGGAAAGTATTAAACTGCCCGATTCCAGGGTGGTTTTACTTTCCCCGCAGGGAAAGCGGTTTGACCAAAAGATGGCGCACCGTTTTGCCGAACTTACCCAGTTAATTCTGATCTGTGGCCGATACAAAGGGGTGGATGAAAGGGTCCGGACCATGCTGGTTGACGAAGAGGTGTCAATCGGCGATTATATACTTGCCGGCGGAGAAGCCGCAGCCGTGGTCATTGTCGAAGCGGTTGCCCGGCTTCTCCCCGGCGCAGTCAACGATGAGGAGTCGGTAGCCAGCGACTCTTTTGACTGTGGGCTGTTGGCATCACCAGTGTATACCCGCCCGCGCGTCTTTCGTGGAGTAAGCGTACCAGAGGTGCTGGTGTCCGGCAATCATTCCGCGGTAGCAAAATGGCGACGAGAGCAGGCACTTTTGAACACCGCGCGACACCGGCCCGAACTGCTAAAGAGTCTGGCACTCAGTACTGAGGAACAGGAATTTCTCCGCCAGCAACTGGCGCATTGTTCTGCACCGAACAACAAAGCATGAAAGTAGCCGACGATTGATAAGTTTGTCTTAATAAAGGAGAAACCAATGGCAGGAGTTCAAAAGGTTAAGCAACCAACTGATATTAAGTCAGCTGAACCGGTCATCCTTCCGGAACCTGGTGATTTAGTGGATGTACATATCAGAATAAAAGAAGGGGAGAAGGAGCGCATTCAGGTCTTTCGGGGTACAGTGATCGCGATACGAGGAAAGGGTACTGGTAAGACTTTCACGGTGCGACGGGTGAGTCAGGGTATTGGGATCGAGAGAATATTTCCCTTGCAAGCGCCAGTTATCGCCAAGCTCGATATCCGGCGAAAAAGCAAAGTCCGACGGGCAAAACTTTATTATCTAAGGAAAAAAACTGGCCGCGAGGCAGTACTGGAAGAACGCAAGATCGGTGCGAAATCAGGACAGGGAACTGGCGCAAAATAGCCCCCTGGTCTGCGGAGTTGATGAAGTAGGCCGGGGCGCGATCGCTGGACCAGTGGTTGCTGCGGCAGTAGTATTACCAACGGATTTCCAAATACCAGGTGTTAACGATTCTAAACTACTAACCCCAAAACAGCGCGCCGCACTTTTCCCGGTGATTAAGCACCGAGCACTGTCAACTGGGATTGGCGCCGTGGGCATCCTAATGATTGAACGGGAAAATATCGCTAATGCGACCTTTCAGGCGATGCGCCGAGCGATTGACAAGGCTTTAGCAAAGTTAAATACCGTTAAAACTCAAAAAGTTGTGGTACTGGCAGATGGATGGCAGATTCCAGATTTGCATCTGCCCTGTATCGGAATAAAAGGAGGCGACCGGCAGAGTCTGGCAATTGCCTGTGCCTCAATCGTTGCCAAGGTCTTTCGGGACCAACTGATGAAAAGATATGACTACCGTTTCCCAGGTTACGATTTTGCTCGCCATAAAGGCTACGGCACACCACAGCACCTCGCCGCATTGCAAACTCTCGGGATCTCGCCGATCCATCGCCGGACATTTGAACCGGTGCGTCGGCTCCTGACCCAGAACCATCAGTTCCTGCCAACGAAACAGTCAGAACTGTTCAGTAAAATCAATACTCGCCACAGTATTTAGATGGACAAGAAAGAATTAGGGAAAAAGGGCGAAGAATGGGCAAGAAAATTCTTGCTCAGGCAGGGCTACAAAATTATCGCCACCAATCACCGTTCCCGGTTCGGCGAGATCGACATCATCAGCGAAGACAAGGGAACGGTAGTCTTCATTGAAGTTAAAACCCGCAGTTCCATCGCTTTTGGTACCCCGATTGAAGCGGTTACTCATAGCAAGCAAAAACGGCTATACCGTCTGGCTGAGGATTTTCTAATCACCCATCACCTGGAATCAAAACCGGTACGATTCGATGTGCTGAGTCTGACCGTTCAGGGGAATGATATGAAGGTTGAGCATGTCATCGGGGCATTCTGATGCTTTCCCGGATTCTCGCCAGCGCGGTTTACGGTGTCGAAGGATATCTGGTAACGGTAGAAACTGATATTGCCCAGGGTTTACCGGTGTTTAACATCGTCGGTCTGCCGGATGCCGCTGTCAAGGAATCCCAGCACCGGGTTCAGGCGGCAATCAAGAACTCCGGACTGGCATTTCCCAACCGGCGCATTACGGTAAACCTGGCACCAGCTGATATTAAAAAGGAGGGACCGGCATTTGATCTGCCAATCGCACTCGGCATCGTTGCCGCTGCAGGTAACATCTCTCCGGAGCTGCTCGCTGGTTATGTGATACTGGGTGAACTGTCGCTTGATGGTTCACTCCGTCCGATAAGGGGTGCGGTATCAATGGCAATCGCTGCCCGTGATGCCCATGTGAAGGGAATGGTTGTCCCTGAGGCAAACGCCACTGAGGCAGCACTGGTCAAAGGATTACCAGTTTTCGGTGCGAAGTCGCTAGTGGAAACGGTTAATTTCCTAAAAGGAGGGATACCGCTGACACCGGTGCAAACCGATGCGGAAAAACTGTTTAAACAGGCAGGGATTGCCGGTGTTGATTTTGCCGAGGTGCACGGTCATGAGCATGCCAAAAGAGCGCTCGAGATAGCAGCAGCGGGTGGCCACAATGTGCTGATGATCGGTCCTCCTGGCAGTGGCAAGACGATGCTGGCAAGACGCCTGCCAACGATCCTGCCCAGTTTAACGCTTGATGAAGCACTGGAGGCAACAAAGATCCATTCGGTTACTGGCACACTACCTGCAGGGCTACCGATTGTCGCGGTCCGACCGTTTCGTTCGCCCCATCACAACATATCAGAGTCTGGGATGATCGGCGGCGGAACCTTTCCCCGTCCGGGCGAGGTCTCACTCGCACATAACGGTGTGCTTTTCTTAGATGAGTTACCGGAATTCCGGCGGGATGTCTTGGAGGCACTGCGTCAGCCACTTGAGGATGGCGAGGTAACGATCGGGCGCGCCCGTTCCACCCTGACCTTTCCCTCCCGGTTTATGCTCGTCTGTGCGATGAACCCCTGTCCCTGCGGCTTTTTTGGCGACCCACGCCACAGCTGTACCTGTACTCCCCAGAAAATCCGCCGTTACCGCAGCAGGATTTCTGGACCACTGCTTGACCGGATTGACATTCATATTGAGGTACCAGCCCTGAAATATGCTGATGTGGCAACGAAAAAGTCTGCTGCCAGTTCAGCAGGAATCCAGGAACGGGTGATGCGGGCAAGGGAACTACAATTAAAACGGTTTTTCGGATTGAATCTGCGGCGGAAGGTTTATGCCAACGCCCAGATGACTCCGGCGTTGATCAAAAAGTTTTGCGTTGTTACACCAGAAGGCGATGATATTATGCGCACCGCAATCGACCATTACGGACTTTCCACCCGCGCCTATCACCGGGTGTTGAAAGTAGCCAGGACAATCGCGGACCTAGAAGGGGTGGACCAGATCCAGCCCTGGCATTTAAGCGAGGCGGTGCAATATCGTAATTTTGACCGTAATGTTTGGTAAGGAGAAAAGATGAAGATGAAAAACTTAGAAGAAAAGATCCAAAAACACCAAGCGAAAGTTGCAGTGATTGGAATCGGTTATGTCGGACTCCCACTGGCAGTAGAGATTGCCCGCGCCGGTTTTGAGACGGTAGGGATCGATGTTGATCAAAATAAGGTTGCCGCAGTCCATCAGGGTAAGAGCTTCATCGGTGATGTGCCCAGTACTGATCTCGCCGAGATGGTGCAGGCGAAAAAACTCCAAGCGACAACCGATTACCGGGTTTGCCGGCAGTGTGATGTGCTCAATATCTGCGTGCCGACCCCGTTCACCGCTTCTAAAGACCCGGATGTCTCCTACATCATTAATGCGGGAAAGGAGATTGCACGCGACATTCAGCCCGGCCAACTGATCATCCTGCGCAGTACCACCTATCCGGAGACCACCGAAAAGGTACTCCTGCCAATTTTGGAACAGAGCGGTCTCAAGGTCGGCAAGGAGTTCTTTCTTTCGTTTGCTCCGGAACGAATTGACCCGGGCAATAAGAAATGGACGATCCGCACCACACCAGTGGTGATCGGCGGCGTTACCAAACGCTGTACCGAACTGACCCAACTGTTCTACGCCCAGTTCGTGGAAAAAGTGGTGCCGGTCTCATCGCCGCGTGTTGCCGAGATGTCCAAACTCTTAGAAAACATTTTTCGCAGCGTTAACATCGCGCTGGTCAATGAACTCGCCCGAATGTGCGACCGGATGGGTGACATTGACATCTGGGAGATAATCAATGCTGCCTCATCTAAACCATTCGGGTTTATGCCATTTTATCCCGGTCCCGGGATCGGCGGCCACTGTATTCTGATTGACCCGTACTATCTCGCCTGGAAGGCCCGGGAGTTTGACTTTCACTCCAACTTCATTGAGCTGGCAGCTGAAACCAACGAGGCAATGCCTTTCTTTGTGGTTGACCGGATAATTGAGGTGCTGGGTGTCAACGGCATACCAGCCCGGGATGCTCGATTGTTGCTCATTGGTGCCGCATTCAAGCGGGATGTCGACGACATTCGCCACTCTCCTGCCATCAGGGTAATGGAACTACTGATCAACAAGGTAAAGAAAATTGAGTATGCGGACCCCTATGTGCCGACAATCACGATTGACGGCAAAATCTTTAGGGCACGACCACTAACCGCGCAACTGCTGAATAAAGCCGACTGTGCGGTGATCTTGACCGACCACTCCGTCTTTGACTATGACCTCATCCTCCGGAAGAGCAAACTGATCATGGATACCCGTAATGCGATCAAAAAACGGGGTGTAAAGAAACTCTATACCCTCGGTTATCGGGTCAACCGATAGTTCTCAACCAACGCTTACCCAGCGCTGTATAAAGCCGACAATTGCTGGCAGGGCAGACACGAGCGCCGGTGAAAGTTGGTAACCGGTGTTAAGCACATCGGGTTGAATACCCATTAGATACACCTCTGCACCGGTTGCTTCCCTTATCAACTCGGCAAACAGACTTAACGGTGGAGTATGGGTCGAAAAACCAGCAATGGTCAGGTTTGCCAATGCTGTTCGGTCAAACAGCCGAAATTCACCTGGTGCGCCATTGAACTGACAGGCGTCAACCAGAAGCACCCTTTCGGGTTGAAATTTCATTATCGGTCCGAGATAGTTCTCCGGAACTACTCCAGCATCAATGACCGCAACATCGTCCGGTGTGATATCTTTCAGCCAGCGCGCGACCTCACCACCCACGCCATCATCACCCTTTTGAGGATGGCCAATAGTAACGATTACCGTCCTCAACCTCGCCTCAGTTTTCTCTTCAAAAGTTTTGCCTCACGGACATAATTACCCAACCAAGGAACACAATCAACATAACTATTCCAAGCAATGATCCGTTCCGCATAAATGCAGACGCTATCCGGCTCATCCATCCCCTGCCAGGCGTAAGCCATTTTTAGCCAGTTCTCTGCTCGGCCATAACGGTTCTCTGGAAACGTCGTGGCGATATCGGTATCCAGTTTTCTACCAAGTTCAATAGCCCGCTGGTAGTTACCCATATCCAGATAGATGTCTCGCAAAAGCCGTCGGGCAGCCCGGTTATTGGGATAACGACCTAATAGCGACTCCCCCCACTTCACCGCTACCGCATACTCACGGTCCTCTTTGTACATAAAACCGAGCATAAACTCCGCCATAGGTTGCAGTAGTTTTGCCTCGGACTGGGCGGTTTTCATCAACCGGTATGCCCGTTCCCGCGAACCGAAAAGCCCGAGCCCGAACCAGTAGCGGTCCGCGGTCGCCTTAAAATACTCAATGACCGCTAAACCGAACTTAGCATCAGCCAGTTGTGGGTCAAGTTCTAAAGCGCGGTTGAGATGGAAAGGCACCCTAAGTAGCGTCATAAATGCGTTAAACTTTCTATTCTGCCAAGAGAGAAGGTTGGCACGATTGAGCAGAGCAAGCCCCAGATAGAGATGGGAGTGGGCGTCAGCGGGATTCTGCTTTAGTTTTTTTTGGCATTTTTTTACAACCAGGTCGCAGGTCTGGTAAAACGAGTCAATAAGCGCGGTGTTGCCCGAATCGTAAATTAAGAGTTGCAACAAACAGCAATGCCAGAAAAAACCGGGAATCTCGTGGTGGTTCTGGCAGGTGATTTCTGACACCTGAGCACGAGCAAGAGCGTAGTTCTGGTGATAACAGAGGTCCCGGGCAGTGAGTAACTCCTCGGTAATGCTCGGTTCAGCGTAGACAAGGGAAAGGAAAAGTAGCAGAAGGCTAAATCTCTGCCACCGCCTCAATCTCAACCCTGGCTCCTTTCGGCAATGCTGTAACCTGCACGGTAGAACGGGCAGGATATGGCTCCTGAAAGTAACGGGCATACACCTGATTAACTGTTCCAAACTGGTTGATATCGGTAATAAAAATCAAAGTCTTGAGCACCCGATCAAGACCGGCGCCGGCAGATTTCAGCACCGCGGCGAGATTCTTGATAACCTGCTCGGTCTCCTCAGCGATACCACCGGTAACCAGTTCCCCGGTTTTCGGGTCAATACCAATCTGACCGGAGGTAAAGACCAGATTGCCGACAATTACCGCCTGACTGTAAGGTCCAACCGGCTTCGGTGCCTCCTCAGTATTGACGATCCGTTTCATCTTTCCTCCTCTCAGCAACCGTAATAGATATTAAACTCCCAAGGATGGGGATGACGCGCGATTGCCTCCACCTCCACCATCTTCAAATCCAGCCATTTGCGGATCACCGCCTCGCTGAAAACACCGGGTTCGGTAAGGTATCGATAGTCGGACCGCAAAGCGTTCAACGCTTCGTTAAGGGTCGCGGGTATTACCTGACTGCGGGATTGAAGTTTTGATGTATCATTAACCTCCGCCGGCAGTCCCGGCTCAAGACGGTTATTGATTCCGTCAAGACCGGCAAGGAGTATAGCGGCGATTGCCAGATAGGGATTGGCAGTTGCATCCGGCACCCGATACTCAATCGCCATCTTTTTGGGACTGCGGATATAACCGGGAATACGAATGGCAGCGGTGCGGTTTGCGGTCGCAAAAAAGGCTTTTGTCGGTGCCTCGTAACCCGGAACAAGTCGGCGATAGGAGTTGGTACTGGGATTGGTAAATGCGCACAGGGATGGAAGGTGAGTTAACAACCCGCCAATGTAGTAAAGACCGAGTTGTGACATACCGGCTGGCCTCTTTGAATCACCGAAAAGCGATCTGCCTCTCTTCATCAGAAATTGATGAAGGTGCATACCCGACCCCGGTTCATTGTAAATCGGTTTTGGGCATAAAGGTGACGCTCTTCCCTTTACGGAACGCCAGATTGCGCACCAGATATTTGGTTAGGACAACACTATCACCGGCACGGCTTGCGGGTAGATACCCGGGCTCAACCTCAACCTGAGCAAACCTGCCCCCTTCGTGATGATGATACTTAACCGGAATACCACAGGAGTTCATAAGTGTGGCAAGTTCACTGCGAAAATCGACATTGCGGTCAAAGGGCGGCGCCACGTGATAGGCGTTACCCTTAAATAAGGCTACCCCGCTATGGTCATCGTGCCTCAACTCATCGCTCTCTACCCGATAAACTGCCGAACTCTCATCGGTCCAGAACTCAGCGGAACTAAACAGATAAAACTCAAACTCGGTCAAAACCATTATCTCATCTGCACCGGTTGCGGATTTTACAACCGCTACCGCCTTATCCAGAATATAGCGTGGGTCATCCTCGTATCGCTCACCGGTAACCGGATCATAGATTTCGGCAAAACAGGAGATAGTGGACTGGCTGGCAAAGGGCTCAACAAATGCACTGTCCAGATCCGGCTTGAGAATCATATCACTGGAATCCACCTTGCCAAACCCAACAACTGAAGAACTGTCAAATCCCACACCATTTTCCCCTACATCTTTTAGCCGCTCAATTGGAATGGTAACATGGCGCAGCCTGCCCCATAAATCGCAATATTTAATATCTACAAACTTTACCTGTAGATTTTGTTTTTGGGAAGTTTCTCTCATAATTAACAATAGGATGCCGAAAAATAGCGCCGATGTCAAAAATATCCCTGATATTCCCGGTGCTCACATCAGGATATCAAAGATGAAAACACTGGCCCTGACCAGCACCTTGCGGACAAGGAAGCGCGCTCTTCTTCCAGTCATTACGAGTCCGTCAAACGAAGGAATCTATTTGTGGGTATCCAGATTTGTCACTTGGAGATTGCCACGCTCGCAATGACAGGAAAAAGAAAAGGCAGAGCGCAATGACAGAAAAAGGACTCGGTGCGGTCAAACTGATGATCATTACGACCACTGCCGCAAAAAGATCTTCCACTAACTCTGAGTCTCGGAATATAAAAGGCAAATTTGACAGTTTAATATGCCGATATAGATTATCATTGAAACGATGTGCTGGCAAACTATGCTTCAGACAGTGCTACTCTTAGGAACTGTGCCGCTATTTTTATTTTCTCAAACACTACCAGAAACTACCCTCCACCCCTTTGGCAGACCCAACACCGCCACTCCTGATTGCCAGACCCTGCGCTATCAGGCATTTGAATGCGGTTATCTCCAAAGAGTCAAACTCTCCCTCTGGGTTGCCTACTGTTATTATCACAACCCCTACCTGCGTCTTCCCCGTTATCAGGGCAAATTTATGCCGGACACCTTCAAATTAAAGAAACGGGCTGCTGTATTTCCCACGGTCTACGAAAGCGTTCCAGCAACCATCCGTTTTAAAATTGACCGGGGCCATCTGGCACCAGATGCTGCGCTAAAGACATTTGGCAGAAACGCGCAAAAAGAGACCTATTTTTTAACCAACATCACCCCGCAGTTTGCCAATACCAACCGTTACATCTGGGCAGACCTGGAAAAAAGAGTTCGAAGATGGGCAGGAGAAAACGACACCGTCTGGGTGGTCGTTGGACCACTCTTCTATCCCCAAAAAGAGACACTCTGGCTGGGCACAAGGAATGTGCCTATTCCTCATGCTCACTACTGCGTGGCGTTCCGCCTTAAACCCTTTCGCCTGCTTGCCTTTATTGTTCCGAATGACTCTATAAGACGGTACGGTCAAAGCCTAACCAGATTCCTGGTGAGTATTGACTCAATTGAAAAGTTGACCCAAATCAACCTGTTGCCGGCGCTTGCCGAGAGCCTTGAGCAGATATTACCCCGTAGACTACCAGCGGATTTTAAATAAACAACAGAACATTAAAATAGTGTCAGCCTTGACTAAACAAAAATAAAAACTATCTTAAAAGTTAAGAAAGGAGTAGAAAAATGAAAAGGTTAAAAACCCTATTCATTGCGGTAGCGCTGGCGACCGCGCCGTTAAACAGCACCCCGTTAATTATCCGCACCGGCACCATTTTAAAAACCTTTCAGGTGCTGGGCTGGGTAAACTTTACCTATAACCAGACAGTTAAATCTTATAACTGGGATACTAACGAATTTATCAAACCCGAGGGTTTTGAACCAACAACCACCGCCGGTGCTGATCTTCTGGCATCAGTTGGCCTACCCGGCAAACTGGAACTGGGTGGGGTTCTTCCGGTAATAATGATGAAAAGCAAAGGTGAAGCAAGTTCCAGTGGCATCGGTGATCTGCTTCTGGTTGCCCGCTACGGTGTTCTCCAGAATCCGCTACTGCCGGTGCGGATGGCGCTTTCCGTTGGTCTCTCGTTACCAACCGGTAATAAAAATGCCAACCCAGCATTAGGCGATGGTTCAACCGATTTAGGGGCTGCTCTGGCAATTAACACGGTAAAACTGGGATTTATCATAGGCCATCTGCGCGGGGCATACTGGCTGAACGGCAAGACTGATGACACCACCCGCCTGGGCAATATGCTCCAATATATGGCAGGACTGGACTTTCCGATTCTGCCGAAACTCACACCCCAGATTGCCTTTACCGGTTATAATCAAGAGGCAAAACTGGTCAACGGCACTCCTCTACCCAACAGCGAAATCGATCGGGGATTTCTGGGAATTCTCCTCCTCTGGCAACCGATTCCAAATCTGACATTAAGGCCCAAGGCATCATTTCCGATACTTCCCGTGTGCAAAGGTGGAGCACTTGCCGATTACAACCTTGGACTGGACGCCTGGATAACCCTGCCGTAAGAAAACTACGGGTGATGTCTAAAATGTAGTAATAACTGCTACCGGTTGCCGGAAACGAATCTCTCACTGCGTAACGGTAGAGGATTTGATAACTTTTTCATTTGACATAGCAGGATTTATTTTTTATCCTTAACTCAAACAGTTGAAAACAGGAGGACAAATTGGCTAAGCATTGTGAAATCTGTGGTAAGGTTGGTATGGTCGGCTCCAATATCAGTCATGCCCATAATGTTACCAAACGCCGCTGGGAGCCGAACCTACAGCGGGTAAAGGTGAAGGAAAATGGCGCAACCCGCCGTATCTGGGTCTGCACCCGCTGTCTGCGTTCCGGCAAGGTGCAGAAGGCATAATCCGGTGTGCCCGCAAAAAAGGAGGCGATTTGGCTAAAATTAAATGTCTGATCACCGGCATAACCGGCTTTGCGGGTAGCCATCTGGCAGAGTATCTGCTCAGTTTAGAAAACTATGCGGTCCACGGTACGATCCGGTGGCGCTCCCGAACCGAAAACATTGAGCATATCAGGAATAAAATCCAGCTTTACGACTGCGACCTGCGCGATGCCTATTCGGTTAAGCAACTGATAGATACCCTCAAACCTGACCGGATTTATCATCTTGCCGCCCAGAGTTTTGTCCCAATGTCCTGGGCTGCACCTGCCGAAACATTTATCACCAATGTCATCGGTCAACTCAACATCTTTGAAGCGGTGCGCGCCAACGCCTGCAACTGCCGGATTCAGATTGCGGGTTCCAGCGAAGAGTACGGTCTGGTCCTGCCGAATGAAGTGCCGATCAAAGAGACCAATCCGTTAAGACCGTTAAGTCCTTATGCGGTGAGCAAGGTAACGCAGGACCTGATGGGCTATCAGTATCACCAGAGTTACAAATTATTCATCGTCCGCACCCGCGGTTTCAATCACGAAGGACCGAGACGGGGCGAGGTGTTCGTAACCTCCAATTTTGCCCGCCAGATTGCTGAGATGGAAAAAGGCAAACGTCCGCCCATCCTTGAAGTAGGCAACCTTCAGGCAGTGCGGGACTTTACCGATGTCCGGGACACAGTGCGGGCGTATTATCTGATTCTGGAAAAGGGCATTCCCGGTGAGGTCTATAATGTGGCAACCGGCAAGGGCTATAAAATCGCCCAAGTGGTGGAGATTCTGCGCCGGTGTGCGAAAGTTAATTTTGAAATTAAGGAGGACCCGAAGCGTATGCGACCCAGCGATGTGGAACTCCTGATCGGCGATCCGAGCAAACTGAAGCAGGCGACCGGCTGGGAACCGCAGATTCCATTTGAAAAAACACTTGAGGACCTGTTAGAATACTGGCGCAAACTGGTCTAATCCGTAATGAAAAGGGTTCTGATCACCGGCATTGAAGGTTTTGTCGGCACGCATCTCGCCCGTTATCTGAGTGAACTGGGTTATGAGATATACGGTATTCACCTTACTGAACCGACGGCAAATCTTCCCGCCGAACTTTTCTGCGTGGACATCTGTGAGTTCAGCCGGATTAAGGCGGTGCTTGAAGAGTCAAAGCCGGAATGGATTTTTCACCTGGCAGGTATCTCCTCGGTTGCTGAAGCAGAGAAAAACCCATTACCCTCTTATCAGATCAACACCCTGGGCACCCTGAAACTTTTGCTCGCGGTTCACCAGTTTATGCTCCCGGCAAGACTCCTTTTGATCTCTTCGGCTGATGTGTATGGTAGAGGCGAAAAACTTCACACTGAAGATGAGCCCCCCAACCCATTGACCGTTTACGCCCGCAGTAAATTCCTTGCCGAGGAACTGGGCAGGATTTATTACCAGACCTGGGAAATGGACATTGTGATCCTCCGCCCTTTCAGCCATACCGGTCCAGGACAATCACCACACTTTGTTTTTCCCAAGGTCGCCCGGCATATCGCGCTGGTAGAGAAGGGCAAGGCAGAGCCGGTTCTGGCGATGGGGAATCTGAATGTCTGCCGGGACTATACCGATGTCCGGGATATTGTCCGTGCCTATGTGCTGGCGATGGAGAACTGCATTAGCGGTGAAACCTATAACATCACCTCAGGTAACTGCATCCGTCTCCAGGATGGGGTTGACATACTTTTGAGAATGGCAAAGGTGCCGATAACAATAGCGCCCGGGGCAACCGAAATCCGACCCTACGATATTCCTTATCTCAGCGGCAGTGCCAGTAAGTTCCAGGCAATTACCGACTGGCAACCCACGATTCCCTTCACCCAGACCCTTGCCGACCTTTTGGACTACTATCGCAACCAAGTTTAGTTTGAAACTTTCAATCATCATCGTTACCTACAACAGTGCCCGTGATATTGAACCCTGTCTGGACTCCATCAAATTCGACGACACTTACGAAATCATCGTAATTGACAACGCCTCGAAGGATGAGACTCAAGCCATCCTCGCCCGGCGCAACAATCTAAAAACCGTTTCAAACAATCAAAATCTCGGTTATGCCCGTGCCAACAATCAGGGACTGGAACTTGCCCGTGGTGAGTATTTACTGCTGTTAAATCCGGACACGGTGCTGACACCGGCTGCACTCAACCTGCTGGCTACATTTTTAGATCAAAATCCGGATGTTGCCGCGGTAGCGCCAAGACTACTAAATCCGGATAGCTCTCAACAGTTGTCCATCCGCTCCTTTCCGACATTCAGTTCGGTTATGTGGGAGTTAACTGGTCTGGCTCGACTCTTTCCCCACTGCGGCTGGCTAAATAAATGGCGCCGCCGCGATTTTGATTACGAGCGGTTTCAGTATGTCCAGCAACCGATGGCATCCTGCCTTTTATTTCGGCGCGCGGTGCTGTCCCAGCTTGGTGGCTTGGACGAATCATTTCCCATTTATTACAATGATGTGGACCTTGCCTTTCGGCTTTACCTGGCAGGTGAGAAAATCGCCTATCTGCCTACCGCACGGGTCTACCATAAATTGGGGGCAAGCACCAGCCAGATGAAACCAAAGATGATTTACGAAAACCACCGCTCCCTTTTCCGTTTTCTGAAAAAATACAACTCTGGCCTGCCCTTCCTTCTCAAAGCGCTCATCCTCTTACCACTGTTAGAACTGTCTGCCCTTTGCCGGGTGATAATTTACAGGCTAAAAAAATGGGGCGCCACCAGGGGGGCTTAACCCCTTACCCGTATCCATTTCCATCTCCTCTGGCTCATTCTGGCCACCGTTCATATCCTGGCCCTGGGCATAAGCACTACCACCTGCTCATCCGTATCTCCAGCCCTAACTGCCATCCCGATTAAAACCATCTACGGAACCGAAAATAAAACCGCGCCAATGACCCCTTTCTGAAGTACATCCACAGCGATTTTCGCAACTCTTATGGGGACGGTTCCGGCGATGGGTTCATAAATCTTGCAAAATCATTATAAGCCACGCATTAACGAAACTTAAACCAATTATACTGTGGGCAAAATTTAACATAAAAGTTAAAAAATTTCCGGGGCTGATCAATTTTTAACTATTCGGTTCAACTGTTGTGCCAGCCATTCTGCCTGATAGCGTCGGGAGAGCCGATTACGTTCTTTCTGGCTAAACCGATGCGGACTCTCCCTGATCTCAGCGATAAACTCCATTAACTGTTCAACGGTTGTGCACACCCTACCCGCATCAAACTCATTAACCAGTTCCCCTGCCTCCCTTTCCCCTTCACCCCAGACGATAATGGGACGGTTGGTGCCCAGATACTCGTAAAGTTTAAGCCCGACCGGCTGGGCCGGTTTGCCGAGATAAAGCAGGGCATCTGCCCCTTTCATTATGGCAATCGCCCTCCTATGTTCAACCCTGCCTAAAATCACCACCTGCGGATGGGATTTAAGCAGTTGATAACCTTCCTTTTCCACTCCCCCCACCAGATAAAAACGGACAAAAGGCAACTGGCTAATTGCATTGAGAAACTCGTTTAGTCCCTCCTGATTCTGATAGAGATTGCCGACATAGACAATGCTGAAACCGGTTAGTTGCTCTGAGGCGACCGCCATATCCTCCGGATCAAACCCGTTCTCCAGCACCTCAACTTGCTGGTCCAGAGCGGAAACTTCCGGTTTCAGTGTTGACGCAGTACCCCGGTTCACCGCTAACACCAGCGCCGAACTTTTAACAATCCGGTTAAGCATCCGGCGCAAAAACCACCACTGACAAAACGGTGGCTTTTGAAAACCGGCAGGATAAGGATCACGGAAATCACAAACCAACGGAACTCCACCCGCTCGGGCAACCGCCTTGCCGATCAAAAGTGCGGTCCAAGGAGGCGCGGTGGCAAAAACCACCTGCGGTTGATAATCTCTAAGCAACCTTTTACCGACACTGGCCCCAAACGGATACCAGCCAATTTTGGCATCAGGTAATAATATGTGGTTTAAAAAACTTACCCTGCCCGCTCCTGCCAGCCGGCTGACCCCTTTATACCCGAGATGCATCAACAGCCGGTTCAAATCCAAACTCTCGGTCCGGATGGTCTTAGAACGGGCTAAATCAGCCAGCAAACCCGGGTCATAAGCATAATAGACAACCGGCTTGACCGTAAGGACGATTGGCTCCCAGCTGAAATCGGGCAGATACTTGCACAGCTTGGTAACCCGCATTACCCCGGAAAGCCCTAACGGCGGTGTGTAATAGGCAACAACCAGGACCCTATTCATCGCCCACCATTTCTGGCAGATGTTCGGCAATCTGCGCCCGCACCGCCTCCGGTCTCATCAGCACCAGTTCCCAGGAATCAAGATACTCCCAGAGCCCGTCAACATCCAGTGTTAGCAGGTGGTCTTCAACGCGCAGATTTTCGGGCAGATAATCAAAGAACGCACCTGAACCTAAGCTGTCCTGAAAGGCATCAAGATGCTCACTGACCACCAGTTTAATCGCATCTCGACCCGGCAGGGGAAAGTGGTCAATTCTTTTCTCCCCGGTTGACGGCCGGGTTATTATCAGCACCTTGCCCGCATAATCCTCCGCATCCCTGCCTTCGTGCTGAAGTGCGGCAGCAAGCAGACTACCATAGGTTCCGCCGAGAAAATGGAAGATATACGCCCGGTTATTTTCCCAATAATAGGGAAACTCTCCCTTTTTCAAACCTGGAAACAACCGCTGCTTCAGCACCTCAGCCAGATGGTAAGAGTAACCGCCGGTGCCGGTGCCTTCAAAGACTTTGGTGCTGGTAGCAACATCAGTCCGCGGTTTTACCAGAATCTTCTTCTCGGACTCCCGTCTTTCCACGGTCTCCCAGGACCTACCCGCAAGCACAAACCGCTCCAGCACAAAGAACACCGTGCCGATCTGCTGGCCGCTATTAATGTCAATTACCTGGTACTGACCAAAACTCTTCTCCTGAATATTGGAGTGGACCCTACCACTCGCCAGTTGGGACTCGAGCACCTCACTGAGAAAGAAAATCCCGCTCTTTGAAGCACGTAAAATATCCCTTTTAAGCAGATGCTCGAACACCTGCTCAATCAGTTTATGCGGACCGTAAACCGGCTGAAAAATTCGTCTGATCGCGTCCAGCGTGGTCCCGATCCTACGCCGCTGAAAACAGTAGGAAAAAATCTGCTGGGGAATGACCGCCAGGCACGGGGTATACCGCTTCTCGTACAGTTTACCCTGACGCGCACAGTCAATAAAGGTCTCAAACAAAAGTTTCTCCCAGGAGTCCAGATAAACACCGAGCATAAACAGCCCGTTACCCAGACGGCGGTTGCCGCGGCCAATCCGCTGTAATAGCGAACTGACATTAAAAGGCGGCCGGAAAAGCACCACCGCATCCACATCGCCGATGTCAATTCCTAACTCCAGCGTAGAGGTACAGCATAAAAGTCCGCTACTTTCCTGATTCATCTTTGCCTCCACCTCTTCACGCACCGTTCGGGTCAAACTGGCGTGATGCACCCATACCCGGCCCGAAAATGGCACGCGGTCAAAGAGTTTCGCATTCGCTTCCGCAAGTGAACGGGCATTGAAGAAGACCAAAACCTTGTCGCACCCCTGCTCGCTGAGGCTCTGCAGCACCTGTCCCTGCCAGTCCGGCCCTCCCTTGAGCAGTCTTGCGGTAATCTCCCGTCGCTTTGCCACCTTGACTACCACCGGCTGGGGAAAATACCGTTTACCAAGCTCCTCATCATCAACTGTGGCAGACAGCGCATAGTAGTTCAAATCCGGATTGAGCAGACGCAACCTTGCCAGCAAAATCCGCAACTGGTCACCCCGGGGGGTATTGTCCAGAAGGTGAATCTCGTCTAAAATCACCGCCCGGAGCGAAAGGAAAATTCTGGGGTGCCGGCACAAAAGGGAATCAAACGACTCCGGCGTGGTCAGGAGCACAAACGGTGGCCTCCGCTCATCAATTGCTGGATGGTCACCGGTTTTTCGCTCCAGTCTCAACCCTAAATACTCCAGCGGTTCTAAAAGCCGGCGATAAAGATCATTCACCAGTGCCCGGGTCGGAGAGATGTAGAGAACCGCTAAACCCTGACATCTCTGCGCCAGAAGCCTTTCCACCACTGGTGCGATAACCGCCTCGGTCTTACCCGATGCCGCGGGCGAGATGAGCAGGACATTTTGCCCGGACAGAATCTCCGGTATCGCCTTAACCTGCACTTCGGTCAGGGTGCCGAAACGGGCAAAGAACGGTTGCCAGGTGCGGACCAGCGCCTGTTTGATCTGACGCTGAAGTTCAATGTCCGTATCCATCTCTACCGCAGAGCGATTGCTTCGCTAACGTTCGCAATGACAGGGCAAAATCCGCTCCCAATGACTAAGCCACCGCCACCTTTTCGGGCAAAATTCCTGCCTGACGCAAGCGCATCATATCCAGTTTCTCAACACATCCCTTGATAAACAACCGGATTCCGCCCCCACTTTTTTTACTTACTATGGTGAGTAGTCTTTTCTGCTCCTCAATCGTCAGGTGAAAATCAGGGTATGCCCGTTCATAAATCTTGACCATCGTTGCGAACGCATTGGCAAGTGCCGGTTCAGAAAGTGGTGCTAACTCCAGTTTATGCCGGACTGAATTTGCCAGCCGTAGATACCCGTATTCCCCGGGTGTTGGTGTGGTGGCAAAGATGATCAAAATATACGGCTCCCGGTAGATGTAGGGAACCGGTCTTACCTGATTATGAACCAGCCGATCCGAAACCTTTAGCAACTGCTGGTCAAAAAGTGCAACCCGCACCAAGCCCTCCATAAAATTGATGCTCTTAGAGAGATAGACCACATCCCAGAGCCGGGTAACTGTCTCCGCCTCATCAATTAACAAAACCATACCTTTAAAACCCAGTTTTCGGGAGATATAAGATATGCCGGAGATAATATTGCAGTAAAAGTCCGCCGCGGTGGAAAAGTCATATAGCGCGGGAATGCCCTGCGCACCGCGCACCCGGTAAGGGGTGCGCATCTCAATTGCATACTCCTTGGTGCTTTCCCCCTCTACCCACTGCCAGAAAACCTCACTCTCCAGTGTGGTGGTATCCAGCCGTTTCAGTTTGCGCAACAATGGTCCGAAAAAGATATGGTCCGCAAGTTCCAGTTGGGTCGCCATACGCAACAACTCCCGAAAACCGCACTCTTTACCCTCATAAATGAACCGCAGATTATGCACCAGCTCCCGATAAACACGTTTGGGACGATGGGGCGAGACCTCAACCGGGTCAAACTGCACCAAACTGGTAACCATCCCCCTGCTCAGCGCCCGGTGATGGATCAACTCCAGAATATGAGTCTTGCCACTACCATACTCCCCCTGAAACATATAGACATCACCATTGCCCTCTGCCAGTCCATTCAGCGCCCGCTCAATGGTCTTCAACTCCTCATCTCTGCCAAAGGTAAAAAGTTCCACATTCTGATGCGGCACAATCCCCAGCCGGAACGCCTCAATCATCCGGCAGGCGCTCACCAGGTCAATCGACCTTACCCCAGCGACCGCCGAGTCCAGGATATCCTCATCAACTGTAAACAGAAACCGCACCCGGCTTTTCGGTAGCCAGAGGCGCAGACCGGTCTGAAATCTAACCAGAATTTCGCTCCCCTGCCACCGGCTGTCAAGGATCTCACCCTCGCCGAAGACCGGATGCGAGACCAGTTTAGAACTCCTCACTCTCCACTATCTCCCTTTCCCTTTTCTCTAAACGCTGGGTGGTAACCTTGAGCAGTTTCTCCGCATCGGTGCTCGAAAAACTACTACCCGGGCTGGCACGGAAACGGTGCAGGACCTCAATCGCCGCAACCACAAAAAGCCGCCGGTAACTCACATCCAGCACAAAACTTTTTACCGCAACGGTCGCCAGCGTTGCCAGCGCCCGCTCCACATCAGGCAGATTGGCATCGTAAGCCACCTCAAACAGCCATTTAAGACGCATCCCCAGTTGGGTCAGAAATGTTACTGGCTCCACTCCCAGGTCCTCTAAGTTGATCTTCACCCCGACCGGATTGGTCTCAGAGAACACGCTCCTTAATCGCTGTTTCAGCGCCTCATAGACCGGACCTGAACCCTCAAGGAACAGATTCTCATCCGGCACCGCATAGAAAAACATCGCTCCGGGCAGGCGGGAGTTGCCACACTCATCAACCAGTTGCCGGAGATTGTCCAGTGCCCGACGCTTATCCCGCGACGAGGAGATTGACATTCCCCTTTCCGCTTCGTCAAAAAGCAAAACCAGCCCGCGATACCCGATTGAATGCACCCACTGGATTAGCGAGCGCAACATCCGGAATGCGGTGGACTTGTCAATCCGCTCTGAAATCCGGAACCTCGCCCGCGCCTCCTTCCCGACCTCCTCACCCTTCAACCACTGCACCGCCTCCTGAAAACCGTCAAAATCCTCTGCCAGCAGAGACTGGAACGCACCCCGCACCGCATTAAAGAAACTGGTGGAGTCGGTCATCGGCAGATCCAGTAGATACCCGCTCAACCGATCAACCTTCTCCTCCTTTTTCCGCCACTCTCCAACCCAGCGCCGGATAACCGATTCAATCCCTTTTTCCACCAGCGGTGCGATCCCGTCAGTCTTCTGCGGTGCGGACAGGTTCAACGCGATCGCCTTGTAAACCAGTTCCAGTTTATCAAAAGGACACTCAGTAGGGTTCAGCGCCACATAGGCAACGCAGTAACTGTGCTTGAATGCCAGATTGCGCACCGAATAAAGAAAATGGGTCTTGCCACCACCATAATTGCCGGTGATCAGTTTAAAACTGGAAAGGTTATATTTCAGCATTCCGTTCAGATACTCATCCTCAATCACCTTCAGATACCTTTCCAGCCCGACGGTAAAAGCCTCAATGCCAAACTCCGGCGGAGTCCCGGTTGAACCCAACTTATTGATTATTGCCCGTGCCAGTTCCCTCTCCATAAACGCCTCCATTTCTCCTCTCCGCCGGCACAAAAGAAATATAAGAGTAATATGTGCCCTCCCCTTCCGGAGTATCCGGTACCCAAAGCGCCTTTGCCTTCTCCCCGGTGGCATCAAAATTGGCAACCGACAGTTTAATCTGCCATCCCTGGACCATCCGCACACTGGAACTCCTCAGCAGATAAAGGTCATAACTGAACCGGATCCGCGGATACTCCTTAAAATTGTCCCGGGTTGGGTTCACCCGAAAACTCTCCGACTGCATCAGGATCACCAGTTCACCCAAAAGGTCCACAAGAAAAACCCTCTCCCCATCATTTAAACCTTTTGCCCTTATCACCCGCTGATAAGCCTGCCAGAGATTAAAAAGAAATCTCTCCGGTTCCCTTATTCCACCCTTAACCAGGCTCTCCTGATAACCCCGCACGGTCTTTGCCAGTGCGAAAGGCTCAAGCGGCACTCCGCTCTTTAACCGCTCAATCTCCGGACCCCAGAAAATCGTTGCTCTGCCGGTCGTAAAATCTGCCCGCACACTGAAAAACCCGATCCGCAAAAACGGCAACTGCCCCTTAACCACCAGTCCGCTTCCCTCCAGTGCGGTAAACAGTTTTCTACCGAACTCAAACCGGAACTCCTCAATCGCCTGCGCCACCAAAGCCCGCTCATCATTCAGCCAGTTCAGCAGCCGTTCCTGCAACTCTCCCGGAGGAAAAGCTTTGACCTTCTCCTCGATCTCACCCAGCAATTTTTCCCGCTCATAGGCATTGTCCACCGGCGCGGTCAAAAAACGCTGATAAGCAATGAGCCGCTTGCTGAGCGCCTGTGCCTGAACCGCAACTTCTTTTAAACCTCTGATCAGCCCTTCCATAATCCTAACAGTATAATTCACCTCTCCCAAACTGTCAAACCCCTTCAACACAGAGTTAACGATACCCCCGGTCCTCGCGAGGTGGCAATCCGCCTTTTCCTGTCATTGCGAGCGAGCCTTTGGCGAGCGTGGCAATCTCTTTGCGTAAAACAACACCTTTACCCGCAAAGAGATTCCTTCGCCCTTCGGGCTCGGAATGACAGAAAAGGAAACGTCATTGCGTTCTGCTGTAGGCAGGTGGCAATCTATAAGCAGGTAAACTGGCATCACACGCCAAGAGATTGCTTCGGCTTCGCCATCGCAATGACGAATGATGACGGTGCGGATAACAGGAAGAGGCAAAGTAATTATCTTCAGTTATGTATATCAATATGAATTACTTGACAAAACAGTAAAAAATCGTTATGTTTAACTAAAAGAGAGGAGGATAACGTGGAATGTCGTAAGGAAGAGCCACACTGTTTGCTGGCAGATACCTCAGTGTTTGTTGGTTTTACCTCAGCACCACTCGGGGAGGAAAAGGAGTTTATTGAGTATATCAAACAACTCTTCATCACCTACCGGGAAGGACGTGTGGAGAAAAACGGCAGGAAAATTCAGGGGCTTGCTCACTACCTGCAGAGTGATGAGGAGGAAGGGAAAAGGCAGTTTAAAAAATATTTCTATCAACCTGCGGTCTACTATCTTTTGGGTGCGTTTGATTTGGCGATCCTTTCGCTGATTGAGGATTTTGAGTTTCCGGTCCAGGCATTTTCTCCGGGTGATCCGAACCTTCCCCTTTGGGAAAACAACAACCCGCATCAGGACAACAACCTTTTACAGCCCCCGCTTAACTTCACCTACCAGATGCTTGTCGGAATGGTGCCCCGCTGGGATAATGATGAGACACCTAACAACAGCCGCGGACTGTATCAGCGCAAGTTACTAAAACTGGCAGATAAAACATTCCTCAACGACAACCCCGGCGCCAACCAGCAGTTTCTCCCTTTAATGGGGATATTTCAAATCAAGTTAAATACCAGTTTTCTGGTTGGTGCGGGCACCGGGTTAATTCGCTCCATGGTCAAGGCAATGGACTCCCTTTTCACCCTGCAACACCGGGAGAAAAACCCTGACCCTAAAATCCAGATCATCATTCTCGAAAGTTACTCCTGGCATGAGTTGACACTGCTGGTCTTTACCGACTCGTATCAAAAAATTGTCAGTTTTATCAAACTGCTCAGAAATCTTGACCTTGCCACAATGGGCTTTCTCCTCTTACGCACCCATAAACAGCAGAAAAACCGCACCGTTACCTCCCATACTGAAAAAAACAGTTCTTATCGCGCCGACTGGGAACATCTGTTACAACTACCCAATCTCTATAAGTTGGTAAAGGACTACAACTGGGACAAAATCCAGGTTCCAGCACTGCTGGACCCGGCAAAGATAAAGTCTAATCAGAAAAAAATTGATGAGGTCTGCGCTGACCCGGGATTCCCCTTCAACATCCCGGCTGAATGCCAGGCGGTTCCACCGTTTGGCACCCATATCCTTTTCAGCACCGCCAGCCACTTCTGCTTTTCCGCAGAGTTACTTAACGAAACAAAACAGAGCGCGCTTCTGAATACAATTGCGGACGATGACCGGACCTACCTTTTTTGGCGCTGGAATGTGAAGGCGGGACATGACACCACTGCCGCTCAACTCTTAAAACTGAATAAACACTTCCTGAGTATGGTGGGTAGAAGTGATATGCTCGCACCGTGCGAACGTGCTGATGGAGAAATCCGGCTCGGACCGCTTTCTTCACGCCAGCTGGTGCAGACCGGCATAAAAATCCTCGAACAGTTGCACAATTACCGGCAGTTTGTAGTCGAGTGTATTGAAAATGAAGGGGTCGCCCGTGCCGAATGCACCGAACATTCTGCCGGTGTCTTCTCCCGCTACGCAATCGTGGGTATCGAACTGGAAAAGGGAGAGCCCCAGTCTACCCCAAGACTACCGGCAGGCCATATCAGTGGTGATCAGGTGCGGAAGAAGTTTGCCTTCAGTAAAACAGAGATTGACGAGGTTTATCAGGATCTGAGAAAACTGCAGATCCACAAAGTAATCACCGAGCGGGTGCTCAACGCCTTCAACCTCTTAAACGATGGTATTGTCGACAACTTCACCTTCTCCACATTCCTTGAACTGAAGCCCTATCTCGAAAAAATCCGGGAGATAATTAAGGAACCACCAACCCGCCAGCCAGACGAACTCGGTGCCCGGCTGAACCTCCTGCTCGATAACTTTGAAGCGGGCTGGCGTAACCGATTTTACGGTGGCTGGCACCTGGGTGAGGTTACTGACTTCAACATCGATTTTAAAGGCGGTATCCAGCAAATCCTTTCGGCGATCAGCACCGCCTACCGGTTAATCAGTTGGGCTCTGAACGGTGAGGACCGGACGATCGCAGTGGTAACCGGCGAACCGGGCATCGCAGTGGATAAAGACTGCCTGCGCCTCTCATTTTTTGACATCTTTGCCCCGGAGTTCTTCGCTGCCCGGGTAGGTCATGAGGCATCAGAGCAACTTCTGGAAATCACCACTGATGAATTAGATGAGGAACTATTCCGGATAGTAAAAAGATACATCTGGACCGAAACCTATCAAACCGAAAAGCATTTTGACAGTATCATTACCAGCTCATTTGCCCGATTCCGCCGGGATATTCGGGAGATCCTCCTCTTCCCAGACCTGGAACCCGCGGTCTGCCGGGATTACACTGGATTAAAAGAACGACTGAAAAAAATCCGCAACTGGCTTGAGCACTACAAGAAGTTGAGGGATGCCGCAGATAAAATTCATATCTCTCACCATCTTTTTAAGGAAAGATGTAAAAATTTCTTAGAACAAACCGACGAGGGCAAATCCTGCTCCCATCTGAGTAAGGCATTCCAGGACTATTTGAAAAACAACTTAACCGTTGAAGAGGCGGTTGCCCACTGTCAGGCACTGGAAGTAACCGCCTGCCGGATAAATCATGCGGTTAACGAAAAAGGGCTTGATACTCTGGTGCACCTCATCGACAGTTTAAGTGATCCCCGACTCTGCCAAAGAGGAAGGAATATCTACCGGGAGATAAAGAGGTCCGCCACTGCCTTTTACCTTTTCACCCAGCCCTTGCCCTATCAGGAGGAGTTTCTCTTACCCTTAAGGGTGGTATGTAAGTTAGAACCGCTCCTGGAAAGAGTCTTCAACTACACCCAACGGCACAACCTTTTTAATCAGATTTTTGCCGACATCTGCAACTATATGATTATCTACGGTGAAGATGCTGAGTTGTTTACCTATCAGATGCTGGGCAATTTTGTCGTGGAACCGAGCAGTTGGAAGCCTGATTATCAGGTTGACAGACTGCGCCTGCAGGAAACGGTCCTCAGGACATTCCTCACAATCAGTTCCGCACCTGAAGCGATAGGACGGTTAAACGAGATAAAAAAAATGGTGAAAAGTTATTTTCTGGAACTGGGGGATGAGACAATAATTGATGAGGCGCTCAGTATTGGCGAGAGGACGCGCACCCATCACTTTGCCCGCTGGTGCAAGTCCGCCTATCAACTTGCCAGCGTTCCGCTTGCTTTCCGGCGCTGTCGGGATGACTGGTACGAATTCACGCGCCAATACCGGAATATTAACACCGTTTTTGCGGATGACCGGGAAGCGGTAAGGTTTGACTTAAACGAAGCCTACGAGCGGGCACTTTTCTGTCTGGAACAGGGCAGGGTCTGCCCGAGTGGCAAATTACGCCCCCAACTTAGAAAATTCTTTCAGGACAAACCGAAAAAAAAGTGCCCGATTGAACTTGACCACTGGTTTGACTTCTGCTCGGTGGCCGGAGTATTAAGGGCGTATCTCACTTTGACCAAAAAATATTCCGGGGCAGAACCTGGGAAAAATGTGCTAAAATTAAAACAGGGTGCACCGGACACCCCCCCGGGAAAACCGTTTAGCAGATTCCATCCCCGGGGTGGCTTTTTCACCAACCAGGACCGCTACCGCCGGTACCTGTTTATGCTCCGGGCAGCATTCACGATGTCCCTTCAGGATATCGCCGAGAAGGTAAAATTCAGGCAAATCGAATACGAGTTAAAAGAAAAGGAACTGCTCGCCAAGAAAAAAGAGGAAGGTGAAAATTGGCTGAAAGAGTTAGGTAATTGGTGATGTTACCGCAGGCGATACCATTCCGTATCTTTAAGTGTAATGGCACGACTTTCTGGCTCGGTCCTCGGTCGGGGTTTAAATGCAGTAAAAAGCCTGTTTGAAACCGAAATCCGGACCCCGACTGAGCAATTTATCCGTCAGCGCATCCGTCAGCGCCACATTTTAACCAATTCTGAACTGGACGAACTCGTTGAAAATGTATATCAGCGCATCGCCCGGGCAATCCCGACTTATGACCCGCTCTGCGCTCAGAACCCATTCTCCTGGTTGATGACGATCGTTGACCACTGTACGGTTGACTATCTCCGTGCCCACCGCCGGACAGTTAAATATCCGGGCAGGAACCGCAAAAAAAATAATAACGACACCACCGAGTATGAGCCTTATGACCCTGATACCCCTACTCCGGAAGAGTCCTACCAGATTAAAAGGGCGCACAAAATCCTGATTGATGCCCTGCCGAAATTACTACCGGATGAGCGGGAGATGCTCTTGATTATCTCCCTTTTTCCGGACATGAACTACCGGGAGATAATTAATATTACCGGGCATAAAACCCAGTCCGCAGCAAAACAGTGTAAATACCGGATGGCAAAAAAGATGCGGCAAATTCTCGCTGATATGGGATATCGCTGGGAGATGTTTGGTGAAGCATTTAAGATTAAAAAATAGCATCATTTCCCCTCTCCGTGTCTGCCCGAACATTGGAGAAAGGGTAAAACTAAACTTGGTGAGCAATTTCGGGCATTTAAAATCCAAACAAAAGGAGGTGACTTGAATGGATAAAAAAGAGCGACTCCAGTGGAACAAATGGGTTGCTGAAGCAACCGACTACTGTCTGAAAAGGCTCGGTCAGGCGATAAAGTCGCGCCGACTGCACCAGTTCAAGCCCGGTGATTTAGTGCGCGAATGGGCAAAAAAGCACAACATCAGCCGCGCAAATATGAAAGCCTTCATCCAGGAGGTCAAAAGTGCGGTTGAAGGTGCGGTTCTTACCTATGGACTGGTAGAAGATATCCAGAAGAAACGTCAGATGGTAATCGCCCGGTCAAAAAGGCTCTTTTACAGCGGGGTCTATACCCTTTATGAGCCGAAAAAGGCAGACTGGCAAGACGAAGAGGAAGAGTAATAAAATAGATTGTTTGGCTAAGGTAGGGTAATCAGGGTACTCAAGTAGCGGTAGAAGAGAGTTGTCCTGAAACTGCGTCTCTGTCTGAACTCAGGGCAGGACAACAACCCGAAAGATATGGGGCGGGGTAGCGGTCTGAACAAAGTAAACACCGGGTAACAAATCAGACCCGCGCTCAATCTGGTAACTCCTGCCCAGCGAATCAAAAAGCCTGACATCCGGTATCGGGGATAAAATCCGGTACAGGTTTTGCCGGCTGACAACCGTAGGGAGGTTAAAATTCATTCTGGATACCTCCGGTGCCTCAATAATCCCGGTACTAAATATCTCCACCGGAACCTTAAGGTAAACAACCGGATTTTCCGTCATCTCGCCTTCCCCTAATTCCCAGGTTCCTGCACACTGGTCAGCAAAGTAGATGATGTGCAGGGTGTCATTGACCACTTCTGCCAGATATGGAAAGCGCTTGCTGGTCTGATCCGGCTGGGTGAGCCTTATCCGCGGGCACCAACTTCTGCCATTGTCCGGGGAGAATGAAGCCCAGATATCTGCCCGGGCGATACCGGTTGCCGGGTCAATGTTATCCGGCTCAAACTGCTCCCAGATAACATATAACCGGTTGGAATCTGAACCGGTGCCATAGCGGGTGATGCCGATTGAAGCCCGGTCAATTCCCGCGGTGTGCCTGCCGAGTTTTGTTGTATCCAGAAACTCAAACTGGGTAATAAAACTCCACGCTGGCGTCTGATACTGGCAGTAGTGCCACAGTTGAACCTTACCCCGGTCAGTGCCGTCAAAAAAGTCAATCACCAGATGGGGCTGGATTGAGTCGTAAACTCCACTGGCACCAAAAAGGGCGCGGTTGAAGTTTGATGGCACCGAGTCGGATAAACTGCGGGTTGCATACCAGGTGCCTCCACCATCCGGGGTTTCCCTGAAATACAGTTTCTTGCTATGATATTCGGTCCAGATGAAGCCGAGCCGGGGAGAGATCTTGCTGGCAATGATGTTGTGCAGGGGAAAGGGTCCAATTGGTCCTAAGTTGCGCCCTGACCACAGACCGTTGTAAATCAGACTGTCATTTCTGATCGCGGCGAATCGGGGATAACCGTAACGGGCACAGGCAACTAAATTGTACTGCAGACCGGCAAGCACATCGGTCTCCTGAAAAACACCCGCACCACAGACCGAATCCCGAAAATAGGAACTAACCCGCTTACCCCGGCTCAAATAGTCACTGCTGATGATTGCCTGACCGCTGGTGATATCAACATCCATACAGCCGAGGTTGCGCTGATAGTGGTTGACTAAAAATCCACTGTCCGATTGCCAGTCGCCGTCTCTGGGTTTGAAATTGTACCGGATTGCACCGTAACCGTCTTTGTAAATCGCATGCACCCCGCGCTGCGGGTCATTATAAATGTAGCGGAGCGCTGGTCCCAAAAACTGCCGGTCTCGAGTTGTCCAACCGATGGTATCATAATGAATCTGGCTCAATGCGGTATTCAGCAATAAGAATAAACTCCTCGTTACCAAACTGGTGGTTTTCATCCTGACCTCACTCTAAATATACCCCTGGGTATTTATTAGTCAAGGTAGGAAACCGTTGGTTGCCCGTTTTGCCGAAGCAAAAATTAGACCTGCCGGACTTGACTGGTTAACCCTCTATAATATAATCGCTTGTGCCTGAAGAAGCGCCGTTACAACGCAGATTAGGCATTCAAGCCCTTTTTGACTTCACCAATATCATCGAGGCGATCAATTTTGCCCGGCAGAATGGGTTTGGCGTTTTAGAGATCAACCTTGGCAATATCCGTTTTGGTGAACAGTTACGCCGGTCTGCCGAAAGAAAGAAAATTAAAAAATTCGCCGCTTCAGCCAGGATACTGCTGACAATCCACGCCTTAGAAGGACCGTCGTTTTTCATCCCAAGTGAAAGAGTCCGGCGCTGCGCGATTGCCGAGTTAAAGCAGACCATTACCTGGGCAGAAGAGATTGGCGCTAAAAATGTCATTATCCATTTGGGATTTGATATGCACTACGGATTCGGCAGGACAAACCGTTTTACCCACGAGGAGTTTCCAGAATATTACGAAAAAGCACTATTTTCCGCCCTTGCGGAATTAAAAAGTTATGCCCGCAATCGGACCCGGCTGTGCGTTGAAAATGTCGGTGGTTTTCGTTTCCTGCCGAGCAAGAAAACACTTAACAAACTGTTGGGTGGCAGTCTCGGGCTATGCTTTGATCTTGGGCACATCACCATTCTCACCGAAGAGAAAAAAATTGAAGAGTTTGCCTTCTTTCAGCGCTTTCAGAACCGGATCTATCACGCCCATCTCCATCACAACAACGGCCTGAAGGACCAGCACCTGCCCTTAGGCGAAGGCACGGTTGATGTCCTTCCCTATCTGCAACTGGTGGTAAACAGCCAAGCGACATTAGTATTTGAAACTCGACCCAGAGAGTCCGCACTGGCAAGCCGGGATTATTTCTGTCAGGTCCTGCTACCCCAAATCAGGACAGGATGAAAGGATGAAGGTGCTGGTAACCGGTGCGAACGGATTTATCGGTTCCCATCTCTGCGAATTTCTGCTCCAAAACGGCTATCAGGTCCGTGCCCTGGTAAGGAAAACCAGCAATCTGGAGTGGATTAAACACCTGAACTTAGAACTGGTCTACGGTGATCTTCTGGATCCGACATCAATAAAGTCCGCGGTCAGTGGAATTAATGCGATACTCCATACCGCGGCGGTAGTCCGGGCAAAAAGAAAAACCGACCTCATCCGGGTAAACCAGGAAGGCACCAGCGTCCTGGTAGAACAGGCAATCCTCGCCGGTGTGAAAAAACTGCTGCTTTTCTCATCAATTGCGGCGATTGGTCCGGTGCGCACCGGTGAACTAATAGATGAAACAAAAACTCCTGCACCGGTCAGTAACTACGGCAGGGCAAAACTCGCAGCAGAAAATACCCTGCTCGCATTGCAGGAGAAAATCAATGTTGTAATTTTGCGTTTTCCCGCGGTTTACGGACCGCGTGACCGGGATGGTCTTATGCTGTGGCGGACAATGCAGAGCGGGTGGGCACCAATGCTTGGGGGGACATTTTCCTTGATTTATGTAACCGATGCGGTGCGCGCCGCATTGCTGGCATTGAAAACCGACTTGCCTTCCGGGACAACCTATTTTATCTCTGACGGCAGATGTTATACCTTCCGCGCGCTCGCAGATACCTGGGAAAAAATTACCGGCAAAAAGGTGCGCACCATCCGGGTGCCGTTTTTAATTGGCTTGGTCATCGCCCTGTTTTATTCCTGGCTGAAAAGAGAAGGGACGATCTTTAATCCGGACAAAATCCGGGAGATGTGCCAGATGTGCTGGGTCTGTTCCAGTGAACGGACAAGAAAAGATTTGGGTTTTGAACCCGAGTACGATTTATGTAGGGGTGGCGAAATAACGCTCAGGTGGTATAAGGAGAAAGGATGGATGTAGCGGAAGAGGAGAAAAATAAAAACAAGGGTAAAAAACCGACAGGTAGCAATCTGGAAAAGGTAGCAGCAGAACTGAACTCCCGCTGCCAGGAACTGGGACTGCGGGTAATTTACGATGACCTTTACGGCGAAGGCGGCATCTGCCGATTGCGGGATAAATACCTGGTGATCATCAACCAACGTGCCAGCATCCAGACAAAAATCCGCCTTCTCGAACAGGCGCTGAGAAAAGCGGGAACAGTCGCTCAGAGTCAAAAAGAAGCCAAGCCACAACTGATTGATACGCATCTTAGCCAACTACACTCCAGTCCGGGCAAGCCAGAAAACGCACGGTAAGATTACGGATCTGGATTCTGCGGTTCACTACTGCTGGTACATCTCCGCAATCATCTGCTGGTAAACCCGGGAGACCTCCTTACGTCGGGTCTTCAGCGTCGGTGTCAGTAGACCGTTCTCAACCGTAAACGGTTCTGGCACCAGCCGGAACTGACGCACCTGCTCGTAGGAAGCAAAGGGCATAAGTGCCCGGCTGATCTCCTCCTGATATAAGCGGATAACCTCCGGGTGCTTTAGTAGTTCAGAATAATCCTGAAACGGTAGCTGGCTCTTGCGGACATAATCGGTTAAGGTTAACCGGGCAGGAACAATCAGAGCAACAAGATAGGGCCGGCGATCACCGAAAACTACTGCCTGCTCAATATACTTGGAGGCACAGAGCGCCTGCTCAATCGGCACCGGTGCGATGTTCTTACCATAGGAGTTGACAATTAACTCTTTAATTCTACCGGTGATGATCAGGTTGCCCTGGGCATCAAAACGCCCCTGATCACCGGTATGAAACCAGCCCTCCTGATCGATCGCCTGAGCGGTCTCCTCCGGTTTGTTGTAATAACCGAGCATCACATTCGGACCCCGCACCAGCACCTCATCATTTTTACCGATTTTGACCTCCACGCCAGGAAAGGGTTTGCCCACAGTACCCACCCGCTCTTCACCCGGAACCGCCGCACAAACCACCGGCGCTGTCTCGGTCAAACCGTAGCCTTCAATTAAATTAAACCCGAGATTCCGGATCGTCCGGGCAAGTTTTCGCTCCAGGGGTGCCCCACCGGAAACAATCAGCCGAACCCTGCCCCCGGCCAGTTTTCGCAATTTGCTCACCACCAATAAATTTAGAATCTTTCTCTTCAGTGCCAGACCGAACGGGATCTTTCGCCCGCTCGCCTTCAGAGTAGCATAACGGTTAAAACTCCGGATCGTGGCAACCATCAATTTCCGCTGTAATGCGCTACCCGCCAACACCTTCTCCTGCACCGTATTGTAAACCTTTTCCAGCACCCGGGGCACCACGATCAACAGGGTCGGCTTCACCATTGCCACATCCTCGCGGATCGTCTGGATTGATTCCGCATAGGCAATGGTTGCTCCGGCAAAAATCATCGTGTAGTACCCGCAGGTCCGCTCAAACATATGGCACAGTGGTAAAAACGAAACCAAAGTATCCTTCGCCGAAATACTGAACCGCTCAATTGCGGATTGGACATTGGACAGGATGTTGCGGTGCGAAAGCATTGCCCCTTTCGGCTCACCGGTTGTCCCGGAGGTGTAACAGATAGTCAAAAGGTCATCTGGTACAGCCGGATAGGGCACAAGCAGTTCCGGACTCTTTTCAATCGCGCTGACACCGATTCGCTTCAGGTCGACAAAGGAAATGACCTTTATGTGGTTACCAGACTCAACTCGCTGGTCAAAGAAAGTAATGATCGCCTGCAGTTTGGGTAAGTTATTCTGACGGGAAAGCAAAGGAGTCAACAGTTCTGGAGTCTCCACGAACAGCACCGTAATCTCCGCCTCATTCAGAATATACTCAACCGTGGCTAACGGCATCGTATGATAAATCGGCACCACCACCGCACCCAGTTTGATAATTGCCAAATCTGCAATCACCCACTCTGGACGGTTATAAGAATAGATACCAACCGCACTCTTCGGCTTCACCCCCAGTTCACTCAACCCCGCTGTGGTCTGATCAACCAGTTTGCTCAATTCGCCGAAACTGATCGCCTGAAATCTGCCCTTAACTTTGTACTGCAACGCCGGTTTATCTCGCCAGCGCTCTGCTACCGCGGCAAACGCCTGGTAAACTGTCGCTTGCATCACCATATATTGTTTACGATAAATCCAAAGTCAATACCCGACGTATCATTGACACCACTTATTTTCTGTCTATATTATCCGTTGTATGGACTTAAATCGTGCCCTTTTTGCCCATCTCCCCGCCAAACTCGCCGCGCTCTTCTCTGCCCTGTTTCTCTGGACCATCGCGGTTCTGGATCGCACTTATGATATCCAGATTGAGGTCCCGGTTGTGGTAACTGAAAAGGGCAGAGAAGAAAGGGTCATCACCGATGTCGACACAAAAACCGTAACCGTCACCCTATCTGGCAAGGGCAAGGAACTGCTACGGCTTCCCCGGAAAAAAGTGCTGTTTAAGCCGACTGTCCCGGAAGGCAGATTTGGCTCAAGACAGATAAAACTCAACCCGGCAGATTTAAAACTCTCCGGCAGTCTTATCGTCCGGGCAATTGAACCGGAGATAATTGAGGTCAAACTCGGTCCCGCATCTGCCCGGGAAGTCCGGATAGCGGTTCCAACTAAGGGACAACCGGGCAGTGGTATGATGCTCAGTGCCATCCGGGTAAATACCCCGGTTCGGCTGATCGGACCTGCCACTGAAGTAGAGAACTATCTCCAACTGCCCACCGAAACTCTGGACCTGAGCACAGTAAGGACCAATGAAACAAGAAAACTATCTGTAATACTCCCGAAAGGACGCGGTTTCTCCTGTGTGCCGGAATCGGTCGAGGTTGAAATTTTGCTCAGAAAAGAGTCCGCACGGATATTTTTGGGCATACCGGTAAAGGTTCAGGCACCACCGACCATTGATGTTACCGTCGAACCGGCTGAGGCACAGATTGCGGTTGCCGGACCTGCGGAACTGATTGACACGCTCAAACCATCAGATATCACCGTCCAGATCAAAATTGCCAACCTGAAACCGGGTGAATACCGACTCGGCGCTGATGTCACACTCCCCGAGCATTTCCGCCTGGTAAAAATTGAACCCGAACTGTTTGACATCACGATCCGGTGAGAAACCTGCTCTGTTTAGGTGTTGAGACCTCCTGTGATGAAACCGCCGCCAGTGTCGTTGCGGATGGTGTCAATGTCCTGTCCAATGTTGTCCTGTCCCAGATAATTCACTCCCTTTACGGCGGTGTGGTGCCGGAACTTGCCGCCCGCGCCCATATCCGCCACATCGTGCCGGTTGTCAACCAGGCATTAAAGAACGCTCAAGTTCGCTATCAGGACCTAAACCTGATTGCGGTAACCTATGCTCCGGGCTTGCTTGGCGCCCTGCTTGTGGGCTTACCCTTTGCCAAAGGGTTGAGTTACACACTCCATATCCCTTTTGTCGGTGTCAACCATCTGGAAGGACACATCTTTGCCCTGCGCCTGGAATACCCGGATTTAAAACCGCCATTTTTAGGTATGGTCATCTCCGGTGGCCATACCGAACTGCTGGTCGTCCATGACTGGTGCCATTACGAAGAACTGGGTTCAACACTTGATGATGCCTGCGGTGAGGCATTTGACAAGGTGGCTAAACTGCTCGGCTTACCTTATCCGGGTGGCGCAGAGATTGAAAAACTGGCACAGGTGGGCAAACCGATGATCAATTTTCCGGTTGCAGGTGCCGGTAATTTTAACTTCAGTTACTCCGGACTGAAAACCGCGGTCCTATATTACCTGCGCGACCACCCTGACGCAAGTAAACCGGATGTTGCCGCCTCATTCCAAGTTGCCGCGGTGCACCAGATAACGGGTAAGATTGAAAAGGCGGTGAAAAAAACCGGTTTGCAAAAGGTGGGGGTGTCAGGTGGAGTCGCCGCCAATCGCTATCTCAGACAACGGTTAGAAATGCTCGCCCAGCGACTGGGGTTTCAGCTACTCATTCCGAGAATCCAGTACTGCACAGACAATGCCGCGATGATCGCTGCGGCAGGTACCGAAAGGTATCAACGGTTCGGACCTTCACCGTTTAACCTGCCGGCATTCGCCCGGCTGTCTATCACTGGATAACTCGCCCCTTCAAACCAGAGAGTTATCCGATTCCATAAATTTAGTCCTTGACTACCACAATAATACCGGTATCTTAAAACTCAATGCCCGTAACCTCAAAACAGCGTCTACTCCTAATTGGGACCGCGATATTTTTTCTCACCCTCCTGACGATCTTCTTCCTCGTGATGAGAAAATGGGGCAACATCCTTCAGAACCCGGAAGAGTTACGGCAACTGGTCAGGTCAACCGGCATCTGGTCGCCCTTAGCTGTCATCAGCCTGCAACTCTTACAAATCATTTTTGCTCCGCTACCCGGTAACATTATGTCGTTTGCCGCCGGTTATGCCCTTGGCTTCTGGCCCACGATTCTCTACCTGATGCTGGGTGTTTTAGGGGGTGCGACGGTTGCTTTTCTCATCGCCCGCCTGTTTGGACGCAGGATATTACAACTATTTGTGCCTCCAGACGCGCTCAGACGGTTTGACCAGCAGGTCATCCAGCGCGGGACATTTTTCCTGTTTTTACTTCTGCTGGTTCCCAATCCGCTGGGTGACTGGATTTATTACCTCGCCGGAATCACCGCGATCCCGTTTCCGCTCTTTCTGACTCTGGTGCTCGTCGCCCGTCTTCCTTCCAACATCATTGAATGTGGCATTGGTGCCAGTGCCATCCGCTTCGGCTGGCGCGAATGGCTGATCTTTGCCTTACTGGTGGCTGGATTATCTGCACTCTACTTCCTGAATCGGAACCGGATCGAAAAACTCCTTGCCCGCATCTCAAGCAGGGTAGCCACTCGTTGACAGCACAACCCCGGTAGTTAATATACTCTCACAATGATAAAAAAGGTCCTCATTGCCAATCGGGGTGAAATCGCCCTGCGGGTCATCCGCGCCTGCCGGGATTTGGGAATAAAATCGGTTATTGCCTATTCTGAACCGGACCGGGATTCACTGCCGGTGGCACTGGCAGATGAGAGTATCTGTATCGGTCCAGCAAATGCCCAACTCTCCTATCTCAACGCCTCAAGAGTAATTTCGGCGGCGATGGTGAAAAACTGTGATGCCATCCACCCGGGCTATGGCTTTTTGAGCGAAAATGCCGACTTTGCAGAAGCAACGGGCGAATCCGGACTGGTCTTCATCGGACCCAAACCAGAGACCATCCGTCTCCTCGGTAACAAGGTGGCGGCGCGCGAGCGGATGAAATCCACCGGAGTACCGGTTGTACCCGGCTCAGATGGCGCAGTCGACAACATCAAAGCGGCGGGAAAAATTGCCCGTGCGATCGGCTATCCCGTAATACTAAAAGCGGCTGCCGGTGGCGGAGGCAAAGGGATGCGGGTGATAAAAGATGAAACCGAACTGGAATCAGGCTGGAATTTGTGTCAGGCAGAGGCACAAAAATCATTTGAAGATGGCCGGCTCTATCTCGAAAAGTTTATTCCTGAATCCCGACACATTGAAGTCCAGATTCTCGCTGACAGTTACGGCACCTGCATAACTCTCGGCGAACGGGACTGCTCAGCCCAGCGCCGGCACCAGAAACTGGTTGAGGAAAGTCCGGCACCGGGTATCACACCGGAGTTAAGACAAAAACTTGCAGGCTGGGCAAAATCCGCCGCGCTTGCTGCCGGATATGTCAATGCTGGCACTGTTGAGTTCATCTGTGACCAGTATAACAACTGCTACTTCTTAGAGATCAATGCCCGTCTGCAGGTTGAACACCCGGTTACCGAACTGGTCACCGGTATTGACATCGTTACCCAGCAGTTACAGATCGCCGCCGGAGAAAAACTAACCGTCAAAGAGCAACCAAACTGGCCCAGAGGACACGCAATTGAATGCCGGATCAACGCCGAGGACCCGGACAACGACTTTCAACCCTCACCCGGCTTGATAACTGATCTATTTCTACCCGCTGGACCCGGTGTCCGCATTGATACCTATATCTACCCTGGTTACACGGTTCCACCCTATTACGACCCGTTGATTGCTAAATTCATCACCTGGGGGAGAAATCGGGAGGAAGCAATCCGCCGGATGGAACGGGTGCTTTACGAAACCACTATCACCGGCATTGTCACCAATCTGGAGTTTCACCGCCGACTTCTCTCCAGCCCGCGCTTTCGCAAAGGCAATATCACCACCACACTACTGGACGATGTCTGGTAAAATTACCGCCCGGCACCTGAATGTAATAAAACCTGACTTACACGGCAAACAGACAAAACTCAGCGGGTGATTAGCACCTTGGTTGTTTTTTCTCCTTTGATGAAATAAACTCCGGGTTTGATACCTCGCACATCATTTAGACCGGGCTTGAGTTTCAGCACATTTCTGCCGGTGATGTCAAAAAGTTCTGGGGATTGGCTCTCATCTGGTAATTTTAACACCTGACAGACAACCGTAGCGACCGGCTCTTTGTTCTGCGTTATCTCCTTTTCCTCCACTCCGCTACCGTAAAACTCAATCACCCGCAGACCCGCACTACCATCTGCCACATAGGCATAACTACCTGACACCGCAACATCCTGAGCATCGTCTGGCGTGTTACAGGCACCAAGTTTTACCGGTAAAGATGGATTTGCCACATCCCAGATCTCCAGCCCGGCAGGACCATCAGCAATATAAAGGAGATTGCTGTTATAGACAAGATCCCTGACAACACCCCGGGTCCTAATCTCCGATAGTTTTACTGGCTGGTTAGGGTTGGAGATGTTAAGAACATAGACACCACCACCTGAGCCCATAAACGCAAGACCTCTCTGGACATCAAGCGCCACCGCATAACTTGGACCAAAGGGCCAGGTGCCGACCTCCCGGCAGTTTAATGAGTCCTGTGCCAGGACAGGTCCGCAAACCAGACACACTACTACAGTTAGCACCAATTTGATCTTCATAAAACCTCCTGGTTAAGTTTGTGATAAATATTACTCCAATTTTTTTCTTTAAGCCAACAGGGAATAGATTTTAGCCGACTGGCATCCGCGACAGAAAAAGCCATTGCGTTGCCACCTCCTGTCATTGCCCGCTTCTCCTTTCTGTCATTGCGCGGTCCTCCTCATTTCTGTCATTGCGAGGCACGCAGTGCCGTGGCAATCTCAAAGCGGATTAAACAGGGTTACCCGCACAGAGATTGCTTATTGCTTCGCTACTGCTCGCAATGACCGGGGAAGGGAGACGGTTCGGAATGACGAGTTGAAGGGAAGTCAGTGTATTCTGCGGAAGACAGGTGGCAATCTACAACTTTGGATTAACAGGTGTTTTTAACTTAAGGGTTAAATTTCGGTAACTGTTTGAAAAATAGCGTGTTATCTTCAAGCATGGCTCTTGGATCCTGCCCCCCTGGGCAGTATCGGGGAGGGCATTGGTAATCATAAACGATATGATTCTAATTAGCACACAAATAACGGTTTGAAAGGCGGTGGCCAATATGGCTATGACCTGGGCTTGAGGCAAGGTAACTGTTGGACTATGCTCGTCGGTGCTGTTAAAAGTGGTAAGTTGGGTATGGAATAGGATTATCGGTTTGGTTTGAATAACGGCTCTCTGTTTGCTAACCATACCGATAACCGTTATCCCGCCGGAAATCGTTTTTACTGCTCTGCTTGCTTTTATCCGGATTAGCGGTATGATTAAATTACTATGAGTATTTTTATCATCATCAGTTTAATCGGTTCACCACTGCGCGGTTCAGAGGCAAAAAACCAGCCTATAAATTTAGCACCCATCATCAACCAGTTTGGCTTTGAACTGTGCCGTGAACTGTTTACCACCCAGAAGGACAAAAACCTGCTTGTCTCCCCGTTCTCCATTGCCATCGCGCTGACGATGACCACAAATGGTGCAAATGGTGCAACCAGAAAGGCGATGGCTGACTGCCTCGGTTTTGAAGAGGCGAATCTGACATCTATCAACCATCAGGCACAGGCCCTGACACAGGAACTTATCCAGCGCGACCCGCAGTTGGAGATGAAAATCGCCAATTCACTCTGGGCAAGGAAAGGGGTAGAGATTAGGCGAGACTTTATCCAGCGCCTGCATCAGTTTTACGATGCGGATGTTACTGTCCTGGACTTCAACGCACCGGACGCGGTGACAAAGATCAATAACTGGGTAAGCAAAAAAACCGGCAACCTGATTAAAGCGATTGTCAACCGGATCAATCCAGAGCATGCCCTGTTTGTCATTAACGCCATCTATTTCAAGGGAAAATGGCAGCACCAGTTTGACCCGAAACTGACCGCTGATGGTAAATTTCACCTACCGGACGGCACGACCCAAAAAGTCAAAATGATGGCTAACTCGGGCAAGTTCAACTATCTCGCAGGTGACGGCTTTGAAGCGGTAGAACTGCCTTATGGAAAGGGAAAAATGAGTATGTTTCTGTTTCTGCCGGCAGAAGGGATAAAGTTAGAGGGTTTTCTCCAAAAATTCACCATGGACAACTGGCAGGCCTCTTATCTGCCATTATTTGAGTCCCGTCAGGGTAGTATCAAACTACCCCGTTTTCAGATTGAGTATGAACAGAGCCTAAAAGAGGTTTTGATAAGGATGGGTATGGGTATCGCCTTTGACCTGGAGCGTGCCGATTTTAGCGGTATGAGTAAAAAGGCTCAACTGGCGATCGGCGATGTCAAACACAAAAGTTTTATTGAGGTCCAGGAGGAAGGCACAGAAGCTGCGGCGGTAACCTCGGTGGAGATGGTGATGACCTCAATTCCTGTCCAGCAACCTCCATTTAATCTGGTGTTTGACCGGCCGTTTCTCTTCCTGATTCGTGACAACTCAACCGGCACCATTCTCTTTCTGGGTGTGGTTAACCAGCCCGCGGGTTAAAGGCGCATTACCTTCTACCGCGGGCAAAAATGTCATTGCGAGGAGTCCTCCTTTCTGTCATTGCGAGGCACGCAGTGCCGTGGCAATCTAAAAGCGCAAAAACCGGTCTACACGCACAGAGATTCTTTCGTCCTTCGGACTCGGAATGACAGTAGGGGTCGTCATTGCGACTGAGTCGAAGGCGAACGGAGCAATCTTTATGTAATAAGACCACCTGCAAAGAAATCCCTTCTGCCGAAGTTAAAGGTAGTATTCGGGTCGCCGATCCAATAGGATATCGTTACGACGGGTAACCGATTTATCAAGCGCCAGTGCCGGATTCATATCCGCCACTCTCAACTCCTCATTCTCCCTGCTTGCCCGGACAATGACTTCGCCGTTGGGTGCAATTATCTGGCTCTGGCCGGTAAAGGTTAACGTCTGTGTGCCCAGACTTTCTGTGCCGATGCGATTTGCCAGAATCCAGAAAACCCGGTTTTCCTGGGAGCGGGTGATGGTCATTGTCTGGGCATAGTTTAAGATCAGATTTGCCGGATGGCAGATAATCTGGGCACCCCGTAACATCAGGGTGCGAGCACCTTCCGGAAAGAAGTAATCAAAGCATACCAGCATCCCGAGTTTAATCTCTCCTAACTGAAAAACCGGAAAACCCGCATCACCGGGATCAAACAGATCCTTCTCATCGGTAAAAAGATGGACCTTACGATAGGTGTGGATTGAACCGTTAGCGGTAAAAAGCAGGGCAGAGTTAAAAACCCGGCTGTCTGACTTTTCCGCGATACCTATGACTATATTAATATTTTTTTCTGAACAGAGATTAACTAACCTGAGACACACAGGACAGTCCGGCACCTTTAAGGCATATGACGCCAGCTCCTCTCTTGAGGCAAAGAGATAACCGGTCAGGGCCAACTCGGGCAAAACAAGCAAATCCACATCCACCTTTTCCGCAACCCGAAGGATGTAATTCAGATTCTCCTCAATCGCCCTGGGCTTGGGACAGAACTGAAAAAAACCTACCCGCATCGACCCAACCTCATCCTTCAACAAACCCAAACCGGCTCTTAAAATGTCGCAGGGTCAGATCCTTACCGTAAATCACCTCTACCGCAGGTATCAAATCACGATGCTGGTAAAGCAGTTTGATCACCTCAGCGCAGGCAAACAGGTCCTGATCCTCATAGGTGAGCCTGGGCACCGCTGCCCGGACATAGTTATTACGCGGGGGAGATTGACCCTCCATTTCAAAGGCGTAAACACCCAGTTCACACAGCCGGTGACCGGCAATCAGAACCAGGGCAACAAGCGCTATTCCTTTATAATCACTATCCTTGCACGGAACGCCCTGGAAAAATCGGTCAATATCCAGGTAAACCGCATGACCACCTGCCGGGAGAACAATCGGAATTCCTGCCTTAACAAGATAGTCGGCAAAACGATGAACCTGGTTGATTCTGGCATCAAGATACTCCTGCCTTATAACCATCCTCAACCCTTCCGCGATCGCCTTCAGGTCCCTACCTGCAAGTCCACCGTAACTAGGATGGCCCTCGGTAAGAATCTGATAATCGGTCATCCGGGCTAAAAGTTGCTGATAGACCGGATTGGAGGCAAAAAGCCCATCCTGCCGGACAATCAGTGCACCACCGATATTTGCCAGACCATCCTTTTTAAAACTGATGTGAAAACCATCTGGATACCCAAACATCTCCTGCACGATCTCGGAAACAGACCTTGCCGCATATCCTGGCTCGCGCTTTTGAATAAACCAGGCATTCTCGGCAAAACGGCAGGCATCAAGGAAAAACGGTATCCCCTTCTCCCGCGTTATCTGATGCACCGCCCGAATATTCGCCATCGCCACCGGCTGACCACCTCCGGTGTTATTGGTTACCGTCAGGTAAACAAGCGGAATCCGCTCCGGAATCCTATCTAACAGTTCAACCAGTTCAGTCAGGTTGATATTACCCCGGAAGGGATAACCGGTATCATTACGCCGATGCTCCTCACAGTTAAGATTTAACGGAACAATACCGGCATCGGCAATGTTTGCCTCGGTGGTATCAAAATGGCCATTGCTCGGAATCAGATAAACCGGCTCCTTTTTGCCCCGGCGCCGAAACCGCTCAATCTCATACCGGATCCGGGCAAAAATCCAGGTATCAGCACCAATCTCATCAATTGCCTTTGCTAAAGGTGGTAGTCCTCTCCTCTCAAGTTGCTGACTCAAGTTGAAAAACAGACAGTGCTCTGCTGCCCGCCCCTGATGAAATATAAAAAGGGTCTGAACCGAGGAGTTTAAATCCTGCTGCCAACTTTCACCAAAGGTGCTACCGATCACCTCATTCAGTTCGTAATACCCTTCATTTGAACCGTAAGCCTCATCACCTAAAAGTAGTTGCGACCACTGCTCCATCGTCATCGTAGTCGTCCCCGAATCAGAAAGCAGGTCACAGCCGGGCAAAAGATGGGCAGGATAGAAAAACGGATTTAAGCCGATCCTCTCCACCAGCTCTGTCCGGGCAGCAACAGAATGGAGTGGACACCCAGCGGTGTTGTAAAGTCTCCCCGCGGTATCGCAGTTATGGCCTGTATGGGCGCGAAACCGCACCACCGCATTACGGTACGCCCGGGGTGAATAATACCTGCCCGCAACTACCGGCTGCTGAAGCAGTTCTTCAAACTTACGGATAAAAAATTTAAGACTCCGGCTCATAACCCTGTTGACAGTAGTGACTCCTGTAACGAGCCGGCCTGACCTCTGCGCTCACAGAGATAAAAATTAACCGAACCGGTACCAAAGTCAAGTTAACAGAGAGCCGGTCGTGACTATCTGGTAATAATTACCTTCTGGGCCGTTACGCGCCTCTGGTTTCTAATTTCGGTCAAAAAGTAAACTCCAGGTGCCAGATTACGCAGGTCATTAACACCCGGCTTCAGGTTAACAACCTGGCGTCCGGTGCAGTCCAGAAGGGTAAATCCGGCATCGGAATGGTAAACCAGTGGTATAATCAGATGGTTACGGACAATCGTCGGGATTAGCTTGTGCCTGCCAGTTGCCCCCTGCTGTTCGGTAATGCCAACTACCGTTGAGTCCCGGATAACCGCAACTGCCCCATTTAACGGTGCGGCAACATACATCCGCCGGTTTGGCGGACTGAAGGCAAACCGGCTTGGTCCACCGTAAACGGTAACCTCGCCCACAATCCGGTTCGTCTGGCAGTCAATAATCTGCACACAATCCTGATGATCGAAGGCAAGGTACAGTTTACTGGCAATCGAGTCCAGCATCATATCAACCACCCAACCACGAATCAGTATGGTATCGGTAATAGCCATCTCCACTGGATCAATTACAAACAGGGTATCAGCGTAGGTTGCACAGTAAAGGCGGTTGTTAACCGGGTTATAAACCATTCTCCTCGGATACTGGGAAATGAAAAAAACATCCTGAACCCGGTGGGTTGCGCAGTCAATTAATACCAGCAGTTCGCTGTATTGAACAATACAGGCCAGCAGGTTTTCCCGGCGCAGATAACAGACCTGCTCTGGTGCGCCACCAAGCCCGATCTCGTCAACCACCCGGTGATTAGCCACATCGTAGATAATCAACGGCCGGTAATCATAACCCGCGGTGAAATAGAGCAGATGGTGCTCTGGAACATAACCGAGAACCACCGGATTTTCATCGGTAATAATCTCACCTGTAATGGTATCCCTGGCACAATCGAGGACCGCAATATAATCATCATCAAGGCGATGAACTGCACAGTAGATCTCATCCATATCTGGAGCATAAACCGCACTGCGGGGAAAACGGCCCAGACGGATAATGGTGCGCACCGTCTCCCGGGCACAGTCAATTACCGCGATCGCACTATCATTCCGGGGAATTACATAAGCGCGGCTAACCCCTGCCGAATAAATAATTGCGGCAGGATTGAAGGGCAGTTGAAATCCGGGACGAATACGATTGTTTGCACATTCCACTGGATAAACCATTCTCTGCCCGAGATCCGCACAGTAGAGCCGGTCGTTACCGCTAATATAGGTAATAAGCCCTGGGGTGAACCGTAAAACATCCACCCTGCCTCGCACCTGACTGGTTGGTGCATCGTAATAGGTTACCGTATTAGAACCGGCCTCTGCGGAGTAAATCAGATTTGCCCGGGGATTGTAGGCAGGACCCATTGGTGAACTGCCCGCAGCAGGAATTGTGCGCAGTAGTTGGTCACTTACCCCATCAATTACCGCGATACTGTCGCAACCGGTCAAAGCCACATAAACCAAATTGTCAATTGAATCAAACACCAGCCCCCGCTGTTCGCTCCGGAGAATAAGCCACCGAATTAAACTGTCACCCGCACCATCATAGATGCCAAACCAGTCCCCATCCCAGTCGGCAACATAAAATTTGTTATTTACCGTATTGAGGCAGATCAGATTCGGACTATAACCGGCAACTAGATATCTGATCACCGTATCCTGTTCGCAGTCCACTACCGCCACATCCTCATCATACTCCTCCGCGATGTAAAGCCGATTGCTGAGATGGTTGTAAAGCATTCCGTAGGGTCCTCGGCCGGTATAGAAGGTCTTGATGACACTGTCGGTGGCACAGTCAATCACCGCTACATCTTCGTTATTCATTACACAGTAAACCTTATTGACCCTGGTGGCACAGGCGATGTTCCCGGCTCTGCTCGGCAGAACAACCCGGTTCAGTACCGTATCCACCCGGCAGTCAATTACCGAAACTAAGTTTTCACCCACCGCATAGACCCGGTTGAGACTGGGATTGTAGCAGACATCTTCAGTGAAATGGGACAGACTCAATACCCGGGCAACACGGTTAGCAGCCGCATCAATAACTGCCAGCGCCGACCCGGCAACATAAATCTTGTTCTCCTGCGGATTATAACAGAAACCACGCGGAGAACCGGGCAGATCCAGCCGGGCGATCTTTCGTTGAGTAACACCATCCAGTACCAGGACCGCACGATCCTCACCAAAGATAAACACGGTGTTGTTATTCGGGTTGTAAAAGATCCTTGACGGTGAATTCGGACCACCTAATGAATCCGGCAGATAGATGGTGGTTTCCAGCCACTGGGCTGAAAGCCGCAGGCTAAAAAAGAGCACAAATAACAGCCACTGTCTCATCGCACCTCCTTAGTAATTAATTCTAACCAGATTCCGATCATCTGTCAATACCCGATACCGGAACTCCCCCCAGTGGTTGACACCCAATAGTAATCTGATAATATGGGTGCTGTGCGCTGGATAATCCCTGTCTTGTGGATTACCTGCCCAACCTACCTGCTCGGTGTAGGTATCTCTTCTGACTTCAGCCTCGGTTATCAGGGTGAGCGCGGAGTGCTGGCACTGGGACTGGTTACTGCGGGCGTAAATCTCCGGTTGGACAACTCCCCATCCATCGGCACCGCACTCAATTGGGGGTTTGGCCAGCATCCCGGATTGAACGGTGCTACCCTGTGTGGTAGTTTTTCATTAAAACCGCTGAACTTCGTACTTGGTTATCAGTATCAATACTGGTCTGACTGGCAGATAGGAGAAAACCGGGGATATGGCTTACTCCTTTTTTCCCCCACCAACCAGTTGACTCTGGGGCTGGGCATCTGCTGGCGTCGAATGTTTTACCGATCAAGCACCGCTCCGCGACTCCCTTTCTATCCAGAGTGGAATCTTATCTATCTGTTGCGTTACAATCTTCTTAATAAAACACGATTTCGCCTCTGGGCTGAGTTGAGTAATTACGAACGACTACAGATCAAAAATCCCCAGCAGTTTCCCTTGGGTGTTAATGGCAGTTACCGGTTGTATCCCCGCTGGCAAATATTCGCCTCCTGCCGGACTGCACTCAACGGCCTCTCCACAAGTTTAGTCTCATTCACCGCAATCAAAGTGGAGTTGGGCGTAAAATATGGCAACTAAATTCCACCGTCGGAACTCCATCCTGATCCTCCTCCTGATTCTGCTTTTTATCCGCTGCGAAATTGATCTGCGTCAGATCATCCTCTGCCCGGATGTTGAAACCCGTGTTAAACAAAGCCAGAAATTAGCACCACCATCAATCCCCGTATTCGGCGACACATTCCAGTTTGCGGTATTTGCTGACCTCCACATCGGCAAACAAAGTGGCGGTTACCTCGATCGATTCCAGCGTGCGGTTGAGTCGCTCGGTATCAGTTTCTTCTGTGTTGCCGGTGATCTGACCGAGCACGGAATGGATAGTGAGTACGATTCGGTTAAGCTCCTGCTCCGTGCTATCGGACCCCACCTGGTTACCCTCGGCAATCACGACCTTTACCGCCCCAACTCCTGGGAGAAATTCAAGGAGTGCTTTGGTCCCTCCTGCTATTCAGTTGCCCTATCTCCCAGACTACGGCTCATATTCCTTGACACTGGCGAAGGCAGGCTGGGTGAAAACCAGTTTACCTGGCTAAACGAAGAGTTGCAGAAATCCGAGAGAATAAAAATCATCATCACCCACTTTCCGATTTACGACGACCAGACACCGACAATTTTTCGTCTCGCCTCAGATGCGGAACGGGCAAGACTCCTTGGACTTTTAACCCGATACCAGGTTTATGCCTACTGTGCTGGCCATATCCATGGCTACCGTCACCAACTTTTGGGCAAAACCAACCACTTTGTCTGCGGCACGATCTCTGGCTCGCTTGATTTTGGGAAACCGGGGTTTCTCCTGTTTAAGATCCAGGGCGATTCCATTGGATATCAATTTATCAACTGGTAGCACCGGGCCCCTCCTTTTTCCCTATTCTTTTTATTACAGCCGTAGCAAAACAGGCTTCGCTCCTCGCAATGATACCCTCCCTGCTCCCGGCACCTGCCCGCAGAACCCCAAACACCACAACCAGACTCCTCTACAGACCTCTACCCACAACCAACCACCTAAACCTGACCCCAATCAACCCTAAAACCAC